>JAHBSJ010000004.1 GCA_019639155.1 Acidobacteriota bacterium | reverse complement strand
GGCCATAGTTGCAGAAGCCCGCGCGTCAGCAAGGGCGATATCCGGAGCTTAGTGGACGAAAGAATCGCGAGTAGAGAATGCGTGCGGTTTTTTCGTTTGCACTGACGGTTCGCTATCGCCCTTGCTGACGCGCGGGCTTGTGCAAAGGGACGCAGGCAAGGCTGCCTGCGGTCCGGCGGCGACGTCCGTAGAAGTCTCCGCGAGTCCCGGAGAAGTCTCCGCGAGTCCCGTCGATGTCTCCGCGTGTTCCGGAGAAGTCTCCGCGAGTCCCGGAGAAGTCTCCGCGTGTTCCGGAGAAGTCTCCGCGAGTTCCGGAGAAGTCTCCGCGTGTTCCGGAGATGTCTCCGCGAGTCCCGTAGAGGTCTCCGCGAGTCCCGTAGATGTCTCCGCGACGTCCGGAGATGTCTCCGCGAGGTCCGTAGATGTCTCCGCGTGTTCCGGAGAAGTCTCCGCGTGTTCCGGAGAAGTCTCCGCGACGTCCGGAGATGTCTCCGCAAGTTCCGGAGATGTCTCCGCGAGTCCCGGAGAGGTCTCCGCGACGTCCGGAGATGTCTCCGCGACGTCCGTAGATGTCTCCGGCACAAGCAACCATCCTGTTTTTACGGGCATCTTGGTCGATAAAGGCAGTATTTTCCTTTGTATCAGCTTCGGCTCTCATAATTAAACCAAAGGAGGAAAACCGGTTTCTCCCACTCCGATACAACGGCCCATCAAATATAAAAAAAACGGCGGAACTCAGCGTTCCGCCGTTGTTGCTTTGAATGAGGTTAAATCTAGATCTTGAACCCGCCGCGGGTGAGCATTGTCTCAAAGCCGGCTTTGTCCACGGCTTTGATGTACGCATCACGAGGTTCGACGGTGCCTGCCTGGACGTGTTCATAAAGAGCGTCGTTAAGCATGACCATTCCGTGGTTCTTTCCGGTCTGCATCGCTGACGGTATCTGGAAAGTTTTGCCTTCGCGTATTAGATTGCTGATCGCGGGCGTAACGATAAGGACTTCGAGTGCCGCAACGCGGCCGCCGCCCTTTTTGGGCAGCAGCGTCTGTGCGATGACGCCTTTCAGCGATTCAGACAACATTACGCGTATCTGCTGCTGACGGTCGGCAGGGAACTGATCGATGATGCGGTCAACCGTCGATGCCGCGGTCGTCGTATGCAGCGTACCGAAAACGAGGTGACCGGTTTCGGCCGTTTCGATCGCGATCGAGATCGTCTCGAGGTCTCGCATCTCACCGACCAGCAGAATGTCCGGGTCTTCGCGGAGTGCAGCCCGCAACGCGTCTTTGAACGAATCGGTGTGGTTATGCACCTCGCGCTGATTAACGAGACATTTTTGATTATCGTGGACGAACTCGATCGGATCCTCAATGGTGATAATGTGATCCTCGCGATTCTTATTGATCGAATCGATCATTGCACAAAGCGTTGTCGATTTTCCTGAACCGGTCGGCCCGGTGACGACGACAAGGCCTTTCGATAGCGAACATAGATCCATGATGGCTTTCGAGAGGCCCAGTTGCTCGGCGGTCAGGATCTTTGTCGGGATGATGCGGAAAACTCCGCCCATGCCTTTGCGGTCGCGAAATACATTGCAGCGAAAACGTGCGAGGCCGGGAATTTCATAAGCAAAGTCCGTGTCGTTGCGGACGGCAAACTCTTCCTGATTTTTCGCCGGCATGATCGACGTCAGCAGGCTCTTCATTGCGTCATCGGTCAATGCTGGCTGTCCATCTTCAAGCGGTTTCATCTTTCCATCCTTCCGAACCATCGGAGGCATTGAAACAGAAAGATGCAGGTCCGACGCGCCTAGGGCTTCCATCTTTGTGAAAAGCTCATCCATTTGGGACGCTTTTCGACCGGCTGCAGCCGTCGCCGGTTCAGAGGATTCCTGCCGGGTCAGTCGCTCTGCGAAGACCGGCGGCGCATATTCTTCCGCGTAAATGTCGCTACGTTTCCCCGGCGGTTCGTAATCGGAGGTGTCAGAAAACACGGTTTGAAACTCGGGGTCATTTGCAGAGACGATGTCAACCTTGTCGTCAGCTGCGGGGAATGTGTATTCACTCGCGGTCAGGGCTTCTTCCGCAAGAAGGTCGTCCAACGTTTGGATCGCGGGCTGGTCGACAGAACCATTCTCACGATCGGCAGAGATGCTCTCCAGTTCGTAAGATATCTGTTCGAATGACGGAGGAGGCTCGGGTGACGGTACATATTCCTCAGCCTTTTCACAGATATCGTTTGAGTCGGCAAAGATCTCAGGACCCGATGAAAAGGTCTCAATGACGGAGGCCGTTTCAGTGTGCGGCATGTATGCGGGCGGCTCAGCCGGCAGGGCCTTAGACGATCCCGAAGCCGACTCAATGCCTTCGGCGTCGCCGATCAGCGGTCTAATGGTCACAACAAATCCGGCGGGAGATTTTTGGATCGAAAAATTGAAATTTCCCAGATTATGCGGCAGGACGAATTCTACTTCGTCCCTGCCGGGCAATGTAGTAACGATCTCGGTCGGGATCAGCGGAAAAACCATTGTACTGATCTGCGTGCCGAGAAGCGGCGATGTAGAGACCTCGGTCACACTATTTTCTGCAACGAGGTACGGTGCCTTGTTCGGTTCGAGGCGGAGTTCATCGCTGCACGAAGACATCAGCCGCTGAAGATAGTCATTCAGTTTTTCCATACGTTGTGAGGGCGTGGGAAATGAGAGTTGAGAAGGCGCAGAAGGAATACGCCAAGCACAATGCTAGCACAGTTAAACGCCGTTTGTCACTACTATTTTTGAGCTAAACCGTTATAGATTCGCGATACTCGCCCCAAACTTTGCGGAGCGTATTACTGATCTCGCCGACCGTAACGTACTTTTCTACTGCGTCTAGGATCAAGGGAGCGAGGTTTTCGTCACCGCGGGCGGCCGTTTCGATGTCGGCGATGGAACTTGCTGCAGCGGCGGCGTCGCGCTTTGCGCGGACGGCCTTCAAACGGGCGATCTGATCGCGTTCGATGCGTTCGTCTATGCGAAGGATAGGAATAGGTTCTTCAGCTGAGCGGAACGCGTTCACGCCAACCACAATAGCCTCGCCTTTTTCGACCGCACGCTGGTATTCGTAGGCCGCGTCCTGGATCTCGCTTTGAACATAGCCGGCCTCGATCGCGCGCAGCATTCCGCCCATGGCGTCGATCTTTTCAATGTATTCGGCGGCGAGCTTTTCCAGTTGTGTCGTCAGTTCCTCGATCGCATAACTTCCTGCGAGCGGATCGACGGTATCAGCAATACCTGATTCATTGGCAATGACCTGCTGCGTGCGAAGCGCTATCGTTGCCGCGTGTTCAGTCGGCAGTCCAAGAGCTTCGTCGAGTGAGTTGGTGTGCAGCGATTGCGTTCCGCCCAGCACAGCGGCGAGGGCTTGTATCGTCGTGCGAACGACATTGACCTCCGGCTGCTGTGCCGTCAGCGTAGATCCGGCGGTCTGTGTGTGAAACCGCAGCATCATCGACTTGGGATCTTTAGCTCCGAAACGCTCTTTCATTATCCGCGCCCAAAGGCGCCGGGCGGCGCGGAACTTGGCGATCTCTTCGAGCAATTCGTTGTGAGCGTTGAAAAAGAAAGAAAGCCGCGGGGCGAATTTATCGACATCAAGCCCTACATCAATTGCCGACTGTACGTAACAGATCGCGTCTGCCAGAGTAAATGCGACCTCCTGAGCGGCGGTAGAGCCCGCCTCGCGAATGTGATAGCCGGAAATGGAGATCGTATTCCAATTCGGTACTTCAGCCGCGCAGAATTTGAAAGTATCGGTGATCAGCCGAAGGCTTGGTTTAGGCGGATAAATGTAAGTTCCGCGGGCAATATATTCTTTTAGAATGTCGTTCTGGATCGTGCCGCCTAGTTTTTCAAAAGGTACGCCCTGCTTTTTTGCGACAGCAAGATAAAGGCATAACAGCGTTGAAGCGGTGGCGTTGATCGTCATCGACGTCGTAACCTGATCGAGCGGGATGCCGTCGAATAGCGTCAGCATGTCATCCAGACTGTCTATAGCGACGCCGACCTTGCCGACCTCGCCGGCGGCAAGCGGGTCGTCGCTGTCCAGTCCGATCTGTGTGGGCAGATCAAAAGCTACGCTCAGTCCTGTCGTACCTTGAGACAGCAGATACCGGTAACGGGCGTTCGATTCTTCGGCCGTGGCAAAGCCCGCATACTGCCGCATCGTCCAAAAACGGCCGCGGTACATATTTGGCCTGACGCCGCGTGTAAATGGATACTGGCCCGGCGCCCCAAGGTCGTTGGCGTAGTCAATCGGAGCCGTATTCGAAGGGTTAAGGTCTGTGGGCAATTCTATGCCCGATGATGTGGTAAATCGATCTTTTCGCTCCGCCATAGACGGCTTTAGATTATCATAAAGCGTTTCCTCATATCGTCTGCTGATACGGTGCTGATTACGGCTTCACGGTCTGCTAAACTATCGTTTTCGCGTGAATTACTACAACTACTTCACAGAGATCGAGGAAACGTTCGTACGGCGGCGAGGGAAGCATTTGTTTCTTAGCCCTCTCGATTGGACGCTTATCGAGTCGTGGAAGGAGCGCGGAATACCGCTGCACGTAGTGATCCGGGCCATTGAGTCGGTCTTTGATGTATTCGATCGGCAGCCGCCGGGCACGCGTACGATAAAGAGCCTTTTTTATTGCCGCGAAGAGATCGAAGCTCAATATTCCGAATGGCTGCGGGCACACGCCGGGCAGGACGCAGGTGAAGCGGTGTCGGTGCCGGAGCGGACGCCCGAGACGATCCGCGAGCATATCATTCGATCTGCGGAGACACTGGGTTCGCTTGCGTCTCCAAATCTCGGTGACGGCGCCGAGCGGGCGGCGGCCAGGTTGAAAGCCCTGCTTGAGGAAATGACGGATGACCAAGAGGCGACAGATGCGACGCTGGCAGACATAGAGCGGATGCTGGAGCGTTCAATACTTGAGAATTGGGATAAGAATGAACTAAAGACCATTGAAAAGGAAATCGCTTCGCAATTGCGTGAATATAAAGCCTCGATGACGGCGGAAGATTATAAGAAAACGTACGGCCTGATGCTTATCAAACGGCTTCGCGACGATGCGGGCGTTCCCCGTCTAGGACTTTTTTATGTCTGATGCACCAAAAGATCGTTCCGAAAAGGTCGGAATAGGCGACCGTATCACACTAAGTATTGACCGCATCGTGCCGGGCGGGCTTGGCATCGGATTCGCGGACGGGATGACGTTATTTGTTCCGTTGACCGCTCCCGGCGATGTCATCGTAGCCGAAGTGACCCGGCGAAAAGGCAAAATTGCATGGTGCGAGATCACAGAAGTGATCAAAGGCGGCCCGGGACGTATTGATCCGCTTTGCCCGCATTACGGTGTCTGCGGCGGGTGCGATTTTCAGCATTTAAGCTATTCGGCACAAATTGGATCCAAGACAGACATCGTCCGCGACTGTCTGCGGCGGATAGGCGGAATTGAGATGCCGGACTTTTCCGTGTTCGTCGAGAGCCCAAAACAGTTCGGTTATCGAACGCGTGTCCGCTGGCATATCGCCAATGAACGCGATGCCGTGGGCTTCAAACGCCGCCGATCTGACAATGTAATTGTTGTCGATCATTGCCCGATACTTTCTGACGGACTGAATTCAGTATTGGATAAGAGTGAACTTATTGGAAAAGACCTCCCGGAAGAATTGGAGGCCTCTGCTGACGACCAGGGCAAAGTTGTGTTTTCGCCGGATATCCCTAGGTCGGGTTCGGAATTGACCCGAACCGTCTCCGGATTTGAGTATCGTTATTCGGCCGAATGTTTTTTCCAAGCTAATTCTGCGATGCTTGAGCCGCTCGTAACAGCCGCGGTCGAAGGGCTCGCCGGTGAACGCGCGCTCGATCTTTATTGCGGCGTCGGACTGTTTTCGCTTCCGCTTGCTCAAAATTTCGATAGCGTCGACGCGGTCGAGGGCAGCCCTATCTCAGCAGAATATGCAATGGCGAATTCCAACCTTTCGGGAATGACCAATGTAAATGTCCAAAGGTCAGATGTTGAACTTTTCTGTGCTGATGGCGTTCTAGGTATGTACGATGCCGTCGTTCTCGATCCGCCTCGCAGCGGGCCGTCACAGACCGTGATCGCGAATCTGGCGGCATCTGGCGTGCGAACTGTCTCATATGTGTCTTGTGAGCCGTCGATCCTTGCTCGAGACCTAAAAACTCTTTTGGCAGCAGGCTACATGATATCTGCATTCACGATGCTGGATCTGTTCCCGCAAACGCACCATGTCGAAACTGTCGTAAGGCTTGTTCGATGAGCCGTGAATAAATTGTTATAACGCTTTCAATTAACTAAACTTAAAGTATGCCAAGGAAAAAGGACGACGCAACTGACAACTCCGCAGACGTAGCGAAGGGGCATTTTGTGAAGTGCCGATACTGCGGACAAAAGAATGCAGTAAAAGCCGACTATCAGGCCCGCGACGCGAATTGCGGTAAGTGCAAACTGCCACTTTCGAATGAGCCGCATAAAAAGTTCGGGGCCCTCAACAAGCATGACTATGTTCATCCCGAAGACAGTCAAGCACTCAAAACCCTCAAAGCGATACCCGGCGTCGATTCCGCGCTGAAGAAACTGCTAGCTTGGACAGGAGAATCTGCGATCCGCGTTTCATTCATGGCGAGTGCTGTAAGGGTAACACCAAAACAATGTCCGGACCTTCACGCCAAACTTGTTGTCGCATGTGACACGCTAGGCGTCGAAGTGCCGGATCTTTACGTGCAGCAGAATCCATTAGTGAACGCTTTCACGGGCGGCGTCGAAAAACCGATAATCGTGATCCATTCCGCATTGGTCGAGAGACTCAACGACGAGGAGACACTCGCTGTCATAGCTCACGAGGTTGGACATATACACGCCGAACATGTGTTGTATCTCACCGCCGCAAGGCTGATCGAGGCATTGGCCAATATCTCGGTCGCCAGGCTTGTTCCCGGCTCCGAGATCATCAAGTTCATTGTATCTGCCGGAATATCCGGAGCCCTGCTTGCTTGGGCACGCCGTGCGGAATTGAGCTGCGATCGTGCGGCATTGCTGGTGACACAGGACGCCGACGTTATCGCCCGCACGATGATGAAGCTCGCCGGCGGCACGTTCGCGTCAAAGATCGATTATGGCCTTTTCCTTGAACAGGCGCGCGACTTTGAAGAGAACTACGATAAGAACAAACTCGACAAGTTCTGGGCCGACCTGATCAACGCAGGAATGACACACCCGTTCCCGATCTGGCGGGTTTCTGAGATCCTGAAATGGGTCGAGAGCGGGCAATATACAGGATTGATGGAACGTAAATAGATCTTACGAGAATGGTTTCAGCAATCCTCGATAAATGCCCCGGATCTCGATAAGGTTGGATGGGAAGCGGCTTGTATTGTGTGTGTCACCGCCCGACGTACGCAATTCGACCTCGCCGCCGATTCGAAAATACCTTCGCAGAACCGGTGATCGGCCGTTTGCGGCCGCAACAATGATGTCCCCGTCTTTCGCAGAGCGCCTTAGTTCGATGAGGACCACATCATCTTCCGAAATACCGTCCGTCTCCATTGCACTGTCAGGCATGCGGAATGCCCGTATCCTTTCCGGCGCTTGATATCCGATCATGAACGAAGGGATCAAGAGGTCGTCCCGCTCCTCATCAAGCCAAAGTATCGAAACCAGATCTCTTGACGCCAATGCAGCGGCATCCGTAAGATGCAGCGAGAAATGTCCGTCAGCACCATCCCGCTCGAGCAGTCCCTGTTCTTCCAGCTCGGCAACGATACGTGCGATCCCCGACCTTGCCCGCAGTCCGAGTTCATCCGCGATCTCCTGATAAGATGGGCGGTACCCGTTCTCTTCAACGCCGCGAACAATGGCACGAAGCACCTCACTTTGACGTTTTGTGCGGGCCGGCATAAATGAATTCTAATACCAAGTGGATCGTCCCACGAAATCGGCTGGCAGACTGCGAAGGGATAGTTTTTATCCCGAATTGCACGGATTTGCTATAATATGGGTTTGGAGGCTGATAAGTATCGGCGTTATCACAGGTTTCACCAAAGGGTTGAAACACAGTCAACTTAAGCGGATCGAAAAGCTCGCGACCCGAAGGGTGGCGGCGGATTCGATCATCACACCTGAGCTTGCGCGGCAGATAAGCGAGATCTCGCACGAGATCGGCCGCCAAGTAGGAGTTCTAATTAACCGGAAGGGCAAGGTAGAGCATGTGATGGTCGGGACGGCCAAGCAGATAGAGATCCCGGACATCGGACGCGCACGTGCATCTGAGGACAGGTTTCGCGGCATACGCTGCGTTCACACCCATTTGATGGGCGAAAGCCTCACGCAGGACGACTATACGGATCTTGCTTTGCTGAGGCTCGACCTTATCTCCGCGATCGAGGTTGACCGCCGTACTGGACAGCCGGGTCTTGTTTATTCCGCACATCTTGTTCCGTCAAATTCGGAAAGTTTAGGAAAGAACGTTCATTCATTGCCGTATCAGGACCTTGAGCCGCAATTGCCGTCGCATTTGAATGTTAATTTCACTGAGCTGATCAATTCGCTTGAGGATGAGATGGCTCGGGTCCGGCTGACCGCACGCGACAGGCATACAGGCAGGGATCGTGCGATCCTGGTAGGTGTAACTACCACGGATATTGAAGAAGCCGAGGAGTCAATGGCCGAGCTGAAAGAACTCGCCTTGTCGGCAGACGTCGTTGTTTTGGATACGGTCATTCAACGCCGCTCTCAGATCGATCCGCGAACCGTACTGGGAAAGGGTAAACTCGATGAGCTTTTGGTTCGTTCGATGAGGCTGGGTGCGGATATGCTTGTCTTCGATTCCGAATTGTCGCCCGCGCAGGTACGCTCGCTTTCTGAGGCAACGGAGCTGAAGGTGATCGACCGCCCTCAACTGATCCTGGACATATTTGCCCAGCGCGCGCAGAGTCGGGAAGGCAAGCTGCAGGTCGAACTCGCACAGCTGAAATATCTGCTTCCGCGGCTGGTTGTAGGTCAAAATTCCGCATTTTCGCGTCTTGCGGGCGGCATCGGCGGACGAGGTCCGGGCGAGACGAAACTGGAGACGGACCGCCGTCGCGTGCGAACAAGAATTTCTCAACTCGAGCGGCAGGTTGATGACCTTGGCCGTCAGCGGCAAGAACGCAGGCGAACTCGTCTTGAGACAAATCTGCCGATCATTTCGCTGGTCGGATATACTAACGCTGGTAAATCGACGCTTCTTAATGCTCTGACGCAATCAGATGTTTTTGCGGAAAAGAAGATGTTCGCTACGCTCGATCCGACAACACGTAGGCTTCGGCTGCCTTATGAGCAGGAGGTCGTCATCAACGATACCGTTGGTTTTATTCGAGACTTGCCGGACGCTCTCGTATCTGCGTTTCGTGCTACGCTTGAGGAGATCGCTGACAGCTCTCTGCTTGTTCACGTGGTGGACGTTTCAAACCCGCGGATGATGCAGCAGATCGGTTCTGTCAATAATATCCTTGCCGAACTCAAATTCAATGAGATCAGACAGTTGATAGTGTTGAATAAAGCCGATCTGATCGCCCCTGACAATGTCGAAATGATCCGGGATAAACTCGCCAGAGAGTTTGGCAATGTGACTGCTGTTTCTTCGCTTGATCGTAGGACTCTTCGGCCGCTCGTTGCGAAAATGTCCGAGATCATAGGTATCGAGCAGGACGAAGCCCGCGGGGCCGCCGCATCTGTATGACGAAGCAGATACGAGAATTAACATCGCCGCTAACGCGATGGCGAAAATGGCTTGTCGGACTGCTGACAAAGCCGATAGCCACTCTTTCGCCCGATCAACGCTTCTGGGCGGGATTTGCATTTCTCTGCATTGCTACAACGCTTTTAATACAGAATCCGCTTTGGAGTGCGGCCGGTTCTTTTGCTTATCAGGAGGGCGACATCGCCCGCGAGACGGTCATAGCACCGGCAGATATCACGTTCCAGGATCCTGACGGCCTTGAACGAGCCAGATCCGCTGCTAAAGCAACCGTCAAGCCGATATTCAGGTTTGAATCCAACAGGCAAGATCAAGCAGTGCAAGGATTCCAGTCAGCATGGGAACGCCTTAGGCGGACAACTCCCGACGAGCCGGCGCGAATGGCTAACTCGAACGTGAAAGCTGATCTCGATTGGACAGGCGGCGGAGGAACCGAGGTCGCGAAGGTGCTTTCGGGACGGCAATTCAGCCGAAACGAGCTCGATGCGGTTCGGTCGGCACTCCGCGAGGCAGCTGAAGGCTATATTTACGACGACGTAGAGCGGCAGTACTTTCAGAACGAGGTTTTCGTCTTCGATCGCTCGCGTCCGAATGTCCAGACCACGGCCTCGATGCCTGCAAGCAGTTGGCTGGCACTTTCAGCTGCCCGCGAGAAGTATAAAGAACGCATTAATGCTATCAAGAGCTTATCGCCGAATGAGGCAAACGCTTTTTACTCAGCCGGAGAGATCTTTGTCGAGCCTAGCGTTTCGTATGACAGCGTGGCGACAGAGGCCGCCCGCGAAACAGCGGCCGCCTCTGCGGAACAACAGTCGGTCGTACTTCGCCGTGGACAAAAGGTCGTCGATGCGGGCGAAATGGTGACCGCAGAAACACTTTCTCGTATCGCGGCTGTCCGCAACTACACATCAGGGACCCGTCAGGCAAATCGATTTGTCGGTCTGCTGCTGCTAATAACCGCATTGTTTTGGGTCGCGTGGAAGTTCGTGCAGCATCGAGGCGTCGTCCCGCGATTAGCGTTGTCGGCGGAGAAAACATTCGCACTGATAGGCTTTGTCGTCGTGATACAGACGGCCGTGATGGCGGTTCTTTTTCGTCTTGCAGAATTTACAGCACTGCAGAATGCCCGGCCGCCGATGAACGACGCTTCCATTTGGGCGTTCGCGATCCCGTTTGCGACCGGCAGTCTATTGATGACGTTGCTTGCCGACCGCCCGACCGCATTATTTACCGGCATTCTCAATGCGTTGATCGCCGGATTCTTGGCTCCCAGAGGGCTTGAATTTGCAGTTTTCGCCGCGCTTGTTTCTTCCGTGGCCGTATACGGCATCGGCCGTTACCGTAGCCGTCAGACGGTAACAGTTGCCGGCGGGATGATCGGCGGAGCAGGGGCGCTTATCGCCATTGCGATGATCGCATTTACGCAGCAGCCGTTCATATTGAATACTGTTTTGCTTGCGATCGCCTGCGGACTTGTGGGCGGGGTAATGACAGCTGCGGTCACTGCCGTGCTGCTTCCGTTCTGTGAGACGCTCTTTGGCATACTTACTGACGTAAAGCTGCTCGAGCTTTCAAACGCCGATCTGCCGATCTTGGGCCAGCTCGCTCTTCGCTCGCCTGGCACCAATCAGCATTCACACGCAGTTGGCCAGCTGGCCGAGGACGCCTGCCGTGTGGTAGGCGGAAACGGCCTGCTTGCGAGGATCGGTGCTCTTTATCACGATATCGGTAAGACAGCCGCTCCCGAACATTTCGTCGAAAATCAGCTTGGCAGGAATCCGCACGACCGTTTGAAGCCGACACAGAGTGCAAAGATCATCATCAGCCACGTCAATTACGGTACAAAACTCGCTAAGGAGATGGGGTTGCCGCAGCGGATAATTGACTTCATCCCGCAGCATCACGGAACACGAACGCTGCATTATTTCCTTAAGAAGGCCCAGGCTCAGGCGTTGCCGGACGAGGAGATCTCGGAAAATGATTTTCGATATCCGGGCCCCAAACCTCAATTCAAAGAGGCGGCGATAATGATGATCGCGGATTCCTGCGAGGCGGGAGCTCGTAGCCTTGCGGAACCGACACCGGAAAACATAAGGTTCATAGTCACCAAGATCATCGACGCGATCCTGAGCGACGACCAGTTGGATGAATGTGATCTGACGCTGCGCGAACTGACACAGATACGCGAGTCGATGATCAAATCATTGATCGCAATGCATCACTCGCGGGTGGACTATCCCGGCTACGTTCCCCCGTCGACGGGGCAGTTCAAATTCGCGGAATTGATGGATTCTGAGGAGCGGGGATTCAAATATGCTGATCCGAAAGACATCCCGGTATCTCCGGGAGGCGAGATAGAGGATGAGGCGTTTGACCGTACCAAAGAACCGACAAGGGCTGACGCAAAGACAAACTAGTCGTCAAACATGATCTTTCAATTTGTTGTAGGAATCGACGAGGGTTTCCGGAATGGTCCTCGTTTGGCCTATGGCAGTCATAAAATTGACATCACCGATCCACCGCGGCAGCAGGTGCATGTGGTAATGATCCGCAACGCCCGCACCGGCAGCCTTTCCTAGATTCATTCCGATATTGATGCCGTCCGGAGCATAAACCTGCCTGATAGCTTTTTGGCATCGGGCGACCATTTTCATCATTTCAGCTGTTGAAGCCTCTCCGGCGTTTTCCGGCAGGTCCACATGGGCAAACGGTACAACCATGAGATGCCCCGACGTGTAAGGGTAGATATTTAAGATGACGAAATTGTATTCGCCGCGTGAGAGAATGAAGTTTTCATCGTCGGACAGGCTATTGGAAAGAACATCACAAAAAACACAGCCCGACGAAGGTGTCGGGCTGTCTGATTTGATGTAGTCGTACCGCCAGGGGCTCCAGAGAATGTCCATATGAGAATCGAACTCAGTCGCGGTTTATCAAGTCCTTGAGTTCTTTTCCGGGCTTGAAGTAGGCGACACGCTTTGCGGGAATGTCTACAGCTTCGCCGGTCTTAGGGTTGCGGCCTTTGCGCGAATTTCTTTCTCGAACGCGAAAGCTGCCAAATCCTCTAAGTTCGATCTTTTCACCCTTATTCAGCGATTCCGTAATACTGTCAAAAATGATCTCAACGAGCTGTTCAGCATCCTTCTTGGTCATTTCCGCTTCGCGGGCTACTTGTTCAACGAGATCGGCTTTGGTCATAAATTGTACCTAATACAGAAGGGGAGACGGCCAAATACGGGTGCCGGTCATTACGCGGTTTCTTCTTCTTTCTCCTCAGTGTCTCCAGGCTCCTCGGTCGCGTCCGAAGGTTCTGCTGACTTTTCCTCCGCTGCAATTTCTGAAGCCTCCGCAGCTTCTTCGGCATTGCCGTCAGCGTCGGCTGATGCGGATTCCGGAGCTTCCGCTGCTTCTTCAGAAGCATCCTCTGCTGCCGGCGTTTGTTCAGTCACGGTTTCTTCTGAAGAAACTTCGTCTGCTGTTGCAGCTTCTTCAGTTGTAACCGCTTCTTCCGGAGCCGCGTCTTCAGCCGCAGATTCGGCTTCAACAGGTGATTCGTCCGCAGCCACCTCGGAGGCCTTTTCCTTCTTTTTGGAGGCCTTTGCGGGCTTTTCCTCAACCGGTGCTTCTTCCTCAGCGTTACCAAATTTCAACTTCGCAAGTTCTCCGAGCGAAGCCATTCCGCCTTTCGCTTCAGAAGTATAGATCCGCGTATCGACGATCGGCTCGTCTTCCTTGCCGACCGCTCTATGGGACAGACCGATCTTTTGATCGGCGGGCTCAATACGGAGTATCTTGAACTCCATCTCGTCCCCGATCTTTGCGACAGACTCGGCCTTTTCAATACGCTCGTCGGACAGTTCCGAAATGTGGCAAAGACCTTCCAGTCCCTCACCCAATTCGACGAAAACGCCGAAATTCGTAAAACGAGAAACCTTGCCTTTTACCACGTCGCCCGGGCGATGGGTGGCAATAAAGCCTTCCCAAGCAGACGGGGTCAGATCTTTCATCGACAGAGAAAGCCGCTGTCCGCGTTTATCGATGCTGGTGACAATAGCTTCGACTTCCTGATCCTTCTTGAGAAGGTCTTTCGGATGTTTGATCTTTTTCGACCAGGTCAGATCCGAAATGTGAACAAGGCCGTCTATCCCTTCTTCCAACTCGATGAAAGCTCCGAAGTCAGTGATATTGCGAACTTTGCCGCTGACTCGGGCACCAATTGGGAATCTCTCGTCAACGCGGTCCCACGGATTTTCCTGGAATTGCTTCATTCCCAGGCTTATACGGCGTTCAACGGTATCTACGCCCAAGACCTGAACATCGACAGGCTGGCCTTTCTGAAACATCTTCTTCGGGCTTTGTGCTCTTCGCGACCACGAAACCTCTGAGACGTGCACCAGGCCTTCAACGCCCGGCTCGAGTTCAACGAATACGCCGTATTCTGTGACCGACGAAACGGTACCCTGTACCTTTGAATCGACCGGATATACCTCGATCACTGTTGACCAGGGATCGGGCTGGAGCTGTTTGTATCCGAGCGAGATCTTGTCCTTTTCACGGTCAAGTTTGAGGATCTTTACCTGAATATGATCGCCGGGCTTGAACATCTCACTGGGATGATTCAGCCGGCCCCACGACATATCAGTGACGTGCAGCAGGCCGTCGATACCGCCGATATCGACAAATGCGCCGTAATCGGTCAGATTCTTTATGGTTCCCTCAACTACGAATCCGACGTCGATATTTGAGAGAGTTTCTTCTTTCTGCGCGTTCACGACCTCGTCTGTGAGGATCTTGCGCGAAAGAACGATATTGTTTCGCCGACGGCTGAACTTAATGATCTTCGCTTCGATGTCTTGCCCGATGTATGAATCGAGTGAACTTGCGGGCCGCGAATCGATCTGCGAACCCGGCAAAAAAGCCTCGACGCCATTCAGGTCAACCTTGAGTCCGCCACGGGTCTTGTCGACGATCTTGCCGACGATCGGACGCTCTTCGCGATACGCGGTCTCGATCTCGTCCCAGACCTTTCGTCCAAGTGCGTCCTGCCGGGAAAGCTGAGGTGCTCCATCGCCGGAGTGGATGCTTTTGATTACCACATCGACCTTGTCGCCGACCTGAACGTTCACAGTGCCATCGAAACCTGTGAACTCTTCCAACGGCACGAATCCTTCGGACTTGTAGCCGAAATCTACCAAAACACCGCGGTCCGATACTCCGACCACTGTTCCGTTGACCATCTCGCCCGAATAGAAGAGCTTCTGTTCAGATTCGAATTGTTCAAGAATTGCGCCGAAATCCACATCGCCGGACGATGCCGGGTCTTCGGTAGCATTTATCGCCGGAGATGCGGCAGCAACAGCTTCCTCTGTCGCCGTCGGTGCTGGATCCGTACTAACTTCGCTAGCTTTCGGTTCGGTGTTTAGTGCCTGCGGCGTCTCGCCGTTCGTGGGGTTTGTCTCCGCCGGGGTTGCGGCCGTCGCCGTTTCCTCTGCGTCCTTAGTTGCCTCGTTTGTCATTTACGCGTTCAATAACTTCCTTATTAACTTATCGTCCTATTTTCTCTACCTTTCCCGCCTTTTGCGGCCATACGAACTTTATCTTCATCAATCGAAAATTGTCCAGATGATATGACAGCCTTGGACCGTCACTCATCGGGCTACCTTCGACGAGGATAGGTAAAGCTAAAATCTACACGCGGGCTCGGCCTTGTGTCAAGGCGAAAACCTGAAAATCCTTGAAAAACAAACGTTTGTCGGCTTTTTAGTTTCGGGTAATGACCTCGGTGATCGACGCCACGCCGCTCGATCTTTCCATCTCTTCCTTTGCGGATGCGGTCGTATTGCTGATCCCGGCAAGCCGCAGGCGGAACTCGTCTTGGTTCGTCGTGCCGCGAAGGGCCTCGTCAAGTGTAATAAGGCCGGATTGGTAAAGATAAAACAGGGATTGATCAAAGGTCTGCATTCCGTACTGCGATGTTCCCGCCGCGATGGCATCTCTAATGGATGCGGTTTTGTCTTCGTGGAGAATATAATCGCGTATCAACGGCGTCGATACGAGTACCTCGACGGCCGGAATGCGGCTGTTTCCTTTTGCAGATTTCATCAATCGCTGTGAAACCACAGCACGAAGCAGGCCTGCAAGTTGGATCCGGATAGATTTCTGCTGGTATGGCGGAAATGCTGAAATGATACGAGTTAGCGTTTCCGGTGCATCGAGAGTGTGAAGCGTTGACAAAACCAAGTGCCCGGTCTCGGCCGCGACCAGAGCGGTTTCGATCGTTTCAAGGTCGCGCATTTCGCCTACGAGAATGACATCAGGGTCTTGACGAAGCGACCCACGCAAAGCCTCAGCAAACGACCGCGTATCGACATCGACCTCCCGCTGCGTTACAAAAGACTGTTTGTCTTTGTGCAGAAATTCGATCGGATCCTCGATGGTGACTATATGGCAATTCCTGGACTGATTAATATGATCGACGAGAGCTGCCAGAGTCGTAGATTTTCCCGAACCGGTGGTTCCTGTGACCAGGATCAATCCCCGGCGCTCGTCCGCGATCTTTGACAAGATCGGCGGCAGGCCAAGCTCCGAAAATCCTCTGATGGAATCAGAAATGACGCGGGCCACAATGCCTATGGAATTGCGTTGCTGAAATATGTTGACCCTAAATCGGCCCAATCCCGCGATGCCGTAACCGATATCGACCTCAAAAGCTTCTTTGAAATGCTGTTTCTGACGATTGGACATCATCGAGAAAGCCATTTCGAGCGTTTCGTCCTGTGTGAGCGGGCTCACGCCCGACAGCGGCTTCAGTTCGCCGGTTACGCGAATCACCGGGTATGAACCCGCGCGTAAATGCAGGTCCGATGCGCCGAAGCTCATCGCCATTCTTAGAAGGTCATCTATCCGTGTTGACATAGGTGAGAAAGCCTTACTGGAGCCGGAAACCGCTTGTAGGATCGCGGCGGCTGAAGTATTAATAAGTTTAACGGGGAACAACACTCTCGGTCAATCAATTTTTTTAACGCCGGTATATAGGTTTCGTCCTTTATGGACACGCCACCCGCATCGCCGTAGAATCTAACTCTAATGCAGAGCAATATCTCTGAGATAAAGAACGTCAGTCCAAAGCTCGCTGTTCCCGGTGGCGAGTTGGTGATCGAAGTTTCTGCGTCTGTTTCCGAAGGCAGCGCTCAAATCTCGGTTGAGGCAAATGGACATGCTTGCTTTGTCAGATCAGCATCTTCGAGCCGAATTGTTGTCGATCTGCCGACCAGCGAAGCATTTATTGACTCGGTTTCCGCTGATGGCATATGTCGGCTCCAGCTTGTTCCGGCAGGGCCAGACAGTCCGTTTTTTGATATCTGGTGCGGCAGACGCATTGCAAGCGGCATGCATATCGTGGCAAATCCTGCGGTTGACCCAGCCGATGATTCGCTGATAGTCACCAACTCGGGACGGAGGGGCGAGCAATTGCCGGCAACGCTGTTCCGCGTCGAGCCGGACGGGAAAATTGAAGTGTTTCCCGAAAGCATTTTGAATCCGACAGGCCTTGCGTTCAGTCCTAAAGGAGAACTTTTCGTTTCCAACAGGGCAATGGGAGAGGTCCTTGCCGTGGGCCGCGAAGGTCTATCGACGGTATTTTCTGCAAACCTTGGCATCGCGACGGGCCTTGCATTCGACGACCGCGGCACGCTTTATGTCGGCGACCGTTCGGGCCGCATCTATCGTGTTTGGGAATATGGGGATAATGAGATCTTTGCAGAGATCGAACCGTCGGTGGCGGCGTTTCACCTTGCTTTCGGCCCTGACAAGAATCTCTATGCAACATCGCCTGGGCTGTCCAGCCATGATTCGGTCTATGTCATTGAGCCGGACGGCGAAGTTTCCAAATATTTCACCGGCTTTGGCCGGCCACAGGGACTTGCTTTCGACACGAATGGCAACCTATACGTCGCGGCATGCTATCGCGGCAGACGAGGTATCTATCGTATTGACGCCGCATCCCGCAATGCCGAGCTTTTTGTCAGCGGGCCGGAAATTGTGGGACTTTGCTTTAACCGCGGGGGCGATCTGTTTGTGGCGACGGCGGACTCGGTCTATTCGCTGCGGCTTGGCATCACAGGGACGTTATTGAAATAAATACGGCCGCGGCCTTTCAGCCACGGCCGTCTATCATAGATCGGAATCTGACTATTTAGCGGCCTTTAGATCTGCAATTCGTTTCTCAAGCGCTTCGAGGTCATTCGCTCGGATCTTTTCCTCTTTGCCTTTAGCGAGAGCCGCCTCGAGAGCCGTGATCGCCTCGGCACGACGATCAAGGCCAAGCAGGATATTGCCTTTGCGGGAGAGGTTTTGATATGTCGTTCCCCTTGCGATAGAGGCTTCGTTCAGTTCCCATGCCTTTTCGAACCAGGCTTTTGCTTGCTCGGGCTGCTTGTTATTTCGAGCATAACCGGCCGCAGTCATCCACGGTCCTGCATCGCCGGCTCCGGCAGTCTCGGCATAGGTTTTGAGACGTTTGATCGTAGAGCCGACCACATCTTTGACCTTGACAGTGAAAGGTACTTTGACCTTTTCCCAACGCAGATAGGCGGTCGCAGTGTCGTCTTTTACCGTGGCAAATCTGAAATATAGAAACTCCTTACTCTCCGTTTGCCATTCCGGTTTCACTTTTACCCGAAGCTGGTCTTTCGACCTGTCGTAGGAAAAGCTGCCCCACTGGCCCTCGTCTTTGTTGAAAATGAGTGTCCATTCTTCTTTCCCCGGGATCGTATGAAAACTGTAACGCCCGGCCGGCAACAACTCACCATTAATTAGCACGTCATCGTTTGCCGTAAATAGGGTCGCCTCGTCAGCTCCCGTGCGCCAAAGGTGACCAAATGCGACTACCGGAGCACCCGGTGGACGTACACGGCCATCATCAAGTGTTTGCTCACCTTCGATCTTTTCCGGCCACTCACCAAAGATCACACGTTCTCTAACAGAAGGCCTGCCGTACGACATCGTAACCTCTGTCGTGCCAATGATCTGCATTATTGACGCTCGCGGACTCAACCGCGGCAAAGGCGGCCGCTGCTGAGCTTCCGCAAAAGAAGCAGCGAAACCAGCAAAAACAAAAAGTAAAAAAACAAGAATTAAGGATCGTTTCATAAATACTCCATTGATCGATCAAATTTAGAAAAAAGATGAACGGGCTCAAGCGAGCCCATTCATTGGGTCACAAGAATCCTATTCGTCATCCTCGTGTGCTCGGACGCGCCCTGCGGCGACTGCCTCGTCTATCACTTTCTGTGCGAGGTTGCCGGGCAGCGGATCGTAATGCGAAAACTGCATATGATACGAACCGCGTGCCTGCGTTACCGAATTCAGCTTCGACTGGTAATCGAGCATTTCAGACAGCGGAACCTTGGCCTTGATAACCTGCTGTTTTCCGCGCATTTCCATTCCCGCGACGCGGCCTCGGCGGGAATTCAGGTCGCCCATGATGTCGCCGGAAACTTCCTGCGGTGTGAAAACCTCGACATCCATTATTGGCTCGAGCAGCGTGGGTTTAGCCTTTTCCATTGCGGCACGGAAAGCCTTTCGTCCGGCTGCCCTGAATGAATGCTCGTCGGAATCGACGGTGTGATAGCTTCCGTCGATCAAAGTCACGCGGAAATCGACCAACGGATAGCCGGCAACTGCTCCGTTCGCGGCCGCCTCGATGATGCCCTTTTCGACTGCCGGTCGGAAATTCTGAGGGATCGCGCCTCCAAAGATCTTGTCGACCCATTCAAATCCGGCACCGCGCTCCATCGGTTCAAATATGCACTTGCAGTCGCCGAATTGACCGCGGCCTCCGGACTGTTTCTTGTGGCGGCCCTGAACCTCGGCGGTGGCGGTAATGGTTTCCTTGTAGGGTACTTTAGGCGGATGCAGTGCGACCTCGACGTGATATCGGTCGGCAAGCTTCTTGACGACCGTTTCAATGTGAAGCTGGCCCGAACCTGAAAGAATGAACTCTTTGGTCTGGGCGTCACGGTCGAAATGAAGCGACGGATCTTCTTCCAAGATCTTGTGCAGTGCGACTGAGATCTTGTCCTCGTCGGCGCGCGATTTCGGCTCGATCGCGAATGCGATAGCCGCTTCGGGATATTCGACCGGCGGATAAACTATCGGATTCGCCTTGTCACAGAGCGTATCACCGGTCTGTGTGTCCTTCAGCTTTACCACCGCAATAATGTCGCCGGTATTGGCTTCCTGCACCTTGTCGAGCGTTTTGCCGGAGATCAAGTACAGGGCTCCGAGCCGCTCCGCAGTGTCCCTGGTGCTGTTCAATATCGTCGCGTCCGCGGCGACCTTGCCGGAAATGACCTTCATCACGCTTATGCGGCCTGCGAACGGATCGGCGATGGTTCTGAAAACATAAGCCGAGAACGGCTCCTCGTTACTGTATTTGCGGGTGACGCGGTCGCCTTCCATGTCGTTGTCCTTGAACCCGTACTCTGCTTCGTGTGTCGCCGGGTTGGGGCCGAATTCGACAATGTGATCCAGTAAGATCTGAATTCCTACCAAATTTGTGGAGGAGACTGCGTACACAGGACAGAGTTTGCTGCTGGCGATCGCTTTTGCCAGGTTCGGATATATCTCGTCCTCGTCAAGAGTGCCGTTCTCAAAATACTTTTCCATCAGAGCGTCGTCTGATTCGGCAACTATCTCGACCAGCCTTTCACGGGTCCGCTCAAAAATGTCGCGGCCTTCTTCGGGGATCGGTATCTCCTTTGCTTTTCCTTTGTCGTCAAATTCGTAGGCCTTTTGATGAACGACATCGACAATGCCCTTGAAATTTGTTTCCGATCCGATCGGCAGAGTGAACGGAACGATCGAGCGGGCAAAGCTCGATGTCGCGGTCTCAAGAGCGTGACCGAAATCAGAATGCTCTTTGTCCAGCTTGTTGATGACCATAAAGCGGGGCAGAAGAAATTCGTTCGCATATTGCCAGGTCTTTTCCGTTTGTACCTCGATGCCGTGAACGCCGTCAACGACCACCAACGCACAGTCGGCGATGCGGAGAGCGGGCCTGGCGTGCGCGACAAATGCAGCATATCCGGGCGTGTCGATGAAATTTATCTTCTTGTCCGCATATTCAAGGTGAGCGAAGTTGTTGTTCAAAGAGACCTTTCTCTCTATCGAATCATCTTCATAATCGGTAACGGTTGTTCCTTCGTCGACCTTTCCCCAGCGTCCGCCGCCGGCAACATAGATCATCGAACTGACGAGCTGGGTTTTACCTGCGTCGCCGTGACCAATGACAGCCAGATTCCTGATATCCTCAGTAGCAAATGCTTTCATTTTCGGCAATTTCTCCTTCTTGTCAAAATAAGATCTTCTGCGCTAGGCCTTTGCGCACGAGGGCAACTTTGTACCGTCGTTCTACGTAAAGCACTAGGAGCAGGTTCATAAACTATTGGTAACTTTTAAATCTATCTTACGAAAGTTGAAAGGGCAAGAATGCGGAAAACGGAAATATATGTTTCCCGCATCACAAAGCTGGACTATACTTAGAACGCGCGATCTTGCTACTGCTGCCTGCGATCGATGAGATATCTCAATTCTTGCTCTAAATTCATTTTAACGGCCGCTTTGGCGGCTTGTGTACTTCTCCAGCCTGTTGCGTCCAATGGTCAGGACCTTGTGCCTACGAGCAGCCTAACCGGCGGTTCAAGCGTATTTGTTTTTCGAAGCTCGTCAAGGGTCGCAAAGCGTCCTGCGGCGTCTGTTGCACGGCCTTCGAGAACCAAGAACCAACAGCTGGAAACTGCCGCAAAGATCAGACGGCAGTATGAGACGATTGCCCGCGTAAACCCGACCCGAGCAAAATCAGATGTGATCGATCCGAATCGGCTTCCGAAGAATTACCGGACGCTGCCTGCGGCCCAAGCGTCGAAGTTGTTTGCAGGCGTTGGCGAGTATTACGTCAATAACGGTGATTACGACAAAGCTCTGGAGTTTTTCCGCGATTCGGTCAGTCTCGACGAATCCAACGATGCTGCAAAGGGCGGTTATAGCGAAGCGCTCGCAATCAAGGGAAATGACCTGCTGTTAAAAGATCAGGCCCAGCAGGCGAAAGCGATGTTCCTCGAGGCGTTGAAATTCGACCCGAAAAATTCGGCGGCATATTTCGGCCTGGGCGAGGTTTACGTCGAACTTGACATGCTCGACGAAGCGATCGCTAATTACGAACGATCGCTCGAGAGCAACAAGGACCTGACAGAGATATTCGTCCCGCTCGGTATTCTGTATTATCAGACCGGCGAGATCGCCAAGGCCGATGAACTCTTGACGAAGGCGCTCACTTTCTCGCCGAATTCGTCAGAAACGCAATTCTTCCTCGGCTTGATCCGACGGTCGCAGAACCGTAACGAGGAAGCCCTCGCGGCATTCCGAAAGGCTCGAGAGCTCGACCCGACACGGCCCGAAACGCCGTTCTTTACAGGCGAGCTTCTCGTCTCGATGAAACGCACCGCTGAGTCCATTTCCGAATATCAGGCGGCCGTTGCTCTCAGGCCCGGTTATTATGACGCCTGGGTCGGTCTGGCAGAAGCACATGTTGAACTCGGCAATTTCCGTGAAGCCGTCGAGGCATATAAAGCGGCTGCGAAATTGAAGAACGACAGTTGGGAAGTTTTCGCAGGTCTCGCAGATTCGTATCGGCAGACGAATGACTTCATAAATGCTGAGGTCAATTATCGGTTGGCCGCGACTTTCTACACGCAGCAGCCGGACTTCGTGAAAGACACGGCCGCCGACCTTTACAGTAAGCTGGGTTACGTCATCGGAGCGCAATGTGACGAGGCGATCAGGAAGTTCCAACCTTGTAAATGGGGAGCTGCTGTACGTGCCATGGAACAGGCGGTCGATCTTGCGAACAACCCGGTCGATGTAGCAAATCTTGGATGGGCATATTACAACGCCGCGCGTATGGATCTGAATCAGCGTAACCCGACCGCTGCGGCACCAAATCTTGAAAAGGCCAAAGCTGCATTGGAGCGGGCGTTAGCAGGAGCGCCGCAAATCTCTGACGCGATACTCCAGAATCTGGGCGCAGTTCAAATTGACATGAACGATTTTCGCGGTGCGATCGACTCTCTCAAGCCGGTCGTACAGCGGAAACCGGATTGGATCTTTTCCCGATACGCACTCGGAACAGCGTATTTCAGGGTCAACAATTTTGACGAAGCGGCAAAAATGTTCCGTAGTGTTCTGGAGCTCGACCCGAAGAATATTCCGGCACTCTCGAGCCTCGGCTATTCTGAGATCAAACGAAAGAACGGCAAAGAGGTGCGAAAGGTCCTCGAAATTCTGCGGCCGCTTTCTCCGGCCGATGCGATACGGGTTGAGCAGGAAGCCAAACTTGCTAAGGTCATTTGATATAACGATCTGATAGTGCAAAAGGACGTACCCCTCGCCCAGTATACGACCATAGAAATTGGCGGGCCCGCCCGTTTCTTTGTTGAAGCGCGGAGTGAGGACGAGATCATAGGGGCATTGCGGTGGGCCAATGAGGCCGGGGTGCCGGTTTTCATCCTCGGGGGCGGCAGCAACATTCTTTTCGGCGACGATGGGTTTAACGGACTTGTAGTCAAGATATCGACTTCCGGTGTCGTGTTTGAAGAGCTTGACAGCAGCACTGTTGCGGTCACGTCGGCAGCCGGTGAAGAGTGGGATGGACTCGTTTCAATGTGTTCTGAGCGAGGCCTTGCCGGTATTGAATGCTTGAGCGGTATTCCGGGGACGGTTGGCGGAACTCCGATCCAAAACGTAGGAGCTTATGGCCAAGAGGTTTCGCAGACGATCGTTTCTGTGCGTTGCCTCGACCGCGAAACACTGCGGGTCGTTGAGATTGAGAATGCCGATTGCGGATTTTCGTATCGTCAAAGCATTTTCAATACTATCGCTCTTAGGAAGTACGTGGTGCTATCGTTACGCTTTCGCCTAAGATCGGGAAGACCCGAACTGCCCGAATACCCGGAACTTAGGCGTGAGATCGAGGCGAGCATCAATGAGATGACGCCGCTAATGCTTCGCGAAGCCGTCATGCGGCTACGACGTCGAAAATCTATGGTCGTAGATCCTTCAGATCCAAATTCGCGGAGTCTTGGTTCCTTTTTTAAGAATCCTGTCGTATCTCTCGAGGATCATAAGAGGCTTTGTGACCGATTTGGCGACGTTCCGTCGTTTGTGGCCGAGGGCGGCGTAAAGGTCCCGGCTGCGTGGCTTATCGAAAAAAGCGGTTTCACAAAGGGCCATGTTGAAGGGAACACGGGCATTTCGACGAAACACTCTCTGGCACTCATCAATCGCGGCGGAGCAACCGCCGCTGAATTGATAGCATTTCGCGATAAGGTCGCCGCAGCGGTCGAACAGAGATTCGGTATACGACTCTTTATGGAGCCCGAGGCGGTCGGGGCATGATCGAATGACGTTATGAAAGTTGCAGCATCACGTTTTGTTTCGGTTTTCGTAATCGCGGCAATGATGAACTTCATTTGGCCGGGTATAACTCAAGATCTGGTCCAAACGGAGAGCCTGACTTCCGGATCGAGCGTATTCGTCTTTCGCCAGTCAAGGGCTCAGCGGTCGAATGCTCTTGCAGGCGGCCGTATAGCTCTACGAAGCGACGAGAATGCTCGCGGGGCTCGCGGAGCGACGACCGTTGCCCGTAGTAGTCAGCAAAGGCGGGTCACGGCAACAAAAGAGCCTGATCGGACAACGGTCGCGGCGTCGAACAGGAACGCGGTTCGCTCGCAGACACTAACGCGTACCGCAGACGAC
This sequence comes from Acidobacteriota bacterium, assembly GCA_019639155.1. Classification (GTDB taxonomy): domain Bacteria; phylum Acidobacteriota; class Blastocatellia; order Pyrinomonadales; family Pyrinomonadaceae; genus OLB17. Next base: position 253,204 of record JAHBSJ010000004.1, on the reverse strand, counting down.
CTTCTGGCAAAGGACAACATTGACGGAGCGATCGCAAACTACCGTTCAGCACTTGCCGCGAATCCCCAGAACAAGCGTGCTCAGACGGGGCTTTCAAGCGCGATGACCGCGAAGGCTATCATGATCGCGGGAGATGATAACGACCGGGACGCAATTCCCATTCTCGAAGAAGCGATTACCCATGACGGCACCAATGATGCTGCCTATGCCAAGCTCGGTGCAGTCCTCGAAGCGAATGGTGAGCCATCGAAGGCCGCGGAGAATTATGAAAAAGCCGCTGCACTGCGTACCGAGCACGCCATCCTCTACGCGCGGATCGGGATTATCAGGCTGAACGCCGGCGAAGTGGCCTTAGCTGAAAGCTCATTGCAAAGGTCCGATGCCGCAAACGTTGACACTGCTGACTCACGTTTTCTGCGCGGCCTGCTTCATTTCAAGCAAAACCGAGACGCGGAGGCCCTAGCCGCATTTGAACGTGCTGCAGAATTTGAGGAGCGTTTTGCCGAAGCGAATTTCTACCGAGGCCAGGTCCTCGACCGAATGGGCCGGAATGATCAGGCCGTCGCTGCGTATAGGACGACGCTTGAGAACGATCCTTCGTTTACGCCCGCGTCGATCGAGATCGGAAATGTCTTTCTGGAGAAAGGTGAAAGCGAGAACGCAGCTGCAGCCCTCGAAGATGCGGCCAAACGCCAGCCTCAGAATGCAGAGATCCAGCTCCAATTGGGCAACGCACTGCGGCTGTTGGAGCGTTTCGCAGAGGCCGGTGTTGCTTACCAAAGAGCCTCATTGACGATTCGAACCGTCGATCTTTATACGAATTGGGGTTATTCGCTCGGACGTGCCGGCGATTGGACAAATGCGGCGGAAAAACTAAAGGTCGCTGCCGAGATCAGCCCCGCGGGGATTGAATTTTCTAATGTCGGATGGGCCTACTACAATGCCGGCTATGCAATTATCGATGCTGCCGACAAAGGCCCGGCGAATCAGCTTCTGGCACAAGCTCGAACCTATCTGGTTCGGGCCGTCGAGCTGGACCGCACTCTCGCCGCGGCCTTTCTCAACCTCGGTTCAACGCATAACGCCCTTGGCGAATTCGACGATGCGATACGAATTTTGCAGTCAGCTCTATCACTTCGTCGAGATTGGCTCATCGCAATGAATCAGCTTGGCACCGGTTACCGCGGCCTGCGTGATTTCAAGAATGCCATCGCTACCCTTAAGCGTGCTGTAGAGATCGATCCGCGCTATGCGCTTGGCCTCTACAACCTCGGCGAATCCTATTTCGCAAGCGGCAACAAGAAGGAGGCTCAAAAGATCCAGGCACAGCTGCGTCTCGTCGATCCCACGCTCGCGACCCGTCTCGAAAACGTCATCGCAGGCAGACTGATCGATGCAGGCCGACAGCAGATCGAGCGCCGCATTCGTATACCGCGGCCATTTTGACGACTATATCCAACATTTCTTTTACAGCGGCCTCAGCGATGCGGCCGCTTTTTTGTATAATCTGTCGGTTAGAACATGCCCAGACGAAATGATATCCGCAAGATCCTGATAATCGGTTCCGGCCCTATTGTGATCGGGCAGGCGTGCGAATTTGATTATTCGGGTACGCAAGCTTGCCGCGCTCTGAAACAGGAGGGATTCGAGGTCGTTCTGATGAACTCCAATCCGGCGACCATCATGACCGATCCTGAGATCGCCGATCGTACCTATGTCGAGCCTCTCACACTTGAGACCGCGACGGCGATCATCGAAAAAGAACGGCCTGATGCCTTGCTGCCGACCGTCGGCGGTCAGACAGGCCTGAATCTTTCGGTCGAGCTTTACGAGAGCGGAGTGCTCGAAAAATATGGCGTAAAGTTGATCGGTGCGAATATCGACGCCATTAAGGTCGGCGAGGATCGCGAGCTTTTCAAGAAGGCGATGGACGAAGTTGGCATTCCGTCTCCAAAGGGCGGTTTTGCGAATACGTGGGAAGAGGCTCAAAGGATCGTAGAGCAAACGGGTTATCCGGCGATCGTTCGCCCGGCTTTTACGCTGGGTGGAACCGGCGGAGGCACGGCATATAATCCGGAAGAATTTGAAGAGATAGCAAAGAACGGTCTTGCCGCCTCGCCTGTTTCTCAGATACTCGTCGAAGAATCCATACTCGGCTGGAAGGAATTTGAGCTTGAGGTAATGCGTGACCTGAACGACAACGTCGTGATCATCTGCTCGATAGAAAATTTCGACCCTATGGGCGTCCATACGGGCGATTCGATCACGGTCGCTCCGGCACAGACCTTGACCGACGTCGAGTATCAGAATCTCCGAGACATGTCGATAAAATGCATACGCAAGGTCGGCGTCGAAACAGGCGGTTCGAATATCCAATTTGCCGTAAATCCCGATAACGGCGATGTTCGCATCATCGAGATGAACCCGCGGGTATCACGGTCGTCCGCTCTTGCGTCAAAAGCAACAGGATTTCCTATTGCAAAGATCGCCGCCAAATTGGCCGTCGGATATACGCTGGACGAAATTCCGAACGATATCACGAAAAAGACTCCTGCATCGTTCGAGCCGACAATAGATTACGTCGTAACTAAGATCCCAAAATGGGCTTTTGAAAAATTTCCGGGTGCCGAGGACGTTCTCGATACGCAGATGAGATCGGTCGGCGAGGTGATGGCGATCGGCAGAACTTTCAAAGAATCGCTGTTCAAGGGCTTGCGCTCACTCGAGGCCGTCAAGCCTCTGCGGCTGGTCGATGTGCCCGATGAAGAACTGCAGCGAAAGCTAGCGCGTCCGAATTCACAGCGTTTCTCATATATCACATACGCTCTCCAGAACGGTTACACGAGAGATGAAGTGCATCGGCTGACCAAGATCGACCGCTGGTTCCTCGATCAGCTTTCGCAGGTAATGGAATTTCAGGCTTCGCTGTCACAGCAGCCTGTGTCATCGTACGGGAAAGAACTCCACTCTTTTACCGACAGCGAACTGCGTACCGCGAAAGAGTTCGGCCTGTCGGATCGCCGTCTTTCATTCTTGACGGGTGCTTTAGAAACCGAAGTTCGAGAACACCGCATCTCAAGAGGCATTGCTCCGGTTTACAAGCGTGTCGATACTTGCGGCGCGGAGTTCGAGTCTTTCACGCCTTATATGTATTCGACCTACGAGGAAGAATGCGAGGCCGAACCGACCGGACGCCGTAAGATCATGATCCTCGGCAGTGGGCCGAATCGCATCGGGCAGGGGATCGAGTTTGATTACTGCTGCTGCCATGCGTCGTTCGCACTTCGCGATGCGGATTTTGAAACGATAATGGTCAACTGCAATCCGGAGACCGTATCAACGGACTACGACACATCAGACCGTCTATATTTCGAGCCGCTAACGTTTGAGGACGTGATGAACATCGTCGATATCGAAAAACCCGAAGGCGTGATAGTGCAGTTCGGCGGCCAGACCCCGTTGAATCTCGCGGACAAACTTCATGCGGCCGGGGTGCCGATAATAGGAACTTCGCCGGATTCCATCGACCTGGCTGAAGACCGCAAGAGGTTTTCTTCATTGCTCAAAGAACTTAACATTCCTCAGCCGCCGAACGGCACGGCGACCTCACCCGAAGAGGCGAAAGCGATCGCTAACGAGATCGGTTATCCGGTCGTGGTGCGGCCGAGCTTTGTGCTTGGCGGGCGTGCGATGGCGATCGTTTATGATGAGCAATCGCTTGACGAATACATGCGTACAGCGGTCGATGCGTCCCCCGAAAAGCCGATATTGATCGATAAGTTTCTCGAACGTGCGGCCGAGATAGATGTCGATGCTCTGGCGGATGAATCGGCTGTGGTCATCGCAGGCATACAGGAGCACATCGAAGAAGCCGGCATTCACTCCGGCGATTCTTCGAGCGTTCTCCCGCCGCAACGCATCGCCGTTGAGCACCTCGAAACCATCCGGCACTACACCCGGATGCTGGCGGATGGCCTTAAAGTAAAAGGCCTGATGAATATCCAATACGCCGTTCAGAACGACCGCGTTTATGTCCTCGAGGTCAATCCGCGGGCTTCGCGGACCGTTCCGTTTGTCGCAAAAGCGACCGGAGTGCCAATCGCCAAGATCGCCTCGATCGTAATGGCGGGCGACAAGAAGTTGGCGGAATTCAATTTACCTGAGGTCTTAAAGGTTCCGCAGGTATTCGTCAAATCTCCCGTTTTTCCGTTCAAGAAATTCGCCGGTGTCGACCCTATACTCGGCCCGGAGATGCACTCCACCGGCGAGGTAATGGGTGTTGGGGCAACATTCCGCGAGGCTTATGGCAAAGCAATGGAGGGGGCGGGCTTAAGGCTTCCGCTTGCCGGCAAAGCGTTCATTTCGGTGACGAACAGTGACAAGGGAACTGCGGTCGTTCTTGCACGGCGGCTCAAGAAACTCGGATTTGACCTGGTCGCAACACACGGCACGGCGATCCGTCTGCGTGAGGTCGGCCTGGAATGCGAAAGCGTCTTCAAAGTAAATGAGGGCCGGCCGAACATTGCCGATCTGATACGGCAAGGGGACATCGCCCTAATAATCAATACACCGCTCGGAAAGGCTTCGCGTTACGATGAACAAGCGATCCGCAAGGCGGCTCTGCAGTACAACGTCCCTTGCGTCACAACAATGACCGGAGCCGAAGCCCTTGTAGAAGCCATTGGAATGAAGATCGAATCGCCGGGTGTGGCCGTCCGCAGCCTACAGGAGATCCATAACGTAGGAGAACAATTGGAACATCAGGAACACCGTGCATAATGAAGCCGATCCTTCGGAATGTACGGTGAGGCGGATGGCTTACTTTTCGATAATTTTTCGTTTACAATACGTTGACCAATTTTATGAGTGAATCGCACGACCGCGAGATCATTGGCGGGCATCTGCTGGTGATAGGCGGGGCAGAAGACAAATATAACGAGCGGCGCATACTTAAGAAATTCCTTGAGCTAGCCGGAGGTGAAGAGGCCGAGATCCTAATCGTCCCCGTTGCGTCGGATTTTCCTGAATTCGCGGCCGACGTTTACACGCAGGCCTTTCGCAATCTGGGCGTGAGCAATCCGCGCGTACTTCGTGCTACGTCGCGTCAGGACGTTGCACAAGCAGATGCCGAAAAACTGTTGGAGGGAGTCACAGGCATCTTTATGACCGGTGGCGATCAGATGCGGCTTGTTTCGGTGTTGGGCGGAACGAAGGTGGCCGAGAAGATGAGAAAGATGGTTCGCGACAGTGACGTGGTGATGGCAGGGACGAGCGCCGGGGCCGCTGCGATGAGCACGTCGATGATCGTGCGCGGCGAGGCAACCTCGCATCCGCACAAAAATGCGGTCAAACTGTCTCCGGGTCTTGGATTTTTGAAAAATATCATCATCGATCAGCATTTCACCGAGCGTGGCCGCATAAGCCGCCTGATAACTGCCGTTTCGTATAATCCGTACAATTTGGGCATCGGAATAGACGAGAATACAGCTATAATCTTGAACGGTAAGGGAGTGCTTGAAGTATTTGGCCAAGGGTCTACGACGATAGTAGATGGTTCAGGGATCACTTTCAATGAGATCGCGGAAGTGCATGATAGCGAAGCATTTAGTGTGTGTGGTGTGCAGTTCCATGTATTGCGGGATGGGCTAGTTTACAATTATCTCGAGCGCCATCCAATCCAACCTCCCGTAGAGTTCTTGCTTCCTGATCTCGGTTGATGTCTTCTCAGCTGAAAAGGAACGAATTCAGGAAGCCGACTATGAACATCTCAACCATTTCGTGTCGTTTGGTGCAGATTCATAGCTAAAGCAATATGGAAATACTCGAAATTCGCACTCTACGCGGTCCGAACTATTGGAGCGGCTATTGGAAAAAGCTGATCATAATGCGGCTTGATATCGGCGTGTTCGAACGAAAGCCGACGAACAAGATCAAAGGCTTTTACGAGCGTATGGTAGAGGTTATGCCGTCGCTTTCGACCCATGGCTGCAGTTATGGTGAAGAGGGCGGCTTTCTAAGGCGTGTGCGGGAAGGTACGTGGGCCGGTCATGCTATCGAGCATTTCGCTCTCGAATTACAGACGCTTGCAGGTATGGACACGGGCTACGGCCGTACACGCGAAACAGGTGAAAAGGGCGTTTACAATGTTGTCTTCAGTTACGTTGAGGAGGAGGTAGGCCGATTTGCTGGCCGGGTCGCCGTTAGGCTTTGGCTGGATCTGGCAGGGAAGCGGCCGATCGATGAGATAAAGGCGGAACTGGCAGCGGACATCCGCCGAATGCGTGAGATAAGGGAAGATGTTCGATTTGGGCCCTCGACCGGGTCGCTCGTTGAGGAAGCCGAGAGTCGAGGAATTCCGTACATTCGCCTAAACGATCAGTCATTGGTTCAGCTTGGCTACGGAGTCAATCAGAAACGTATCCAGGCAACAACGACGGTAAATACTAATATGATCTCCGTCGATATTGCCGGAGATAAAAGCGCAACTAAAAAGCTGCTCGGTGATATGGGCGTCCCGGTACCTAAGGGATATCGGATCCGCGAAATTGAAGATCTAGAAGATACTTTAGAAAGGATTGGCTATCCTGCTGTAATTAAACCACTTGACGGCAATCACGGAAAAGGTGCTACCGTTGGCATCCGCAATCTTGATGAGGCCAGGATCGCGTGGGAAAAAGCAAAGGAATATTCCCGCTGGGTGATCGTCGAGCAGCAGCTGACGGGCTCGGATTTCAGAGCACTGGTCGTCAACAACCGCCTTATCGCCGTTGCTGAACGTGTTCCCGCGCACGTGGTTGGCGACGGAAAGCATAATATCCAAGAGCTTATCGATATTATCAATGCAGACCCTCGGCGAGGATATGGCCACGAAAATGTGCTAACGCAGATCGATATCGATAATCAGACCCAACGATGTATCGCGAAAGCAGGATACACCCTCGATACCAAGCTCACGAAAGGCGAAGTTCTGCATCTGAAGACCACTGCCAATATTTCCACAGGCGGCACGGCGATAGATTGTACAGATGAAGTACATCCGGAAAATGTTTTTTTGTTCGAGCGAATAGCGAAGATAATAGGTCTAGATGTTGCAGGTATTGACGTTATCGCTCCGAATGTGAGTGAGCCGCTCGCTCAGAACGGCGGTGGCATCATCGAGGTTAACGCAGCTCCCGGATTCCGAATGCATCTTGCTCCGAGCGAGGGTATCGGTAGAAATGTCGCAGAACATGTCATTGACATGCTATTTCCGCCGGGGACTCCGTCGAGAATTCCTATATTCGCCATTACCGGAACTAACGGAAAGACAACGACCTCGCGTCTAATTGCACACATCCTGAAAAACAGCGGCCGAACGGTAGGCTTTACCACAACCGACGGCACGTACATCGGCAACCAGCAGATCACTGCAGGCGACAACACCGGTCCCGTTTCCGCACAACTCGTACTGAAAGATCCGACCGTCGATGTTGCGGTGCTGGAAACCGCACGCGGCGGAATTATCCGTTCGGGACTGGGTTTTGATCATTGTGATATCGGTGTTGTTTTGAATGTCGCAGCCGATCATCTTGGGCTCAAAGACGTCAACACATTAGAAGACTTGGCGCGCGTCAAATCCGTCATTCCGCGTGCTGTGTCGCGTAAAGGTTTTGCCGTTCTGAACGCTCAGGACCCGCTGGTTTATGCAATGAAGGAGCTTTGTGACGGAACGGTCGTTTGTTTTTCGATGGACGAGAACGATCCGAACATCAAGAGGCGAGCGGAGCGTGGTCGGGTCTCGTGCGTTTATGAGAACGGCTACGTGACCATTCTTAAAGGCAAATGGAAGGTCCGCGTTGAAAAGGTGACAAATATTCCGTTGACGTACGGCGGGCGTGCGGAGTTCATGATCCAGAACGTTCTCGCCGCAACGCTTGCGTGTTTTGTTCACGGTGTTTCATTGGAGGACCTCCGCGTCGGCCTTACGACCTTCAATGCCGGCACCGCGCAGACACCCGGAAGGCTCAATTTCGTCGAGGTCGGCGATGTGACCGTACTAATGGACTATGCCCATAACCCGGCCGGACTCAGAGGTTTAGCATCATTCATCGCAAAGCTCCCACATAAATATCGCACGTGTGTCATTAACGGAACCGGTGACCGACGCGACGAGGATATCGTCGAATTCGGACAGGTCGCGGGGCAGACCTTTGACCGCATCGTCATCCGCCGCGGGCACTATCTGCGTGGACGCGATGAGCAACAAACATACGAGCTTTTGAAAAAGGGGATCGCAAAGTCAAAGAAAGATCCTGCTGTGAGGATAATTCCGGAAAGCCGCGACGCTATCCATCACGCGATAAAATATGGACGAAAGGGCGAACTTGTAGTGACGTTGGCAGATCGGGTGCCGGACGACATCGCATTCGTTCAGGAATACCGCGACATGCTCAACGAAGGGAAGACGAAATAAATGATCACACCTTATCCGGACGCATCGCTCAACAAGATCTACGATCTTCTTTTTTGTGACGATCTGGAACTTTTTCGTCCCGCTGACCGCGATGTCTCGGTCTCGCCGTGGAAGGAACTTTTTGGCAGACGTGCAAACGCTGACGAATTACGGGCCATCGTTTATGCTGAAGAGTCAGAGGCGCGTACGCGTGCCTTAGCGGCACTGAGGCTGCGGGAAATCGGGCAGCCGCTGACGGACAAACTGCTTTTCGGTACCGTTATCGAGGTTGGGATGGAGACAGGTCTTGATGCGTTAGCTGCCTACGCTGACGGAACCATCAGATACATAAATCATGCTGGCTCTCTATTCGTGTGGGATACGCGTACGGAACATTCAGACGCAATGGTAGCCGCCCTGCTTGATTCATCGCGAAATGTGGTTTCACAGATCGGCCCTTGGGACGGTCACCGCCTTGATCCGCCGTCGACAGGCAACGCCAGGCTTACATTCCTTGTCTCTGACGGGCTTTATTTTGGCGAGGGGCCATTCGAAGCATTGGCGCAGGATCCTATGGGAGGCCGCGTGATTGCTGCCGGTTTCCAGATAATGACCTTCCTGTTTCAAAACTATTCCGGTCAATCCGAATAGATCCCAGTATTCATGCCTCTGTTGTTCACATAGCCGCGATACATTCCTTCGGAATTGAACGGCAGCGTGATGTTACCCTTGCTATCTACTGCGATCAGGCCGCCCTCGCCGCCGATCTGACTTTGGTGCTCAATGGTCTCACGGGCAGCGTCCTCTAAAGAAAGCCCCTTATATCTCATTCGTGCCGCCACATCAAAAGCGGACACTCCCAAGATAAAATACTCGCCGTGGCCTGTGCATGAGACGGCGCAAGTGTCGTCCGCGTAGGTTCCCGCTCCGATCAGCGGCGTGTCGCCGACGCGGCCGAACTTCTTGTTTGTCATTCCGCCTGTAGAGGTTGCGGCCGCAAGGTTGCCATTTGCGTCGCATGCGACCGCTCCAACCGTGCCTATCGGTTTGGAATGATCTAGCTGCACACGGCCGGCGGCGAGTGCTTCCTGATACTGCAGCCAGCGGTGTTCGGTAAAAAAGTATTCATCGGGAGCGGTCTCGACACCGGCAGATGCGGCAAGATCTGCAGCCCCGTCGCCGGACAGCAGGATGTGCTCTGTGCGTTCCATCACAAGACGGGCCAGTTTGATCGGATTCTTGATATTCCTGACCGCCGCTACGGCACCGGCTTTTAGATTTCGGCCATCCATGATCGAAGCGTCCATTTCCTGTCGGCCATCGTGAGTAAAAACCGATCCCCGGCCCGCGTTGAACAATGGAAAATCCTCAAGCGACACCACGGCCGCTTCGACTGCATCCAGCGACGATCCGCCTTTCTCCAATATTTCCCAACCCGCACGCAGAGCGCTTTCCAAACCGCTGCGGTATTCGGCCTCGAGATCGGGCGTCATCTGCGAACGAAGTATCGTGCCCGCTCCGCCATGTATCGCCAACGCCAATTTTCCCATGTGATTATTTTACCGCAGAGGCGCGGAGACGCCGAGGACGTAACCGGTCAAATTAGAATGATGACGATTGGAACGCATCGTGACCAGCCGTCGAGATGATAGGACTCGGCCAAGACCGCTCCTACTTTTCTTGCTATTCTCGGCGCCTCCGCGTCTCAGCGGTTCAAAGTCGTGCATTTCTCAGCCGAAGGGCGTTTACGATGACCGATACCGAACTGAACGTCATCGCGGCACTTGCGATCATCGGCGACAGCAGCAATCCAAACACCGGGAACAGCACGCCGGCTGCGATCGGCACACCCACGATGTTGTAAATAAAGGCGAAAAACAGATTTTGTCGGATGTTTTTCATTGTCGAACGGCTAAGGCTCAGAGCTTTCAAAATGCCGCCGAGTTCCGGCCGCAACAGCGTAATATCTGCCGACTCGATGGCCACATCCGTTCCGCTCGCAAACGCTATCCCTACGTTTGCTTGTGCCAAAGCCGGTGCATCGTTTACACCGTCTCCTGCCATTCCAACTATCTTACCTTGCGATTGTAACTCACGGACCTTTGCGGCTTTGTCCTCGGGCATGACCTCTGCGAACACCTGATCGATCTTGAGTTCGCCGGCGACCGTTTCTGCCGTCTTTCGGTTGTCGCCCGTCATCATTACCACCTCAATGCCGCGGCGGTGAAGCTCCGTGATGGCCGCTTTGGCCGAGGGCTTTATCGCATCTGCCACGCCGATCAACCCCGAGGGCTTTCCGTCAACCGAAACAAACATCACGGTGTTTCTTACAGACCGCAACCGGTCAGCCTCCTGTAACATTGAGTCGTTACCCGGCGTAACTTTGCCGTGATCGATCGTAGATTGGTTCCCGACGGCGATCCGCCGCTCACCGACGGTCCCCTCGATCCCAACGCCCGTCGTGGAACGGAAGTCGCCCGCCTTCGCCAACTCAAGGCCCTTTTTTTCCGCTTCAGCGACGATCGCGGTCGCCAGCGGATGCTCGCTGAGTTTCTCGAGACTCGCCGCCAACGATAGAAGCTCGTCTTCATCAAAGCCGTTGATCGGTACAACATCGGTCACCGATGGACGTCCTTCGGTAAGTGTGCCCGTCTTATCGACCACGATCGCATCGATCTTTTCCAGCGTCTCAAGGGCCTCGGCCTTTTTCACAAGCACACCGTTCTTAGCTCCATGCCCCGTGCCGACCATTATCGACATCGGGGTTGCGAGGCCGAGTGCACACGGACAGGCGATAATGAGCACCGAAACTGCCGCAACGATGGCATAGGTCAGGCTGCCGAACGCGAGCCAGACGCCGAAGGCGGTGATCGCCACCAAGATCACGGCGGGGACGAAATACGCCGAGACAGCATCGGCTAGGCGTTGGATCGGAGCACGCGAACGCTGTGCTTCGCCGACCATTTTTACGATCTGGGCGAGCAGGGTCTCTTTGCCGACCTTTTCGGCACGCATCAGAAAACTGCGGTTGCCGTTGAGCGTGCCTCCGATCACCTTATCGCCCTCCCGTTTCTCTACGGGCATCGATTCGCCTGTGACCATTGATTCGTCGATCGAGGTTTCGCCGTTTATTATCTCGCCATCGGTCGGCACCTTTTCGTTCGCCTTTACGCGAAGCGTTTGGCCCTGCACCACGTGTCGAAGGTCGACGACCTCATCTGAACCGTCATCGAATACGACCGTCGCGGTCTCTGGGGCCAACCGCAACAGTTCCTTGATCGCCGACGAGGTCTGCGAACGTGCACGCAGTTCAAGAACCTGGCCCAGCAAGACCAGGGTTGTAATAACGGCGGCTGCCTCAAAATACGCAGGAACCACACCCGTATGCGAATCGAGCATCGCCGCCGGAAAGAGACCCGGTGCGAACAGAGCGGCAAAGCTATATAACAGTGCGGCTCCGGTTCCTATCGCGATCAGGGTGAACATGTTAGGGCTAACATTCTTCACGGATGCCCAGCCTCTTTCAAAGAAAGGCCGGCCGCCCCACAGCACGACAGGAGTTGCCAAAAAGAACTGTATCCAGATCGAAACACGAGGCGAAACGACCGAGTGAAATGCCGGAAGCATCTCGCCCATCGCAAGCACAAAAACCGGAAGCGTCAAAACGGCCGAAACTGCGAAACGCCGCTTCATGTCGGTGTATTCCGGGTCGGGCCGATCGTCGAGACTGATCTCTTTCGGTTCGAGAGCCATCCCGCATATCGGACATGAACCAGGGCCGATCTGTACGATCTCAGGATGCATCGGACACGTATATTCGACGTCTTGAGGAAGATCGTCCTTCGGTGACGGGTTCAGATATTTGTCCGGATCAGCTTCAAATTTCGTCACGCAGCCGATCGAGCAAAAGTAGTACTGTGTGCCTTCGTATGTCAGCGTGTCTGCGGCGGTCGCGGGATCGACCGTCATCCCGCAAACAGGGTCAATAAACTCCGTCACTGCCTTTCTGGAGATACCGATCATCACCGGCGATGTTTCTGTACCTTTCGTACCGCAGCAATCGCCTCCAGCTGCCTGTTCGTTTCCCAGATAAAGTTCCGGATCGGCATCGAACTTCAGCTTACAGCCCGGGTTGCAAAAGTAATATTTGGTTCCTTGGTGTTCGGTTTCTGCTACTGCGGTCTCGGGCACTACTGTCATGCCGCAAACCGGATCGATATGTTCTTTCATCGGTTATTGCCTCCGACACTAATGCTACAACCTGTCACTAAGTGTCAGGTCAAGTCTCCTATTCAGTATCGCTGAAAGACTCAATAAGACTGCAGACCGAATGTCCGTCGGGGTCAGAGTTTTCCATCGTTGCCCACATCGCTGCGGCACTTTCGAGACGTTTCTGCAGCCTCTTCAATTCCTTGATCTTCTCATTATTTTCTTTGATACGTTTTTGAACCACCTCCCGAACCATCGGGCATGGCGAATCTCCGCGCATCGAATGATCAAAAATTCCTTCGATCTCATTGAGCGTGAAGCCCAGCTCCTTTGCAGCGGAGATGAATCTCAGCCGTGCCCGATCATCGAGCTTGTACATCTTATAGCCGTTGCGAAGATCGCGGACAGGTCGCAATAGCCCCTTCCTCGTGTAATAGCGAACAGTATGAATAGGAACGTTTGCCCTCTTAGCAAGAACCGAAGCAGTTATCATTGCAGCTAAACCTCAACGCCTAGTGTAGCGATATGGCATGGCATTTATTTTACCCCTGTTCCATTTTTTCGGGAACGTCGCCCGTTTTCGTTATTTCCTTTACACGGTAAAACCGGATTTGTTTTACCACCTTAACCGAAAGGGCAATCCCGATTGTTTTGGGAGCGCAAAGCCAGGAATGCCGAAAAAATGGGCATCGTCCGGCTGCCGAAGTGAGGTATTGATGCTCAAAAAACTCTTTCCCGTTCTTCTATTTGTCGCAGTTTTTACAGTTCTGACGCCTGCGGCATTCGCCCAAAACGCCAACAATTTCCAGTCGCCGGTCGCCTTGAAACTCGGTGAAGCTGAGGATATCGAAGAGATCTTCCGCCCTCGGCGAGTGCCTGAAAAGGAATCTGACGTAGCGGCGTCGGTAGTCGTCAACACGAAGACCGTCGAGCGTATCGCGTTCGAGATGATCAACCGGACCCGCGTAGAAATGGGACTTTCGCCGCTGGCGTGGAACGAGGACATTGCTGCCGTCGCGCGTGAGCATTCGCAGAATATGGCGGAATTTCGCTTCTTCAGCCATCGCGGTTTGGACAACAAAATGGTGAGCGATCGTGCCGATGCGAAAGGCGTTCGCAAATGGCGTGCTATCGGCGAGAACATCGCCTACAACCGCGGATATCAGGATCCCGTTGCAAAGGCAGTGCAGCTTTGGCTCAATTCTTCATCACACAAGAGCAACATGCTCGACCCGAACTGGCGCGAATCGGCGGTCGGCGTCGCGATCGCGGAGGACGGATCTTACTATTTCACGCAGGTCTTCTTGGTAAAACGCTAGTTTTCTCGATTCTCGCCAAAAAAAGGCAAACTCCTAACACAAAAAATGCCCGTCGCCGTTTGCTTTTCCGGAAATGGATAGGCTGACCGATGTTGATTTTGTTGGGTTGGAGTGATCACCGGGACGCAGACAGCCTTGCCTGCTGTCCCTTATATGGCTATGACGGATCAGCGGGGGCGTTTCCCCCTTCCTGACCATTTTGGCTTTGTGTTGAAAAGACCGTCAAAGCCCGATCAGCTTTTCAACGCTGATAGACCGATTCAAATTCAAGACCTGAAGTCCGGAAGGAGGCAACGCCGCCGCATTCTAAAGTCCAATGCGGGCAAGTTGCCTGCGGTTCGGCTAGCTTTTCCACTTTGAAAGTACCAACTGCATAGCCTATTCTTTTCAAACGGAAATGAAATTCGAGCTGCCGTCCTTTGCTAAGATCAACCGAATGCTGCGGGTTATAAGCAAGCGTGCGGACGGATATCATGAGCTTTTTACCGTCTTTCAAACGGTATCGCTTCATGACACGATACGTTTTGAAGATGGTCCCGGGCTGACGCTGACATGCGATGACCCGTCTATCCCTGTTGACGCACACAATTTGATAATGAAGGCCGCGATCCTGCTGAGTTCTCAGTTCGCTGTCGGTGCGGGAGCTTCGATACATCTCACCAAGCGGATACCTTCGCCCGGCGGGCTCGGCGGCGGTTCGTCAAATGCGGCGGTCGCGTTGATCGGGTTATCGCGATTGTGGGATCTGGACACTTCGATCGACCTGTTTTCTATAGCCGAGGAACTGGGATCGGACGTGCCGTTCTTCCTTTTCGGCGGGACGGCGGTCGGAACGGGCCGCGGCGAGGTCATCGAGCCGGTGTCGGATATGGACTGTCAGAATTTGCTTATAGTGACGCCCGATATCGAGGTCTCGACCGCCGATGTTTTCGGCGGTTTAACTGTTCCGACCTTGACAAATAGGGCTGTGGAAAATATCCTTTCTGTTTGCCGTCGAGAAATGAGATCTGCTGATCCTGCCTCACCGGCATTGATAAATGACTTGGAAACGGGCGTATTTGCTGCCTATCCCGAGATCCGGCGAGTGAAAGAGGCCTTGTTGGAACTTGGTGCCGTAAATGCGGCGATGAGCGGCAGCGGAGCAAGCGTTTTCGGTATTTTTGACAAACAAGAGACACGGCAAGCTGCTATGAAAGCCCTCGATCGCGAATCGACCTGGCGAAAGTTTGCCGTATCAGCCATCTCGTGTTCTGAGTATCGCGAGGCGCTTCAAATGTAGGCGTTAGGTTGTTTCCGTAAGTTTCTTTGTATCAGCATTGGGGCGTCGCCAAGTGGTAAGGCACCGGGTTTTGGTCCCGGCATTCGTAGGTTCGAATCCTTCCGCCCCAGCCAGTGCAAATTACGAACGGGCGATCTATGGTTAGGTCGCCCTTTCTTTTATTTGGTGGCACAATGAGCGTGACAGGAAAAATCAAGATCTTTTCGGGCAATGCGCATCCGGCGCTTGCCGAGGAGATCTGCGGCCATTTGGGCGTCGAACTCGGAAAGGCGAGCACGGAACGCTTTTCGGACGGTGAGTTCAATTTCCAGATCGGCGAAAACGTTCGCGGCTCAGATGTTTTTATAGTTCAGCCGACCTGTCCGCCGAGCGACCGCAACCTGATGGAGCTGCTCATAATGATCGATACATTTGTGAGAGCTTCGGCGGAGAGGGTGACGGCGGTCATTCCGTATTTCGGCTATGCGCGTTCTGATAAAAAGGACCGTCCGCGTGTGCCGATCGCCGCAAAGCTGGTCGCAAACCTGATCACGACCGCGGGGGCTCAGCGGATACTGACGATCGACCTGCACGCTTCGCAGATACAGGGTTTTTTTGACATCCCTGTCGATCATTTATATGCGGCGCCTATCGTTGTGGACTATTTTCGCGAAAACCCGATCGAGAATCTCATTGTCGTTGCTCCTGATACAGGCGGAGCCGAACGTGCAAGGGCCTATGCAAAGCGGCTTGACGCCGGGCTCGCACTTTGCGACAAACGCCGCGAGCGAGCGAACGAGGCCGATGTGATGAATATCGTCGGCGACGTCAGCGGCAAGAACTGCCTGATCATCGACGATATGTGCGATACGGGCGGAACCATTTGCAAGGTCGCTGAGGCACTGCACGATGCGGGAGCCGACGAGATCTTTGCGTGTTTTACACACGGCGTGCTGTCGGGCAAGGCGGTTGACAACATCCGCAACTCCCACCTGAAAAAAGTGATCGTTACCAATACCATTCCTATTCATGAGAACGGGATGCCGCTCGTCGAAGGCGGAAAAATTGAGGTTTTGAGTGTCGCCGGGCTTTTGGCCGCGGCGATCAGGTCGATACATGACGAAACGAGCGTTTCGAAGTTGTTCATATAACGCTCGGAGGAATTTTTATGGCAGAAAAGTTTGTAATCAAGGCAGAAAAACGTGATTCGCGCGGAAAGAATGAGGCGCGCCGCATGCGTGCGGCAGGCAAGATCCCCGCGATCGTCTACGGCGGCAAAGGCGGCAGCGTCTCCATCTCGGCGGAGTTGGCTGATCTGGCTGCTGTGTTGAGGTCTGATTCGGGTGCGAATACTGTATTCTCGCTTGAGATCGCAGGTGAAGAGACAACGGACGTCATCTTTCAGGATCGTCAGATTCACGCACTGAAAGGGCGTTTGATGCACGCCGATCTGCGACGCCTCGTCAAGGGCGAAAAGATCGAAATGACCGTACCCATTCACCTGGAAGGCGACCCTGTCGGGGTGAAAATGGACGGCGGATTGCTCGAACAGCAGCTTCGCGAGGTCAAGATACTTTGCGAACCGGCAAAGGCTCCCGATGCGATCATCATTGATGTTTCGGAACTCGGTGTTGGCGATTCGCTGCACGTTTCCGACCTGAAAGTGGATGCCGGCATCGAGATTCACGCCCCGGGCGACACGCTCGTCGCCGCGGTCACGATGGTCAAAGAGCCCGAGCTCGAGCCGCAGGTCGAAGAGGGAGCGCAGCCTGAGGTGGCCGGCGAAGAATCGGCACCCGCAGGTGAGGAAACGGAGGGCGGCGAATAGTTCGCCGCTTGAGTCCGCGTGCATTGGCTCGTAGTCGGCTTGGGTAATCCGGGCGACCGGTATTCCCGGACAAGGCACAATCTCGGTTTCATGGTCATAGACCTTCTCGCCGAGAGAATGAATGTGCCGGTCAAGCGTTCTGAATGCAGATCGCTGTCAGGCCGCGGCAGGATCGGCGAAACGGTCGTCGAACTTGCAAAGCCGCAGACCTTCATGAACCTCAGCGGAGAGGCGGTCAAATGCCTCGCCGCAGGCGAGAACAGGTCGGTTGACAACTTGATCGTGATATCCGATGACCTCGCAATTCCGTACGGAACGCTGAGGCTTCGCGGTAAAGGTTCTCACGGCGGGCAGAACGGCCTACGGTCGATAATTGACAACCTCAGGACGCAGGAGTTCAAACGGCTCCGCATCGGCATAGGACCGGAACATCCGGTCGCTGACGCGTCGCGGTTCGTACTTGAGAGATTCTCAAGCAGCGAAGAAATGCTGCTTGGTAAGATGCTCGCAAGTGCTGCGGATGCGGTCGAGGACGTGATATTGAAAGGATTGGATGCGGCGATGGCGAAATGGAACACATCGCCCGCGTCAACAGAGAATGAATAGAGTTCCTTACTTCGCACGATAGATGCGAAGTTGTTCATCCAGAAGGAGATAGTGAAATAAATGGCAACCAGAACATACGAAGTAATGTACATCGTCGATCCGGAAACGCCTGCCGAAAAGATCGGCAAGCTGAATGACGCGGTCGGCAAACTGATCAAGAAAGAGGGCGGCGAGGTCGTCAATATGGACGACATGGGTCTGCGGAATCTTGCTTATCCGATCCAGAAGAAGACCGAAGGCCACTATGTGCTTTTCGAGATCACCGGTTCGGGACAGGAGATCGCCGAGCTCGAACGCCGTATGCGGGTCAACGATATGATCATGCGCTACATCACCGTCCGCGTTGACGAAGAGCGAAAAACGGCTGACAAGCGCCGCACAAAGCGCGAGGCACGTTCGGCGAAACGAGCATCATTCCGGCCGACGGCTGAAGAAAATGCGGCACCGGAGGCGACTGCGGAAGCCTAACGGCGGAACGCTCACAGGAGAAAGATAATGGCAGAAAAAGAATTGGATATATTGAACGACAAAGACCTTGGCTTGGACGAAGAGGTCATCGGCGATCGCCCGCGGCGATATCAGCGCCGCCGTCCGCGGCTTGCCGTGCCGGATTACATCGATTGGAAAGATGTCGATCTGCTGAAGCAGTTCATCCCGGAACGCGGAAAGATAATGCCGCGCCGCATATCGGGCATTACGGCTCGCGATCAGCGTCGTTTGGCTAAGGCCATCAAGCGTGCGCGTTCGATGGCGTTGCTGCCGTTCGTAGCAGACTAATTTTCGCCGCATCGTGCGGATTTCATCCGGCCACAGCGCCGGAAAAAGAGGATATCATGGCAACTACAACGATACTTTTGAGAGAAGATCTGGACCACGTCGGCGGACGCGGCGAGATCGTTAAGGTCAAGGCGGGCTATGCACGCAATTATCTGCTGCCGAAAGGGCTGGCGACGCTTGCGACCAAAGGAAACGTAAAGCAGATCGAACAGGAGCGTGCGGCTCTGCTCAAGAAGGCGGCGGTCGAAAAGGCTACCGCGGACGCACAGCGCGAGCAGATGGAAAGCATCACGCTTACCTTCGAGCGCAAAGCGGGCGAACACGGCACTCTGTTCGGCTCGGTCACCTCGATGGACATTGCGGACGCACTTAAGGCCAAAGGCTACGAGATCGACCGCAAGCGTGTTAACCTTCGCGACGCGATCAAGGAAACCGGCGAATACACCGTCACGGTCAAACTGCACCGTGAAGTTTCGCTGACCATTCCCGTTACCGTAACGGGCGAAGGCGGCGAAATGCCCGAAAAGGAAGAGAAAAAGGCGAAAAAGACCGAAAAAGAGCCGATAGCCGGGGCCGTTGAAGCTGCAGCACCGGCAGCTGAGGAAACGCTCGCTGAAGAGGCTCCGGCAACCGAGGAATCGGCTGCTGACGCGCCTGCAGAAGGGGAAGCCGAGGGCTAGTTTCTCTCGTTTTTTGTGCCAAATATAGGCAAAGAAAAGCCTTACGGACAATCCGAGAACCGGCTTTGAAATACCGCTTAACACGCGCGTAATATAAGAGACTGCAAATTCTCATTTTGCGGTCTTTTTTACTCTCTAGAACTGGGAACTCCCGTCCCGTTTCGGCGTCTTGCCCCGCCATTTTGGGCTGGTATCTCTATGGCCAGAATGCTTAACAGCAACCTCAACGAACAGTATCTGGAAAGGCCTTTGCCGTCGAGCGAGGACGGCGAACGCGTCATTTTGGGGGCGATCCTACTCGACAATGGACTTCTTTCCCAAGCACTTGAGCAGCTAAAGCCGGACGATTTCTATCTGCCGCTTAATCGTCAGGTGTTTTCATCGATGATCTCCCTCTTTGAACACGGACGTGCCATCGACCCGATCTTGATCGGCGAAGAACTCCGCAAAGAGGGAATGCTCGATACGATCGGCGGCGTCTCAGCAATATCGAATCTGACGCTCGGCGTGCCGCACGCGACCAATATCGACGAATACGTCCGCGTCGTCCGCGAAAAATCCGTCCTTCGCAGCCTTATCCGCGCCTGCAACAGCATCACCAGCGAGGCATTGGAGCAGGATCACGAAACCGACATCATCCTTGACCGCGCAGAACAGGCGATCTTTAATATCGCCGAAGGCCGTACCAACCAGAGTTTTGTTGATATAGAAACCACGATCAAGAAGGTCTTCGAGAATATCAAGGAACGCTCTGCCGGCGACCCGAACGCCTTGACGGGCCTTTCAACGGGCTTTCGCGACCTTGACGATATGACCTCGGGGCTGCAGCGCAGCGATCTTATAATCGTTGCGGGCCGCCCGTCGATGGGAAAAACGGCATTTTGTTTAAACGTCGCACAAAACGCGGCGCTCCGAACCGGTGCGGTCGTTGCTATTTTCTCGCTTGAAATGTCGCGCGAATCGCTCGTCACCCGTATGCTTGCGAGCGAGGCCCGCATTAACGCACAGCGTTTCCGCACGGGACGGCTGATGACGGCTGAGATCGAGCGTCTCGGCGTCGCGGTCGGCAGCCTTTCGCGGGCGAATATTCATATCGATGATTCGCCGGGGATTTCTGTTCTGGAAATGCGGGCGAAATGCCGCCGTCTTGCTGCCGAGCAGAAGGCTCTCGACCTTGTTGTAGTGGACTATCTTCAATTGATGGGATCGAACAGGCGGGTCGAATCGCGTCAGCAGGAAGTTTCCCAGATCTCGCGTGAATTGAAGGCTCTTGCGAAGGAGTTGGACGTTCCGGTCGTGGCATTGTCGCAGTTGTCGCGTGCTCCCGAGGCGCGCAATCCGCCGCGACCGGTCATGTCGGACCTTCGTGACTCAGGCAGCATCGAACAGGACGCCGATATTGTAGCTTTCATCTATCGGGAAGACTATTACCAACATTCAGAAGAAAATCAGGGACAGGCGGAATTGATAATCGCTAAACAGCGTAACGGCCCGACGGGCGACATCAAGATGGCGTTCCTGAAAGATTTCACACGGTTCGAGGACCTATATAGAGGTTAGTAAGAAATGGACGATCTGCGATTTCCTATAGGCGAATTTGAGCATGGTTTCGATCACTCCGTCGAAGCCCGCAACGGCCGCATCTCGGTCATTGAGGAACTGTCGGCGAATCTGGCCGCGGCTGTTTCCGGGCTCGACGACGTGCAGCTCGACACACCGTATCGCGAGGGCGGCTGGACAGTCCGGCAGACGGTTCACCACATCGCCGACAGCCATGCGAACGCTTATAGCCGCTTCAAATTGGCTTTGACGGAAGATTCTCCTACGATAAAGCCTTATCACGAAGACCTCTGGGCGGAACTGGCCGACAGCAAGCTGCCCGTCGATGTTTCGCTGAAGATCATAGAAGGACTGCACGGACGCTGGGCAGCATTGCTGCGCTCAATGACGGACACCGACTTCCAACGCGAATTCGTCCACCCCGAAACGGGCGTCTGGAAACTTGAGGCCGCCCTAGCACTCTACGCCTGGCATTCGCAGCATCACAACGCCCACATCACTGCACTGCGAGAGAGAATGGGCTGGTGACGATCAGCCCACCGACAAAATGTCAGTACCACCTGCGGTAGAGGGTGGTTGAACGCCGGACCGCAGGCAGCCTTGCCTGCCAAAGTTGCACGAGCCCGCGCGTCAGCAAGGGCGATAGCGAACGGCCGGCACCAACGAAAGAACCGCAAGCATCTGCTACCCGTGTTCTTTCCGTAAGACCACGCTCCGGATATCGCCCTTACTAACGCGCGGGCTTCTGCAACTTGGTTTTTCAGCAAAAACCCCGCTCGCTAAGAGCGGGGTAATTCTGTCGGACTGAGTGCGGTAATGTCTTACGCAGCGGCGGCGACCACCCTTTCTGCGGCGTCGTTCATGCCGGTTGCAGGGATGATCCCGATGCCTGAATTCGCAAGTATCTCGCGTCCGGCTTCAACGTTGGTTCCTTCCAGTCTGGCCACGATAGGTATTGAGACGCCGAGGTTCTTTGCAGCGGCGACGACGCCTGAAGCGACCATATCGCAGCGGACGATGCCGCCGAATATGTTGATCAATACCGCTTTCACATTTTCGTCAGCAAGCAGTATCTTGAACGCCTGTTCGACGCGCTCCTGCGAAGCACCGCCGCCGACGTCGAGAAAGTTCGCAGGCTCGCCGCCGGCAAGTTTGATGATGTCCATCGTTGCCATCGCGAGGCCGGCACCGTTGACCATACAGCCGATGTTGCCGTCGAGCTTGATATAGTTAAGGTCGTATTTCGATGCCTCGATCTCCAGCGGTTCTTCTTCCGCAAGGTCGCGAAGCTCGGCGTAGTCCTTGTGACGGAACATCGCGTTGTCGTCAAACGTGACCTTGGCGTCGAGGGCGATCAGCCGGCTGTCTTTGGTGAGCAGGAAGGGATTGATCTCGACCAGGTTGGCGTCGATCTTCTCGTAAGCTTCGTACAGCTTTGTCATGAATGAAGCGGCCTGATTGATGAGCTCGTTCGGGATGCCTAGGCCGAACGCGAGTTTGCGTGCCTGAAACCCCCGCAGGCCGACCGCAGGATCGATGGTCTCTTTCAATATGAGATGCGGCGTTTCTTCAGCGACCTTTTCGATGTCCATGCCGCCGGCGGACGACGCCATAAAGACGTTGCGGCCTGTGACGCGGTCAAGCGTGATGCCAAGATAGAATTCACGGTCGATCGGCAGGCCTTCTTCGATCAGCAAGGTCTGCACCTTTTGGCCTTCGGGGCCCGTCTGGTGTGTGACGAGCTGCATTCCGAGGATCTCGGAGGCGAGCTGCTTTGCTTCCTCAGGCGATTTAGCGAGCTTGACGCCGCCGCCTTTGCCGCGGCCGCCGGCGTGTATCTGCGCTTTGACGACGACAACGTCGGTGCCGAGTTCGCGAGCTGCAGCCTCAGCCTCTTCGGGAGTTGTCGCGACAATGCCGCGGGGAACGGGAACGCCAAAATCTTTCAAGATGGCCTTGCCTTGGTATTCGTGGATCTTCATAAGGTCAGAACCGTCTGCGTAAGCAGGCGGAGTGTTGATAAAAAAATTAAAATACCGCAAATGGCAAAACCGCCCGCTGACGCAGGCGGTTCTGACGGATCGCTACGGAATATTGATTACAAGCTTCAGCAGTTTCCACTCGCCGTCACGCATCACGTATTCGTAATCGTAACGCACCTTGTACGGTTTCGTCGGGAACTCACCTTCCGCCATCAGGATGCTCAGGCCTTTCTCCTTGCGGATCGAAGGCTCGGTCGTGAATTTCGCATCGGTATTCGCGACCTTTTTGAGGATCGGGACGACGACCGATTTCTTGTCTGTGTAGGATTTGAACGCAGTTGCCATCTCATCGACGGTGTACGAACTCTGGAAATCCTGCGACGCACTATCATGCAGTTCGGAGAAATCACCGCTGTTGACGGCATCGGCGAAATCAGCGATCGTGTCCTTCACGAGGCCCTCAACGACGTCTTTGGACGGCACGGCATCGTCGGCTGGTTCGGTCTTGTTCGCATCAGACGGCGTGTCGGCGGACTTTGACGTGTTAGTTTCGCTCGCGAGATTGTCGAGGTCGAAATTTTTGCCGCAAGTGCAGCCCAACGCGATAAGCGCGACGATGGCAATAGCGAAAACACCGCTCGCTTTAGCGTCTTTGCCGAAAAACAAACTATTGAGTAGGGGGGACATAGTTTTACCTCGATCTTTATTGCGATCTTTCGACCAATTCAAGCAGCGAACGTATCGCGACACCTGTTGGGCCTTTTGCCTGGAACGGGCGGACACTGTCGTTCCACGCAGTACCGGCAATGTCGAGGTGAGCCCACTTCGCCTTGTCGATGAACTCCTGAATAAAGACCGCACCCATGATGGTGCCGGCCTTTCCGGCGGGGCCGATGTTCTTAATGTCGGCGATATCGGACTTGATGTCCTTACTGTATTCGGGACCGACGGGAAGCTGCCAAAAGCCTTCGCCAGTTTGCTTGCCGCATGCAATGATCTCGTCCATCAGGCCCTGATCGTTGCCCATGACGCCCGTGTTGTATCCGCCGAGAGCGATGATGACCGCACCGGTGAGCGTCGCCATATCGACGATGCGTGTAGCTCCCTGCTTTTCGGCGTAGGCGACCGCGTCCGCAAGTACGAGACGGCCTTCGGCGTCGGTGTTGAGTATCTCAATGGTCTTGCCGTTCATTGCGGTCACGACGTCCGCCGGACGCGACGCTCCGCCGTCAGGCATGTTCTCTACCGCTCCGATAACGCCTATGACCGGAACTGAAGGTTTGAGCAGCCCGATGGCCCGCATCGTGCCCATAACGGTCGCGCCGCCGGACATGTCGTATTTCATCGCTTCCATGCCCGGGCCGGGCTTGAGCGAAATACCGCCGGTATCAAAGGTCACAGCCTTTCCTACAAGCGCGAGCATCTCGTTGTTCTTTGCCGTGCTCTTGGCCGGCGTGTATCGCAGGACGATCATCTTCGCGGGCTGCGTCGTGCCTTTGGTCACGCTGAGGATCGAGCCCATGCCCATTTTTTCCATTTGAGCTTCGGTCAAAACCTCGCACTTAAGACCCGCCTCTTTCGCCATCGCCTGAGCTCGTTTCGCCATTTCGGTCGGGTGAAGGATATTGGGCGGTTCATTGGCCAGATCGCGGGTGAAGTTCATTGAATCGCCGATTACACGGCCGCGGTTTATGCCGTTCTTCAGATCAGCGGGTTTTGCGCCGGAGATATAAATGACACCGGCAGTTACCTGGTTCGTCGACCGATCCTTGGTCTTATATTTGTCGAGCTCGAACTGGCTCGTGATCATGCCCTGTGCAGCGTACTGAGAAACGGTGACCGCATCGCCGCTGATCCTGGCGTCGAGGGCAAAGCTCTTGATGCCGCGTTTACGCAGAAACCGCGTCGCAGTGCCGGAAAGTGTAGCGACCGCCGGAACTTTGTAGTCCTTCTTTTCGCCGACACCGACCAGCAGAAGGCGGCTCGCCTTCATTCCGCCTTTCGGCGTGAATCGGATCAATGCAGTGTCGCCCGATTTGCCTTTGAAATCTTCGTTCGCGAAAAGGTCGGCGACCAGCCCGCCCGTCAATTTGTCCAATGCCTTTAGATCGGCTGACGAAGCTTTTTCATCCTTGTAAACAGCCGCAACCAGTGCTTCCGCATTTGCTTCGGAAAACCCGCTCGAGATACCAGTAATTTTCATCAACACCTCGTAAAAATAGTGATTTTAGCTAAAAATAGACGACCCTTTATCTTAAACTTAACGCAGTCTTTGTTTCAACTCAGCCTGCGTCTCTTTCGCGATGGTACGCTTCATTTCAGTTTCGCGTTTATCGTAAAGTTTCTTGCCCTTTGCCACCCCGATCTCGAATTTGATACGACCGTTCTTCCAATAGATCCGCGTCACGACCAGCGTCATGCCTTTCTGCATCGTTTCTTTCTGCAATTTTTCTATCTCGCGGCGGTGCAGCAGCAGCTTCCTCGGCCGCAGCGGATCGTGATTGTTGATGTTGCCGTGGGAATATTGTGAGACGTTCGCACCGAACAGCCAAACTTCGCCGTCCTTGATGGCGACATATGATTCTTTAAGCTGGATGCGGCCCGCCATGATGCTCTTTACCTCGGTGCCGACCAATGCAGCCCCGGCCTCGAATTTGTCGAGGATGTGATACTCGTGAAAGGCGAGCCTGTTGGTTACGATGTCCTTTTCTGCCGACATAAAGTGCGTGACCGAAAGTGTCTAGCTTGAATAGATTCTAGCATTTACGCGAAGCGAAGTGCCCGTTTAGCGAAGTGCAGATGTTGACAATCTGAGGCCTCGAAAAGTAAATTATTAATAGCGCTGGGAGATCGTCTAATGGTAGGACTGCAGTCTCTGGATCTGCCTATCGGGGTTCGAATCCCTGTCTCCCAGCCAATTTTTGTTGAGAGTGACGGCTTTAGCCGTTTTCACGCGTAAACGCGTAACTCTGAGCGTTCACGCGTAAACGCGTAACTCTGAACACCTTATGGACGGCTGGCACGAGACCGAAATACGCGTCCGGTACGCCGAAACCGACCAAATGGGCATCGCCCATCATTCCAACTACGTAATCTGGTTCGAAGCCGCCCGCAGCGACCTCTGCAGGGCACGCGGTTTTTCGTATAAGGAAATGGAAACAGACGGCGATTCACTGCTGGTCGTCGCCGAAACCTATTGCCGCTTCAAATCGCCGGCATACTATGAAGACGTTCTGACGATCCGCACGCGTGTCGCCGAGGTTCGAAGCCGCAGTCTGCGGTTCTTTTATGAAGTTTACAGGTCTGCCGACGACACTTTGGTCGCTGAAGGCGAGACCATGCACGTCGTGACCGACCGGAACAAGAAAGTGAAATCGCTGCCGGAATTTTACCGCGACCGCTTGCTGCTCAGTGAAGAGCGGTCGTTCCCGCCGGATAAAGCGCCAAGCTGAGGACAGTGAGCAGTTAGCAGCGAGCAGTGAGCAGTCAGCATTTCATAGCCATTCTCTAGGCTCCAGATCCGCTTCCGCATTCCGCGATCCCCGGGCTTCAAGACAGGTTCATTTGAGAGTTAGGGCGTCAGCCTTTAGACTAGAACCATGCCCGGTGCCGGTCTTGCTGAAATTTATTTTATTGTTGCGATGATGATCCTGATCTTGGTCATCTGCGCGGTCTCGGTCTATTTCTTCTTCAAAACGTACAAGAAAGAAATGCGGGAAAAGGCAGAACGCGAGCAGAAAAAGGCTAAGGAGACAAACGCCTGAAATGCCGCATTCCGATCTGCTAGATCCGCAAAAAGCGGCTCTTGCCGTCATTGATGTACAGGAAAGTTTTCGCAAGGCGATACCGGATTTCGAGACGATCGCCGTGC
This sequence comes from Acidobacteriota bacterium, assembly GCA_019639155.1. GTDB lineage: Bacteria > Acidobacteriota > Blastocatellia > Pyrinomonadales > Pyrinomonadaceae > OLB17. The sequence continues at coordinate 226,683 of JAHBSJ010000004.1, read as the reverse complement.
GTGCGTCTGTCGCGGTGCAGGGCTTTCAAATACTTGGCCTGCCGGTTCTCGTGACCGAGCAATATCCAAAAGGCCTTGGGCACACAGCCGAGGAAATTCGCCGTGTGCTGCCTTATAACTTCGAGGTTTACGAGAAGACCGCCTTTAGTTCGTGCGGTGCTTCGCAGTTCGTTGAAAAGCTGCGTGAACTCGGTGTAGAACAGGTCGCCGTATGCGGCATCGAGACGCACGTTTGCGTGAATCAGACCGTCCACGATCTGCTCGATCACGGCTTTCAGGTACATATTTTGAGCGACTGCGTGTCGTCGCGGTTCGAATACAACCGGTTGATCGGCCTGGAAAAAATGCGTCGCAGCGGAGCGATTTCGTCGTCGATCGAGATGGCGTTCTTTGAACTGATGCGCGACGCCCGGCACGAACAATTCAAGGCGATGCAGGCATTGATAAAATGAGTGTCTTACCACAGATGAACGCCGATGGGCTCAGATGTGATTATTTGCGTCAGTCCGTGTTGACCCACTGTTAATAGATTCCGATGGATCTGCTTTCTTCACTCAATCCGCCTCAGAAAGAGGCCGTTACCACGACCGAAGGGCCGCTGCTCGTGCTTGCCGGAGCGGGCTCGGGCAAGACGCGTGTTATAACGGTCCGCATAGCGTATCTTATTGCAGACAAAGGAGTTGCTCCGCACAACATCCTCGCGGTCACCTTTACGAATAAGGCCGCGGGCGAGATGCGCGAGCGTGTCGAAAAACTCCTTCAGGGACAGCGTTTGCAATCCGCACCGCTGATCGCGACGTTCCACAGTTTGTGCGTCCGTCTGCTGCGGCAGGACATCGAATCTCTAGATGAAGGCTATACGAAGTCGTTCACGATCTATGACACGGACGATTCGCTGAAGGTCGTAAAAGCGTGCATCAAGGATCTCGGTTTTGACGAAAAGCAGCTTAATCCGCGCAACGTCCGCAACGCCATCAGCTCAGCAAAGAACCGCGGCCACGACCCGCAAACCTATTTGGCTCGCATCGATACTTACGATTCGAAACGGCAGCAGATAGCGACCGTTTATGAGCTTTACGAGAAGCGTCTGAAACTCGGGAACGCACTCGATTTCGACGACCTGCTGATCGTCGCGGTGCGGCTGCTGAAACGCTGCAGCGACGTCCGCGAAAAATATAACGACCGCTTCAAGTACATCCTCGTCGATGAATATCAGGATACGAATGCACTGCAGTTCGCCCTGATCGATCTGCTTACCGAAAAGCAAAAAAATGTATGCGTGGTCGGCGACGATGCGCAGAGCATTTACGGTTTTCGGCAGGCAGATATCCGCAATATTCTCGAATTCGAGAAGCATTTCAAGAATGCGAAGACCATTTTGCTCGAGCAGAATTACCGCTCGACCCAAACGATACTCGACGCGGCGGACGCGATCATCAGCAACAACGTAAACCAGAAAAAGAAAAAACTCTGGACGGCGAACGACGGTGGTGAGCGGCTGTTTTACTATCAGGCGTATGACGGCGACGGGGAAGCGAGATTCGTGGCGACGCAGATAGACAAGATGATGGCACGCGACGACAAGCTGAAGTTTGCCGTGCTGTATCGAACAAACGCACAGTCGCGGCTCTTCGAAGAGGCGCTGCGGCGGCAGCGTATCGATTACAACATCGTAGGCGGCTTTTCATTCTACGAGCGAGCCGAGGTGAAGGACATAATCGCGTATTTGAAAGCGGCGATGAATCCTTTCGACAATATCGCGATACTCCGAATCATCAATACGCCGCCGCGCGGCATCGGCAAGACTAGCCTCGAAGAACTGCAGAGATATGCAGCATTGAGCGGCGGTTCGCTGTGGACGGCTTTGATCGCAGTGACGGACCGCGAAATTCCCGCACAGACGAATCTGACGTCACGGGCACGCGAGGCGTTCCGCGGATTCAAGGAGACGATGGACCGCCTGATAGCCAAAGTGAACGAACCGCGTTCCTCCGAGCGGCATGTTACGGAGATCGTGATCGCCGCGATCGAGGAAACGGGATATGGCAACGTCCTGCGGGCCGAAGACACCGAGGAGTCCATCGCGAGGCTGGAGAACCTAGAGGAACTGGCGAATGCCGCCGCCGATTACGACAAGCAGGACGAGAACGGACTGCGCGATTTCGTCGATCACGCGGCGCTTGCGTCGGACACTGACAAATACGATCGCGACGCGAAAGTAACGCTGATGACCGTTCACGCGGCGAAAGGCCTTGAGTTTCCGGTTGTATTCCTGGCCGGGCTCGAGGACGGCATTTTCCCGCATTCGCGTTCGATACACGATCAGAAAGAGCTTGAGGAAGAACGCCGGCTTGCCTACGTGGCGATCACGCGGGCTGAAAAGATGCTTTTCCTGACGCACGCGATGCGGCGGCGGACGTATGGCGACGAATTTGCTGCGGAGCCTTCTCAATTCCTCAACGAATTGCCGCTGGAACTGATCGACGACCTTTCGGACAGCTCTTCGTGGCTATCGTACGCTCGCAGCGGGACCACAGTAGCGGCGAAAGCCGCTGTATCGGCCCTTCGCGGTGAGGCAGAACCGCCGAAACCGCGAAACGTTTATACCGGAAAGACATATGACAGTGCGGACGCAGTAGCAGAGTTTTTCAAAATGCGGCAGGGCGGCGCTGCGTCGCCGGAGCCGCCGGGATCTGTTGCCTCGACGCCATCTGCTTATGATCGCCTAAAGGCCGCCGGCTCAAAAGATCCGCGATCCGCGATCCGCGATCCGCATTCAATCGAGCCCGGAAAATACGTCGTTCATGCGAAATACGGCCGCGGGCTGGTACTGCGGCGTGAGGGAAGCGGCGATACGGCAAAATTGACGGTCAGTTTTCCCGGATTTGGACAGAAAAAGCTGATCGAAAAATTTGCGAATCTACTATTGGACAGAACCCGATAGCACTTTGTTTCGTTAAGAAAGATAATGAAAAACAACTACACAGCGATCTTCGCATTGTCATTTGTGGTTTTTGCCGCTTTGGGCTGCAGTTGGATGAATCCGTTTTCGGGCGGTTCGAGCAGCGGCGGCTCATCGTCCGGCAACAAGACCGTCACCGACAAGGCTGTCGATACGGTAACCGGCGAGTCGAAGATAGGCATTCCCGAATGCGATGAGGTACTCGACCTGATCACTGCCGAGGCGAATAACCCCGATGACAATTTCGTCGCAAAAGCGGCGAAAAATCTCGTGTTTAACCGTATTAAGGACAGCATTCGAGAGGCGGTCGAGCAGAATACGAAGAGCAAGGAAGAGATGGCAAAGCTCTGCCGCGATTTCAAGCAGGAACTGCTGAAGACCAAGAGCGAGCAGACGAAATAACGCCTGGCTTACTGTCTTTCGGCTTCCTCTTTTATTATTTTCGCAGCCCACTCGGTATTCGGGTAGCTGCGTTTCAATATCGCGATCATCTGATTCCGCAGTTCGTAGTTTCCGCCGCAGCCCCACTTATTCCAGTCGTTGGACTGGATCATCAAATATAGAGCCTCAGGAATATTTTTGTCGGCGGGTGAGCGGCGCTGCCATGCGATGACCCGTTGAGCGAGGAATTTGGGCGCATCGCCGATCTCTTTCAAGCGCCTGCGTTCGTTCTTCGCGGCCGTGGTTTGCGCAGGTTTAAGAAAGCCCGGCGGCTTTGGCGGCGCAAATTCGCTGTTCTCATCACCTGCCTCAGCTTCATACGGCTCGCACCACCAGTCGTTAGCGTCCCATGCACCGGATTCATTATCCAGCCTGCCGATGCCGGATTCGATGAAGGGCGTCAGTATCGGATTCTTGATGACGAAATAGAGCAGAGCGTTATCGCGCGCCGCAGGCGACTGTATAGCGGCGATCTCGTCGAGCGCGGCTTTCATATCGGGACGATATTTCACTAGCTCCGGCTGTGCCCGCCGCATCGACACGACGTCATTCAGCAGCCAGGCACGTGTCCATGACGCAATCGCAAATCGTTCGCGAACGGATGAAGGCAAATATTGCGAACTGATCGCCTGGAGCATCAAAGCGGTCGGGAAATGGTGATTCAGGGATTCGATGGTCCGGTCGTCCAATAGCTGTCGGTTCTCGTACAAACGATATTTGCCGTATTGCTGCTCGATGTTCGCCTCATATGCCTCGCGGCCCTCCTTGTCATATTCAGGATCGAAGAAGGAATTCTGCTCGGCGATGATGTCCTCGATGGTTCCGGTCGTGCCGCTGAAATCAAAGTTGAACGCGGTTCGGACCGAGTAACGAAGGAAATCGTCCATCGTATCCGTCGTTGTTAGTTTGAGTTCAAGGAACGAGTTTCTTGCCGAAGCATTCAGAAGGTCGCCGGACGCCAGCATGCCGTCGATGAGTCTGCGGGCATCGCCGTCGCGGCCGAGGTCCAGATAAAGCCTTGCCGCGTGATAGGCAATGGTCGTGTAGGCAGCCGATGTACGGTTCGCATTTTCGGCGGCTTCAAGCATCCGCCTGAGCTCCGGCGAAGACCGTTCGGCCTTTGAAATGGCCGCTGCGAGCCAGTGTTCGCCGCCTGTTTCGCGAAAACGTGCCACTGCATATTGGTACGAAGCGGGGCTCTTCATCTGGTAGTTGAGGATCCAATCGGTCATTTCGCTGCGACGCAACAAATCGGGGACAAGTCCCGGCGTCAATGCCTCGTCGCCCCAATAGCGGCCTTCGTAACCGCCGCTATTCGTATCGCGGATGCGCCCCGAGTAGCCTTCTTTGCGGCCTTCGATCACGCGTTTTCGCATATCTTCGGTCAGCCGCTGGCCGGCAACACGCTCGGCCTCTGCAAGTGCCTCTTCGTCCGAAGCATCGGCGCGGACAAAGATCGTCCAGCTTTTTGAAAAGTCCTCATTGCTAAAGAATATCTGTATCTCGCCTTCTTTCGGTGTCGGCGTCGTTTCGGGTGTAGAGGCGGGCGACGGCTCGGGCTTTTCGCCGCTTTCTTTCTTCTTGCGCGCTTCTTCGGCCTCCAGCGACTCGCTCGTGAATCGGTCCACAAGCCAAATGTAATCGATCACGTCCTGGCGAAATCCATCGCCGCCGCCGGCTCCGGCGAGCTTGCCGGCGAGTTCCTGCACGCGTTCGCGCGGCTGCGTTCGATATCGGATCAGCGAGATGAGCTTCTCAGCGGGAAAGCCGAACTTGCCGCCGCGGGAAGCTATCCTCTGCAGATGCGTTTCGGCTTCTTCATACAGCCGTTCGGATGCGTCTTTGGACCGCGAAAGGCTGGCCTGTCGGATCAGCGTGCGGCCGACCAGATAATCGGCAGTCTCTGCCCAAGGCGATGCTGTGTCTTCAGCAATTGCCTCAAAACGGCTCCGTGCGGAGCGGAAATCCATCGAATAAAAATCTGCGGCGGCCAGTTGATACGCACGGTCCTTCTGCAGCCACTCAGGAGCCCCTGCGGGAGCTTCCTCCGGCGGGGTCTTGCCCTCGGAACAATTCAAAAACACGGCATCCTGTGCACGTATCCAGTTCTGGACATTCGGATCGGTGCTGCCGTTGGCCGCGACGCGGGAATTCAATGTCTCAAGCGCGGTCTCGAACGCATTTTTTGTGCAGTTTGGAAAGAACTCATAGCCGCCCCAACGTCGCTCGGCATATATTTCAGGTACAGGCTGTTCTTTTGGCACTACTTCCGCACGCCTCGCTATCCATGCTCTGACGGCGTCGTCAATACTCAGATCCGCAAATTCTCGATTTTCAAATTCCGCACGCCACACGTCCACCATCGCCGCCTGCTCGGCTCCGTTCAGTCCGCCGCCGTTGATATGCCTGTATGCCGCGAAAAGGACAGAGCGTCTGAAACTCGGCTTGATTATGCCGAGTTGTCCCGAGGCGTAATTAGAAAAAGGCCTTTCAGGCGATTTGTTCGTATCGAAGATCGGCGAAACATATCCGGGGCCGCACGGAAGTGCGTTGGAAAGAAGCCCGAGTACCAGGAACGAAGATATGAGCAGGATCCTTGATCGATTCATATAGGTTTGGAGGTGAGCAATGCCGAGAACAAATATACCGCACTCGGCCTCCAGAGCAAAAAAATCCCGGAAAGCACTAAACTTTCCGGGACAATTTCCTTATTCAGCAAAGATCAAACACTCATGACCTCGGTTTCCTTGTTCTTGGCAAGTTCATCGATCTTGGCCACGTATGTATTGGTCAGTTTTTGTACGTCATCAAGCCCGCCCCGCTCTTCGTCCTCGGAAATTGCCTTGTCCTTGAGCAGCTTTTTCAATAGGTCGTTAGATTGGTGGCGAATGTTTCGCAGAGCGATGCGATGCTCTTCGGCAAATTCGTGTATCTGCTTGGCAAGCTGCTTACGGCGCTCTTCGTTCAGCGGCGGTACGGGCAGCCGGATGAGCTTACCGTCATTTGACGGATTAAGGCCGAGATTTGCGGCGATGATCGCCTTTTCGACGGCGCCGAGCTGCGAAATGTCCCACGGCTGCACTGTCATCAGCTGCGGCTCGGGGACAGCTACGGAAGCCATTTGATTCAAAGGCGTAGGCGTGCCGTAATAATCCACTACGACCGAATCCAGAAGGCCTACCGTTGCGCGTCCGGTGCGGACGTTGGCGAGCTTCCTCTTAAAATCCTCAATGACCGATTCCATCTTCGGCCCGGTTTCTTTAACTACATCTTGTGCGCTCATATCAATTAGTGACGAGAGTACCGATGCTCGTGTCTCCGCTTAAAGCCTTAATTATATTCCCGTTCTCGAGCATGTTAAAGACCATGATCGGAAGGTCGTTGTCGCGGCACAGAGAAATGGCTGATGCGTCCATCACGTTCAGCCGCTTTTCGAGCACCTCTTGAAATGTGATCTTGTCAAATTTGGTCGCCGTCGGATCCTTTTTCGGGTCAGCGGAGAAAATGCCGTCGACCTTTGTTGCCTTTAGGATAACGTCAGCCCGAATTTCCAACGCCCGCAGCGATGCTGCCGAATCGGTAGTGAAATACGGATTGCCCGTGCCTGCCGCAAAGATCACCACGCGTTTCTTTTCCAAATGGCGGATCGCCCGACGCCTGATGAACGGCTCGGCAAGCTGCGGAATATCAATTGCAGACATCACGCGTGTGTAGACGCCTGCCTTTTCTAATGCGTCCTGCAGTACGACGGCGTTCATAACTGTCGCCAACATGCCGATATAATCGGCTGCCGCCCGGTCCATGTTGCCCGCAGATTCCGAAACGCCGCGGAAGATATTGCCTCCGCCCACGACGATCGCTATCTCACAGCCGAATTCGTGAACTGTCTTTAACTCCTCCGCAACCGACGCGGCAACCGCAACGTCAATGCCGTAATTCTGCGAGCCCATCAGAGCCTCGCCGGAGAGCTTCAGTAATATGCGGTTAAAAACCGGTTCCATAGAGTTACGAAGTTACGAAGTTACGAAGTTGCGAAGCGGTAAAGTTGCTATGTTGCGAATCTTTGAGTTTGTCAGTTGTAAACGCAGAAACTTCGTAACTTCGTAACTTTGCAGCTTAGCAACTCCCACCACTGCTACCCGACCATCGAAGCGACCTCTGCCGCGAAATCGTCCTGCTTTTTCTCGATGCCTTCGCCCATTTTGTAACGGGTAAAGCGTCGGATCGTGATGTTTTCTTTGATCGAAGCCACCTTTTCGGTGACGAGTTCGCCAACGGTTTTCGCCGGGTCCTTTACGAACGGCTGATCGACGAGAACATTTTCTTCATAGTACTTGTTCAGACGTCCGTCGATGATCTTAGCGAGAACATCTTCCGGTTTGTTCGCGTTTTTCGGATCATTCTTGAGTTGCTCCATCAGGATCTCACGTTCTTTGTCGAGGATGTCCGAGGGGACTTCCGAGCGATTAGTATAGAGCGGGCTCGCCGCCGCGATGTGCATGGCGACGTCCTTCACTAGCTGCTGGAATTCTTCACCGCGAGCGACGAAGTCGCTTTCGCAGTTGATCTCGACCAACACACCGACCTTGCCGCCCATGTGAATGTACGACCCGACGGCCCCTTCTGCCGTTACACGGCCGGCCTTTTTATCCGCCGTAGCGATACCTTTTTTTCGCAGGATCTCGACCGCCGCCGCCTCGTCGCCGTTTGCCTCGACGAGAGCGTTTTTGCAATCGATCATTCCCGCACCTGTCTTTTCACGCAAAGACTTAACTGCACTTGCTGTAATTTCCGCCATAATATTTCTCCGATAATAAGATCTATTTATGAAAAAAGCGTAGCTCGTCTCCCGCGGGGAAATGAGCTACGCCACACTCTTGATGTTCAGGCTAGCTCGCCTTTGCTTCGCTCGATTCCTCTGCTTCTGCCGGTGTCTCTGCCGCAGGTTCTTCAACCGTTTCGCCGGCGGGAGCTTCCTCTGCTGCAACTTCAGCAGCAGTTTCTTCAACCGCTTCTTCCATTTCCGGCTCTTCGTCAGGAATATCTTCGGACTCGATCTCAGCGACCTCATCCTCTGACAGGAATTCTTTCGGGATGGCCGTAAGCGAACCGATCTCAGCGGTTTCCGCACTTTCCTCTTCGGTCTCTGCAGTTTCGGTCACCGCGACTCCGCCTTCTGTTCCGATCTGTTTGCCTTCAAGGATCGCGTCTGCGATGCGCGAAGCGAACAGACGGATCGCACGCAGGGCGTCGTCGTTGCCCGGGATGACATGGTCGATGCCTTCCGGCGAGCAGTTCGTGTCAACGACCGCGACAATGGGTATATTGAGCTTATTAGCTTCCTTCACGGCGATGTCTTCTTTGCGGACATCGATGATGAAGAGCATGTCCGGATGGCCGTTCATGTCCTTGATGCCCGCAAGGTTCTTCATCAGCTTTTCGTGTTCGCGGTCGAGCTGCAGACGTTCTTTCTTCGTAAGCATCTCGGCACGGCCGTCCTCACGCATCGCTTCGATCTCTTTCAGGCGATTGATGGATTTCTTGACCGTTTCGTAATTAGTCAGCAGGCCGCCGAGCCAGCGGTTGTTGACGTAAAACTGTCCACAGCGTTCCGCCTCTTCTTTGATGGCGTCCTGTGCCTGTCGTTTCGTTCCAACGAAAAGCACTTTCTGATTCGGCTTCTGCGAGAAAGATTCAGTGACGAAATTCAGCGAATCGCGGAAAAGCTTCTGCGTTTTCTGAAGGTCAATAATATAAATGCCGTTGCGTTCGCCAAAGATGTATTCTTTCATCTTCGGGTTCCAACGGCGTACCTGGTGTCCAAAATGAACCCCCGCTTCGAGGAGTTCTTTCATCGTTACTGTTGCCAAAACTTTATCTCCTTGGTTTATGTACTCAACACGGCCACGGTGAACCAAGTGCCGTGTTAATGGTTTTTGGTATTTGGTCTTTGGTTTTAGCAAAAGCCACTAGCCAAAAACCAAATACCGTGTGTCTTATCGTTTCGAGAACTGGAAGCGCTTACGGGCACCTTTCTGTCCGTATTTCTTGCGTTCCTTTTTCCTCGGGTCACGCGTGATCAGGCCCGCTTTCTTCAATTCAGGACGCAGGTCCGAATTGAATTCGAGCAATGCACGCGTGATGCCGTGGCGAACCGCGCCTGCCTGTCCGGCAGAGCCGCCGCCGTCAACATTCACAAGAATGTCGAACTTTTCCGTCGTTTCCGTAAGTGCGAGCGGCTGACGAATGATCATCTGCAACGCTTCGTTCGGGAAATATGAGTTAAAATCACGCTTATTCACCGTGATCGAGCCGCTGCCCGGGCGAAGGTAAACCCTCGCGGTCGAGGTCTTTCTGCGGCCTGTTCCGTAATACTGAATGTCTGCCATATCTTTCAGTTGGCAGCGGCAGGGGCAGCGGCAGTCCGAAACTGCGGTCTGCTACTGCTGCTGCGGCTATATCTCGATCGCCTCCGGTTTCTGGGCGGTGTGCCTGTGTTCGGCATCCGCGTAAACCTTCAATTTCTTTGCCATCGCTTTGCCGAGCTTCGTTTTCGGCAACATGCCTTTGATAGCAAGTTCGATGATCCGCTCAGGTTTCTGTTCGAGCATTTCCTTGACGGACTTTTCTTTCAAACCGCCCGGATACAACGTGTGGTGGCGGTAAAGCTTTTGGTCAGTTTTTGAACCGGTGAAAACGGCGTGACGTGCATTAATGACAACGCAGTGATCGCCCATGTCCATGAACGGCGTCCACGCAGGGTTGTTCTTGCCTGTCAAAATGCGTGCGACCTCGGTCGCCAAACGACCTACCGTCTTGCCTTTCGCATCCACGACGAACCACTTTCTATCTTCTGCCAGTCCCTTTCCGCTTGGAAAATAAGTACTCATATCTGCACACACTGTTGCCTTTCTCCGCAAAAATGCGAACTGACAGGATATCGAAACGAAAATAAATCGTCAAGCCGCGAAAACGAGGAAATTTACGATCGCTTAGCGGTGGTTCTTGCGGCAAAGAGCAGGCCCAGCATTGTTTTGGCGTCGTGTATCTCGCCGCGGTTGGCCATATCGACGGCGTCGGTGAGCGGAATTTGCTCGACCTCGATGATCTCGTCGATCTCGAGCCGCTGTTCCGTTTTGGTGAGGCCGGTCGCGAGAAAGACGAACATTTTTTCGTCCAGAAAGCCCGGCGAGACGTAAAATTCAGCGATCTGTTCAAGTTTGTCGGCTGTGTAACCGATCTCTTCTTCGAGTTCGCGGGCGGCTCCTTCCATAGGCGTTTCACCTTCGTCAAGCGATCCGGCGGGAACTTCCAATAATATTTCTTTCGCCGCATGGCGATACTGCCGGACCATCACGACGCTGCCGTCGTCAAAAAGGGGCACGATCACGGAGCTGCCGCGATGCGAAATTATCTCGCGTTCGTATTCGGCTTCGCCTTCGCGAATGGTGTCGATGCGGACATCAAAAATGCGGCCGTCATAGATCTTTTTTGTTGCGATTGTCTCGGGCATAAGGCAAGATGATAGCCATAGCAGTAAAAGAATCCAAAACAGGTCGGCGTGCGAAACCATTATTAACGCACCGGGCGCAGAAAAAGCATGTTGCTTGATGACAAAAAGATGACGGCCTCAACGGCCGACGACCACCTCGCCGCCGGCTATCTCGAATGCAGGGCAATAACCGAGCATTACGGGACGAGTTACTATTTCGCGACGCAGTTTTTCCCGCGTGAATTGCGAAATTCGATCTACGCCGTTTATGCCTTTGCTCGCATTCCCGATGAGATCGTTGACGACCCGAACAAAGGCCACAAGGAAGAGACGCTCGCGAAACTGAACGAATGGCGAGGACGCTGGCTGGCCGCGATGGCCGCGGACGGCAGCAATGACGCGGTTCTGAACGCCATTGTCGATACGTTCCGACGACACAACATCACCGTCGAGGACGGCGAGGCATTTCTAAGATCGATGTTCATGGACGAGGAGGTTTTCGCCTACGATAACTACGAGCATCTCGAGGAATATATGTACGGCTCGGCGGGCGTCATCGGCATCATGGTGACTAAGATCGTCGGCTGCAGTTCGGACGAAGCTTTTCCATATGCGATCAAGCTCGGCTACGCATTCCAGCTCACGAATTTCCTGCGTGACATCAAACAGGATTACGACGAGCTCGGCCGCATCTACATGCCGCGTGACGAGATGCGGCGGTTCGGGCTGACCGAACGCGACATCGCGACGCAGAATTTCGACGAGCGATTTGTCGAGTTCATGAATTTTCAGATCGAGAGAAACCGTCAGATCTATCGCGAAGCTCTGCCGGGCATTCCGATGCTGCATTGGCGCGGGCGTATGGCGGTGCGGATTGCATACGTTCTATATAAAGCTATCCTCAACGAGATCGAGCGTGTGAATTACAATATCTACCGCGGCCGCGTGCGAACGAGTTTCCGCCGAAAGCTCCTGCTGTCAGCCAAAGCTCTCGTCGGAGTTTACGAATAATAACTATCCACTTATAACTTGTCACTATCCACTGTAGAAAATTGTTTTCTTCAGTGGATAGTGTTAATTCTCAAGTGACAATTGAATGAAATGAACAGATCGGTTGTTGTGATCGGCGGCGGCATCGGCGGGCTTGGAACCGCCGGTCTATTTGCGCGCAAGGGCTACGACGTAACGCTCGTCGAAAAGAACGCGAACCTCGGCGGGCGTGCGAATATTTTCACGGCTGACGGTTTCAAGTTCGACATGGGACCGTCTTGGTATCTGGCCCCGAACATTTTCGAGCATTTCTTTCGGCTGATGGGCGAACGCGTCGAAGACCATCTCGACCTCGTAAAGCTCTCTCCGTCTTACCGCATCTTTTTCAGGCGCGATGACGAGCGGCTGGATATTCACAGCGACATCGAACGCGATGCGGCGGCATTTGACGCCATCGAGCCGGGAGCCGGCGACAACCTCCGCAAGTATCTAGCACAGAGCGAGTATCAATACGGCGTGGCGACCGAACATTTTATGTTCAAGAACTACGACCGCATTTGGGATTTTCTGAATAAACGTGTCGCGACCGAGGGGCAAAAGCTGTCGGTCTTTTCAAAGATGCACAATTTCGTCTCGCGATTCTTCAAGACGAAAAAGCTGCAGCAGGTGATGGAATACACGATGGTTTTCCTCGGCACGTCGCCGTATGAGGCTCCGGCGCTGTACAACCTGATGTCGCACATGGATTTTAATCAGGGCGTTTTCTATCCGCAGGGCGGTTTTTACGAACTGATCAAAGCTCTCGCAAATGTCGCCGAAAAGAACGGCGCAAAGCTGCGTACATCGTCGCCGGTTGCTGAGATCTTGGTAGAAAAAGGTGCGGTGCGAGGCGTGCGTCTCGAGAGCGGCGAGGTCATTGATGCCGACCTCGTGATGTCGAACGCCGATATGGAACACACCGAGTCAAGGCTGCTCGGTCCCCGTGATCGGACGTTCACGGAACGCTATTGGAAAAAACGCGTGATGGCACCGTCGGCGTTCATTATGTACCTCGGCGTGAGCGAGAAAATGCCGTCGCTGATACATCACAATCTGCTGTTTTCGGAGGATTGGCGGCGGAATTTTGCCGAGATATACGACGATCCGCGGCTGCCGGACGAGCCTTCGCTGTATGTATGCGCGCCGAGCGTGACCGATCCTTCGGTCGCGCCGGAAGGCAAGGAGAATCTATTTGTCCTTGTGCCGATCGCGAGCGGTCTGGAGATTCGCGAGGACGAAAAAGAACGTTACGCCGACCGCGTTCTGGCTCTGATGGAAGAGGAAATGGGCCTCGACGGCCTTCGGCAAAAGATAGAATACAAACGCATCTACACGGTCGAGAATTTCGCCGCGGATTACAACGCGTATCGCGGTTCGGCATTGGGACTTGCCCACACGCTGATGCAGACGGCGATATTCCGGCCGAAGAATTTCTCAAAGAAAGTAAAGGATCTGTATTACGTCGGGGCAGGAACAAATCCCGGCATCGGTACGCAGATATGTCTGATATCAGCCGAGCTTGCGTATAAGCGGGTTCATAACATCAAATCGCCCGGCCCGCTGGAAAAACTCTAACCACAGAGAGCACAGAGGGCACGGAGGTGGAAAAGGGAAAGAGTGAAAAGGTGAAAATGTCAAAGCCCAGGAACTCGCGGAACTTGCTTGGCTGAGACATGTAAGATTGCGGATAACACGATCGTTTTCGTCGTTTTCACTTTTTCACGTGGTCACCTCCCCACCTTTTCTACCTCCGTGGCCTCGGCGTTCTCGGTGGCTAGAATTTTCCAAGTGCGACGGACCAGAACAGCACAAAGCCGGCGGCGACGTTTATCAGCGGAAAGGCCTTGTAGAGTTTGAAAATGCGTCCGTGTTTTGCCGAGAAGAACGACGCGATCATCAGCAGAACATACGCAAGGCCGAGCGTGACGCTTGCAAAGCCGAGATACGGAGCCGACAGAACTGCGGAAGCTGCGTAAAGCACGAGGCAAACGGCGATGGTGCCATACTTGCCGCAAACGGTCGCGATCGTTGAGATGCCGGCTTGTTTGTCAACTTCTATATCGGGAATCGCGGAATATGCGTGCATCGCGGCGGTCCAGCAAAGTGCGGCGATCACGACGGCGGCGGGCGGGAATTCGCTCGACGTCAGCGAATACGCGAAAAAGCCCGGCATCGCGTAGAGAATATTGAAGGCGGAATCGAAGAACGGCTTTGTTTTTGCTCGTATCGGCGGTGCGGAATAGAAAACCGAAAAGAACAAAAATCCGATGACCGCAGCCGACGCCGCGAAATTCGCGAAAAAGAAGATCGCGGCTAAAGGCAGGTTCGTTATCGCGATAGCCAGCCATAATGAACCGCGTGAATCCGGTTCGACAAGCGTTTCGTAATCGTCCTTTTTGGCGTTGATGCGGTCGGTCTCATAATCGAAAATGTCGTTGACGCCGTAGATGAGCAGATTGGCAGGGAACGTAAAATAAAGCCCGATCAGCAGATACGCGGGATGCAGAAGCTCTTGTAATTCGCCGGCACCGGCAACAAGGCCGACCAGATACGGCCCGAGCACGTAGAACCAAAATCGCGGGCGGCTGACTTTTAGCAAGAATCGCAGATCGGGCATTGGTTGATTGTAGCTGTGGCGAAAGAGTTCCCGCAAAGACGCGAATGTAAGACGCAACGCCGCAACTCTTTTGCGGTTCTCTTGGCGGCTTTGCGGCGTGGCGGGAGAATGCGGCCCGGAACACGATAGAAGTGAGATCAAGTAAACGAACAAAAATTATTGCCGCGGCCATCATGGCGTTCCTAGTCATCGGCGCGTTTTTTATGGTCAATGTCGAACTGCCGCCATGGTCGCATTGGTTGTCGGGGTTGAATGTTGTGCTGTTCGCATTGCCGGCGATGTGGGCGACGCGTTGGTGTCTCGGTTGGCGCGACGCTGCGATCCTGTGGGTATTGCTAGGGTTTTATGCGTTGGGCATTGAAACGCTCGCGATATTTACCGGTTTCCCGTACGGGCATTTCGGGTATTCGGAATTGCTTGGCGGCAAACTGTTCGGCGTGACGCCGTGGACGGTTTTTCTTGCGTGGTCGCCGCTGATGGTTGGAGCGTGGGCGATGGCGGCGGCGATCTTCTCGAACGCCTTTTTTCGTGCCGCCGCCGCTGCTGTCATCGCGATGATCTTTGA
This sequence comes from Acidobacteriota bacterium, assembly GCA_019639155.1. Classification (GTDB taxonomy): domain Bacteria; phylum Acidobacteriota; class Blastocatellia; order Pyrinomonadales; family Pyrinomonadaceae; genus OLB17. Next base: position 211,577 of record JAHBSJ010000004.1, on the reverse strand, counting down.
CCTTGTGCTCGATCCGGGAGCGGTGCGGCTGGGGTTTTGGCAATACGAAGGCGGCGGTGTTTTCTACGGCGTGCCGGTGTCGAATTTTCTCGGATGGCTGGTTAGCGGCACCATCGGCGCGGCGTTGATCGAAGCATTTTTGTTTTTTAGAAAGCCGCTGCTGCCGGTGCCTGTTCAATTGGCAACTAGCGTGTTTCTGATGATCGTGTTTTGGACGGCGATCTCAGTGTTCGGCGGGATGCTTTGGGCGGCGGTGATCGGTTTTGGCGTGATCGCAGTGATGGTTCTGTGGTGGCGACGGTTTCATTATCATTTCGACGACCGAGTCATTTACGTCGATGACAACGGAACGCCGATCGGTACCGAAGAAAAGCTCGCCGCACATCACGCCGACACGCGTCTGCATTCGGCATTTTCGATATTCATATTCAACAGCCGCGGCGAGACCTTGCTACAGCAGAGGGCTCTGCACAAGAAGACATGGCCCGGCGTGTGGTCAAATTCGGCTTGTGGCCACGTCAAACTTCACGAATCTGTCGATGCCGCGGCTCGGCGTCGCCTCAAATACGAACTAGGCTTGTCAGGCGTCGAGCTTAAAATGATGCTGCCCGATTTCCGCTACCGAGCCGAAAAGGACGGCATCGTTGAGAACGAGATCTGCCCCGTGTTCGTCGGCTTTACTGACAAAGAGCCGCAGCCAAACCCTGACGAGGTAGCCGCGATTCGCTGGTTGAAATGGGAAGATTTCGTCGTCGAAGTCGCCGATCCCGTCAACGGCTACTCGCCGTGGGCGGTTCTTGAGGTCAGGCAGCTTATTTCGGAGCAACAATTTCGCGATTTGTATAGTAGAATCGTGTCCTGATGGCGAAGTATCGCATAGGTCTGGGCGTTAGCGGCGGGATCGCGGCTTATAAGGCTGTCGAGGTTTTGCGGCTGTTGCAGAAGGCGGGCTGCGATGTGTCGGTTGCGATGACGCGGCATGCGACGGAGTTTGTCCAGCCGCTGACGTTTCGAGCGCTGACTGATAAGCACGTCATTGTTGACGATTACGACCCGGCGAATCCCGACCCTATCGCCCACATCAATTTCTCGCAAAACATCGACCTGCTGCTGATCGTTCCGGCGACGGCGAATATCATCGCGAAATTTGCCAACGGAGTCGCGGACGACTTTCTGTCCTCGACCTATCTCGCGACGACCGCTCCGGTGATGATCGCACCGGCGATGAATACGACCATGTGGGAACAGCCCGCGACGCAGCGAAATGTCGAGCGGCTGAAGCAAGACGGTGTGTATTTTGTCGAACCTGTTGCGGGTGAGCTGGCATGCAAGACGGTCGGAACGGGGAAGCTGGAAGATGTTGAAAATATCGTCGCGCAGGCGATGAGATTGTTAACCGCAGAGACGCAGAGACGTGGAGAAAATGGGATCGAATCATCTCAGCGTCTTGGCGTCTCTGCGGTTCAAAATGATCTTGCGAATGAAAAGGTCTTGATCACGGTCGGCGGGACGCGGGAGGCGATCGATCCGGTGCGGTTCATCTCTAATCATTCGTCGGGGAAGATGGGATTCGCAGTGGCTGAGGCGGCGGCGGCGAGAGGTGCGAGCGTGACGGTCGTTGCCGGCGAGACGAAGGTTGCCCCGCCGGAAAATGTGAAGGCCGTGCGAGCCGTTTCGGCTAAAGAAATGCACGATGCCGTTATGGCAGAGTTGCCGAACGCGACCGTCTTTGTCGGTGCGGCGGCGGTTGCGGATTACGCTCCGGCAAATGCCGCAGATGCCAAGATCAAAAAGGACGGCCGCGACACGATGACGCTCGAATTAGAAAAGACGCCGGATATCCTAGCGGACGTCTCAAAGAATCGGCATAACGGGCTCATCGTGGTCGGATTTGCGGCCGAGACTAACAACGTGGTCGAATATGCGCGGTTGAAAATGGCGAAAAAAGGCCTCGATATCGTCGTCGCAAACGACATTACAAAAGAAGGTGCGGGTTTCAACACAGACACTAATATCGCGACAATTTTGACGAACGGCAGCGAGGACGAACTGCCCCTGATGTCGAAGCGCGACCTCGCCGACCGTCTGCTCGACCAAATAGTGAAGCTGAGAAATGATGGCAAATGACGCCGCAAAACAAGTGATCCGCGACATTTGCGAACGGCTGGCGTTCCTCGGCGAACTCGGCGTTGAAGGCGTCGAAGCAGTAATTGCGGACATTCCTAAGGTAGAAATACGGACCGAATCTCAGCCCGCGAGAATTGAGACGGTTCCGATCCCGGAAATTCGCGTTCCCGAAAAGAAGAAAGAGGACGACGCCGAGGCCACGAAACGCCGCATCGCGTCGCTTCCGTCCTTGTCGGCCAGAAAGCCGATCGTGCCGGTCGAACGAAAATCCGAAATACCAAGTATGATGCCAAGCGAACTCCCGCCGCCGACAGAAACGATCGAGCAAATTCGAGCCGAAATAGGCCCCGACTGCACACGCTGCAAGCTGTCGACGCTCGGCCGAAAACAGGTCGTGAACAGCACGGGAAATTTCAACGCGCGTCTGATGTTCGCGGGAGAAGCGCCGGGTGCGGACGAAGATGAGCAGGGTGCGCCGTTCGTCGGAAAGGCGGGCCAATTGCTGACAAAGATCATCGAAGCCATCGGCTTGAAACGCGAAGATGTCTTTATCGGCAACATCAACCGCTGCCGTCCGCCGGGCAACCGTGCTCCGGAGGCAGACGAATCTGCGGCCTGTAAACCGTTCCTTATCAGAGAGATAGCTGTTGTGCGGCCGGAGGTGATAGTCGTACTCGGTGCGACGGCGGCGCAGAATCTGCTTGAGACAAAAGTGCCCATCGGTAAGCTCCGTGGGCAATTTCACGACTATATGGGCGTCAAGGTGATGCCGACGTTTCACCCCGCATATTTGCTTCGCGACCCGAACAAGAAACGCGAGGTTTGGGACGACATGAAGATGGTCCGCGACCATCTGCAACACGGGGGATAATGGCTTATGTTCATGCGAGTTCTCATTTCTTTTTTGTTGTTGCCTGTCATTTCGAGCGCAACGGCAGCTCAGGATAATAGTGAGCCAACCAAGAATGAATTGATCCAGCGGTTTGCAGTTCTCACAAGAACTAACAAGCTCGATGTTAAGATTGAACTATCTTTCGACCAGGTCAACGATGAAATGAAGGCCCTGATCGACGAAGATAAGGAACTCGATGGCCAAAAGAAAGCCGATCTTCAGGAAGAAAGGAAGAAGATATTCGACCGACTTGTACGAACGGCTGAAGGTGAACTAAATAGCGATCAAACACTGTCGAAATTAGGGTATGAGACAGTTATCTCTACTTTTGATAAGGAGTTTTCATATGCGGAACTGGTCGAACTGATCCGTTTTTATGAAACAGCACTGGGTCAAAAAGCGGTGGGGTTCCTCGGCACGGTTACTGATGAGATAAGTAAGGCATTTCGACGGCAGCTCGAAGAGAAAATAAAAGCGATATCCGAGCCGTTGATCGATGCAAGCATGAAGGAGCTTCGGGAACGCATCGGAGAGGTGAAGAAGAAATGAGAACAATTTCGTCAGTAAAATACGAAACCTTTAGGTTTGTGGCGGCAGCTTTGGTTTTTGTGCTTGCCCTTTTTCCCGTGGGGTTGACCGCTCAAAAGGCGGCGATGCCTGAATTGAAGCAGAATCAATCGCCTCAAAACCCGCGGATCGGATTCATGATCCACGGCGGTGCGGGCGTCATACGCAAGGGCTCGCTGACGCCGGAACGCGAACGCGAATACAAAGCAAAGCTGGAAGAGGCCGTGATGGCAGGTTACAAGGCCCTGCAGGCGGGGCGTTCGGGGCTCGACGCGGTTGAGGCCGCCATACGAATAATGGAGGATTCGCCGCTGTTCAACGCTGGCAAAGGAGCGGTCTTTACGAATGACGGCAAGAACGAACTTGACGCCTCGATCATGGAAGGTAAGACGATGAAGGCCGGTGCCGTCGCCGGCCTCAGAAAAGTCAAAAATCCGATCACGCTCGCTCGTGCCGTGATGGAAAAAAGCCCGCACGTGATGATGATCGGTGATGGCGCGGAAAAATTTGCGGCCGAACAGAAGCTGGAACTTGTTGACGAGAAATACTTTTGGACCGAAAGCCGCTGGAACTCGCTGCAGCGTGTGCTGAAAGAAGAAAAGGAAAAAGCCGAACAGAAGCCGGGAACTGTATCCGAGTCGGCGCGGTCGCTGCCTGAGAATCGGTTTGGAACCGTCGGCGCGGTTGCTCTTGATAAGGACGGCAATCTTACTGCCGGAACCTCAACGGGCGGCATGACGAACAAACGCTGGGGACGCGTCGGCGATGTCCCGATCATCGGTGCCGGGACGTATGCTAACAACAATTCCTGTGCGGTTTCGGCGACGGGATGGGGCGAGTTCTTTATTCGGCTGACCGTTGCACGCGATATCTGCGCCTTGGTCGAATATCGCGCTTTGCCGGTGCAGAATGCCGCGGATCTTGTCATAAAGAAACGCTTGCAGGAGATGGGCGGCGACGGCGGCGTCATCGTAATGGACAAACTCGGCAACATGGGAATTTCGTTCAACAGCGAAGGAATGTACCGCGCCTATATCGATAAGGACGGCAAGCCAGTCGTCGAGATCTACGCTGATTAAATGCTTTCCGCTGAGATAATCGCCATCGGCAGCGAGCTGCTGACGCCCGAGAAAAGCGACACGAACAGCGTTTGGCTGACCGAACGGCTGAACGAGATCGGCATCGAGGTCAAGATGAAGACCATCGTCGGCGACGATGCCGCCCGTCTGGAAAAGTGCATTCGCGATGCGGTCTCGCGTTCGGAAATTATCCTGATGACCGGCGGGCTCGGCCCGACGACCGACGACATCACGCGCGAATGTGCGGCAAATGCCCTCGGCCGCGAACTGGAATACCACGACGAAATTGAACAGCATCTTCGCGAGCGTTTCCGTGCGTGGGGACGCGAAATGCCGGAGATCAACAAGCGGCAGGCCTTTGTTGTCGCAGGAGCGGCGATTTTGCCAAATCCGAACGGCTCTGCGTGCGGAATGCTAATCGCCGAAAACGGAAAATATCTCGCAATTTTTCCGGGCCCGCCTAAAGAGAACCAGCCGATGTTCCTGAATCACGTTCTGCCGCATCTCGACAAACTGACGGGCGATGTTTACGTGCGGCGGCGTGTCGTCAAGGTATCGGGCAAAGGCGAATCGGCGGTTGATGAGGTCGCGGCACCGATATATTCGAAGTTTTCTGACATAACGACGTCCATTTTGTTCAACAAGAGCGAGGTCGAGATACACCTTGCTGCTCGAGCGGATTCTCCCGAAAAAGCGGAAAAGATTGCCGCAGAAGCCGCCGAAGAGGTCGCCGCTGCTCTTGGATCGGCCGTTTTCTCAACGAACGGCGAAACGATGGAGGCGGTTGTCGGAAAAATGCTCGCGGAACGCGGCGAGACGGTTTCAACTGCGGAAAGCTGTACCGGCGGGCTGATAGCGGAGCGTTTGACCGATATTCCCGGCTCGTCGGCGTATTTTATGGCCGGAGTCGTTACGTACTCGAACCAAGCGAAGATACGCGATCTCGGCGTTCCGGTCGAGATAATTGAAAAACACGGTGCCGTCAGTGCCGAATGTGCCGAGGCGATGGCAGCGGGAATGCTTGAACGTGCAAAGACCACTTACGCCGTTTCTGTCACCGGCATCGCCGGGCCCGACGGCGGAAGCGATGAAAAGCCGGTTGGAACAGTATTCATCGGCATCGCGGACGCTCATGGCGTCCAAACCAAACGACTCCAGATCCCTGGCGATCGCTTTTTGATCAGGTGGCGTGCGTCGCAGGCCGCTCTCGATATTCTTCGACGCCGCATCATTCATCACGATACGTCAGCCGAAACTGCATCTAAGGGTTGATTTTTTAACGCTTTACGCCGAAAATCATCGTTTAGGCGTCTCAAATTTTCCGCTGCAAAAAAAGCAACCTTGCCGAGATAAAAGCGTGAAAATTGTTGTTGCAGACGTCGTTTCGTCCTACGCTCTGACCCGGACCACAAAACGTTATGAAGAAATTCAGGTATTTTCGTTCAATTGTCGGCCTTCTGCTGGTTCTTTCGCTCGTTTCGCCTATGTTTGCTGTGTCGGCCGTTTCGAACGACCACAAGAAGCATTTCAAACAAGGGATCAAGTATTCGGATGCCGAGCAATGGGACAAAGCGGCCGAAGAGTTCTCTCTTGCGGTCGCCGGCAGCCCAAAGAATCCGGAGTATCGCCTGCATCTGATGCGGTCGCTGTTCAACGCTTCGCAGATGTTCATGAAGCGCGGGACGATCGCGGCAAACGAAAAGGACTACGAGGCCGGTTACACAGCATTTCGTAGAGCGTACGCATTCGATCCGACGAACGAACTAGCCAAATCCGAGATGGAGCGCATGGTGCGGCTCATCAAGGAGCGGAACGGCGATGTGAAGATCGACGGCTCGTCGGACGGAGTAAAACTAGTTCAAACGGGATTCAACAGCCAAACGCAAATACCGACCGGCTTACCGCAGAGGCTCGAAAAACTGCGTGACGTGCCGTTCCCGGGCGGCGTTGACCTTCAGTTCATCATCAAGGAACTCGCACGTGAGCTCGATCTGAACGTGCTTTTTGATATTGAGACATTTCGCACCGCCGGCCGCAAGACCGCTATCGACCTGAAGAACGTAACGGCCGCGAAGGCTCTTGACTATATCTTCTTGCAAGAAGGGTTGTTCTTTCAACGCGTCGGCCCGAGGACGATCCTCGTAGCGAATCAGACCCAGCGAACGAAGTTTCAGCAGCTTGTCCTGCGTACATTCTATCTTGCGAATGCAAGCCCGAAAGACGTAGCAAAGGTCGTCCAGACCGCCATTCCGCCCCAGCCCGGCCGCAGCCAGACCATCGTGCTGCAGGACGACGCGACAAACAGCGTTACCATTCGCGATACGGAAGAGAACGTACGTCTGATCGGCCGCCTTATTCAGTCGCTTGATAAGGATCGTGCTGAGGTCGTGATGGACGTCGCGATATATGAGGTGAACAAAACGGATCTGCTGCAATTAGGTAATCAGGTCGGCACGCAGCAGCAGCTTACGAATTTAGGCGGATCGGGACAGGCCGCTGTCGGTCTTGGCGGAACGATATTGAATACGATCACGAGCGGAGCCGCGGCGACGACCTTGCCGACGGCTGTCGCGACCGGCATCTTGCTGCCTTCGGCAAGCCTGCAGGCTTTTCAGAGCCGTAACAACACAAAGCTCATCGCCTCGACGCAGATCCATGCTTTCAACAACGAAGACTCATCGGCTCGCATCGGTCAACGTGTTCCCGTTCAGAGCGCCCAGTTCGTGACCGGCACAGGCACGACCAATATCGGCGGCGTCGTGTCGAACGTCATCAATTACGAACAGGTCGGTTTGACTCTGAAATTCAAGCCGCTCGTTTTCCCGAACCAAGATGTTCAGGTAGCGATGGAGATCGAATCGAAAGATGTGGCCGGTGCTTCTACGCTGACGCCGACGTTCACCGAGCGTTCGATAAAAGGAACGGCGAGAGTGCAGAACAATAAAACGCTGCTGCTCGCCAGCGTTGCTCAGGGTGTCGAAACGCGAGGACGCCAGGGCCTTCCGGTACTCGGACTGATCCCCATTTTGGGACGGCTTTTCACCGCTCCTACAAAAGACAACCGCCAGGTCGATATCGTGATCGCGATCACGCCGCGAGTGATCCGCGCACCTGCCATTTTGCCGGATGATGAGGTCGAACGCCCGACAGGAAGTATCGCAGTGCCGACCAACAATTCGCTCGAAGCGATGCTGGTTCAGGAGGAACGTGACGAGATGCTCGCCGCCGCACGAAACCTGCCGGTGAATCCTGTCGTCCAGCTTCCTGATGCTCCGGTTGACGCTCCGGCGTTCGTAAGGCAGGATGCCACATCTGCGGCGTCATCGGCATCTGCGGCCCCGGGAGGAAATGCTCCTGCGGCGGCAGTTCCCGTATCGACGGCCATTGTTCCGATCGACCCATCGGCAAGGACGCTGGACCTAAGGCAGACCTCGGAATCGAGGCCCGACAGCGATGAGCCGACTTCGGCATTTGCCGGCGATATCAAAATGAAGGACTTGCCGGTCGCTATGACGCGCGGCCAAAAGGCGACCATCGCGGTCAATTTCAACGGCAGCGGTGATATCGGCTCCGCAGTGATCGGGCTGAAGTTCGACGCAAGGAAGATAGCGGTACGTTCTGTCAGCTACGGTGATGCCTTTGGGTCGCTGAACGCCCGGTCTTCGGCGATACCGTTCCTAAATCAGAACGGCAAGATGTATGTCACGCTCACATCAGGCAGCGGCATTGCGGCCGACGGCGATGTTGCGTATATCGAGATCGAGGCTTTGGCGGACGGAGCCGTCGAACTGGAATTTGACCGCGACATCGTCAATTTCCTAACGCCGGACGGCAAGAATTTCAAGCTCAGGTATTTGGATTAAGTGAGATTTCGGGCATTCAGAAAAACAGGCCTGCGAAAGCACGGCGGTTACAGCCTGCTTGAACTGGTCATCACGCTCGGTGTGCTTGCCGTACTCGTGATGGGCACCATTCCGATGGCCGAGAATTCCGTGCGCCGCCAAAAAGAAGTGCGGCTTCGCGAGGCTCTGCGTATGATGCGTGCCGCTATCGACGAATTCAAGCGGGACACCTTGGGGGCATGTGGGCCCGGCTCCGCGCAAAACGTCCCCGGAGCACCGCCGAATCCGAATACGTCAGTGCCGGCAGATCCCCGCAGCCGCGTAGTGATCGATGACTGCAAGATATTTGAGACCGACAATCTGGACAAATATCCGCCGTCGCTCGACATTCTCGTCTCGGGTGTGAAGGTGCGGCCGCGTGGGCTCAATCTCCGCGGCGGCAGCGGCCTGCGCGACGGCAGCCCTCAGGCGACCGAGATAAATATCAACGAAGAGGTGACCAAGGTCTATCTTCGCGAGATACCGATCGATCCTTTCACCGGCGAACGGAATTGGAGGTTCCGATCGTCATATCAGAACAGCGATTCGGACAATTGGGACGAGATAAACGTTTTCGATGTACGTTCTGCATCGGATCAGACAGCTCTGAACGGAGAGAAATACAGTGATTGGTAAATTCACACGTCAGGGCGGTTGGTCGCTGCTGGAATTGATGATAGCGATGTTCATCATCATTATCCTCATTTCGGTCGCTGTGCCGACCTATGAGCGCAGCGTTCGTTACGCGAAAGAGACGGTTTTGAAAGAGAACCTTTGGCAAATGCGAAAGGCCATCGACCAATATACTGCGGACAAAGGCAAGCTGCCCGGCTCGGTCGATGATCTCGTTTCAGCAAGATATCTGCGGGAAAAGCCGATGGACCCGATCCTCGAACGCACTGAATGGAATGAGGTAATGGGCGAGGATCCCAACAACAGCGAAGGGCAAACCGGGCTGACCGACGTGAAGAGCCTTGCCGACGGAGTGGACAGTTCAGGCGTTTCTTACAGTGATTATTAGTATGTTCGATGCATTGACCAGGCCAAGTTATCCAAATGCCGCACTCGGTATAACCGATGCCGTGATCGCCGCCGTTTCGGTTCGCCGTGCGGGCCGAGGACAGGTTTCTCTGGAACGCGTGGGAATGCTCGATTTGCCGGCCGGCGTCATCGCTCCGAGTTTCTCGGATGTGAACATTGTCGATGGAAGGGCTTTTTCTTCGATCCTGCGAGAGGTTTCGGAAGCCGCCGGACTGCTGGGCCAAAAACGATGGTCCGTCACATTGCCTTCGACCGCCGCACGCACGGCAATCGTCTCGCTTGAGTCCGAACCATCGTCGCGTCAGGAAGCCGAGGAAATACTTGACTGGAAAGCCGAGCAGACGTTCGGGGTTCCTGCGACGGACCTTCGCGTTTCGCGGCAGAAGATCGCAACGGACACATCGGGCAAGACCCGTTATTTCATGTCTGCGGTCACATTGGCGGTCATAGACGAATACGAATCGCATTTCGAATCGCTCGGATGGAAGGCCGGGCTGATCTTGCCGCGTTCGCTCGGCGAGGCGAACTGGCTGCTACGCAACCGAACGGCGACAGATTCCTTGCTGATCAGTGTGTCGGAGGACGGCTTTACGGCACTTTTGATGCGGGGCAGTGAGCCGATGTTGGTTCGCTCGGTCACCTGCCGGCCGGATGAGATGGACGACGAAGTTTACAGGCTTTTGATGTTTTACGGCGACCGCGTGGGAGGCTCGCAGGATGCAGGAATGCTCGAGCGTGTACTGGTCGTCGGTGATACGGAACTGAGGGACCGTTTGCCGTCAATTGCGAATGATGCATTAGGTGCGCCGCTCCGAGTCGTCGGCCCGATAGAGGCCGGCATGGATTTTCTGCCGGACGGCGTGGCATTTGACAGCGTCGCCGCTCCGGCCGGGCTTGCTGCCCTTGCCGCCTGAAGCAGAAGCCCGCCTTGCAAATTGAAACCATTTTGCCCAGACTTGCGTAGTAACCGATAACGCAGTTTCGATGGAAGCCTCCGCATACATCACCGCAAGAGATCTGACCGACGCCGAACTTGTCGTCCGCACGGTAGCGGGGTCGCACGATGGTTTTGAGGAGCTTGTGCGGCGTTATCAGCGGCCGATAGTCGGCTATGTTTACCGAATGCTTGGTGACCATGACGCCTCGCTCGATGTTTCGCAGGAAGTATTCATCAAGGTATACAATTCGATCGAAAGATACAGCAGCGAATACAAGTTTTCTACCTGGCTGTACCGCATCGCGCATAATGCTGCGATCGATCACCTTCGCCGGAACTCCGTTCATACGCACAGCCTCGAGATCGAAGGACAGGACGGCGCCTACGAAATTCAGATAGAATGCGGCGCCCGTAACCCCGAACAAGAACAGGAACGCAACGAACGCATCTCAGAGATCGAAGATGTCATTTCGGGCCTGCCGCCTGCATATCGCGAGCTGCTGCTGCTAAGGCACGCCCGCGAACTTTCCTACGAAGAAATGGTCGAAGTGACCGGCCTGCCGCTCGGCACGGTGAAGAACCGGCTATTTCGGGCAAGGGAAATGATGCGAGAGGTATTGCTAAAGAGGGGGATCATTCGATGAACGAAGAGATCCGCGAGCAAATGAGCCCGAAGGCCGAGTGTCCGTCACCTTTCATAGCAGGTTACCTCGATGGAGAACTCGAACAGTCAGAAGAGCTTTCTTTCGAACGGCACCTTGCCGATTGCAAGGTGTGCTCGTCCGCTCTGCTCGAACAGAGGCAGATACTCTGCCTGCTGAACAGCAGCTTCTCAGAATCCGCAGAGATCGAACCGCCCGCCGATTTTGCCAAGAAGGTCACGGCGACCGCTGAAAGCAATGTCAACGGTCTGCGTAAGCCGGAGGAGAGGTTAAACGCATACTTCGTCATTGCGGCGATGGCGATATTTTGTCTATTTGCATTTTTCTCATTTGCAGATATTGCAACGCCGGTACAAAAGTTCGGCGACGTCGTTGCCGGTACCGCGACGGTCTCGTTTCATCTGTTCAGCTCGCTTTATGCCGGTGTTGTGGTCATCACACGCTCGGCGTCGTCGCAAATACCTAATCAGGCCGTATTCGTGCTGCTCATCGTTGCAGCGGTATTGTTTCTTTTTCCCGCCGTCCGGCGCTCGCGTTCTCTGAGAGGATAATTCAAAGATGATCATCGCGGGCCGCTGCATTATAAGATCGAAACAAGGCCGCTCAATTCGGGCGGCCGCTTTTGTTTTCACGTCGATGCTGATGGCCTTCGCGGCTGCCGAAAATATCTATGGCGTTACCGCGGTCTCGACCTCCGAAGATGACACAACGGTTATCGTTAATGATGCTCCGGATCAGGAAGTTTATGTTTTCGGCCGCAACGTCGTAGTGAAGAAGCAAGCAAAGGGAGTCCTTGCGATCGGCGGCGATGTTATCATCGAGGGCCGGGTCACCGGCGACGTCGCCACGATCGGCGGCAACGTCATACAGGAGAACGACGCATATATCGGCGGCGACGTTATAGTTTTCGGCGGATCATACAAGCCCGCGGCTGAAAAACCGCTCCGCGAAGAAGGAAAGGAAACCATCATGTTCGCGGTGTTTGAGAACGAACTGCGGAGCATCGGCCAGGAACCGTCGCAGATGCTTTCGCCCGACATAACGCCGTCATTCTTTGCCCAACGTTTTGTCCTCGCTCTTTTTTGGTTCCTCTTATCAATGGTCGTCGCGACCGTTGCTCCCGGTGCGGTCAGCCGTGCAGCTCTGCGTGTTCGGCTGACATGGCCGAAGACGATGGGTATAGGAACATTTTTCTTTGCAGCCATCATTGCGATGATCGTGGGCGCAGCTTTAACACTTCCTGAATACCTTGGACTTACAATATTCCTGATGGGCCTTGTGGTCGTGGTGCTTGCCTATGTCTTCGGTCGTGTCGCACTCCATGTCGCACTTGGCAAGATCCTCACAAAACGCGTCAATAACGGCAATAACCGCTCTGAAACCCTTTCCATCCTAATAGGTGTCGTCCTGCTGACGGTCCTATTATCTCTTCCGTATCTCTGGGTCATCGTTCTTTTCGGTGTCCTCACCACCGGACTCGGCCTGCTTTTGACTGCCCGGACATCATCGGAAGCCCCAAATAACGCGGGCTGAATGCTTGCAGACTTTTACATTTCTTTACAAAAAGGCCCGAACTTCGCTGATAAAATCAACGTCTTAGAGTGCGTAGAAGCATTTCTAAACTGATTTGAAACTAAATCTAATATCAGGCCGAAGATTAAGCCTATGTTGTACAACTTCTTAATAGCGATAGTTTTTATAGCCGTTTCGGCGATCTTTTCATTCATTTATTCTCAGGATCCGGGGCAGCAGCCTTTGAAGCCGACGGTTCTCACCGGTGAGATAGTATCTATCGGTGATAAGAAACTGACGATATCCACGGCCAATGGCAATGTTGAGATCGTCATTACCGAAACTACCTCGATCAAAAGGGTCTCGCCCGAGAAGCCTAGCCTCAGTACTGCAACGCCGGCTGAGTTCGGCGACCTCGGTACCGGCGATCGGATAACCGTCTCGGGAATTCTGGCCACTGACGGAAGATCCATGCCGGCACGGTCGCTCTTCTTGATGACAAAGGCCGACATCTCGCAAAAGCAGGCAAAAGAGGCCGAAGAGTGGCGGCGACGCGGGATCACAGGAAAGGTTAAGTCAGTCAACCAGCAGACCGGCCAGGTGGTCGTAGAGGTTCGCGGTATTGTCGGTTCGACGGACGTAACATTGACGCCGAAAGCCGACGCGAAGTTTCTAAGATATGCACCGGATTCGATCCGATATGACGAGGCACTCGCAAGTTCGTTGGCGGACGTAAAAGAAGGCGATATGCTTCGTGCCCTCGGCGACCGGAGCACCGACGGAACCAGCTTCGCAGCCGAGCAGGTCGTAACCGGGGCGTTCCAAACTATCGCGGGTACGGTTGTTTCATACAACGCGGAAACGAACGAGATCGTTATTAAGAATGTGCAGACAAACAAGGATGTGACGGTGACTCTCGGGAATTCGTCGGTACTCAAGCGTTTCCCCTCGGAAATGGCTGAGCGGATGGCAGGTGCTCAAATGATCGCAGGCGGTGCTCGTCCCGTAGGCGGTCCGCCCGCAGGCGGAGCCGCACCGGTTCGCCCCGGCGGGCAGGGTGCTCCCGGCCAAGGCGGAATGGCGGGCGGAATGGCGGGCGGAATGGCGGGCGGAATGCGCGGCGGTAGCGGCGGCGTTGACGATCTTTTCGAACGTTTTCCTGCGGTATCTGCCGCAGATCTGAAACCCGGTGAGATGATCGCGGTCTCGTGTACGCGAAACGGCTCAGCAGAGCGCGTTCGTGCGATCAAGCTCCTCGCCGGCGTTGAGCCTTTCATTCGTGCTGCCCAAGCAGCCGGCGGCGGCCGCGGCATGGGCCGGCCCGGCGTCGATAGCGGTTTCACAATTCCCGGCCTCGACGGGATCGGCTTCAATTAAGTTTTATTTAAGTTATCAGGCCGCGGCCGATGTCGCGGCCCAAAATTTTGTTTTCATAGGACGCGTAATATCATGAGACTCTTAAAACACTTTTCATTACTACTGGGCATTGCGGCTCTTTCCGTGTCGGGCGTTTTTGCTCAAGCGACGGGCTCGATCGAAGGCCAAGTGACCGACGCTCTCGGCGCGGTCGTGGTCGGAGCTTCGATCACGATCGTTTCCAAGGACGGAAGGGAACGCCGGGTGATAACCAATGCCCGCGGCGAGTACGCTCTAACAGGGCTTGCTCCGGGCATATATACGGTTAAAGCCATCGCTCCGAAGTTTGCTCTTTATGAGAATGCCGAAGTCGAGGTCGCTGCCGGACAGAAGAACGAGTTGATAGTCGTTCTGATGGTCGCAGGCGTCGAAGAGACCGTAGATATCTCGAATGATGTCGGCGTTTCGACCGACCCGGACAGTTCCGGCGGAGCGACCGTTATCAAGGGCAAGGACCTCGAAGCTCTTCCTGACGATCCCGATGAACTCGAAGCTGCATTGCAGGCACTCGCCGGACCGTCGGCAGGCCCCGCAGGCGGACAGATCTTCATCGACGGTTTTACCGGCGGCAGGATACCGCCCAGAGACGCAATTCGTGAGATACGCATCAATCAGAATCCCTTTTCAGCTGAATTCGACCGGCTCGGTTTCGGCCGCCTCGAAATTCTGACGCGTCCGGGTTCGGACAAGTGGCGCGGCAGTGCGAGTTTCAATTTCAACGATGCACGCCTGAATTCGCGCAATCCCTTTGCGTCGAACAGAGCACCAAGCCAGACGAAGACCTTCGGCGGCAACCTTTCAGGCCCCGTGCAAAAGGGCCGATCCTCGTTTTTTCTGGACGTGAATCAACGAATGGTCGACAACAACACCATTATCAACGCTCTTGTCCTGGATCCGTCACTGAACATCGTCAGCTTTAACCAAGACGTCCAGGTCCCGACGAGGCGTTTCAACATCGGGCCGAGGTTCGACTATCAGATCAACGATCGAAACACGTTGGTGGTCAGATACAATTTTGGCCGTTCGACATCTGAAAATCAGGGAATCGGCGATACTTCGCTCCCGTCGCGGGCCTTTGCATCGACCAGCCGCGAACACGAGATCCGAATAACGGAAACGATGATCATCAACCCGAAAACAGTCAACGAGACACGGTTCGAGTTCAGCGATAGCCGCCGCGAGCAAACGGGCGACAATTCGATCCCGACCGTCAACGTTCCTGCAGCTTTCACTGGCGGCGGATCGCAGATAGGACAGAGTTTCAACCGAAGCCGCGTTTTCGAGGTCAACAATTTCACCACGACATCCTTTGGCAAAAACAATCAGCACTCGGTCAAGTTTGGCGGCCGGATCCGCAACGTGAACATAAGCGACCGGTCAGAAAACAACTACGGCGGATCGTTCGTCTTCCCCGGTTTCTTTGGAGCCGATGCTTGCGATATCAACTCGGATGGCATTGTTTCTTCGCTGGAACAGTACCGCTGCAAGGTCAGTGGAGCTGTTGGTGTGCAATACAATCCGACGCAGTTTTCCATCACGACCGGAAATCCGCTCGCGACCGTCACCCGGACCGACTACGGACTTTTCATTACTGATGATTGGCGGATCAGCCCGGCGCTGATGCTCAGCTTCGGACTGCGGTACGAGAACCAGACAAACATCTCGAGCAATACGAATTTTGCACCGCGGTTCGGTTTTGCATGGTCGCCGGGTGCGGGCGGTGCTCGAGCCCCGAAAACGGTCATCCGCGGCGGTGCGGGCTTCTTCTATGAGCGGTTCAGCGAGAATCTGACGCTGCAGGCGATCAGGTTCGACGGACAAAGCCAGCTTAATTTGCTTGTCAGCGCCAACGATACCGATCCTGTTCGGCGTGCCGCAGCACTTGCACTTCTTGCGCAGCCGGTTTTCACGCTAAACGGTGTGACCAATGTTCCGACCGCAGCCCAGATCTTGGCGGTGCTTCCGCAGTCGAACACAATTCGTCGCGTGGCGGACGATCTGTCTTCGCCTTACACGATGCAGGCCGCGATCGGTGTAGAGAGGCAGCTGCCGTACAACACAGTTTTGTCGTCTTTCTTCATTACGTCGAAAACGAACAATGTCCTGCGATCGCGGAACATAAACGCTCCTATTTGCCCTCTGCAGATCGCCTGCTTGAACGCTCCGCGTCCAGATCCAACGGGCGGCAACGTCTATCAGTATGAATCGACAGGCGAATCGAAACAGAACCAGCTGATCCTGAACTTCCGAACGAATATCAGCAACAAATATTCGCTTTTCGGTAATTATCGTCTCGGATTTGCTGAGGGCGATTCTGATGGTGCATTTAGTTTTCCCGCTTATTCTTATGATCTTACGGGTGAATACGGACGTTCATCGTTCGACATCAGGCACAATTTTACGCTCGGCGGCAACTTGAGCTTGCCCTGGGGCTTCAACCTGAATCCTTTCATCATCGCAAGCTCGGGAAGGCCGTTCAACATCACGCGCGGAATTGACGCAAACGGTGACGGCCTGTTCACTGAGCGGCCGACGTTTGGCGAACTTGCTCTTCGCTGTAACGAACTCTCGCTGAACAAGTCGTTCTGCGATATCGGCTCTAACGATCCAGGCAAGATAATCCCGAGAAACTATGGTCTTGGCCCCGCATTCTTCAATATGAACATGCGCGTCAGTCGCACTTTCGGCTTCGGCACCTCGGCGGCTGAGCGAGTTGCTTCGACCGGCGGCCAAACAGGCGGCCCGGGCGGCGGTATTCCGGGAATGGGACGCGGCGGCATGGGCGGAGGCCGAATGGGCGGCGGCGGCGGTGGTTTCTTCGGCGGCGGCGGCGACACCAGAAAGCCGTACAACCTGAACGTCAGCGTCAACTTCTCCAATATTCTCAATAAGGTGAATCTGGGAACGCCTGTCGGTAGCCTCAGTTCGAGCCGTTTCGGCCAGTCAACGTCAACGGCCGGCGGATTTGGCGGCTTCGGCGGGTTCGGAGGCGGCGGTGCTGCAAATCGCCGTATCGAACTGCAAATGCGGTTCAGCTGGTAAACCAAACGGAAGCTGATGCATCCAATAATGAGGCAAGGGCGAAATCGTTCTTGCCTCATATTTTTTGTTAATATTTACTGGTTATGTTTAAGAACGTCATCGTCTTTCTGATCACATTTACGTTTTTCGCGACCGGACTGTATGCGCAGGCCTCAGGGAAGTCAGGCGGCAAGGCTGCCGCACCTTCAACGGTGGGTACACCGGCGGCTCTGGCAAAGAGCGTGGTTGACGCACACGGCGGGAGCAAACTAGCCGAAATGCGTTCATTGGTGGTAAAGGGCAGCGTCAATCTGAGTGTTTTCGGCCAGAGTACTCCGGCGGCGTTTTCGATGGCGATCAGCGGCGAGAAGTATTCATTTGAGATAAACAACCCGTTTCAGCCGCTGAAGCAGGTACATGACGGTACCAATACATTTTCATCGATCCAAGGCTTTTCGCTGCCGCCGATCACCAGTCTCGGGTTTCCGCTTCTCCCGCGTGCCGGCGTTGACGGATATGTAGTGTCTGAATTGCCCGAAGACAAACGAAAAAGAAAAGGCTTTCGTATCACAACACCGGAAGGCTTTTTTACGGATTTCTTTATTAACGACAAGACGGGCCGAATCCGCAGCTACGAATCCAGCTACGATGTCATGGGCAGGATCGTAACTACGTCGGTCGAAATAGACGATTTTCAAACAGTTGACGGCGTAATTGTGCCGAGCAGATACTCTCAGCGGTTCGATCTGGGCAACATGACGGCGTACGCCGCGTTCCGGGCTCGCGAGATCTTGATCAATTCGACGATCGAGGATTCTGTATTCGCAGTGGAAAAATGATCTGTGAGGGCGTTCATGCTGCAAAGCGGCTGGAACGCCACCATTCCAAGGTTCTCTTGAGGCCTTCTTCAAGGCCGACAAGTTTCTTATAGCCTAAACATTCGACCGCACGACGGTTGTCCGCCTGCGAATGCTTGACGTCGCCCTTTCTGGGAGGCTGAAAATCAGGCTCCACGTCCTCCAGGTTCATTATTTCCTTCAGAACGTCCAACAACTCCAGCAGTGTTACTCTCTCGCCGTTGGCGGCATTCATTACCTCGCCAATGCCTGACGTCGCCTCTGCCGCTTTGATGTTGGCATCGACAACATTATCGATATAAGTAAAATCTCTCGACTGCAGCCCGTCGCCGAAGATAATGGGCCGTTCGCCTTTTGCGAGCGAGTCGATGAAACGGGAAATAACGCCCGAGTACATCGACGAGGGGTTTTGACGCGGCCCGAACACATTGAAATATCGCAGGGATATGGTTTCCAGGCCGTAAACATTGTGAAAAGCTCGGCAATAGGATTCGCCGGCCAACTTGGCAACGGCATACGGTGACAACGGGTCAGGACGCATTGTTTCCACCTTTGGAAGCGTCGGCTGATCGCCGTAAGCGGAACTGGACGCCGCATATATGAAACGGCGGACACCGGCGTCGCGAGCCTGCACGAGCAGCGAAAACGTGCCATCAACGCACACTTTATGTGTTTCAGCCGGATTTTCTACAGAGCGAGGAACGCTGGGCAGAGCCGCCTGATGGTAAACAGTGTCGACGCCCTCAATTACGCTCCGGATCAGATCGCCATCGTTAATGTCGCCCTCGACGAAATCGAAAGAACCCGAAATTTCTTCCAGATTCTCGCGAAACCCTGTAGAAAGATCGTCGACGATCGTCACGAGGGCGCCGCGGCGGATCAGCTCATCAGCAAGATTGGAGCCGATAAAACCGGCACCGCCTGTTACTAATACTTTAGGAGTTTCTGCCATCGCAATACTCGAATATTATCTGCCGACGCCGACGTATTCAAAACCGAGAGCCCTCATATCCGCGGGTTCGTAAATATTCCGGAGATCGGCGATCTTCGGCTCGTTGAGGAGCGACCTGACCTTTTCCATGTCGAGGGCACGAAACTGGTTCCACTCGGTGATGATCACCAGGGCGTCCGCACCTTCGATAGCATCGTATTCATCTGAGGCATATTCAATGCCCTCGATGTAATGCTTAGACTCCTCCATCGCCACCGGATCATAGGCCTTGATCGAAGCTCCCCCCGCTCGAAGCCCGTTCAGGATCTCGATCGCAGGCGACTCGCGCATATCGTCCGTTTCCGGCTTGAATGACAGGCCGAGAACCGCGATCCGCTTTCCTGCCAGGTCGCCAACGAGACCCTTGATTTTTGGGATCATTGCCTGACGCTGACGTTCGTTCGCGTCGATCACCGCGTCTACGATCAGCGTCTCGACGCCGAACTGGTCCGCCACGGTCGTCAACGCACGCGTGTCCTTCGGAAAACACGATCCGCCATAGCCGGGGCCGGGATGCAGGAACTTTCGACCGATACGGTTGTCCATACCCATCCCGCGTGCAACATCGTGAACGTCGCAGCCTATTGCATCGCAAAGATTGGCCACCTCGTTTATAAAGGTGATCTTCGTAGCCAGAAAGGCGTTTGCGGCGTATTTGATCAACTCAGCCGCCTCAAGCGACGTTATGACTATCGGCGTCTCTATGAGATAAAGCGGCCGGTAAAGCTCCTTCATTACGTCGATCGCCCGAGACTCGTTGCTTCCGATAACTACACGATCCGGCCGCATGAAATCCTCAATGGCAGCACCTTCGCGAAGAAACTCCGGGTTTGACGCAACGCCGAACTCTGTCGGTTCGGGCAAGTTCTCAGTGACAAAATCCCGAAGCCATTTGCCGGTGCCGACCGGAACGGTCGATTTTGTAACCAGGACCTTGTAGCCGTTCATCGCCTTTGCAACGTCCAACGCAGCTTGCCGGTAAAAGCTCATATCAGGCGATCCGTCAGGCAGCGGCGGGGTGCCGACCGCAAGAAACACAACCTCGGCCCCTTTTACTGCGGACGCCAGATCGGTGGTGAAATGGAGTCTGCCGGCGGAGGAATTCTTTTCGACGATCTTGTCGAGCCCGGGCTCGTAAATAGGAATGACCCCATTCTTCAGCTTTTCAACTTTATCAACGTCAACGTCAACGCACGTTACATCGACCCCAAACTCCGCAAAACAGGCCCCCGTGACCAACCCAACGTATCCTGTACCAATAACTGCAATATGCATAAGAAAAAATCACTTAGGAAAACAAACGATAATGATAACAATTGAGATGTATGAATAAAAATATAGCGGGCCACGTTCGAAGAACATGACCCGCTAAAACCAACTGATAGTGAATTAACGAACGGGGCTTACGACCGTGCCGCCGCCGCCGAAGTTTACATCATCTTTGCGAGTGGCAAGGAAGATCCCCGCACCGGCAGCACCGGCAGCGAGAAGAATGAGCCACGGCCATCCGCCGATCGCCGTCGCGGGCTGATTTCCGCGGAAGCAAGGCTGGCAGCCTGCCTGATCCATCTTCCCGGCAATCGCGCTCGAACCTGCGGCGATCTGCTTGTCGGCAGTGCCTTCGCGCATGGTCACGACACCTGCGTGGGTGTCAACGTGAGTGTGAGCGCATTCTACCTCTACGGTGAAGTTGTCCGATTGGCTAACGTCGGCGATGACCGTCGCGTGCTTGGTCGTTACGGTAGTAGCTACGCCTGCGGAGTTTTGAACGCGGGTCTTACCGTCAGACAGCATCGCAACGATACTGTTTTCGGAGAAGCGAAGCGTCATGCTCGTGTTTGCAGATAGTTCGAGTTTGCCTGCCTTCCCAAGGCTGACGACGGCGGACGATCCATCGCCCGTCGAAATGACCGAACCTGAAAGGATGGTCGAATTCGAAACTGCCGGTTGGCCGTTAACCGTTACCTGACCGGTAACAGTGATCTCACCTGCAATGTCGCCGGGAATGGCGTAGGCCACCATTGAATATACACACCAGACCGCTACTGCAGTCATCAAAGTTACCGATTTGCGAATAATATTTTTGCCGAGCATTGTGAAATGTTCTCCTCCTGCGTCAATTCTACCAGTTGTTTAAACAGTCGAGAGATATAATACCTCACGATGAAATAAAAATCCAATCAACGAACGGGACTTACAGACCTGTTGTCATCGTCTGACAGAGCCACCGCTAAAATGACAGCCGCACCGACACCGGCCGCTATCAGAACCCAGCCCCACATGGGCAGGCCTTCATAGCAGTCGAGTTTGCCGTCGTTGTTCGTGTCAATGCACTTTCCGTCTTTGTCACGCTGGTCGCGGCCTGCCGACTTGCCGGCGGTCGCGGTGACCGTGTCGCCGCTGCTGAGCGAGATCGGTTCGCCCTCAGCGTTCTTCAAAGAGATCTCTCCGCTGCCTGCGACCAATTTTGCTGACCCCGAAACTACTTGGCCTGCAGCAGTATCTGTCCCGTCGGCAACCGTGAAAGCCGAATTGGCTCCCAACTCGAATCTGCCTTTGCCTTCAATATTGATGACGACCCCGGATTCTTCTCCGGTCGTGATCGTGCTGTTCGAAAATACGGTTCGGCCTGTTTCTGCAGGTTCACCGTTCACAAAAACCTTTGCATTGCCGCGGACAGTCAGATCACCAACCGGTTTCGCCGGACCCGCAAGTGCGACCATTGACGATACTGTCAGCATGACGGCAACGGTGCAAACCGACATACCTGTCCGAATGGACTTTATGACTGAGAATGAATTCATCTCGAGAAACTCCTGAAAAGCGGTCTTAAGACCAAACCTATGAACCTTTTACACGAAACACACCCGTATGTCAATGTTTCACGGCAAGCACTTTAACCGCCTTGCCGAGGCGAAAACGCCGACATCGGATGTTTCAAAATAAGTACGGCTTAACTTATAGCACACAATACCTGCACGGCAAAGCCAAATTCAACATTTTGAGTCCTTTAGCAGGATTTTTTATTTTCTGTGATATAGATAAAGTTCGAGAGCCGCCAGATGCTTCTTTGAGGGCAGGCGGAAGAGTGATGGGTAAGGAGATATGAGCATATTTGCGATCGATCTCGGCGGTACCAATATCCGGGCGGCGGCTATTGAACGCAGCGGAGTTATCTTGGCCGCTGACCAAGCCAAGACGCCGAAAAGCCTTACGCCTGACGATTTGTTCGATCTTATCTCTAAGCTGCATCGCGGACTCGCAAAAAGAGTGGGCGGCAAAAGTGCGTTTGCGTCGGCTGCGATCGCAGTGCCCGCACCGGCGGCAGAGGATGGCAAAGGAATTTTGACGAAAGTGCCCAACATCCCTTCGCTCGAGGGTATGCAGCTCTTGCGGCCTGTGGTTGAGGCTCTTGGTATGCCGGTCTTGATAGAGAACGATGCAACGGCGGCTGCGATCGGAGAGAACTGGATAGGAGCTTCGAGAAAAGTCGATACATCTATAATGCTGACGCTGGGAACGGGCATCGGCGGCGGCCTCATTATAAATGGAGAGGCTTTCCGCGGTCCCGACGGCAGCGCCGGGGAGATAGGGCATTTCTGCGTTGAGCCCGACGGGTATGCTTGCGGCTGCGGAAGCCGCGGGTGCCTCGAGCAGTACGGATCTTCCCAAGCCGTGACAAGAATGGCCAATGAACTCGGCATGAATGCCGAGAGTTCTGAGGAAGTTTACCGCCTCGCGGTCAGCGGCGACCGAGATGCCCGTTGGATATTTTCTGAAGTGGGAAGGTATCTGGGCATTGTGTCAGCGGGGCTCATCAATACTCTGAATCCGGATATGGTTGTCTTCGGCGGCAAGGTCGCCGGGGCGTTCGGGCTTTTCGCTCCGCGGCTGCGTTCCGAGATCCGGAAGAGGGCGTTCCCTGCACCAGCGGTGAGGTGCCGAATAGTAAAAGGGAAACTTGGCGATCATGCGGGCCTCATAGGAGCCGCAAGGTCGGCGATGATCAGGTTCGGGTAAACGCTCGAAACCATCCTCAACTTCGTATATTAGACAAAGGTCTTGCACAATCTCATCTAATTAGTTAATATAACGGTTTGCTTCGATACGCTGGGCTGATGTGTCAAGTGGGTGTTCGCCCACTTTTTGTTTTTGAAGGCGGTGATGGACAGGACCGGAATTGAGCGAAAGATCGAAGAGATCGCCCGCAAAGAGGCGGAAACGCGGTCGTTCGAACTGGTGAAGGCCGAGCTGGGCGGAACCAAGCGAGACCAAGTGGTCCGTATCTTTATTGATAAAGAAGGCGGCATCACATTGGAAGATTGTTCCGCGTTCTCGCACGCTATCGAGGAAGTTTTCGACGCGGAAGACCTGATCCCGACGCGTTACGTTTTGGAGGTATCGTCGCCGGGTATCGAGCGGGAATTGTTCTCGCCGGACGACTTCCGCAGATTTGAAGGAAAGCTGGCAAAGGTGAAATACCGCAGCGAAGGTGAGCAAAAGACCATTTCAGGCAGGATCGCAGGAGTGGACGGTTCATTGATCAAGCTAGAAGAGAAGAAGGCGGGTGAAATAGCAATAGATCACTCCGATATATTGAAAGCGAATTTGAAGATCGACCTCAGCGAGGAATTTGGGGCACGGAGATAGTGCAATGAAGGTGAGAATTAGAGTATGAGCTCTTTGATCGGACAAAGTATAGAGTCGTTGTGCAACGAACACGGTTTGGATCGCGAGTTGGTAATCGAAGCGATGCGCGAGGCGGTTCGTGCAGCCGCGCGCCGTCAGTTTCGCGATGAGGCCGGTGAGAACGTGCAGGTCGATTGGAACGTTGAAGAAGGCATTATCGAAATTTCGGTCCCGAAAACTGTGGTCGAAGAGGTAGAGGATCCGAAGAGCGAGATCTCGTTGGAAGAGGCCGTTGAGGCTACGGGAGACGATGAGATCGAGATCGGCGACGCCCTCCTCATCCCGCTGGCCCAGGAAGAAATGGGCCGGATCGCTGCCCAGACCGCGAAGCAGATACTTGTTCAAAAGGTCCGCGAGGCCGTCCGCAAGAAGGTCTATGAAGAGTACATCGACCGCAAAGGCGAGTTGGTGAACGGCACGGTTAAGCGATTCGAGCGAGGCGACATGGTCATCGACCTCGGTAATAATCTCGAGGCGGTCGTGCCGCGAAATGAACAGAGCCGCGGCGAAATGTGGAATCCGGGCGAGCGTATCCGAGTCGTCATAATAGACGTGCTCGACGAGCAGCAGAAAGGCCAGCAGATCCGCTGTTCACGAGCTTCGGCAGAGCTGCTGAAGCGGCTTTTCGAAATGGAAGTGCCGGAGATCTACGACGAAACCGTCGTTATCAAATCTGCCGTCCGCGAACCGGGCGACAGGGCAAAGATCGCCGTCGCTTCGAACGAAAAGGATGTCGATCCGGTCGGGGCCTGCGTCGGTATGAAAGGTTCGCGTGTTCAGGCGATCATTAAGGAACTCCGAGGCGAAAAGATAGATATCATCGAATGGTCGGACGAACCGTCGATGTTCGCGGCAAACGCACTTTCGCCCGCACGCGTTTCGCAGGTGCGAATTACCGACATCGAGAACCGCGTCATGGAAGTGATCGTCGGCGAAGATCAGCTCAGCCTCGCGATCGGCAAGAAAGGCCAAAACGTACGGCTTGCAACGCGTTTGGTCGGTTGGGATATCAAGATCGTCAGCGAAGAGCTGCTCAAGCGTGAGATCACGCTTCAAATGGGCAAGATGATGGCTTCCGGCGAAGCTGTGCCGATCACGGCACTTGAAGGCGTTACCGCAAACCAGGCGGAACTTCTCGCCGCCCGCGGCATCGAGGACATCGAAGCCCTCGCCGCCGCCGCAGTTGATGACATCAGCGACATCTTGGACGTCAGTCTCGATGAAGCGGAAAGCATCCGAGCGGCAGCAAACGTGATAGTAGAGGCGAAGAACGCCGAGGCCGAAGGCAATGAGCCGACGGAAGAAGAAGCAGCAGAGGCAGCAGCTGACTCAAGCGCCGAAGAAACGGTTACGGAGGAAACTCCAGCAGGCGAGCCTGCTGAGGATGTTTCTGTCGAAGAGCCCGCCGTTGAAGAGCAGGCGGTCGAAGAGCCCCATGCTGACGGAACTTCCGTCGAGGCGGACACACAGCCGGAAGGCTCCGAAGCCGAAGAGGCATAGAGGCGCGGCCTCATTTTTTAGAGTGCAGAGAATTGCGAGCGTAGTTTGAAGCTCGAGCGATTTGATTGTTGATCGATTTATGGCGACTGGAAAAAGCATAAGAATCTATGACCTGGCACGCGAGGTAAAGCAGGACGCCAAGCGTATCGTGGAAGATCTGCGCCGCGAGGGAGCGGACGTCAGCGTGCCGTCAAATTCGGTCAGCCATGCTCTAGCGGAAAAGATCCGAGGCAAGTATCTGACGAAACAAGATGCCCCTGTAAAGCGGGCCATCAAGGTCATTAAGGCTGCCAAAAAGCCGAAACCGGCCGAAGACGCGGTTTCGGATGAGGCAATTTCGCCGGCGGCCGCAGAGACAATTCCTGCGGCGGAACCGGCAGCGGCTCCTGAACCTGCGAAGAAGGCAAGTCCTGCCCGCGTCAAAGCACTTTCAAAGAAAGAGCCCGCCGAGGCCCCGAAAGTTGTTGAAGAGGCTGCACCTGAAACCAAGGAAGAAAAGCCGAAGGTTAAAAAGCTTCAAGCCAAACCTGCGGAAGAGGCCGTCGAAGTAGCCGCTCCCGCGACCGAAGAAGCCGAAGCCGGCGAACCGGCTGAAGAAGTTCCCGCGGCTGATTCCGGGCCCGCTCCGGCGGCCCCGACAAGGTCCGGAGTAACATTCAAGACTCTCACATTGTCCAAGGAAGCTCGCGAAAAGGGAATTCTTCCCGGACAACAGGTCGTGGTCAAGACAGGCGAGCAGCGTACGGGTACGCTGACGGTCGAGGCCAGAAAAGCTGAGGCTGAACGCAGAGCCGGCGGCCGCGGCGGTACTCAGGGGGAAAAGGCACAGCCAAAGCTCGAATACAAGCCCGGCCATGATCAAAGGAGAAGGCTCCCCGGACGCCGAGGAAAGGCAAGACCCGGCGACGACCGAACCGGCAGGTTTGCCGAAGGCGATATCGAGGCACCGCAAAAGCGGTCGATCGAGGAAAGGGTCCTCGATCAGATCGGTGCCGTCGATCCCGGCAGCCTCAAACAGATCAGGCTCACGGAAGGTGCAACGGTGCGTGAATTCGCCGAAGGCATCGGCGTGACGCCGCGCGACATCGTTCAGCTCCTGATGAAACAGGGCGTTCTCGCCTCTCTCAATCAGACCATCGCCGAAAAGACCGCGATTGATTTCGGTCTCAAGTTCGGTTTTGACATCACTTTTGTTCCGTTCGAAGAACTCGTTTCCGAAGAGGAATTTGAAGAGCTCATCGCTGCGGATGCTGATGATATTGAACTTCCGCGTGCTCCGGTCATTACCGTAATGGGACACGTCGATCACGGTAAGACATCGCTGCTCGACGCTATTCGCCAGGCGAACGTTGCAGAAGGTGAAGCAGGCGGCATCACGCAGCACATCGGTGCGTACAGCGTTAAGGTTCCGAATCCCGACAACCCGAACGAAGAACGCCGCGTTGTTTTCCTCGATACGCCGGGCCACGAGGCATTTACCATGATGCGTGCACGCGGTGCTAAGGCGACGGACATCGTAATTCTGGTCGTTGCAGCGGACGACGGCGTCATGCCGCAGACGATCGAGGCAGTAGAGCACTCAAAAGCTGCAGGCGTTCCGATGATCGTAGCGATCAACAAGATAGATAAGCCGGACGCCAATCCTGATAAGGTCAAGCAGGGTCTTGCAGGCCTTGGCCTGCAGCCCACAGACTGGGGCGGCGAAACGGACATGGTCCCTGTTTCGGCGAAGAACAAGCAAGGGCTCGATACGCTTCTTGAAACGGTTCTGCTGCAGGCAGACCTTCTCGAACTGCGTGCAAGCCCGACACGGCGTGCTACGGGTGTTGTTCTCGAAGCAAAGCTGGACAAAGGCCGCGGTGCTGTGGCGACGGTGCTTGTACAACAGGGAACGTTAAAGATCGGCGATCCGTTCATCGTCGGGCAATATTCGGGCAAGGTCCGTGCGATGATCTCCGACCGCGGCGAGAGCGTGACCGAGGCACAGCCGGCAACGCCAGTCGAAGTGCTAGGGCTGCAGGGCGTTCCGCAGGCGGGCGACAATCTGCAGGTCGTTTCTGATGTTGACCGTGCACAGCAGATCGCACAGCAGCGGCAGATGCACGCACGGCAGGCCGCATTGCTCAAGACCACGAAACGGGGTATCGAATCGCTCGGCCAGGCTGAGATAAAGGAACTCCTCGTCGTGCTCAAGGCGGACGTACAGGGTTCGGTCGAAGTGCTGCGTGCCACGCTCGAAAAACTCTCGACCGACAAGGTCAAGGTTCGGGTTATCCGGGCCGGGGTCGGCGCTATCGCAGAGTCGGATGTTCTGTTGGCCTCAGCTACGCAGGCCGGCGACGCCTCTACAGCGGTTGTTATCATTGGCTTCAACGTCCGCCCTGAATCGCGGGCAGCGGACATCGCCAAACAGGAAGATGTCGACATACGGCTGCATTCGGTGATCTACAAGGTCGAAGAAGAGATCAAGGCCGCAATGATCGGAATGCTCGACGCGATCGAAAAAGAGGTCATCCTCGGCAAAGCGGTCGTGCAGGAAACGTTCAAGGTATCGCGTATCGGAACTATCGCCGGCTGCCGCGTTACCGATGGCGTCATCCGACGCCAAGCTAAGGCTCGGCTCATTCGCGACGGCGTCGTTATTTGGGAAGGAGACATCTCCACGCTCAAGAGGTTCAAGGACGATACCAATGAGGTAGCGAAAGGCTATGAATGCGGTATCAGCCTGGTCAATTTCAATGACATCAAGATCGACGACGAGATCGAGGCGTTTGTCATTGAGAAGATCGCCGCGACAGAACTTTAGGTCAGAACCACCTGCGGTGGCGGGTGGTCGATCTTAGAGAGCGGTGTTGTTTGTAGGATAGGTTAAACCACCCGGCTCTGGCACGAATGACGTGCCGGTGTTGTCGGAACCGACAACCGCCGTAGGTGGTTCTGACAGGATATGCGTCGCCCCGAACGTCTTGCCGAAAGCCTGAAAGAGGAGATAGCCGAGGTAGTCGGTTTTGAACTCGACGATCCGAGGCTTGAGACGGTGGTCGTAACGGACGTCGAGGTCTCGAAAGATCTGAGAGACGCTAAGGTTTACGTTTACGTTCGCGGCGACGAGGCCGAGATCGAAACAGCATTGAAAACATTAAGGAACGCGGCGACATTCGTCCGCCAGCAGGTCGCTATGGATCTCGATCTGCGGCACGCCCCGCACCTGCATTTTATTCGCGACACAGCAGAAGAAAATGCGGGACGCGTCGGCGAACTGCTCGAGGTGATCGAGATACCCGACGAAGAAGCTGACTCCGAGGTTGAAGAACAATAGTTAAGGGCTCGCAGACAGCACTTTTCTGCTTTTCGATCTTCCCGTTTCACTGAATTATCGTGTTAAGCCAGGTAGTAGAATTAATTGAAAAGAATAATGATTTCGCGATAACGACGCACATTAAGCCCGACGGCGACGGCGTCGGCTCGTCGCTTGGTCTTTGCTGGCTGCTTAGGTCGCTTGGCAAGAACGCCGAGGTGATCGTTCGCGGCGACGTTCCTCCGTCTTACGCCAGCCTGCCGGGCGCCGAAGAGATACGCGACGTAAGTGAGCTCAACGGTAATTACGATGCGGTTTTCGTGATCGAATGTTCCGACATTGACCGTCCGGGCATCGCAGGCCTTGAAAAAGTATTTACCGTCAACATCGATCACCACGCGACGAGCGAGCATTTCGGCTCGATAAACTGGATCGATTCAACCGCATCGGCTGTCGGCGAGATGATCTATAATCTCTGCAAAGCCGTCGGCGGCCGCATCACGAAAGAGATCGCGGAATGCGTCTATATGGCGCTTGTTACAGACACAGGCTCTTTTCATTTCCCGAATACTTCGGACCGCACGCTGAAGGTCGCATCGGAACTCATAAAGGCCGGTGCCAAACCGTCGAAGATCGGCGAGGCCGTTTATTACAACTATCCGTGGTCGCGTATCGAACTGATGCGCCAGGTGCTGTCCACCGTCCGCCGCGACGAGTCGGGCCGCATAGCAATGATGCGGCAGACGCTTGAGATGCGTGAGAATGCCGAGGCGATCGACGGCGACAACAACGGCTTTGTGAACATTCCGCTCGCGGCAAGAGAGATAAAGGCAGCCGTTTATATGCGCGAGGTCGCCCCGAACAAATACCGTGCTAGCCTTCGTTCAAAAGGCGATATCAACGTCGCACGCGTTGCCGAGAAATTCGGCGGCGGCG
The DNA here is from genome assembly GCA_019639155.1 of Acidobacteriota bacterium. GTDB lineage: Bacteria > Acidobacteriota > Blastocatellia > Pyrinomonadales > Pyrinomonadaceae > OLB17. The sequence continues at coordinate 182,171 of JAHBSJ010000004.1, read as the reverse complement.
GCCACAAGAACGCTGCAGGACTCGGCGTCGAAGGCGACTGGGACGAGCTGGAACGGGACATCGTAGCTGCGCTCGCCGAAGCGATCAAAGCGTCCTCGGAATAACGCTCAAGGTTTGATAGCTCAGTTAATCCGAATATGAGGCCTTGGATAGAAGAACTTTGGTTGAAGGCAGTTCGGCTCTACACGTACCATACGCCGGTAGCTAAAGGGAAATACCGTTTATTCCAGGCAGCCCTCAGGGTTTGCAAATACGACCACAAGAGTCTGCCGGCAACAGCAAGGGACGGACGGCGATTCACAGCTGACCTCTCAACCGGCATGCATGACCAACTTTTTTTCCTTGGCGAATATGAAAAAGCTATCAGCCTGGTCACATCTCGGCTGATATCGCGAGGCGATACATGCATTGATGTTGGGGCGAATTTCGGCTGGTACACGACCTTGATGTCGTGTCTCTGCGGTCCCGAAGGAAAGGTGCATGCGTTCGAACCGGTGCCCACGACCTTTAACGAGCTTCGGGCGAATGTAAGTTTGCTTGCATCAGGGAAAAATATAAAACTCAATCCTTTCGCACTTGGTGACGAAAAGCGTGACATTGCCATTCACATCCCAGAGAACGAGCCGACGGGCCACGCGTCAATTGTGCGCAAAGCCGACGGCCATTCTGAGTCGTTCAATTGCCGGATGATCGCACTGGACGATTATCTGGAAGAAAACTCGATCGGAGATGTAAATTTTGTAAAAGTCGATGTAGAAGGTGCGGAATTGATGTTTCTAAAGGGAGCAAATCGACTCTTTGATCAGAATGTGCCGCCAATTTTTTTGATGGAAATGGCTTTGGAACAATCGAAGCACTTTGGCTACCTGCCGAATGACCTTGTGAATTTCATCAGTGAGCGAGGCGAGTACTCATTCTATTCGGTCAACGAAAAAAGCGGCCGGATTACGATGATAGACGGCTTTGAAAAAGATGACATCGGTGCGAATGTCTTCTGTATTCCTGCGGCGATGTCGATCGACCCGATCCGTGACCTGATCAGCATTTGAAGGGAGTAATGTCTTCAGAAAAACGTTACAAATGGCGGCGTGACGATTACCGTGAGAAGACGCGCGGGCTGCTGATGCTCAACACCGGCGACGGCAAAGGCAAAACGACCGCGGCGATCGGTGTCCTGGTTCGGGCTGCGGGCCGCGGCATGAACTGTGCGATGGTGCAGTTCATGAAATCAAAGACCGACCGATACGGCGAACACGATTCGCTTGAAAAGCTCGGCGTCGAGGTACTCACGATGGGCGACGGCTTTACTTGGGACACCAACGACAAGACTCAGGATATCAAAACATCAGAAGAAACCTGGGCGAAATGCGTAGAAATGATGAACAGCGGCGACTACCATTTATTGGTATTCGACGAATTGCTATATGTGTTAAGTTACGGCTTTCTCGATATTGATGCTGTCATTTCCGAGATACGCAAAGTGCGGGCGAAATTCCCTTATTTGCATTTGATCCTGACCGGCCGGAACGTTGATAACGCCCTTGCAAGGATGATCGACGAGGCAGACCTTGTCACTGAGATGACCGAGATCAAGCACCCATTCCACGCCGGCATCTATGCTCAGCAGGGAATTGAGTTCTGATCGGCTAACTTGTCACTTCACACTTTTCACTACCCACTGTAGATATTCGTTTCTGGCATTTCCAAAATGGTTCTCTTCAGTGAATAGTGGTTAGTGCTAAGTGGATAGTTTCAAATGAAAACTGCGATCGAAAAACGCAAACCGAGCGGACTGCTCGACCACCTGTCGCTGGCTTTGACCACTTGGGGCGTCGGCTATTTTCCGCTTGCACCGGGAACGTGGGGGTCGCTAGTCGGCGTTGGGATCTATCTTTGCGTATCTTTGGCAGCGATTGCCGGAGCATTTGCTGTTGCCCCTTGGAGCGAACCGGTCCTACCGTTTTTGGCGTCTCATCCGACCTATATGATTCCAGCGACCGCATTCGCATGGATTCACGTTTTCGTGCTGTTTCTTTTGTTTACGTTTACACTCGTTGGAATTTGGGCCGCGAGCCGTTCGACAGAGCTGCTTGGTAATTCCGATCCCTCCGAGGCTGTCGTTGACGAGGTGATCGGTCAGCTTATAGTTTTTCTCTTCGTGCCTTTCGGGATCGGTTGGCCGTTCATTCTCGCCGGATTCCTGCTTTTTCGCTTTTTTGATATTTGGAAACCGTATCCGATCCGACAGCTTGAGGTACTGCCCGGCGGGCTCGGCATCTGTGCGGACGATATGGTGGCCGGAGTTTATGCGGGGATGTGTCTTGCTGTCATTTATGCGGTTTCCTTAAGTTTCCTTTAGATCACTCCGTCTCTTCGTCAGGAGAGAAAGTGCGGTGTATCGGCGGCAGAACTGGATCTTCCTTTTGAAATATCCATCCACGCCGCCAAAAATACAACATCAGCAGCAATGCTATCAGCAGCATCGCGCCGAGCGTTGCGTAATAACCAAATCTCGTTTGCAGCTCGGGCATATGCTCGAAGTTCATTCCGTAAATTCCCGCGATCAGCGACAGCGGCAATATTACCGCCGATATCACCGCAAGCGTTTTCATCACCTCGTTCGTACGGTTCGCGACCACTGCAAAGTGTATGTCAAAGAGCCCGCTGACCAGGTCGCGATAGCCTTCGGAGAGGTCTGTGATCCTAAGCAGATGATCGTGGACATCGCGATAATACGGCAATGTTTCCGGAGGTATCTGCGGAAACTCTGCGTGCGACATTCTGTATAAAACTTGAAGCTGCCGCGACGAAATGCGTTTCAGCCTGGCGACCGCACGCCGCACGTCCATTATCTCACCGAGAACCTCAGTGTTGTTCTGCCGCATAGCGGTCACGCGTTCCTCGATGTCGTTGATAGCTCTGTCGAAATCGTCGACCAACGGCATGTAGTGATCGACAAGGTTGTCCAGGATCTGGTGCAACAGGTACGCGGCCCCACGCTGCATCACAAAAGGGCTGCTTCGTATCTGCTTCTTTACGTCCTTGATGCTGCGAAAGCGTTCGCGGTGGAACGTAACGACGTAGTTTGTGCCGAGATAACCGTCGAGTTCCTTCGTGACGAAATTCGTCGGCTGTGTTTCCTCAGGTTTTACACCGTGTACGATGAAGAAAAAATGATCGGGAAATCCTTCTACCTTTGGCTGGTTCCGCGTTTCGACGCAGTCTTCGATGGTCAGATAGTGAAACCCGAAAACATTTGCTAAGAGTTCTTGAGCCTGTTCGCGGTTGTCTTCGGTCTCTCCGCGGAGGTCTATCCAGACGACGTTGTTCTCATCGCTGAGCAGATCGGGCAGTTCATCACGCGAAAAACCTTCTTCTATCGCGTTAGCGCCTTTTCTGTAAAGAAAGACTTCCATACAGGAGTTTTTTGCGATGTCCTTGCAAACAAATCAGGGCAAGGTCAGAATAGTTTGTAACACTGACCGCCGACGACTGTCCACTATGCCAAGAGTGTTCATCGCAGATGACGTAAACGAAGACAAGCTCGCACCGCTTGTTGACGCAGGTATCGAGGTCGTTAAAGAGACGGGACTCGCACCCGACGAGCTTGCACTAAAGTTAGCCGATGCCGACGGCGTCATCGTTCGAAGCGCGAGCAAAATAACGGCTGACATCATGGACGCCGCCCCGAATCTGCGCGTGATCGGGCGGGCGGGCGTCGGCGTGGACAATATTGATGTCGCGGCGGCGACTGCACGCGGCATCGTCGTGATGAACGCGCCCGACGGCAACACCATCACGACCGCTGAACATGCGGTCGCTCTGATAGTGTCGATGTGCCGCAACGTCCCGCAGGCCCATGCCAAACTGCAGGCGGGAACGTGGGACAAAAAGAGCTTTGTTGGCGTCGAACTGCACGGCAAGACGCTCGGCGTCATCGGCCTCGGACGCATCGGTAAGCACGTTTCGCGGATCGCACGCGGTTTCGGCATGAACGTTGTTGCCTACGACCCTTTCTGTTCTGCTGAAGCCGCTGCAGAACTTGGAATTTCTATGGCATCGCTTGATGATGTCTTTTCAAAAGCGGACATTTTGACCATCCACACGCCGGTAACTGACGAGACCCGCGGCATCATCGGCCGTGATGCGTTCGCTAAGATGAAACGCGGCGTCCGTATCGTCAATGCTGCCCGCGGTGGACTCGTCGATGAAGCGGCACTGATCGAAGCTCTCGATGAAGGCAAAGTAGCCGGTGCCGCGCTTGATGTTTTTGAGACGGAGCCGCTGCCGGTGGATTCGCCGCTGCTCGGACGGTCGAACGTCATCACAACGCCGCACCTCGGCGCATCGACCGCCGAGGCACAAGAGGGTGTGGCTCTGACCGTTGCAGAGCAGATGCGCGATCTGCTGATAGACGGCGTGCTCCGCGGTGCAGTCAATGCTCCCGCGATCGAGCCGGCAGAGGCAGAAGCTCTGCGGCCGTTCATGGAACTCGGCGAGCGTCTGGGCCGCTTTCAGGCGCAGATCACGGACAATTCTTCGATCGCGGAAATTCGCCTTGAATACGCCGGCGAACTCGCTGACAAGACAACGGCACCGATAACGCGGGCGTTTCTGGCGGGACTGCTCCGCGACGTGTCGGCACGTGTAAATGCTGTAAATGCGTCACTTATCGCCGAAGAACGCGGCATTGAGGTAATTGTCCAAACCTCAAATACTACAAAACCGGGCTCACCCGACATCCGCACGGTCGTCAGAACGAACGATGGCGAACAGGCCGTCGCAGGGCGCGTTTTCGCGGGCGGCGAGAGCCGCATTACAGAGATCGGCAGCTTTTCGATCGAGGTCGGCCCGGCCGAGGACGGCGGAACACAGCATCTTCTCGTGACGAAAAATCATGACGTTCCCGGCGTGATCGGCCAGATTGGCACGTCGCTCGGTCAGGCTGAGGTCAATATCAGCCATTTTTATCTCGGCAGAAAGGAACGCGGCGGCGAAGCTCTCGCCGTGATCGAGGTCGATTCGCTGGTTTCAGACGAAGCTCTCGCCGCACTAAGTTCGATTCCCGCGGTGATCCTGGTGCGTCAGGTCCGGCTTTGAAAATGCCGTGATATACTGCTGATTCAGACTATCTTACCCCTCGAAATTGCTGGTCGAGCTTTATGACGAAATATTTCGCCGCGGCAGCGTTTGTTCTTTTTTCCCTTGTTCTTGCGGAAAGATCTGCCTTTGCGCAGTCGGAGCGTTCGATCGCTGAACGATTTGCGCCTGTTTTCCATCAGGCCTTGGGCAGTAATCCGCGAAGCGACTACATCACTAACTTCGACTTCGACGGAGATTGGCGCGGTGATAACAATTGGGCAAACGCCGATGATCCGCGATTCAAGCTTCGCGCATACATTTATTACTCAGTTTCCGAGACGCGAACACACTATTTTGTTCACTATGCCGTCTTCCATCCGCGTGATTACAAGGGCGGCGAACGCCGCGGTCCCATGGTCAGCGGCTGGCTCGGACGCGCAGCGGGTATCCTCGGCCGCCGCGATCCGACGGGGCTTCTCGAAGAGGCTACACTTGCCCATGAGAACGACCTGGAGGGCGTCCTCGTAGTTGCTGAAAAGGGAAGTTCGGGGCTCGACGAATCGCGGCCCGTCTTTGTTGAGACGCTGAAACACAATACGTTTGTGTCGTATGTTGCCGGCGAAACGACACGAGAGGGGTTTGCGGCTGTACAAACGGAAGGCAACGCCGCTCTCATCTATATTGAACCGATGGGCCACGGTATAGAGGCTTACACCGGGACGCCGCAGCAGACCGACGGAAAGGAATTTGTGGTCTATCGGTATACTGGCCGTGCAGAAGATCCTGAAGAAGTAAAAGAAGGCTCTGTCGGCTATGAACTCATCCGTATCGCCGAAACTCTTTGGCCACGAGCCGAACCAAAACATCGTGACAGCAAACTGATGTACGGCGAGTTTTTCGATTATGGCGAGGTCATTATCACTGTGTCGGCGGTCGGAGGACGCAATGTCGATCGCCGTGTTCGACTCGGCAAACGAGGTTCAGCCTTCCTTGGAACCGTCGGTGGGACGAATATGGCGCGTCCGCCATGGGGATGGTTCGACCGAAATCGCCGCAGCGACGACCTCGGCTCATGGTTCTTTGACCCCGCGAGGAACATCAAACGGAATTTCTCGCTCGATGACAGCTTTTCAACCGCCTACGTCAACGTCCCGTTCTGGGCCCAATGAGTTCAGTTTTCAAGCGTAAAACTGCGGGGCACGAATTCCATCACCCGCAGCTCGCCCTGCGACTTGTCCTTTTTGTTCGGCGCATCTTTGAAAACAAAGACCATAGGGATGTCCAATGCCTTCATGCCGCAGCCGAACTGCACGTTCTCGACCTCGGGCGTGTACGCTCGGAGTTGCGGTGAGTTGTCCTTGACGGAGAATTTCAGCACGCCGTCCTTAGTTCTAACGAAGATAAAGAACGCTTTCGATGTGCATTCGCTCTTTTCAAGCGTTCCGAAACCGCGTTTCTCGCCTGCCTCGGGTTTTGTCAGGTTCTCGCGAATGTTATCGAGGATCATTTTTCGCCGTACTGCCTCAATGTCTTGCGGTTCGCCGCTGCCCAAGGACGAGATCACCCTTGGCGGAGGAGGCGGGCCTGAAACTATCACTGTGGGTTCTTTTTCCTCTTCGTCGTCATCAACAACAGCGGACTGCTCATCGACAAACCTAAAATTCGCGGGGACGAAATCGATCGCGATCAGCTCGCCTTTTGGACGACCGGCCGCGGCGAGCGTCGGTTTGTAGGTAATTACCTTTTTCACACTGCCAATTGAAGCACCGCACCCCATTTGGATGCCGTTCGAGGATTCCGTGAAAGCGGTCATTATGAGTTCGTCAAAACCCTTGCTCGTAAGCTGAATATTGCCCTCGTCGGTTTGAATTGTGTAGGTCACGTTCATGCCTTTGCATTCGACCTTTTGGATACTGCCGATCATGCGTATCTCACCGTCAGCCGGCGGACGCAGAGCCCTATTCATTTCACGCATTACGGCATCTTCGGCCTTCTTTTCCAGGTCCGGAGCAGCGGTACGTCTTCCCAGTCTCGGCGGGCCGCTGTCCGGAGAGCTTCCGGTTCCTGAGCCGCTTTTTGTGATCGTTTCGATCTGCCGGCGAACTTCTGCGTTGTAGGCCTCGGCTTCTTTGACCCGCTTCAGAAAGCCCACAAGCGATTCCGCCCTTGCCCGCACCGCGTCATCTTCTGCCGTATCCGCTAGTTTTTTGGCCGTTGTCTCGGCTTCGTCAAACTTCTTCATCTCCATTTGAAGTTCAGCGATACGCATTTTGTAGCGGTCATTGCCGGGCTGCAGACGCGATGCCTGCTGCATGAACTTCAGCGCGTCGTCCAGATCCTGCTTGTTAACCTGGCTGATAAAGCCGAAAAGGTCGTGGCTTTCTGTAAAATCCGGCTTTTCAGCAATGGCCTTTCGCAACAGTTCCGTCATCCGGCGGTATTCGTCGGGCGGGAATTCGCGCACCATGCCGAACTCGTCGCGGCCTTCGCGGCTGATCAGATAAGCGTAACGATACAATGCCAAGTGGTTAGCTGGGTTTAGTTCAACCGCTCTGTCCAGGTTGCGTTTTGCGTCCGTATATTTTCGCTGCCGCATTTTGACCATGCCGAGCGAAGAGAACGCGTTGCTGTGCGAACTATCCAGAGATACGGCTTTTGCCAGAAACGGCTCGGCAGCATCGAATCGCTGATTTCTGTAAAGCAGATCGCCAAGAAAATAATTGCTGTCGGCCTCACTGAGTGGTGCGACACGCAGCTCCGCATCGACGACGAGCTTTTCCCGGAGCTTAAGTTCGTGATAATTAAAGGAGCGTTTGTTGATATATTTTTGAAGCTCCTTTTCCATCTCCGCGTACGTCATCCCGAAGGCCTTATTAAATGCCTCTTCCTGCGGTTTACCGTCCATGGTCAGCCCGATGAATTTGCTGAGGCCTTCCAATTTTCCGCTCTGGATCATGTAGTGGACGGTCGCCCAAGACTGTGCGTAAAAAATGCTCTGCGAATGCCCGCCGCCGATGTTTCTGTAAGAAAGACGAAAAAAATCCTTCAGGGGAATAAGCCGTGCCTGCTGCAGCAGCCTCAGATGTATCGCCTGCGGCAGTCCAAGCTTGATTATCTGATCGTCCTTTATCTCAAACGTTTGATAGTATTCCGCGATCCCTTCATTGAACCAGCGAGGGACATTCCCCGAACCGTATTGGGCGTTGATGATGAAATGCACGTATTCGTGAAATATCGTGCCGTACATGTCGGCCTCGGTACCGGACGCTGACAGCGCGATGTAGTTCACTTCTTCCGTAGCCAGAAAATAGCCGGCAATGCTGTCATTCGGCTTGCCGGCACCGTCAACCGGTTTGAACGGCCGAAAATCCGAATCGCTCTTGAAAACGATCACGTTCGTCGGCACCGGCGAGGTCAGTGTTGCCGAAGGGAACGCCAGGCGAAATCCTTCGCGGAACTGTTCCAGTTTCGTAGCGGCCTTGCGAATGTCCTTTTCGTTCGCATTTCCGATCAGCATGAAATTCTTGGAATTGACCTGCAGCCATTTGTCCTTTGCGAACGAATTGGTAAAGGCTGACAGTACGACGACCATCAATATCGCGAATGGAATTATATTTCTTGAGTGTATTTTCATTCGTGCCTCGTGTCAGGAAACATGTTTGAAAGGTGCAAAAGACGCACCAACTGTCGATTCGGGGGATAGCAGAAAGTGTATCACAGAAACTTCCGTTCATGCGCAAGATTCAGCGGCCGTGTAGTGCCTTTTGTGAGAACCGACATCTCAACTATTTGTTAAACCGAACGAATATTGGCTCCATTCGTCGTGTGCTATCGTATTGATAGATATGACGGAAAACGGCGTTTCGCTGAGTGTCTTGGGCGTTACAAAAAAGTTTGGCGATTTTACGGCTGTCGAGGAGCTGAGCTTCGACGTGCGTGCGGGACGTGTGTTCGGCTTCTTGGGGCCGAACGGAGCCGGGAAAACGACGACGATACGTATGATCGTCGGCATTACCGCACCGGACGAGGGATCGATCGAGCTTTTCGGCGAGCCTATCTCGCCCAAAGTGCAGGACCGGATCGGCTATTTACCTGAGGAACGCGGCCTTTACAAGAAGATGAAGGTCGTAGAGCAGCTACGTTATTTTGCGGCGTTAAAAGGCGTTCCGCGTGCTGACGCAGACAAGCGGATAGACCGATGGCTCGACCGAATGAAGCTTTCGGAGTGGAAATCCAAAAAGACGACCGATCTTTCAAAAGGGATGCAGCAGAAGGTGCAGTTCATTTCAACCGTGCTGCACGACCCTGACCTGCTCATCCTGGACGAGCCTTTTTCGGGACTCGATCCGGTAAATGTCGAATTCATGATCGAGGTTCTCGATGAATTCAAACAGGCGAACAAGACGGTCATTTTTTCGACGCATCTGATGGAAACCGCCGAAAGACTCTGCCACGACATCATCCTGATAAACAAGTCGCGAAAGGTACTGGGCGGCAGTCTCCGCGAAGTAAAAGAGAGCTACGGCCACGACCGTGTCGCACTTCGCATCGTGGGCGGCAGAGAGGTGCTCGATGACAGCACTGTTGTTTCACACATCACCGAACACGCTGACCAGATCGACGTTGACCTAGCCGAAGGTGCCGACGCACAGCACCTGTTAACGAAACTCATCGCCGCCGGTGCGGTGGTCTCGAACTTTGAGAAGGTCGAACCGAGCCTCAACGATATATTCATCGAACAAGTAGGCGGAGGTGTCGAAAATGCGTAAGTTTACTGCAGTCTTGTTTCACGAATATAAAAAGATCGTTCTGAAATGGACGTTTCTGCTTGGAACGCTGCTTTTCCCGCTGATGGGGCTTGCGTTCGCGATCGTGCCGGCGTTCATTTTTTCGATCAAAGGTGAGGCGACACGGTTGGTCGTGGTAGATCCGACGAACAAGATCTTGCCGCGGCTGAAAGGCAATATGTCGCCGGAACGCATCGCTGAAAGGCAGAAACAGGCCGTGGACGAGGCATTGCGCGGGGTCCCTTCCGGCCAGGGAGAGCAGATGTCCCAAACAGCACGTCAAATGGGCTCTGTATTCGCGTTCGTTGATATGGAATTCGGCAACAAGCCGGTCGAAGCCGTTCGCAGCGAGCTGAATGCAAAGGCCGCCGCCGGCGAGATCGACGCGTATCTGATCGTTCCTGAAAATATAGGCGCCAACGATGCGAAATATGAATTTCGCACGAGAAAGGCGGGAGATTTCATCGGCAATGAGGTATTAAAGGACGCTCTCAACGAAGCCGTCCGCGCACAGCGGATGGCTGACGCGAATATTGATGCGGCAGCCGTTAGAGACATCAGCCGAAATGTCACCATTGAGACAAAAGCCCTAAGCGACAAGGGCGAGGAAAAGGACAGCGATATGCTTTTCATCGCGTCGCTGGTGATCGGCATGATGATCTATATCTCCCTGGCGATCTACGGCCAGGTCATCATGGGGACGGTCGTCGAGGAAAAAGAAACTCGCATCGCAGAGATATTATTCTCATCGGCAAGGCCTTTCGAACTGATGCTCGGCAAACTGGTCGGCGTCGGGCTCGCCGGTCTGACGCAGCTTGGGATCTGGGTCGGGTCACTGCTTGCTCTGTCGATATTTCTGTCGCGTCAGGCGGATCTTGGACCGTTCCTGCAGTCCGTCCCGGATATCACACCATTGATGGTTGTGTATTTCCTGGTATATTTCCTGATCGGCTATTTTACGTTTGCAGCGATCTTCGCATTGATCGGCTCCGCGGTAACGACGGTTCAGGAAGGCAGCCAGTTCGCCTTTCCGCCGATGATATTGATGCTGACCGGATTATATTTCAGCTTTGCGGTCATTCGCGATCCGAATTCGGCGATGTCGTTCTGGGTATCGACCTCGCCATTCTTTGCTCCTCTTACAATGCCCGTACGCATACTCGCCGAGATGCCGCCGTTCTGGCAGATAGCGTTGTCGGTAGGCGTCAATGTTCTTGCCATCGCCGGACTCGTTTGGGTGGCGTCGCGTGTATATCGTGTGGGCATGTTGATGTACGGCAAGCGTGCGACGGTGCCGGAGATATGGAAGTGGATCAGGAAAGTGTGAGACGGGAGACAAGGAGACGGGGAGATAGGGAGAATTGGGTTTCGGTTTTTCTCTGACTCTGCGGTCCTGGCGGGCTTTGCGTTGAATTTCTGTCGAGAATCCGTCGATGCTTGAGCTTGATAGATCGGCCTGATGATAGTTAAATTCGTTCTGTGGAAAATTCTGCTGGCACTCGTGCTATTGTCGGCGTGTTCGCGGCCGGTTCCGGACAAGAATTCTGCTCCGTCACCCACTCCTGCAATATCGCCGACGCCGCCGGTCAGCGAGCCGCAAAAGGTCACTCAGGACACGAATGTAAGCTTCTCGACATATTCCGAGGATTGGCCTGTCGGCTGGCGTTGGATCGACCCGGACGAAGCTCACGCACCGACGCCGCACGATGTTAAGAAAGGCGTTCTTCGTATCCGCATTCCATCGGGCAAGGAACTACGCGGGACATATTCGAACGCACCTCGGTACGTAAAGGCTATCGAAGGCGATTTTGAGATCGAGACGAGGGTCCGTTTTCGCCCGACCGAGAATTGTCAGGGTGCAGGCTTGATCATCTACGTAAACGACCTCAATTACGTGCGTCTCGAGCGTGGCTACGGCGGTGTCGGCGGCGGTGTAGGGGCGATCCGGTTCGACGCCAGACACAGCGGCGAGTTCAAGCCTGTCGTCCAGCCCGGCGAGATAGAGACCGACGCCAACATCGTTGACCTGAAACTCGTGCGGAGCGGCAACCTCATGATCGCGTTTTGGCGCATTGACGAAGAGAATCCTTGGCGCGAGGCAGGTGAGTACGAAGCTGCATTTCCGGAAACCGTCCTCGCCGGCCTGATCGCGGCGAATACCGCTCGCGAAACGACGGCGGAATTCTTATATATCAAATTGTCGCCCGGCAAGGATATCGCAAGATGAGCAACTTAGTTCTAGGCTGCATCTCGTGATATAGTCTGAGTTCACAGGTGAAATCTCAGGTCGATCTTTGCATTTGGAGGTAACCGATGGTTGACGACAAGCTCGAGGTCGAGGAATCCGAAAGGGTCTCGGCATACGAAAACATCAAATCCCAAGTGAAGCAAGAGGTAGGCGAAGAGATCATCGCAAAAGCGGATGATCCTACGCCCCGTGAGGCAGCTCAGGTTGAGGACCTCGCGGGCGAAATGCGCAGTAAGGCCGTCGAAGAGGTAGCGGCGACGCGTCGCGAGGTCGAACGCGGGCGCTTTGTGGCACGCATTTCTCAGGTTGTAGATTACGTGTTCTTTCTGATCTATGGCCTTTTTGGCTTGCGTCTTTTGCTGGCACTTCTCGGGGCACGGTCCAATAATGCGTTCGTCCAGTTCGTTTATTCGGTGACCGATCCCTTTTACTGGCCGTTCCGGGGGATTGTTCCGAGTCCCACTACACCTGAAGGCTTTACACTTGCCCTGCCGGTGGTCATAGCCTTGATCGTTTATCTATTACTCCATTTGGCGATCAATGGATTTCTGCGGATCTTTGCACATCGCAAGACCGAAGTTTAACGAAGCGTCCGAGGGCAACTCGTGACCAAACTAATTATCGAGGAGGAATATCATGATATCTGAGCTTATTGGCGGTCTGATAGTCGGCATAATTGCGAGGTTCATAATGCCGGGCAAAGAGGCCCTTCCAAGCGGCATAGTCGGCATTATTCTGACGGCAGTACTTGGTATCGCGGGAGCGTTTGTCGGCGGCTTTATCGCCCGTTCGCTCTGGCGCGCAGGTGATGACGCCTATGTCGCGGGCTGGGTGATGTCCATTCTTGGAGCGATCATTTTGCTCGCGTTGCTTCGTTTGGTCGTGGGGAGCGGCGACAAAAGGTCAGGCTGATCCTTCGGGCAGCTCCATTTTAACAAGCCCGTCAAAGGCGACGTTATATGCGACGCCTTTGACGGGGATTGCCATTTCTTCTTCAGTTTTCCCCTCGGAATTCGCGATGCTGACGCTCGCGAAATAACAGCTGCCGCCGCGGCTGTTCGCATATCGGACTAGCTTTTGAAAAGTCTCTTCACCCTCGATCCGTCCGCGTTTAGGATAAATATCGGTTCGCACCACAAAAAAGCCGAGTTCACCCTCTTTCATCGCCGTGATCTGCGGCAGTTCGAGCGGATCGGCGTAAACGTCGGCTGATTCGATCGACCAGCCGGCCTCAACAAGCTGGTCGTGAACGATCTCGACCCCGAATGCATGTATGTCCTCGGCGGTCATTAATTCGCGGCTTCCGTTGGTATCCGGCATATGCATTCAGATTATCAGCTGTTAATGAAAGGTATTCAAATCTATGCATGTCGGAATGTGCAAATTGTGTTATTTCGGCATTTCGGGTTTGCATACTACGCTGTTTACCGTCATTCTCTAGTTAGTTCCTCCTCTCGCGCCTACGGTGGCGCGTCTTAAGAACGATTTTTGGATCAGTTTGAGAGCAGGTCGGTTATTTGGCAGCAGAAGTTTGGCTCTCAGAATTATTGAGCATCCGAGATCGTTCCTTCAAGTAGTTTTCTACGAAGCATTTCGATCGGCACTTCGCATAGGATCCCGGAAAACGGGAAAGGAAAAATATTATGTCAACGAAACTTTACGTAGGAAATCTTTCATTCAACACCACGGCGCACGACCTCGAAACGATGTTCGGCGAATCCGGTACGGTTCAGTCGGCCAACCTCATCGAGGACCGCGACACCGGCCGTTCACGCGGATTCGGCTTTGTGGAAATGTCATCTGCAGATGAAGCGAACGCAGCCATCGATAGCTTTAACGGCAAAGAGGTGGACGGACGCACGCTGACCGTTAACATCGCCAAACCCCGCGAAGAGCGCGGCGGCGGCGGATTCGGCGGTGGCGGCGGCCGCGGCGGCAATCGCGGCGGTGGCGGCGGCGGTTACAGGTCACGCTACTAAGATTTGGATTCCGCTTGTCGGAAGTCGTATAATGCCTCCGTTCGTTAATTCGTGCGGAGGCATACGTCTTCACGGGTTCGGAACATTGTTTTTGAGTTTTTATGAAAGAAGAAATGATAGAAATGTCGGGCGTGGTCATAGACAAACAGCCCAACGCTTTCTTTAAGGTGAAACTGAACGATTCGGATCACATCGTGTTGGCGACCATTTCAGGCCGCATGCGCCGAAACCGCATCCGAATCCTGATGGGTGACCGCGTGGATATCGAGCTCTCGCCTTACGATCTGACTAAAGGCCGTATCACATATCGCCATAAATAGGACGAGCAGAATTTCAGAACGGCGCTTCGCAGGTGTATGGCCGCGAGGCGTTTTTCTTTTTATAAAGGTTGACGAGAATAGTCCGAGCGGTCGTAGAATAGAATGTATGAAAAAAGCAGTATTATTTTCGGTGATCGCGGTCTGTTTTATGTTCGCAGGTTTCGGGAATGTGGTGGCAGCCGATGGCGTCGCGGGTGAGTGGGACGTGGTTTACAACACGCCCGGCGGCCCGCGGCCATTCAAACTGGTATTGAGTGTTGACGGTGAGAAACTGACCGGTACCGCAAAACGCCCGAACGGCGACGTGCCTGTTGAAGGCACCATAAAAGGCGATGTCATCACATTTGCCTACACTATAAATTACGGCGGAAATGCTCTGACGCTTACCTTCAGCGGCAAGGTCACCGGCGACAAGATGGCCGGCAATGTCATAATCGGCAGCACGCAGGAAGACTGGTCCGCGACGCGGGCGAAATAGCTATTTCACGAGCGTCTGCTGTTCGCTTTTGAGGAGCCACCGGTCTTCGCTGCGAACAAATGTATCGGTGGTCTGCGCTTTTGCGGTCCTTCCGTTCTTTCCCGCCACTTTAAGTGTGTATGAGAGCACGGCGGTCGTTTCGTCCAAGCTGACAAGTTTTTCGTCGTATATCTCGAACGACCTTATAGCACGCTCCTCTTTCACCTCAGACAGAACCTTGTTCTTCCCCTGAACCTTTCCGTCGATGTCCGTCAACTGAAAATCGTCGGTCGTGATCTTCGCGAGGAAGGTGACGTCGCCGTCCTTCGCGGCCCCGGCGATCTCTCGTGCGAGGTTGGTGAGTTCGGTTTTTACTTCGCTGCGGTCCGGAGCCTTCTTTTCAGGCTTGGACTCAGCGGGTTTGTTATTTGTGGCAGGCCCTTCGGACTGGTCGCCCATCCCGCAAAAAGCCCACATCAACGTAATGATCGCGAAAGGGAAAAGGAGTTTCATAGCGTTCAATTCCTGTGTCAAGGATCGCGCCGATTGTAAGCCAACATCAGCGGACAATCAACTATTCGTGCATCCGAGGCTGGGACAAATAGATTTTGATTACCGTCCGCGATTAGGATATCCTCGCCGTATATGGAAAAACCTATCGACCGTAAGACCGCAGACGAGTATCCGCAGGAACTACTAGACCTGTTCCACGAATGGCAGCATGGCAACATCGACCGCCGAGATTTCTTTACAGCACTCGGAAAATTTGCCGTCGGCGGTGTGACGGTGGCCGCATTAGTACAGAGCCTGACGCCGAACTATGCCTGGGCTCAGACGGTCGATCCAAAGGATAAAGATATCCGCGTCGGCTACGAAAGCGTCGCGTCGCCCGCGGGCAACGGCTCGATCCGCGGCTATCTTGCACGCCCCGCAAAAGGCAGCAAGTTTCCGGCGGTGCTTGTCATCCACGAGAACCGCGGCCTGAATCCATATATCGAGGACGTCGCACGGCGTTTTGCAAAGGCCGGATTTCTCGCGTTCGCACCCGACGGCTTGACGTCGGTCGGCGGCTATCCGGGCAATGAGCAGGATGCCGCCGCGAAGTTTCGCACCGTTGACGGCAAGAAGATGACCGAAGATTTTGTCGCTGCGGCGATGTGGCTGAAAAAGCGGAAGGACAGCAAAGGCAAACTCGGAGCGGTCGGTTTTTGCTTTGGCGGCGGCATGGTGAATCAGCTTGCGGTGCGTCTTGGCAAGGATCTGAACGCCGGCGTCGCGTTTTACGGCAGCCAGGCGGGCGTCACCGATGTGCCGAAGATCGTGGCTCCGCTCCAGTTTCACTACGCCGGCAATGACCAACGCATCAACGCCGGCATTGAGGCTTACGAAAAAGCCTTGAACGAGAACAAGAAAGTTTTCGAGTCATACATGTACGCCGAAAAACAACACGGCTTTCACAACGACACAACGCCTCGCTATGACGAAGCCTCAGCAAAACTCGCGTGGGCCAGAACGTTGGAGTTTTTCGGCAAGCATCTGAAATAAAACCCGTTACGTCCCCGTATCCAGTTTAGGCCTCGGCGGCAGCAGAGGCCTTTTGATCTGATCATTGCGGTCCAAAACTCAATGTTTTTTGAACGAAAAAAGTAAACAACTCAATATCCGGAAAATTGAATCGTATTAAAGGAACGTTGAGAACTGGTCTTTGGTGTGGATCATCTTTGTTTGAAGCCATACAACAGACAAATGAAAGGCTGGCAGCGTTCTTGTCATGAATACTCTTCCCCAAAATGCACTAATACGAAGGAGGAATTATGAAAAAGACAATTTCGATTCTTATGGTGATAACGATGTGTGCGCTTTTTGTTCCGGAAACGCCGTTGGGAACGGCTGACGCTGCAATGACGTCGTCTGCGGGAATGGCGAGTTCCTCAGCGATAAGGCCGTGTCCCCGCGGCACATTCCGTGTGCGTAAAAACACTAAGAAGGGCACCAGGATACTCAACGCCGCATTGGCTGCCGGCGTGGGTGCCGCGGTCGGCGGCGGTCTGGGCGGTGGTCGCGGAGCGTTGCTCGGTGCAGGAACCGGCTCGGGAGGTTACCTAATCTACCGGTACGTTAAAGACCGACGCGGCCGCTGCGTCCCGCGGTATGTCAGAGGGTAGTTATAGCGATCTTTCAGCACGCTGCTGACAAAAAATAGCCTCGGGCCTATAAAGCCCGAGGCTCTTAATATTGGTACCGGCCGGAACGGTCGTCTATTTCGGCATCGGATTAAATGTAACGCCTCTTACCAAGTAGCTGCCGACGACAGTTCGAAATCCATTTGTCGCATCGTTCGCCTTTGTCCTTGCCTCGGCCGAGCCGTAGTGTTTTAAAGTGATTGCGTTCATTTTCTCGCCTCTTTCGGGATTAGCGTCGATGGCTTCCGCATAGGTTTTATACGTTACCACCAGTCCCAGATCCCAGTCACCCGGCCCGTCCGTTGTCGGCTTCGTAAAAAAGCCGTAGCTGACGATCAGACCCTGCTTCTTTTGTTCCTCGAGTATTGGCATCTGGTTTGTGCGGATGTGGTTGTTATTCTCGGCGCCCTTTCCCGGCAGGACATCAAAGTAAGTGATCCGCGACACGTTGCCCGGCGTTGTAGCCGGCTGATTTGCGGTCTGTGCCGCTGCTCCGATGGCAAAAATGCTTAAGCAAAAAATGCTCAGTAAAGCTCTTCTCATTGTTTTTCTCCAATTAATCGTTCGATCGAGCGAAAAGCGAAATAGCTTCGCAAATTGCCATCACGCTCTTTTCTGACAGCAACTCAGCCAAAATGAACAGTCCTACTTACTTAAACGAGGTTTCTTGCCGGAAAGGGTCATCCGACCATAAAGGATCTATCTGCGGGCGGTATATTGAAGTCGGATACAGTCGACGGTTTCAGTGACAAGTTGCTGTACCGGCTTAAGCCCGGCGCGATCGATTTGGGCTGAAGCCCGGCAGACTGCCCCGTCCCGTTGTCCGTTTGCTAAAACCAATGAAAATATTCCGCCTACCGCGATCCGCAGACCCGCCTGAAACACCACCCTAAGAGGCGGTTGATCCACTATTCTCTGGTTGGGTTAGAGTTGGCTCGGATGGCTTTTCGGCCACGTATAGCGTGCAGCACCTGTCGGACCTCGGACAACGAGCGGTACGGTCCAGTGAGATAGGTGACTGTGTCCGAGAGGGTTGCGCAGCTGCGACCGAGATCGGAATTGCCGGCAACGAACCGCTCACCGTAGTGGTAAAGCAACTCGACCTTCAGCCATTGTCGTTTGTCGCGCCGCGGCGGGGCCTTAAAGTGCCGTCCCATCGCATGCATTTGCTCTCTGCACTCGGGGCAGGGGAACGGCCGCTCTGGAAGCGTGGAGTCCCAATTCGACGAATTAGGCTGCTTAAAACAGACGCGGCAATCGAAGCACACAAAGTGCACAGAGTTCCTCGTATTCCCCAGATCGTATTCAGGATCGTTAGCCATAGTAGGATATCGAAACGTTACAACCTGACGCATGAATGCCTTCGTGATTTCCAGTGCCACTCGCTTCGGCTTCGATTCTCTCTCTCTGGAAAGTGATCCGCGGAAGACGCCAACCGGTCACTCAATGATCGCAAAAGAGTTGACAGACCTCTCCGCGGGTCCCAGCCATTCTTGATAGCTTTCTCCGGACGGCATTTCGAAACCAAAGGCGTAAACGCGTCTGTGGTCGGGTACAGGAATCAGATACCCAAAAGATCTAACGTCGGCGAAGTACGAGTTTGACGTCGATGCTTCGAACTTGAGAGCCCGCCTGCCTGCCACTTGGGTGATGGATGTTTGAAACCCTCGCACCTGAACGAACTTTAGGCGTTCTTTAAGGTAATCGAAAAAAAACCGGGATAATCGAACAAGTTCGGCATCGTCCTTCATCGCATTGCCGATAAGTTTTGACTGATCGATCACAACGAAGCTCATTTCAAAGCCAGGTGCGCGATACATGATCTCACTATCGTTGATGACCTTATCATCCGCCTCTTCAGGGATCCTAAAACTTACCTTGAACTTCTTATTCACGTAAGGAGCAGAAGGGCCTCCGCGTGATGCGGTGGTAGAGGGAAAACCCTCTAGCACTTGGGGAGCGACGCCAGCCACGCCTTTCCTGCGGAGGAAAGAAAGCGTCCACTGTATGGTCTCGCTATGCTGTGAACAGCCACCGTACTTGGATAAGAACTCTTTCGCTTTTTCAACGGCTTGCCGTTGCTGAGCCTCGCTGCCACGAAAGTTTAGTGTGATTTTCTCGTAGATGGTCTGCGCTCCCTCGATGTCAGAACAAATGCTCTGCCCTATCACATGACCGGGCTGCAGAAGTGTGATGATTCCCAAGAAAACGAGGCAGAGGACTGCCCTAATATTTGAGGTCATAAGATCTACCATAGCCTTAGAGAAATTTTCCCGCGCCACCAAAAGACAAGTAAACGCAGCGTCGGTTGCTGCGATAGCTGGGGTCTCACGCCTATTGACCACCACCTCGCACCCGGTTATGTCGGGTCGACGTCGGGCATCCCACCTATCTTACGCTCTTCGCCAAGGCCGAGAGCTGGAGGATCGCCGCCCGGAGCAAGTCGTGTACTTCATCCTCGTCGCCCTTATATTTCCCGATAGTGAATGGAATGCCTACCTGGTCAATCGCGGTTGTCTGGTCTCGGCTCTTTGTCCATTCCCAGCATCTTCCATTGCTTGAATTTTTGGCGTATCCCCACGCGCGTTGTTTTGATATGCCGGACTTGGATCTAAGGTCAACAAGCAGTATTCGAGCAGACTCATGCGGCATGGGTGGATTCCGGCGTGTGGTCACAACGTCTCTTAGGTCAAATATCTGATCGTCTTCGATAACTCCATACATCGCACATTGGTAAAGGCCGGGTTCCGTCTGGTGGGTGACCCGGCGTGTTTTCAGTGTGAGAGTATTTCCTGAGAGATGGAACGTGGCATGAGTGTAGTACAAACTGCCGATCTTGTCTCCAAACGGCGTACGCCACCTACCTATCAACGCCTCTGCGAGTTCATCGAGCAACTCCTTTAACGAGTCTCGGTCGAAATCGGAAAGATCAGGCCCAGACTGTGCAAGCCCTGAGGATGCGAACGCAGCGAGCAAGAGAGTGATGGCGATCGAGCGTCGAACTCGCGCCAAAGTAGGCGAAAAAACACGTGTGGGTCTCATAATCTATTTGAAAAGTCGATGGAGATATTAATGGATGTGACCTTTCTTTGCAAGTAAAAAGCCCCGGCGAGGTGCCGAGGCCCTTTATTGTTTTCGCAGTCTGGCCGCTCGCTTACGCAGGCGGTTCTGACTTGATGGGCGGACGGTGCAGGCTGGCAGCCTGCGGTCCGGCGGGAATTACATTCCCATTCCCATGCCGCCGCCCATGCCGCCCATGCCGGCCATAGGATCGGCTTTGTCGTCCTGGATGTCGGCGATCATAGCTTCGGTGGTGAGCATGAGGCCCGCGATCGAAGCGGCGTTCTGCAGAGCCGTGCGGGTGACCTTTGCGGGGTCGATGACGCCGGCTGCGATCAGGTCTTCGTAATTTTCGGTGGCTGCGTTAAAGCCGAAAGCTCCCTCGCCAGCCGCGACCTTCTCGACGACCACTGCGCCTTCCATACCGGCGTTACCGGCGATCTGGCGGAGCGGCTCTTCAAGAGCACGGCGGACGATGTTCACACCGATCTGCTCGTCGGTGTCTTCGGCGTTTGCCGTGAAACCGTCGAGCACCTTGGCTGCACGCACCAGAGCGACGCCGCCGCCTGCGACGATGCCTTCTTCGACGGCAGCACGCGTGGCGTGCATCGCATCTTCAACGCGAGCTTTCTTCTCTTTCATCTCGGTCTCGGTAGCGGCACCGACCTTGATCACAGCAACACCGCCGACGAGCTTCGCCAGACGCTCCTGCAGTTTTTCACGGTCATAGTCCGACGAGGTCTCCTCGATCTGATTGCGGATCTGCTTGACGCGTCCGTCAATAGCGTCGGCTGCACCGGCACCTTCGACGATGGTCGTGTTCTCTTTGTCGATAACGACCTTTTTCGCACGGCCGAGGTCTTCGATGGTAATGGATTCGAGCTTGATGCCGAGATCCTCAGAGATGACCTTGCCGCCCGTCAGAACAGCGATGTCCTCGAGCATTGCCTTGCGGCGGTCGCCAAAGCCCGGAGCCTTGACGGCTGCGACGTTGAGCGTGCCGCGGAGTTTGTTGACAACGAGCGTCGCCAGGGCTTCGCCTTCGACGTCTTCGGCGATGATCAGCATCGGACGGCCCATCTTTGCGACCTGCTCCAGGATCGGCAGCAGATCGCGCATGTTCGAGATCTTCTTTTCGTTGATCAGGATGAACGGCTCGTCGAGCGTTGCTTCCATACGGTCAGCATCCGTGACGAAATACGGCGAGAGATAGCCGCGGTCGAACTGCATACCTTCGACGACCTCGAGCAGCGTTTCCATGGTCTTGGATTCCTCGACCGTGATGACGCCGTCCTTTCCGACCTTGTCCATCGCCTCTGCGATGATCGTGCCGATGGTCTTGTCGCCGTTCGCCGAAACCGTACCGACCTGTGCGATCGCGTCGCCCGAAACCGGCTGTGCGAGCTTGTGAACTTCCTCAACAACAGCACCAACTGCTTTTTCGATGCCGCGCTTGAGAGCCATCGGGTTTGCACCGGCTGCGACCGTGCGGACGCCTTCTTTGAAGATCGCCTGTGCGAGGACCGTCGCGGTCGTCGTGCCGTCACCGGCGACGTCCGAGGTCTTCGAAGCGACTTCGCGCACCATCTGTGCGCCCATGTTTTCGAGCGTGTCTTTCAGCTCGATCTCTTTCGCCACCGTCACACCGTCTTTGGTGATGGTCGGCGAACCGAATTTCTTGTCGATAACGACGTTGCGGCCTTTCGGGCCGAGCGTAACTTTTACCGCATCCGCGAGCTGGTTTACACCACGCAGGATCGCGGCACGTGAATCTTCACCGTGAATAACTTGTTTTGCCATAGTAATAAGTCTCCTAGTCTAGAAAGTGTTGGAGGTCTGGTCAGTCTCAGAAGTCTGGTAAAGTCGGATGTCACATGGACTTCCTAGACTTTCCAGACGTGCTGGACTTCCCAGACTATGCGGCCGCTCCGGCTCGCGAAATGATGCCGAGGATCTCGTCCTCGCGCATGATGATGTACTCTTCGCCGTCGAGTTTGATCTCGCTGCCCGAGTATTTGCCGAAAAGAACACGGTCGCCCGCCTTTACGTCAAGCGTCTGACGCGTGCCGTCCTCTTTATATTTGCCTGCACCGGCCGCGATTACCTCGCCTTCTTGCGGCTTTTCCTTTGCAGCGTCGGGGATGTAGAGCCCGCCTGCGGTCTGGTTGACATTGTCCTCGATGCGCTTGATGATCACGCGATCGTGAAGCGGTGTTACTGTTGTCGCCATAGTCTGTTACTCCTGTTAATATTGAGTTTTGTTATTTATAGCTATCCGAACGCAGGTGTGGAAAAATCCCCTTTAGCACTCTGCGTTCTTGAGTGCTAGTCTACTGGAATGCAGAATATTTTGTCAAGTATAAAATTGTATTAGCAGAAAAGTTGATAATGGTATTGTCAAGTTGTGGAAAGCTGAAGGGATGATATCGAAAGTCGAAAATCTAAAGTCAAAATTCAGAAGACCAAAGACCAAAGACCAAAGACCAAAGACCAAAGACCAGTTCTCATGATCTCCGTGATCTCTGTGGCAAACTAAACCAAATGCATATTTCTGAGATAAACACCTACCCGATCAAATCGCTCAAAGGCATTAATTTGCAGCGTTCGTTTGTCGGATCATGCGGACTTGAGTTCGACCGGCGTTGGCTGATCGTCGATGCCGACGGCAAGTTCTTGACGCAGCGTGAGGAACCGAAAATGGCGACGATCCGCGTTAGATTGAGTGGATACGGCATCGAGGTGTGGACCGACCTGATGACGAAGCTGCGGATCGAGCCGATCGTGGAGGGCGAGCGAAAGACGGCGAAAGTCTGGAACAGTGAGAGCGAGGCATTTGAATATGACGTTGAGACGAACGAGTGGTTCTCGGACCTACTCGGCAGGGAAGTGCGGCTGCTCTATATGCCCGACGACGCAGGCCGGCCGATAAACGAGCGGTTCAATCGCGGCGGCGAGTTGGTGAGCTTTGCGGACGGATATCCGCTGCTGATCACAGCGGAATCATCGCTCTTCGTTCTGAACAGAAAGATCGCCGAAACGGCTGCTGTAGGCGGGCTTCCTGCGTCACGACCGCTGCCGATGCGGCGTTTTCGGCCTAATCTCGTGGTTTCAGGCGGCGAGGCGTTTACTGAAGACGATTGGAAGCGAATTCGAATCGGAGAAGCGGTTTTTCGCGTCACAAAACCCTGTGCCCGATGCGTTATGACCACGGTCGATCCCGAACGCGGCGAATTCGACGGCAAAGAGCCTTTGAAGACGCTGGCGTCTTTCCGTATGGCACGCGATGTTATGCCGCAACGTTTGGAATCTCTCGGCCTTGAACCAACCGCTGTGCTTTTCGGCACTAATCTTATTCCCGAGACTCCGGGTGTCGAGATATTCGTCGGTAATGAGGTCGAGATACTGGAGAGCTTTTAAAACTGCAGGTCTTTCCCCGTCAACAGCCTGAATGCGTCGAGATAACGCATTGCGGTCGCGTTCACGATCTCTTGCGGTAGCGGCGGTGCGGGAGGTGTCTTGTCCCAGTCGAGGGTCTCCAGATATTCGCGGACGAACTGCTTGTCAAAAGACGGCTGTGCTTTGCCGGGTGCGTATTTGTCGGCGGGCCAAAATCGTGACGAATCGGGCGTAAGAGCTTCGTCGATCAGGATGATCTCGCCGTCAGGCGTTCGCCCGAATTCGAACTTTGTATCTGCGATGATGATGCCTCGGGCGGAGGCGTATTCGCTTGCTTTTCTGTAGATCGTGAGCGTGGTCGAACGCAGAAACTCTGCCGTTTCGTTGCCGACAATTTCTTCGAATCTCGTGTAGTCGATGTTCTCATCGTGTCCTGTCGCGGCCTTTGTCGCAGGGGTAAATATCGGTTCCGGCAGTTTTTCGCACTGCCGCAATCCCGCCGGAAGTTCAATTCCGCAGACATGGCCGGTTTGCTGGTATTCTTTCCAGCCCGAACCTTCCAAGTAGCCGCGAACGACGCATTCGACCGGCAGGACGTCCGTTTTTCTGACAAGCATTGCGCGGCCGCGAAGAGCCTCTTTCGCCGAATCCGAGATCGGCATTTCGGCCGCATCCGTCGAAATTACGTGATTAGGCAGCACATCCGTCAGCAGATCGAACCAGAATCTGGAAAGCTGCGTAAGGATCACGCCCTTTCCGGGAATCGGCGTTGGCAGAATGCAGTCAAATGCGGACAGCCTGTCGGTAGCAACGAGCAATAACCTTTCGCCATCGACCCTGTAGATATTGCGAACTTTGCCCTTATATAAGAGTTCAAGGCCGAGGTCAATTTCCTCAAATGCGGATCCGGCAGCCATAAAATATTCTGGAATAGTCTAAGTGTTAAAACTCTAATAACAGTGCCAAAATTTGTGGTGACAAATTTGAGGCTTTAGTGCATAATGGAAAGTGGCGTCGATCCGGCAATTTGCCGTCGATGTTTCCTCACTATCCGAACTCTACCGTTCGTCTCAATTTTACCCGCAATTTCACAACATTTCATGCATAGGAAGTATCATCTTGCCGGTTTCTTTTCCGCATTCTTCGCGGCACTCACCATTTTTGCAGCCGATCTTAGTGCTCTGGACACGACGGCCGCAGAAAAACAGGCCGTAAATTCTTCCGGCGATCAGCTCTGGATGTCAGTAGCACTCATTGTTTTCGCGGCCTTCATAGCGGCCGGCGTGTTCTGGTGGATAAGCCGTTCAAAGAAATACGAGCCCAACCTGAGTTTCGAAAAGAGCCAGCAAAATGCCAACGCGATCACCTACACCAGCGAAGAGAGCGTTGACGCTGACGCAGAATTTGAATGGCTGCGCCAGGCAAAACGGCCAAAGGCGGCAGCAAAAAAGGCGGCGATGGCCGCACAAAAGGCAAAACGCGAAGAAGAGGCCAACCTCGATACGAAGATCTTCCAGGAAAAGATGCGAAGGCTGCAGTATTCGCAACTGCCGATCAATTCGTTCAGCCAGCTTGCTCCTGCTAAACGCTACGAGCCGCTTCCGGATTCTGACGATCCCGCTCTGTTGAACGCGATCGACCAGGCAAATGATGAATTCGAAGAGGACGAAGCCGTAAGAGAACTCGCCGTGAGGGTGCTCGCGGCATTCAGGACAAGAAACTCAGTTAACGCGCTCTCGCAGATCGCGCTTTACGACCTTTCGTCAAATCTCCGGTCTAAGGCCGTGAACACACTGACCCAATTCGATCACGAATCAGTGTTCGAGACCATCTTGCTCGCCTGCGCCGATCCGACGCGTGAGGTTCGGGCAGCATCGGCACGCGGACTCTTCCGTCTAAGCTTTGATCGTGCACACGCCTGGAAACGGATCATCGCCGCAGATGACGAATTTCGCATGATCCAAGCTTCGCGAGCGGCTATCGAGGCGGACATTGTTTCAAAATCCTTCGATCGTCTGATTCATGAGGATGTAAAGATCGCCTATGAAGCATTTGCATTGGTGTCGCTGCTGATCAGATCCGGCGAGACGGAAGGCCTATTCGAAGCACTGGCGAGTCATCGGGATGAACGTGTTCGTTTTGCTTTGCTCCATGTGCTGCGCGTACAAAAGGATCCAAAGACCCTCGGCGAACTCCGGCGTTTGGGCAGTATGCATTCGAATTCGAAAGATCTTGCCGAGAGGTTCAGGGAAACCATAAAGAGCGTCGAAAAGGCCGTTGCCGTGGAGCAAGGGCAGTAGACAACATCAGATTACCCTCCATTTATCAACGCGGCGAGATCCTTGCCGGAGCACAGTATTTAAGAACGAATGGAGAGAATAAGAGATCTACCGAAAATTGGCAGCAGGGCCCCGAATTTTGCGCTTTTCACCGATAAGGGGCTTGAATGGCGGCTCGCCGACCACCGCGACACGGTGGTTGTTTTGCTTTTTTATCCCGGCAATGAGACGCTCGTCTGCACGCGACAGCTTTGCTCGGTTCGGGACAATTGGCAGCGCTATCTTAAAACGAACGCGGCCATAGTCGGCATCTCTCCCGGAACTCCCGAAGAGCACCACGAATTTTCCGTGAAACGTCATCTTCCGATCCCGCTGCTTGCCGATCCCGGCCGAAAGGTCACACGCGTTTTCGCAAAACATTGGCTCTATCCGATCAACATCACACGCGGCATTGTCGTCATAGACGCTAAGGGCATCATACGCAGCCGCGACATAATGCTGCGTGCGTTTCGCCCGTCAGACGACCATCTGATCCGCGACATCTACGCCGCACGCGGCGACGAGATGACAGAAAAATACGAGCGTTTGAAACTCCGCAGCCGCATCTTTTTGCGGTCGCGGAAACAGATCTAGCCGGCGCGGTATCAGCAAATTTCCATTTTTGGACAGCGTTATTGTATGCTTAAGGTGTGCAATTTCGTCTCATAAGTGAAAATAGGCCGACCGGCGATCAGCCCGAAGCAATACGCCAGATCGTTGAGAATCTGGAGCGCGGGGAACGCGATCAGGTACTGCTCGGGATCACAGGTTCGGGCAAGACATTCACTATTGCGAATGTAATTGAGGCGGTTCAAAAGCCGACGCTGGTGCTCGCTCACAACAAGACGCTGGCGGCGCAGCTTTATCAGGAATTCAAAGGCTTTTTCCCCGAAAACTCGGTCGAATATTTCGTCTCGTATTACGACTATTATCAGCCGGAAGCATACGTTCCGGCGTCGGATCTATACATAGAAAAAGAGGCGACGATAAACGACGAGATCGACCGTCTGCGGCTGTCGGCGACGCGGGCGTTATTCGAACGGCGTGACGTTATCGTCGTCGCGTCCGTGTCGTGTATTTACGGCCTCGGCGATCCCGACGCATATTTCGGGATGCTGCTATTCATCGAGCCGGGAATGCAGTTGAAACGCGAGGAGTTTCTGAAAAAGCTCGTCGAACTGCAATACGAGCGCGTAAATGTTGATTTCGACCGCGGGACTTTCCGTGTGCGAGGCGATGTTGTCGAGGTGTATCCGAGTTATCAGGATCAGGCGTACAGGATCGAATTCTGGGGCGACGACATCGATTCCATCTCGACCATCGATCCGCTACTCGGTGAGGTGCTGTTCAAACATACGTCGCGGCTGCCGATATATCCTAAAACGCACTACGTGATGTCGAAAGACACGATAAAACGTGCGGTTCAGACGATTCGTGCCGAACTCGACGAGTATGAGGAAAAGCTGGTCGCGGAGGGCAAGATCGTCGAGGCTCAGCGGCTGCATCAGCGGACGATGTACGACCTGGAGATGATCAAGGAGATGGGATTTTGCCGCGGCATCGAGAATTATTCGCGGCATTTGACAGGGAAAAAGCCCGGCGAGCCGCCGCCGACGCTACTCGATTATCTGCCGTCGGACGCGCTGATGGTCATCGACGAATCGCACCAGACCATTCCGCAGCTCGGCGCGATGTATAAAGGCGATCAGTCGCGAAAAGGGACGCTCGTCGAATACGGTTTTCGGCTTCCGAGTGCGAAAGACAACCGGCCGCTGAATTTTGAGGAATTCGAGCAGCGTCGCGGGCAGGCCATATACGTTTCGGCGACGCCGGGCAATTTCGAACTAGAACGTTCGCAGGGCGAGGTCATCGAGCAGATCATTCGTCCAACCGGACTTCTCGATCCGATAGTCGAGGTGCGGCCAGTAAAAGGCCAGATCGACGACCTGCTGGAAGAATGCCGCGTCCGAGCCGAACGCAACGAACGTGTGCTTGTTACAACGCTGACAAAACGCATGGCAGAGAGCCTCAGCGAATATTTTGCTGAGGTCGGCGTGCGCGTTACTTATCTGCACAGCGACATCGAAACTCTTGACCGCATCAAGATACTCCGCGATCTAAGACGCGGCGAATTCGACGTCCTCGTGGGCATCAATCTTCTCCGCGAGGGTCTCGATCTCCCAGAAGTTTCGCTCGTCGCGATACTCGACGCGGATAAAGAAGGCTTTTTGCGTTCAGAACGTTCGTTGATTCAGACGATCGGCAGAGCGGCACGAAATTCGGGCGGCATGGCGATACTTTACGCCGACAAGATCACCGATTCGATGAAGCGTGCCATCGACGAGACCGCACGCCGCCGCGAGATACAGGAAGAATACAACCAACTTCACGGCATAATTCCGACGACAATCGCCAAACCCATCGAAGCTACGCTCGTAACTGCATACGAGGCCGATTATTTCAAGGTTCCGCTTGATCTGGACGCCGTCGAGGACTATTCGCCGAAACAGCTGAAACAGACGATAGACCAGCTCGAGGCCGATATGCGGGCCGCCGCACGCGAGATGAAATTCGAACGAGCCGCCGAGCTTCGAGACAAGCTGAAATACCTGCGTGACAGAGAGTTGGAATACCGATAGCTCAGTTTCAACGCAAGAGCGCCGAGACGCAGAGCGGCCAACTTACTTTGCGTTTTCGCGACTTCGAGTCTTTACGTTAAAATTGCGTAAGTGCAGGTAAAGATCCAAACAGAAGAACTGCAGAATTATCTAGCTGACTCGAGCAATATGCCCGGCGGGCATGCTGAGCGGCTCGTCGTGCCTGAAACTGCGGATGAAGTGGCGTCGATTCTCCGTGAGGCTAGCGACGCGGGCACGCCGGTAACTGTATCAGGTGCAAGGACGGGAACGGTCGGCGGTGCGTTGCCGTTCGGCGGTGTAGTGCTGTCGATGGAGCGGCTGAACAAGATCAAAAGCATAGACAAGATCGCGATGACGGCGGTCGTTGAACCGGGGGTTCTGCTCGGCGAACTGCAAAAGGCGGTCGAGGCCGAAGGGCTTTTCTATCCGCCCGACCCGACTGAATGGTCGTGTCAGATCGGCGGTAATGCGGCGACGAACGCCTCGGGGGCGAGGAGTTTTAAGTACGGCGCCACGCGGGAATATATTAACGGGATGACGGTCGTTTTGGCGGACGGTGATGTTTTGAGACTGCGGCGCGGCGAGGGTTTTTCGAACGCCGATGGCACCATCGATCTTACAACCGCCACAGGCAAAACGATCACGGCGAAGGTGCCGACATATCCGCGGCCCGACGTACGGAAGAATGTGTCGGGCTATTTCAACGAACAGCCGCTGGACGCGATCGACCTTTTCATCGGCAGCGAAGGCACGCTCGGCGTGATCACAGAGCTTGAACTGAAGCTGCTGCCTAATCCCGAAGGATTTTTCTCGGGAATAGCGTTCTTTGCGAAACACGAAGATCTGGCGGCGTTTGTCGACGAGGCTCGGCAAAGATCATTTCAGTCCCGGCTTCAACCACCCGCTACCGCAGTTGGTTCTGACCTGAACGCCACGCTGCTTGAATATTTCGACGACCGTTCGCTTGCGTTCATACGCGAAAAGTTCCCCGAAACGCCGGACGGAATGGCCGGAGCGGTCTTTTTCGAGCAGGAAACGACAGCCGGAACGGAAGACACTCTGTTCGAAGTGTGGAATGCTCTGCTTGAAAAGCACAACGCGGATGTTGATCGATCTTGGTTCACAACGACGGAACAGGACCGCGAAAAGATGCGGGCGTTTCGCCACGCACTGCCGCTCGCGGCCAATGAGCGCTATACGCGGTATAAACAGAAAAAGGTCAGCACCGACATGGCCGTACCGGTCGCTGAGTTTGCCGGGTTTTTGCGTTTTCAAAAGGAAATGCTCGAGCGGTCAGGCATCGAATACATAATTTTCGGCCATATCGGCGATTGCCATTTGCATGTAAATCTTTTTCCGAAGGATGACGACGAAGCATTGCGGGCACGGCATATTTACGGGCGTTTTATCGCACACGCAATAATGATCGGCGGCTGCGTATCGGCGGAACATGGCATCGGAAAG
This sequence comes from Acidobacteriota bacterium, assembly GCA_019639155.1. Classification (GTDB taxonomy): domain Bacteria; phylum Acidobacteriota; class Blastocatellia; order Pyrinomonadales; family Pyrinomonadaceae; genus OLB17. The sequence continues at coordinate 152,238 of JAHBSJ010000004.1, read as the reverse complement.
CTCAAATCGAAATACCTCTACGTCGCGATGGGCGAGCGCTATCTGAACGAGATGGCCGAGCTGAAACGGGCGTTCGACCCGAAAGGAATACTTGGCCGCGGGAATATGTTTGACGAGAAATATATATGATCAAAGCAGTGTTAATGGATTGGAACGGTGTCGTTATCGACGACGAACAGGTGCAGTGCGACGCGTATCGCGAGGTGATGAAGCCGCACGGCGTCGAGCTGACGAACGAGATGTATTACGAGCGGATGGGAATGAACGACCGCGTTTTCGTGGCGTCCGTCTTCGAGGCCGCGGGAATGAATGCCGACGAAGCCACCATTGACGAGGTAGTCGCGGGCAAAACGGAAAAATGGCGCGAGAGCGTTCAGAAGAACGTGCCGCTTTTCGAAGGCGTCGAGAATTTCATCGCAAAGACCGCGAACGAAATGGAGCTCGGCATCGTCAGCATGGCGAAACGCGAAGAGATCGACCTAATTCTAGACCTTGCGGGATTGGGGAAGTACTTCTCCGTTATTTTAAGTGCAGAAGATATAAGCACTTACAAGCCCGATCCGGCGTGTTATCGTGAGGGATTCCGGCAGATCGACCTCGCACGCGTTGCGAAAGGGCATTTGCCGATGGTACATGCCGACTGCCTTGTAATTGAGGATTCGCCCGCCGGTGTCAAAGCCGGTAAGGCTGCGGACCTGCCGGTTCTGGCGGTTGCGAATACCGTTTCAGCCGATGAACTGCGAGCTGCCGGGGCAGATTCGGTCGCAAAAGATCTGAACGACTGGTTCCCGGATTCGCTGCGGAGAGTGTTTTAGAAGACAGAAGACAGGAGGCAGGAGGCAGAAGGCAGAAGGCAGAAGACAGAAGACAGAAGACAGAAGTCTACATACGAAATACGAAATACGAAAACCGAAAGCCAAAAACCAAAAACCAAAAACCAAAAACCAAAAACCAAAAACCAAAAACCAAAAACCAAAAACCAAAAACCAAAAACCAAAAACCAAAAACCGAAAGCCAAAAGCCAAAAGCCAAAAGCCAAAAGCCAAAAGCCAAAAGCCAATTACTCGGTTATCTCTGTTTTCTCTGTGGCTAAATTCTTATGCGTGATCATTTCATTTCTCTCGAAGCGGCGGAGTCCGACATTCTCGACTGTGCCGCGTACATCGCCGAGCGTCAGCCGAGTGCAGAAGGACATGCCGACGCGATTCGTCTGATAATCCCGCGGTATTTGGAACGCGGAAATGTCGATCTGGCGGCGGAATTGGCTAACGTAGTTGATGATCCGCATTCGCGCGACAAATTGCTGACTCAGGTTGCCGAACGCTGTGCTCGTGACGGCGATGATGACTATGCGTTGCAGCTTGCCGACGCGATCGAAGAGGACGGGCTTCGTGATCAGGCGTACGAGAACCTGGCGCTGATAAAAGCGGAGAATGGCGATTTTGCAAAAGCTGAAGAGATCGCCGGAGCGATGCTCCATCCAGACTACGTATATGCGGGCATTGCATTTCATAAGGCGGCCGCGGGCGTTATCGTAGGTTCGGACGAGGCTCTGGCGAAGATCGAGTTTCCCGCCGCCGAGGCATCGGGGCTGCTGCAAATCGCGGGAATGACCATCGAAAAAGGCGACAAAGCCGCCGCGGTTGAATTCATCGATGACGCCCTCGCCGCCGCCGAAGAGATCGAGCACAGCGAAGAACGTATTCGGATGATAGCTGAGGCAGCACACCTCTATCGCGAGGCCGGCGAAAAGGAGCGTTCGATCGAGGCGTATCTGCTCGCACGTGGAGATGCGGAGGTTTTGACGAACATCCATCGCGATTATTTCATCGTTGTTTGCGCTCTCGGCCTGCTGGAATGCGGCGACGAGGAGGCTGCCGACGGGACGCTCGACCTGCTCGTTGATAAAACGCAGATCGCTTCAGCACTGGTCGGTTTTGGCCGCTATTACTGGAAGAAGGATCAGAAGGACGAAGCTATCGAGGCTCTGGATGAGGCCGCCGAGGTGCTTCGATCGCAAAAGGACAACGAGACCCGCGACACGCGGGCACGCAATGCGGTCATCACGTCGCTGGCAGCTCAGTTCGCCGGTTTTGGCAAAGCCGGCAGCGGCATAGAGATGGCGTTGGAAAATTCCGATCCGGCGGAACGCTCGTCCGCGTTGCAGCAGATCGCTCAGGTTTGCTCATTGCGCGGTGACGACGAATTCGCCCGCGAGGCAGTTTCGCACACGGAAGAAGAAGGCGATCAGGCGTTCGCTCTGCTCGCGATGGCTGACGCAAAAGAGAAGATCGACGCTAAGGACGAGGCGGCATCGCTTGTTGACGAGGCGATCGAAATAGGCCGCAATGCTCCTCAGGCACTTGTTCGGCCAAACGTTTTTATCGAGGCGGCGTCGCGTTACCGTTCGCTGGGAAATGAACAAAAAGCTCGCCAAACATTCGCGGACGCTTTTCCCGCTATCGAAGAGATTCGCAGTTCATCGGCACGCTCGGCTGCTCTGGCCGAACTTTCCGCTTTGCGGTCAGCTGCCGGATTTGAGCTTTCCGCAGACGAGAAAGAGCGGCTCGGCAGGCTCGCTTTCACCAGCAAAAACTAGAGGTCATTGGCGATCAGGTCCTCAAAAGTGTCGCGCCGGCAAATGAGTTCGATGCCGCCGTCCGCTTTTGTCAGCAATACCGCGGGCAGAAAACGCGCGTTATACTGCATCCCTTGAGCCAGCGAATACGCACCGCAATTCAGGAACGCCAGCACCTCACCGGGCCCGACATTATCCGGCAGCAAACGATGATCGGGCAGCCGTCCGTGGCCTTCGATGTCGAAATAGACGTCGCCGCCGTCGCATAGCGGACCCGCGGCTTTGTAAGGCGTGTCGTGCGGTTCGCCGGCACGTTCGGCCGAGATGAGCCGGTAATACCATTTGTAAGTTTCCATCGACAGCAGGATGTTAAAGCCGGCATCGGTGAGCAGCCAGTGGTCGGTTGTCGGTTGCCGGTTGTCGGTTGTCGGTTGCCGGTTGCCAGTGGGTCGTTGTTTCGCGTTGCGGACAGTCGTCAGGCAGATCGCAGCGTCGCCGATTATCGAACGGCCCGGTTCGAGCAGCAGCGTGATACCTTCTAACAACTCGACGGCATTTTCTTTTTCAGCTTTTTCACGGACCGAACGCCAGGCAGCTGAAATGGCGTCGGAGGGATCAAGGTCGGCTGAGAAAAGTTCCTGTTGTTCTTTTGGAAGATCGTCTGACTGAGCGTCATCACGAAGGTAATTCACCGGAAAACCGCCGCCTAAATTTATATGCTGCAGCCTGACTCCGCTCTCGCGAAATATTCGCAGCATCGCCGCGAACATCTCCTCAAAAGCCTGCACGTAAACGTCAGCCGAAGGATTCTGCGATCCGATATGAAGATGTATTCCGGCGAGGTTCAGGTGTACGGAATCGCGATACTTAACAAACGCCTCGAATGCCTCGGCCGGCATCATTCCGAATTTTGACGTCAGCAGTGCTGTTTGCAATCCCGAATGAGTCGCCGATTCTATCTCAGGAACAAGGCGGAGACTGACGTTCGCAGGTTTGCCCAAACGGCGTGCCGTTTCTTCGATCAATTCAAGCTCGTAGATAGAATCGACCTGAATAGCATAGATGCCATTCTCGATCGCCATTTCGAGCTCCCAGACCTCTTTGCTCGAGCCGTTGAAATTGATGCGGTCGCCGGTAAAGCCTGTTTTCAACGCCTTCCAAAGCTCGCCGCCGGAATTTACCTCTAAATCGCAATTCGCATCGCGAACCGCTCTAAGTACGCCCATTGTTGACATCGCCTTGGCCGCGTAGCAAAGTTTCAGCGGACAGCCGATTCGGTCGCCGACAAGCCGCAGCCGGGCGATGTTGTGTCGAATACGCGGTTCGCTGTAAATAAAAAGCGGCGTGCCGAATTCGCGTGCGAGCCCGGCGGCGTCGTGGCCGTCGATACGCAGGCGGCCGTTTTCTACTGTCAGATAGTTCTCAATTTCCCAGGCCTTGTTCATTCTACTTTCTTTAACTGTATCCCCGTGCCGCGTGGGTGCAGGTTCGGCAGCGTGATCGGCAATCTGCCGCGAACGTTCTGAATTCCAAGTATCGAACGTGCCGCTGCCCTTTGCAGGCTCGGCATTTCGCCGTAGGCTACCAAATACGCCTGCATCTCGGGAAATGCGGTCAGCAGATATGGATTTCCAAAGCTGATGCCAACGACTTTCCTATTGGCTCGCAACGCCTCTCGTAGAAGCTCCGCTCCGTTATCCGGAATGCCGACGCTCGACCGCAAGCCCGAACGAACGCGGCCGTAAAGGCCAAAAATTACATTGTCAGCATCAGCTATAGCGTTGCGTGCCTCTTGCGAAATATTGGGAAGCGAATTTTCCTGCAGATAGACCTGCGAGAATCTAAGTCCGTGTGCCCGCAGCTCCGCGGAGAAGGGTTGCATCGTCGCCGGGCCGTCAAAGCCGTTCGAAATGCCGATGACCGCGATCTTTTTGTTCTTGTCGATAGGCAGGATGTTGTCGCTGTTGCGGACGAGCGTTATCGCTTTCGCCGCGATCTCGTCGGCGAGTGCCTCGGTTTCGACGCCCGATACCGCCTTGTCGATTCGATCGAGCCGCGTTTGCCGGGCGGCAAAAAGTCCTAGCTCGTATTTCCATGCGAGCTGGCGTTTTACCGCGTCGTTCAGCCGATCCATCGGAATGCGGCCGCTTGCGACGGCGGATTTTAGCCCTCGGATCATCGCGTCAACGTCTTCGGGTTTTTCGAGTATGTCGGTTCCCGCGATGACGGCACGCACGCCGGCTTCTTCCTGCGAGAAATAGAGCGTCAGCCCGCTCATCGACATCGCGTCCGACACGATGAGGCCGTCGAAGCCGAGTTCGGTTCTCAGGATATCTGTTTGGATCTTTCGTGAAAGCGTCGCAGGGATCGTCGCGGAATCCGTGCGAATTTCGGCTCCCGGCTCGGCATCGCCGCCAAGGTAATTGGCGAGCGGTTTGATGACCTCACCGTCGATCTGCGGCAGTGCGATGTGGGCGATCATCACCGAGCCGATGCCGGCTTCGACAGCACGGCGGAAAGGGAAAAGCTCGACGGCATCGAGCCTTTCACGCGGCAGATCTATCACCGGCAGCCCGCGGTGCGAATCGACGTGCGTGTCGCCGTGGCCCGGGAAATGTTTTGCGGTCGCGAGTACGCGTTCGCTCTGCAGGCCCTTGGCAAACGCGACACCGAACCGTGCGACGTCCTGCGGATCTTCGCCGAAACTGCGGACATTTATCACCGGATTGTCGGCGTTGTTGTTGACGTCGAGCACCGGAGCAAAGATGTGCCGAATTCCTAATGCTCTTGCCTCTCGTGCTGCAATGACGCCCATTCTGCGTGCGAGTTCCGGCTCGCCGGTCGCGGTCAATGCCATCGCCCACGGGAAATTCACCGCGTCCATGAACCGCATTCCGATGCCCGTTTCGGCGTCGAGCGAAATTAGCAGCGGATGCCTTGCCAGCGACTGCATGCGGTTGGCGAGGTGAGCCATCTCGTAAACCGGCGACACAAAAAAGATGATGCCGCCGATCTTGTTCTCAACGACGTGGCGGCGGAGTTCGCGAAAATAAATACTGTCCTGATTGGCGAAACGTGCCTGAGTGCCGATGTGTATTAGCTGGCCGATCTTCTCGTCCGTCGTCATCGAACGAAGCGTTCGTTCGGCACGCTGAAGTGACAGTTTCGACGGACGCAGCGGTGCGGCAGCGACTGAATGAGCTAAAACCGTTGCTGAAACAAGGGAAATTGCCAGAAACTTGAGTTTGTGTCCTCTCATCTTACGACAAATATCATTCATGGTCGTCGCGACCTTTGCCGGTTTTCAAGCAGGTTTCCCGCAAAGGCGCTAAGATGGCAAAGCCCGCAAGGAGTTGCCGATACTAATTTTGCCCTGTTCGCGATGGGCCGGCGAAAATCAGACTCGCCAAAAAGCCGACGGAAAAACATATCGCGGTTCCGATCGGAACGTACCACGTCCACGCGATGGGCGTCAGGTTCCAGATGGCGATCATCGACGCCATCGAGGTAAACATTCCCGCGACGACGCCCTGCTGATTCGCCCGTTTTGTCAGGACGCCCAGCAGGAATGCACCGAGCATCGGCCCGTAAATGAGCGATGCGATGGCAAGGCCGACAGTCAGCACCGAGCCGACGTCGCGCGACAGAAACGCGATGCCGATCAGCACAATACCCCAAACTGCGGTAAGCCGACGCGAGAATTTCAATAAACTTGCATCGTCGGCGTCGGGTTTGAAAATGGGCTTGTAAAGATCGAGTACGCTGCTCGACGCGAGTGCGTTCAGCGAACTGCTCAGGGTGGACATCGCCGCCGCGGTCAACGCCGCGATCATCAGCCCCGCGATGCCGACGGGCATATGTTCGACGATAAATCGGGGAAAGACCTCGTCATTTTTTGCGAGCTCGGTCGCCATCGGGAAGTGCTTGTAGAAAACGAAAAGCATCACGCCGACGAACAGGAGCAATGCGAATTGAAAAAGTATGAGGAATCCGCTCGTGACGATCGCCTTTTTCGCGTCGCCTTCGTTACGACAGGCGAGCAGGCGTTGGACGATGATCTGATCCGTCCCGTGCGAGGCCGTTGTCAAAGCGATGCCGCCGATCAGTCCGGCCCAAAAAGTGAACGGAACGCTCGCGTCAAACGCGAACGATACGAACTCGAATTTACCCGCGTCGGCCGCGACCGAACTTATTTCAGACCAACCGCCGGGAATTGCGTTCCAAATGACGATAGCGGCTATCACGGCGCCCGAAACGTAAATAACGAGTTGGACGAGGTCCGTCCACAGCACCGCGATCAGCCCGCCCTGATAGGTATAAATGAGCGTCAGAATGCCGACAGCGAGAATCGAGATCGCGGCGAGAAAGGGAAGTTCGGGCAGCGTCACAGCGAGGACGGCGCTGATAACGATAGACGCCGCAAACGTGCGCACGCCGTCGCCGACCGCACGCACGACGAGGAAAAGTGACGCCGCGAAATTCTTCGCCGCGGTGCCGAAACGCTCTTCGAGAAGCTTGTACGCGGTCTGCAGTTCGCCTTTGAAATACGCCGGCACGAACAGCAAACTGACGATGAATCGCCCGATAACATAGCCCGCCACGATCTGCAGGAACATGAAATTGCCACCCTGTTCAGCCCTCGCAAAACTGCCGTAGGCTATCGCGGGAATACCGATCAGCGTCAGAGTGCTCGTTTCGGTCGCTACGATCGACGCGCAGATGACGAGCCAATGCGTATTCCGCTTGCCGATGAAATAATCCGACGCCGTCGTCTGAGCCCGACGGAACGCCACGCCGAGCGCCGTAACGCCGACGAGGTAGCCGATTATTATTGCGAGGTCGATGAAGCGCATGCGTCGAAGTTTGTTCTGTGCAGAATCTGCTGTATATTCAATCACACCCGTTCATTCGACGCGAAACCGCACGCAACGATATGGAGATAAAGCAGTTAAAAGCGTTTCTCGCCATCGCCGAAACACGCACCTTTACGGCCGGTGCCAAAAAGCTGGGCCTGACACAGGCGGCGATCTCCATGCAGATACGCCAGCTCGAGGAACAGGTCGGCGCTCAGCTTTTTACGCGGACGCCGCGCCGCGTGATCTTGACCGAAGCGGGCGAGATGCTGCTGCCGCGAGCACGTGCGATATTGCGTGAACACGATGCCGCGATCGCCGAAATAAAGGAATTGAAAGGCGCGGAACGCGGGCGGCTTCGTATCGGTTCGGCGTCGGGCGAATTCGCGGCGGTGCAGCTCCCGTCGATATTGCACGGCCTTGTCACGGCGTTTACGCACGCTGAAATTTCAGTCGCCGCCGCCACAAGCCACGCTCTGATCGACCGTATCACGCACGGCGAGATCGACATCGCGTTCGTTTCGCTGCCGGTCGATAATCCGCTGGTCGAAACGCAGGTCGTGCTTGCGGACAAGCTGGCTGCGATAGTTCACCCGCAGCATCCTTTTGCAAAAGTTCGTTCCGTAGCTGCTGAAAAGCTCGCTGCCGAACCGCTCATTCTCGGTGAAAAAGGCGGAAACACGCGGCGGATGATCGACGCGTTCTTTCAGATGAAAGGCGTAAAGCCGAACGTGGCGATGGAGCTTTCGCGGCAGGAGGCTGTGACACAGATGGTCGAAAAAGGTCTCGGCGTCGGCATTGCGGGTGCGAAATCGGCCGCGGGCGAGGTTCGCAGCGGACGGCTCGCAACCTGCGCCATTGAGGACGCCGAACTAAAGCTCGAACTCGGTCTTGCACGCCTACGCGGCGGCCACGTTTCGCCGATCGCGGAGGAATTTGTGCGGCTGTGCTTGGAAAGTTTTGCCGAACGCGAGAAAGAGATGAAAGCGAGAAGATGAACGTCACAAACGCAAAGAAGCAAGGACACAAAGCCGCAATGAGAAATAAATTCAATAATCTTGCGTTGTCGCTTCTTTGCGTCTTTGCGTTAAAGTCCTTGATCTTTGCTCAGGGGCTGCCCGTGGCGAAGCCTGCCGACGTTGGCATGGACGCCGGCAGACTCGACCGAATCGAAGCTCTTGTACTCGCGGATATTGCTGAGAAGAAACTGCCCGGTGCGGTCGTACTGGTCGGCAGAAAAGGAAGGATCGTTTATCGAAAGGCGTTCGGCAATCGCTCGCTCGTGCCAAAGGCCGAACCGATGACCGTCGATACGATATTCGACGTCGCATCGCTCACAAAGCCCGTCGCCACGGCCACTTCGATCATGATCATGATCGAACTGGGCAAACTGCAGTTGAATGACACGGTCGGCAAATTCATTCCCGAGATCGAGGACGAGCAGTTCAAGAGCGTAACGCTAAAGCAGCTTCTCACTCACACGTCGGGGTTGAAACCGAGTTTCGACCTCAGCGAAAGTTGGACCGGCCGCGACGGGATGGTCGCGGCTTTGAAAAAGGAGAAGCTGAGAAGCCCGCCGGGGACGCGGTTTGTTTACTCGGATATTGGGTTCCTTGTTCTGGGAGAGATCATCGCACGCGTGACAAAGGTCGATAGCGATATTTATTTCAATACCATTGTGGCCAGACCTTCACTTATAAGTAGGACTGGGTTCGGATTCGTTCCGGGGTTGCCGTTCGGCATGAGTTTCTATGAACAATTTGCCCCGACAGAGGACATTCGTGGCCAAAATAGCTATCTTGGCGGCAGGTTCGAAGGTGACGAAGAAACGGGGAACAAATTTCTTCGTGGTCAAGTCCATGACCCTACCGCGTATAGAATGGGCGGGGTTGCGGGGCACGCGGGGCTTTTTTCGACGGCAGACGATCTGGCGCGCTTTTGCCAGATGATCCTGAACGGCGGCGTCTTGTCAGAACCACCTGCGGTAGCGGGTGGTTTGACGCGAAACTCAAAGAGGCCGATATCTGATGGTCAACCACCCGCTACCGCAGGTGGTTCTGACGGCCGCCGTATCCTGTCCGCCCAGACCGTCGCAAGGATGACGCGGCCGTATGTCGTTTCCGAGACAGGTGCGACGCGCGGGCTTGGTTGGGACATGAACACCACGTTCTCACGCAATCGCGGTGAGCTTTTCCCGCTTGGATCGTTCGGTCACACGGGATTTACGGGCACTTCAATATGGATCGATCCGACATCCGAAACCTTTGTCGTGTTCCTTTCCAATCGCGTTCATCCTGACGGCAAGGGCGACGTAGGCGACCTGCGTGCGAAGGTCTCGACAATTGTCGCGTCGGCGATCACCGACGTCCCGGCGGAAAAATGGCGTGAAGCAGAGGCTCGCTATTACGCAGCCGTCAACGCTCAGATCGCAGCATTTCCCAAGACTTCGCAGCCAAAATGAATGAACATCTCTACCCACTTTGTGGTCCTTTGCAAGCTCGGCGGCTTTGCGGGAAACAAGCTTAGTATCCGCGAAGACGCAGAGCCCGCCAAGTCTCGCAAAATTTATCCGCGGAAGGCCCAAAATCGTAAAATCGCCATTGTAGCGATGCGTTAATTTCTGTAAAGAAATGTAAAACCTGCCCTCAGCCGCTTGTTTTTGACGTAAAATCTTCGTGGTATGGATAAGGTCCTTATCATCGACGACGACGAAGAACTCTGCGAACTGGTTTCGGAGTATCTGGGCGTCGAGGGGTTCGAGATCGATTCCGTCAACGACGGAGCGGCGGGGTTGGAACGCGCGTTGTCGGGCGATTATGACATGGCGATCCTGGACGTGATGCTGCCGAAAATGAACGGTTTTGATGTTCTGCGCAATCTTCGCGAGCGATCAAAACTGCCGGTCATCATGCTTACGGCCCGCGGCGATGATATGGAACGCATCGTCGGCCTGGAGATCGGTGCGGACGATTATCTGCCGAAACCTTTCAATCCGCGAGAGCTTGCGGCTCGGCTGCGTGCCGTGCTGCGTCGGACGACGGTCACTGAGAACGGCGATGCGGCGAGCGAGAAGCTGGACGTGGACGGCATCGAACTTTCGCCTTCGTCAAGAACGGCTGTCTTGGACGGCGAGGAACTTAATCTTACATCGGTCGAGTTTGAACTGCTGCACGAATTATTGAAAGAGGCAGGCAAGGTCGTCCGAAAAGAGACGCTCAGCGAGAATGTGCTGGAGCGGAAATTGTCGCCCTATGACCGCAGCCTGGATATGCACATCAGCAACCTGCGTAAAAAGCTCGGCAATCGTGCGGACGACAGCGAACGCATAAAGACGATCCGTTCGGTCGGCTATATTTACACTGTAGTATGAAGCTTTTTGTAAAGATCTTTCTTTGGTTTTTGCTCGCCATCTTCGCGACGATCGGCGTGATGACCTACATTACCCGCACGTTTCAGACCGAGCCGATGTCGAGCCGTATGGAACGCTCGCGTCGTAATCAGATGACGATATTCAGCGGCACCGCGACACAGATCGCCGCTGCCGAAGGTGAGGTCGGCCTGCGCACTTTTCTGACGAGGCTTCGTGATACCGATCCGCCGCGAAAGGTCGATCTCGTAGAGACGAACGGCAGCCTTTGGTTTGGCGACAGCGGCGAAATGGCGGGTTCCGCTGACGTCGTCAGCCGAGCGCTTTCGTCCGGCGTGATAGAACTGCAGTCCGATGAAGAAAAGGCCCTCGGAGCCGCTCCGGTAGATTTTCCTGATGGGCGTCGTTTGGTGCTCGTCATTCAATGGGACCGTCAGGCGCCGCCGGCGTTGTTCTTCGGTTCGACGACGGGTTATTTGCGTCTTGCCGGGCTTATCGCGACCGCGATCATCGCTTGCATACTTCTTGCGTTATACATCACTTCGCCTATCCGCAAGCTGCGTGAGGCAGCGAAAAGGCTCGCCGAGGGCGACCTTGCGACGCGTGTCGCAGGCAAGATCGGCCGCCGGCGAGACGAGATCTCGGATCTTGCACGGGAATTTGACAGGATGACCGAGCGGATAGAATCGCTCATAAACAACCAAGTGCGTTTGAACCGCGATATCTCGCACGAGCTGCGTTCGCCGTTGGCCCGGATGAATGTCGCTTTGGAGATCGCCAAGTCGAAGGCGAATCCTGAAACTACGCCGATCCTGAACCGTATCGAATCTGAATCGGAGCGGCTGAACGACATGATCGGCCGTCTGTTGACGCTGGCCAAGCTGGAAAGCGGTTCCCACGACATCGAGAGCCTGCGTATCGATCTGGACGAACTCGTTAAGGACGTTGCCGCCGACGCCGACTTTGAGGCTCGCGGAAAAGGACGCTACGTCAACGTGTCAAAGGCCGACCATTGCGTCGTCCTCGGCAGCGAGAATCTGCTGCGAAGTGCCGTTGAGAACGTGCTGCGAAATGCCGTTCGATATACAAAAGAGGGTACTGCGGTCGATGTTTCGGTCGTTCGGCAGAATGGCAAGGCGGTCGTTACGGTCGCCGACCACGGCGGCGGCGTGCCTGAGGAAGAACTGAAGAACCTCTTCCGCCCGTTCTATCGCGTTGGAGAAGACAGGACCCGCAGCACAGGCGGCATCGGCTTGGGGCTCGCCATCGCCGAGCGTGCGGTAAATGCTCACAAGGGAGCCATTTCCGCACGCAACGAGAACGGCGGCCTTGTCGTAGAGATCAAGGTTGACGCCGTCAAGAACAGCACCTATTGATCCGCCGAACGTGCGGCGATAAAGGACCGAACCGCCAGGATCACAAAGATCAAACAAAGCAGCCCCGTCACTATCATTGAGATAATGGCGGGGTTCATTGCAAGATTATCAGATCGGCGGATCAGTTCGGCCGTCATCCCGATAAACCCGAGCAGAGCGACCAACACCGACGCATGCATCAGGTGTTTGCGGAGTCCTTCGTTCATACCCGCAACGAGCCCGAAAAGCGCCATCGGTATTCCAAAGAATGCAGGTATCGCGGCCGTAATGCTCGCCATTCCGCTCATGAAATAGCCCACAAGCCCGATCAGCGTAAGAATGATCCCGATTGTCAATGATAATTTAGGCATATCTTTAGTTTAACGGAGTGTCGATCAGTTTCTGCAGCCTGTCTGCGAGTGCTTTGTCCAATACATCTAATTTGATCTTTTGCTCTTTTGCCAAGTCGAGCTTGCCCTGTCTCCGATAGACGATACCCAAACCGTATGTTGCTCCGGCGTGTTTCGGATTCAGGGAAAGGACCTTGTTGTAAGCCTCGAAAGCCAGCGGAATCTGATTTGTATTGAAATAAGCGTCGCCGAGGTAATACCAGCCTTGCTGATAATTCGGGCTCACTTCGACGGTTTTCTTGTAGTGCGGTATCGACTCTGTGTATTTTTGATCGTTGTAAAATGAATTGCCAAGCCCTAAATGGGCTGCCGCATAACTCGGGTTGATGCGGATGGCATCGGCGAAAGCGGCCTTTGCCTCAGGATAGCGTTTTAGCTCGTTCAGGACATCGCCGGCTGATTTATATGCTGATGCATTTGACGGGTTGAGCCTGGTCGCTTCCCGGTACATTCTGAGCGCATCGTCAAGCCGTTTTGCCTCGTAGTAATTCTCGCCAAGTTCATAGTGCGCCCAGCCGGTCTTATGGCCGAGTGCGACCGCCTTTTCGAACATCTTCGTCGCTTCAGCGGGCCGCTTCAGTTCATTGTAAACGACGCCCAGCCGATACGGCGTCACGCTGTTCTGAGCATCGAGTTCCATCGAGCGCTCAAAATCTTTTGCCGCAAGCGGATAATTCTTCTGCAGTTCGTGGGCGACTCCCATTTCGCGATAAACGCTCGCATTGTTCGGGTCGTATTCGAGTATCTTGCGGTACTCTGCGATCGCCTCTGTGTACTTGCCGGCGTAGTCAAGTGCATTCGCCATGAAAAGCCGGGCGTCAGTATATTGCGGCCTGAGGCGTATAGCTTCTCTATACGCCGCAACCGCTTCGTTATATCGTTTTAATTCGTAGTAGACGCTGCCGAGCCAGCGATGATATTCGGGGACGTCGGCCTTTATACGGATCGCTGCCTGAAAATCATTGATCGCATTCTGATACTGTTTCAATTCGAAATAGCAGAGGGCGATATTGAAAGGAGCCGACGGTTCATTGGGCTCCATCTGCTGAAAGCGGCGGAATCCTGCAATTGCGGCCTCGCATTTGCCACCACGCAGATCTGCAAGTGCCTGGTCAAAGATCGCCTTTGCGTCCTGAGCGGATGCGGTTGCGGCGAACAAGAAAAATACGGAAATTGTAAAGGTAACTAGGCGATGGTTCTTCATTGGATCAACTCCTCGAGGAGAGAATAACAGAAACTGTGAGCGGAAACGACGAAAAATCTATTTCCTTAGATCGTCTATCATTTCGGCAATGGTGTTTTTCAAATGAGCGGTTACCTGTGCATAGGCCTTCTCGTCGCCTGAAACGATCTGATCGCCCACTACGTCCCTCGCATAGAACGGTTCGCCGATGCGTATCTTGACCTTTGCAGGGCGAATCTTCCAAGATTTGCGGGCCCAGACGTTCTGCAGCCCGTCGAGAGCGACGGGAACGATCGGCAGGTCTAGTTCGGTCGCAAGTATCGCTGCACCCTTCTTGAATTCGTGCAGCTCACCGTCGAATGCACGTTCACCTTCCGGATAAATATTCAATACTCGGCCGTTTTTCAGCCCGATAGCTCCGGCCTTCATCGCGCGCATGAGTTCAGTGTCCGGGTTCACCGGTACGACATATAGGAGTTTTGCGACGCGCTGCATTATTGAGCTTTCGAAAAACTCGCTCGCCCCGACGTGGAAGAAATTTTTGAAAAGCCGAAACCTATACGTCGAAGTGAGCACGAAAGGGTCGAGGAAACTCTGGTGATTCGGGCAGATCAGGAAGGCCTTGCCGTCGTGTGGAGCCTTGTCAAGGTTCTCGCGTCCTTCAACCTCCAGACGCATGAATCCCTTGCAGAACACATAAAACCCGCGCATCACTAAGTAGGCGAACGTCGCGAACAACGGCCTGCTCTTCAGCACGGATCGCACCTCAGGCAGATCCTCATCGGCATCGCGGACGATCTTGCCCCAGTTCAGATCGACACTTACGTCACGCTGTTCGCCGCCTGTATGTTTTTCGATCAGGGCGACGACACTGTTCACGGTTATCGCTGCGGCCGCATCTTCACCATCAAATTCAACACCGAAGGCCTGTTCCAATGCCGCAAAGGTTTCGGCACGGGCCAGGCTGTCGAGTCCAAGGTCTATCTCGAGGTTCATCGCCGGGTGGACGATGTCGACGTCTTTGGCATTGTTGCGTATCGCGGATTCGACCGCTCTTGCGGTCGGCGATGACATGCTCAATTTTTCGGCGTCGGTCAGGGTCCAGGTCTTTGTTTCGCGTACCTCGCCGGCGATCACGCCCGATTCGATCTCCTTTTTCAATTGAAAACGTTTGATCTTTCGCGTAGCGGTTCGCGGCAGCGGCTCGGCACGAATGATGTAATCGCGGACACGCTGATATTCTGGCAATTCGCGGCCGAGATTATCGAGTTCATGGCGGATCGCTTCTTTTGAATTTGCGATCTTTTCGAGCCGCAGATAATCAAAATCAGGCACGACGACGGCGGCGAGTTTCTCGGCTCCCGCGCGTGCTTCGCTCTCGTCCGCGATGCCGACGACGGCAAGCTCAGCGACGAGCGGACATTTCAAATAGTGAACTTCCAGGTCTTCGGGGTGTACGTTCTTGCCCGACGGCAGAACAATGACGTCCTTTGCACGGCCGACGATGTAAAGATGGCCATCAACGAGTTTCCCGAGGTCGCCCGAACGGAACCAGCCGTCCGCGGTGAACGAATCGGCGGTAGCTTCCGGGTTCTGATAATAGCCCGAAAACACCATCGGCCCGCGGATTAGCACTTCGCCGACGCCTTCCTCATCCGCACCGTCGATCTTAATCTCGGCGCCGTGCATCGGCTTGCCGACGCTGCCGACGCGATTATCATTCTCGTATGTTGCGGTCGCGGCACCGCTCGTTTCAGTCAGTCCGTAGCCTTGCAGGATCGTGAACCCGAGGCGATGAAAATCAAGCGCAACGTCCGCGTCAAAACGCGAGCCGGCTGATATCGCTCGGTGCAGTTCGCCGCCGAATCCTTCGTGAACCTCACGGAAGAGCTTCTTGCCGAGATTGATACCGAATGTGTCGCGCATCGCACCGTTGGTTCGCAGCATTGCCTTTACCAACGCACGTACAGGTGCCGGTTTCGCGGCGATGGCGTCGAAGATCTTTTTGTGAAAAACGTACCAGAGCCGCGGTACAGTAGTGAGCATCGTCGGCTTGAAACGCTTCATCGCGTCCGACAATTCAGCAGGTGTTAGCTCTTTCAGATAACCGACCTCGACACCGTAAGTCGCTGCGACCCAGAGGTTTACGATCTGCAAATAGGCGTGGAAAAGCGGCAGCAGGCTTAAGATACGATCATCGGGCGTGATGCTCAGCACAGGATCTACGCCTGCCAATTCGGCGACGATGTTGCCGTGAGTAAGCGGCACACCTTTCGGCGTTCCGGTCGTTCCGCTGGTATACATCAGCAGTGCGATGTCGTTTTCGTGCGTTTCGGGAACTTTCGCCGCGTATTCGTCGGGGAATGGCGTTTCGGCCCAATCTTCGAATCTCTGAAAACCATTCATCGACGGCTCGCCGTTCGTCTGCCATACGACCGCAGGAACTTTGCGGCCGAGACGTTCCTCGATCTGCTGAAAACGTTCGATCTGATCAGGCGAGAGGAAAGCGACCTTTGCCTCAGAATTTTCGATGAAGTTTGTGATGGTCTCGATCTCGCCGTGCGGGTCCATCGGCACTATGACGGAGCGGTTATAAATCGAAGCGAGATAGCAAATCGCCCATTTTGGGTGATTTTCGCCGATCAGTGCGACGCGGTCGCCGCGGCCCACACCTTCCTGTTCGAGACGGTATGCGACCGAACGCATCATTCGGAGCGATTCGCCAAACGTATATGTTGCATCATCGGTCCCGACAATGCGCATCGCGACGCGTTCTGAGTGCGTTTCGAATGAATCAACGAGCCTTTGGCAGAATGTGCGCGGCATACGTTTCGGGAGTCTTTAGCTTATTCCCGAACCAGCCTATGTGCAAGCGCATGAGCCTGTCCTCGGATCTCAGGAATTGCGGTTGATTCCCACAATATGCCTTTCATTGCAGTTCCCAGCGTGTAAATGATATCGGACGGTTCGCTTTTGCAGTCGATCAGGCGTCCGTCCGGAGTCGCATTCAGTCCCAGACGCAGTTCGTCACGGCAAACGACACCCTTATCGAGCATGTCTCGGACGAGGCCTGAATCGAGCTTAGAATAATCGCATTCTGAGCCAATGCAGTTCACTATCGCGTTCGTTCTAATGTTGCCTTGTTCACCGATCACAGAAAATTCAGTGTCAAAGACTCCGTCGGTGTAGGTGATGTCCTTCAGCCGCCCTTTCAGGACGGCAAGTTTTCCATATTTTTGAAGCTCGTCCAGTACGTCGCCGACCTCCGCCGGCATACGATGGCGCGCGACGTTCCAATAGCGGCTGAGATGCTGCATGAAATACCGCTTTTCATTGGTCGGCAGATCCATCCAGATCTGCTGCGTGTGCGGCCGCAGGCTGTCGATGACCGCACGCCAGTTACTTCCAGTTGCGTGGGCGTTCCTGATGTGGCGGCGGACCGTCTTCAGGATGTCGGTGATCCTAGCCCTCCCGCTTATTTCGTCATAGAACGACGGATACGTATACCCAAGTTTGTGCCGTGCCGGCAGCAGTCCGCGGGTCGATATCGCATAGATCCTTCCCCTTTGTCCGCGAGCGGTCAGTTGTATGACCACATCGACCATCGACAGGCCGGTGCCGATTATCAGCACCGAATCGTCAGGCGAGATCTTTTCCGTGATGGTTCTGTCCCACGGACTGCGGAAATATTTTGGGGCGGCGGTAAAGCCGAGATCGGGAACATTAGGGTGCGGCGGGTCGAAATTGCCGAACGCCAGGACGACCTTGTCCGAGGGAAGCACCTCTCCGGAGCGGAGTATGATATCCGCCGAGGCAGAATTCGGTGACAGTCCGATCGCTTCATCGTCTATGAGGTTCAGTTGAACGCCGTTCGTGCCGTCGGTGATCTGCGTTGCGAATATCGAACGAAGATATTCGCCGAACAGCACACGGGGAACGAAATAGTCGGGACCGTAGGGAAGTCCGCGTTCCTGCAGCCATGCGTGAAAATGACCGACATCATCAGCGAAAGCACCCATTCTGCCCGCGGGGACGTTCAGCAGATGGAGCTCATTTTCCGTGCCGAAGGCGACGCCGCGGCCAAGCCGCGATGATCGCTCGACCAGATTGAGGGTGACCGGTACTTCCGAACCGAGTTTCAGAATATTAAGAGCCAGCAGTGTGCCGCTCGCTCCGCCGCCGACGATCGTTATCTTCTTCATATCTCCCTCCGTTGTCGTTCTGCAGATACAAAAAGAGCCGTGAAGCACAGTTCACGGCCCTTCGATAGACTATGAATGCCCTTCTTCGTGGCGCCTACGAGGTTAGCTGACGGGCTGGAAGCGAAGAAGTCTTCTTCTGAAATTCAGATAAGCCCCGGTCCTGCGATCCGCAGGAAACTGGTTCCCCCGTGTTGTGAAACACAACTTCGGCGACAAATTTAGGAGAGTGTACACAATTATCCGGTTGCTTGGCAAGAAAAATCGTAATAGCCCGGCGTCACTTCGTTTTGATCCGCCACGTTGTCCCTAATACATGCAGATCGCCGGGACGTGAGGTGCCGTCGTTCTGCCGCATGTAATAGACATCTAGTGTGAGATGGTTATTTACCTTTCTGCTGATGCCGGCGCTGATGCGATTCCGCGAGAACCTTCCGGCGACAGAGACGTAGAACACTTCTTCCGTTATGAACAGTTTTGAATCTTTGATCCAGTTTTCAGGGAGTTTCTTTTCGACGGTCACAGCAGCACGGTAGCGCCAGAAATTCCCGACCCTGCGGCTTCGGTATTCGTAGGTGCTGCGATGTGACAGGCCGATCTTTTTGACCGGAAATTTGTAGCCACCGCGAATTGTGTATCGGTGTTCAGTGAAAAACCTCGAAATTGCATTGCGCGATTCGATGTATTGATAATTCGCACCGGCAGAAAAGCCCTTTCCAATGTCGACCGCGACCCCTGCGCCTATCCGGCCATGTTCGAAACGGGTGATGTTATTTCCGAATCGTGCCGTCGCAAGTATTTGTAGGTCAACCTTTTCACTGACAGGAATACTTATCTGCAGATCATTCCATGACTGGTTATCAGTATCGTCAGCGGTTTGAGAATGGAGCACAGAGGCCGAAGCGAGAAAGAGAACAACGGCAAAAAATATTGATGACGAACGAAGCATCCAAGCGTCAGCGACGCCTAGAGTTTAGTTAACACGGAAAGGGGAAAGCAAATCTACATGCAACATTTCTGTAACACTTACTTAACACACTAATTGGGCACGCGCACTTTCAAGGCATTGGGTAGAATTTCGTAAGTAGCAGGCAGCCGGCCGGGAAGTTCGCCGTCGGTTTCGATGTGAATTTCGCTGCCGTCCGATGATTCTACGTGAATGCGTGAGGCATTCGTTGAACCGACCTCGCTAAGCCCGAGGTGCGTTCCGCGATAGAGCGTGTAGGAGTTAAGCAGAATGCGAGCGGTGCCGATATCGCCAATGTTCACGACATCGAACAAGCCGTCATTTAGCCGAGCCTCAGGCGCGATCATCATTCCGCCGCCAAAGTAGCGCGAGTTCGCAACACACAGAGCAATGCTCTGAATTGTTCGCGGTTCTTTGTCATCGAATTGCACACGTACTGTGAAAGGCTCGAGTTCCGCGATCTCCTGCAGCGTCGAGACGGCGTAATTTACTGTCCCGCGAATGCTTTCGATCGGGAGCCAAGACGCGGCTTTAGAGGACTTTACTCTTTCTAGAATTGACGCTGCAAGGCCGACGGACGAAACATTCAGGAAGTAGCGTTCCGCATCGCTGCCGTCGTGTGCGGTAAACGACACTTTGCCGACATCGATCTTTCGTGTGACGCCCATTCTCAGAGCAGCGGCCGCCTCGCGTGTGGACATCGGCAAGCCGAGCGAGCGGCGAAAATCGCCGCCTGTTCCCGACGGAATTATGCCGAATTCGACATCCTTGCCCGAACGCAGGATGCCGTTCGCGGTCTCGTTCACCGTGCCGTCGCCGCCGCACGCGATGATGAATCTTCTGCCCGAATTCGCCGCTCGTTCAGCGATGTTCTCAGCGTCGCCGGGAGCTTTCGTGAAAGCTACGCTGAACGGCCCGAAATGAGCGCGAATATCGCTCGCCATGCCGGCCCACTTTTCACGGGTCGAACCGCCCGCGGAGTGCGGGTTAACGATGATCAGCGGCAGGGTATTGTCGCCGTTTTGAATTTCGTTCGGCATCGGATGCGTAAACCTACGTTCTCAGATGTTAAGGGTTTACATTCCGCTGTCAAAACCGGCGTCAATGCATCGCTGCGGTGAATACATTCTTGGTGCGTTCGTCAAAGCGGCTGCTAAGCTGTACGTGCTTCGGAGCGGCTGCCATGAATTTCTCGATATCCGCGATCGAACGCGGCAGATCGCTGGTCATCCATTTGACGCCGGTCGGCGTGACCAGCAGGTCGTCCTCTATGCGGACGCCGATGTTCTTGTATTTCTCGAACGCGGGCCGCACCTTTTCTTTGAATGCTTTCATGTCGGGCGTGTCGGGCAGATTGTCGAGTGCGTCCTCGCGGATATAAATTCCCGGCTCGTTCGTAAAGACCATCCCCGGAGCGAGCGGCGTCGAATACGAGCCCACATCGTGAACGTTCATTCCCAGCCAATGGCCGAGCCCGTGCATGAACCAAATGCGGAATTGTGCCGAATCCTTTTCAGTGGTCAGCCCCAGTTTGAAGAGCCCTTCTCTTATAACGTTCTGGGCGATGGACGTAAGTTGGAAGAACGAAACGCCCGGCTTCGTCGCCGCTGCAACTGCCTCCTGTGCGTCGTAAACTATTTGATAGATCTCAGCCTGCTCCTTCGTGAACTTGCCGTTTACGGGAAATGTGCGGGTCACGTCGGCCGTGTAATTCTCATATTCCGCGCCGACGTCAAGCAGCATCAGGTCGCCCTGTTTCACTTGGCCCTGCGATTCGACGTAATGCAGCGTCGTGGCGTTCGGCCCGCACCCGACGATCGACGGATATCCCCAATAATCCGCGTTGCGGCGGCGGAACGTATATTCGACCTCTGCCTGGACCTCGTATTCGTAGTTCGCACGTCCGATGACCGCCATTGCGCGTCCCTGGGCCTCCATCGTGATATCGACGGCGTGCTGCATAAGCCTTATTTCGTAGGGCGATTTGACCAACCGAAGTTCTGCAAAGATCGGCTGCAAGTTCGTCACCTTATAGCCGTCAAGGCGTTTTGAGAACGCATGCTCGCGGTCGAATTCCTTCATTCCCGTGCCGTCGTCCTCGCTCGACGGCAGCACCATGTAAACATTCTGTATCGTAGCGTCGCGTTTTTCGGCGATTGCGTTAAGCACTGCGGGCTGTTCGGAGGCGTCTATGACCTGTTGTATACCCGAAAGACGGCGAGCGTCTTCGTGCGAATACATCTTTCCGTCCCACGTCTCACGCGCAGGATTACGACGTGGTAAATAGATAACTTCAGACACCCTGCCCGCGGTCTTTCGCATGACCAGCGTTGAGCCTGTCTGTTTTAGAGCTGTCAGGTAATAGAAGTTGTTTTCCTGCCGGTAATGATAATTCACGTTCTTCGCGTAAATTTTCGGTTCGGCGGCAAACATCACGAGGACGCTGTTGTCCGCCATCTTTGCGGCGACGGCTGCGCGGCGTTTGGCTAGTTCGGCATGGCGCTCGGCGTCGGTGAATTTTGGCGCGGCCGGCGTCATGCGGATCGGATTCGCGGGATCACGAGCCTCGACCGCGAACGGAGCAAACGCCAGAAATGTGAAAACCAGGGCAGAAGCGATAAATTTCATCTTTTTACCTCAAATTGAATGTCCTTTGTTGTGATGTTGCCGAAAAAGTCGGCTGCATTGACGCGTAATGTATAGATGCCGTTCGCGAGCGTCGAGATATCCAAAAAACCTTCGCGAAATTCGTCGCCATTGACGAAATTGGTAACGATATAACGAAAACGCGTCTCGCCGGTCGCACCCGAACGGCTGCCGTTCGCGTATGCAAAGCGGACGGCGTCGTTCGGCGGAAACCGAAGAAAGTTCAGCGTCCAAACGGCATCGAAAACCGGTTGGCCGCCTGATGTCAAAACCTCATATCCGGCACGGTAAATGCCGAGTTTTCTGCGTTCGGGATTACCGTCCTTTTGATCGAATGCCGCCGCGACGACGCGGACCTTGCCGTTCAAAGTTATACGCCCGCCGCCGGCAGGTGTTTCAAACGGCTCCCAATTCTCGCCGAAAAGCTCAACGCTCTCTATCACAGGCGGCCGCGAATCGGACACGCCGGGCAGATCGAGTGCCGCCAGCGCGTTCAGTTCATTTCCGCTGCGGCCCGCGATCAGATGGACGTGATTCATCGCGTTGAGCGTCCCGATCGGCTCGCCGGCTTTGAATATTGTGCCGCGGCGAACGCGAACGTTCGTTATCCTGCTGCCCGCGTCGCGTTCGAACAAAAACCGCTCATCACCGAACGCTACGCCGTTCGCGTCGCGACCGAGCCGAATGTGGATATAGCCGAGCTGCGGCATGCGGATCAGTTCACGGAGCGTGCCGAAGAGTTCAGCAGCATTCGGACGCAACACCTTTTCATCTCTGATGAACCTCGCGGTCTCGCCGTACGCACCGGCGATGTCCAGACCATTGTGAAACCAGACCTGATCGCTGCCGGGTTCCATGTCACCGCGTATCTCGGCAAGCGTGCCTGCGATATCGCGCTTTGCGTTTGGCGGATCGTAAGGCCAGCGTCCCTGTGCGAGCGAGCGGAATTGTTCGGCGGCCTCCGCTGCGTCGGGCTTCTTTACGACGGCGTTCTTTGTTTCGACGGGTGAAAATACGCGTATCGCGGCATTATCGCTGTCAGCGACGAAAATGCGCCCGTCAGGCATTTCCGCAATGCCTGAAGGGCGATTGAAACGAGCGAATAGCGCCGTTCCGTCGGCGTGTCCGCGACGCTTTTGCGAAAGCGTTCTGACCATTGCGATGGCACCGCCGGTTATTGCCCGTATTGAATCACCGTCGGCGACAAGTATCGTGCCGTTTTCCATCACACTGACCGCTGTCGGGTTCGAGAACGCAGCGCTAAAGAGCAGGCCGTCCTTGATATCGTCGGAACCTGAACCGGCCAGAGTCCACGCTCGTCCGTCAGCTTCAAAAGCCACGATACGGCTATTGCCCGAGTCTGCAACGAGCAGTTTGTCGTGCCAGATAGCAAGGCCGAGCGGCGTTCGAAAACGTTTTCCGTCCTCGGTCCTCTCGGCAAGCGTTCTGACATTTCCGTTTTCGATGACGCGGATCTTGTCGTTGTATGTATCCGCGACAAAGATGCGTCCCTCGCCGTCAACCGCAATGCCGACAGGGCCATTGAATGACGCATTTGCCGCGGCTCCGTCATTCGATCCGGCCGTGCCCCGAACGCCCGCGACGATGCTGCGTTCGCCTTTAGTATCGATCTTTTCTATGGTGTGAGAACCGGTATCGGCGACGAGCAAGTTGCCGTCCGCGTCGAAAGCTATCTGTGAAGGGGTGTCAAAACCTTCCGCAAATATCGAGAGTTCGGTGCCTGAAAGTTTCCAAATTATGCCTTTCTCGCCATCGGAAATGAAACTGTCACGGTTGCGCACAGCAATACCGAACGGCTCGCCGATCTCGCCGCCGGCAAGATTGAACGTTTCGACAAATGCCAGTTGGTTTCCGCTTTTACCGATCGCGCATGCGGCAAAAAGCACCGCCAGGATGACAGGTATCAGGAGTCTTAAATTTTTTGCGTAAATTCTCGATGACATTTACGGGGTCACAACGGGCTGGGGGATCATGCCTGTGATAACATTATTGCAAGTCAGACAAACTAAACAAAAACGGGGGAATATACAATGCTTTCTTTACAGGACCTTTTGGGACAGGAAAAGGGCGAGGCCGCGATCAGCGAGATATCGAACACCGTGGGTGCGGATTCGTCGCTGGTCAATTCGGCGGTGCAGATGGCTCTGCCGGCAATTTTGGGCGGCTTGGCAAACAATGCCTCGACACCCGAGGGAGCTCAGAGTTTGGATTCGGCACTGACGAACGATCACGATGGCAGCATCCTCGGCAACCTCGGCGGGCTTGGCAGCATGATATTCGATCAGCTTCAAACGCCTGAGCCTACGCCGCCGCAGCTGAACGCAGGCGGCATTTTGGGGCATATTTTGGGTAGCAACCAAGCACCCGTCGTCGAAGAGGTCAGCAATAAAACAGGGCTGCAGATGGGGCAGGTCGCACAGATACTTCTGATGCTTGCACCGATCGTAATGGCATATCTCGGAAGGCAAAAGCGTCAGCAGAATGTTCAGGCGGACGGGCTCGGCGGATTGCTCGGCGGGCTTTTGGGTGGCGGCCAACAATCGGCTCCGCAGTCGTCGGGCAACGCGATGATGGATCTCGCCTCGTCAATGCTCGACCGCAACCGCGACGGTTCGGCAATGGATGACATCGCATCGATGGCGTTGAACTACATTACGAAACGTTGACTTATACGTCGGCGGGTCTTAACCTTATCGTTTGATGCGTGGTGAGTTATTGCGACTTGCGGCCACGTAAAATAATCCGCTAAACAGCAAAGAGTAAAGGTTCAAACGGAAACTCTGTGCTTGTTTGGTGCAGAGTTTTTGTTTGTTTAGCCACAGAGAACACAGAGAACTCAGAGAATGGAGAACGACGTATTAACACAGAAGATCATCGGCGCGGCTATTGAAGTGCACAGAACGCTCGGTCCGGGATTGCTTGAGTCGATTTACGAAGAGGCTCTGTGTCATGAATTTGACCTACGCGGCATTGCCTATGCGAGACAGGTTGAGGTCGATGTGGTTTATAAAGGTAAGGTGATCAAAGGGCAGCGAATTGATGTTTTGGTCGAGCAGGAAGTGATCATTGAGATCAAATCCCTCACCAAACTCCCCGAGATCTCAATGGCCCAAATATTATCTTATCTGAAAGCAACGGGCTTAAAACGTGGTCTTATAATTAATTTTGGAGAGAAAATGCTGCGTGACGGCATTCGAAGAATTTCTCTATGATCTCGGTGTTCTCTGTGGCGTAGTATCTGATTTTACAAATGAGTTTTTTAGAATTAATAAAAGAAAAGATCGTCGTCTTTGACGGGGCGATGGGTAGTAATTTGCAGGTTTTGGACCTGACGCTTGACGATTGGGGCGGGCCTGAGTTCGAGAATTGCTCTGAGAATCTGCTCTACACGCGGCCCGACGCCATACGGACGGTGCATACGAGCTTTTTGGACGTCGGCTGTGACGTGATCGAGACGAACAGTTTCGGCGGCAGCGAGGTCGTACTGACCGAGTTTGGCATTGCCGACAAGACCTACGACGTAAACAAAAAGGCCGCTGAGCTCGCTAAAGAACTCGCCCGCGACTACTCAACGAAAGACAAGCCTAGGTTTGTCGCCGGATCGATCGGGCCGGGCACGAAACTTCCGACGCTCGGCCACATCACGTATCGCGACCTCAAAAATGCGTACCGCGAACAGGTCCGCGGGCTGATCGACGGCGGTGCCGACATTATGATGGTCGAAACCTGCCAGGACCTGCTGCAGACAAAGGCTGCCCTCGCGGCGATCTTCGAGCATTTTGAAAAGAATAAGATAAAGCTGCCCGTGATCGCGTCGGTCACGATAGAGGTTTTCGGCACGATGCTAAACGGGACCGAGATCGGAGCCGCATTGACGGCCCTCGAGCCGTTTCCTATCGACGTTATCGGTATGAATTGCGGCACGGGCCCCAAACACATGGCGGACAGCTTTCGTTACCTATGCGAAAACTCGCCGATCGCAGTGTCGGTATTGCCGAACGCCGGTTTGCCCGAGGTCAAGGACGGCAAACAGCATTATGACGAGACGCCTGAGAGTTTTGCGGCACAGGTCGAGCATTTTGCACGCGATTACGGCGCAAATATCGTCGGCGGCTGCTGCGGCACTTCGCCCGAGCATCTGCGGCAGGTGGTCGAACGCCTGAGCGGCGTTTCGCCGAAACAGCGCGACGCGAAATTGGTTCCGTCGGCGTCGTCGATATATTTCCAGCAGCCATATACGCAGGACGCTTCGTTCCTGATCGTCGGCGAGCGGGTCAATGCGTCGGGTTCTAAGAAGATGCGCGACCTCCTCGACGCTGAGGATTGGGACGGGCTGATCAATCTCGCCAAATCACAGGAAAAGGAAGGTGCGCACATCCTCGATGTCAACGTCGATTTTGTCGGACGCGACGGTGTGGCGGACATGCACGAACTTGCGTCGCGATTGGTGACCAACGTCAAGATCCCGATCATGTTCGATTCGACCGAGTGGGAAAAGATGGAAGCCGGACTCGAACACGCGGGCGGCAAATCCATCCTCAATTCGACGAATTATGAGGACGGCGAGCCGCGATTTCTCAAGGTGCTCGAGCTTGCACGAGAATACGGAGCCGCTGTGGTCATCGGCCTGATCGATGAGGACGGCATGGCACGCACGGCGGAAGATAAGATCAAGATCGCGCGACGCGCGTATAAGCAGGCGACGGAATTTGGCATTCCCGGGCACGATATTTTCTTTGATCCGCTTGCATTGCCTATCTCTACGGGCATCGAAGAAGACCGTAAGAATGCGGACGAGACCATTAAGGCGATCCGTCAGATCAAAGCGGAAATGCCCGATGCGAATCAGATACTCGGTGTCTCGAATATCTCTTTCGGCCTGTCGCCGGCGGCACGCGTTGTCCTGAATTCCGTCTTTCTTCACGACTGTGTCGAGGCAGGAATGAACTCTGCGATCGTCAACGCGTCAAAGATACTGCCGCTGATCCGCTTTAACGAGCACGAGATCGACACTGCACGCGACCTCATTTACGATAGGCGAAAGTTTGACGGCGATGTATGCACTTACGATCCGCTGACCGAGTTCACTAAGCTGTTTGAGGGCAAAACGGCCGCTTCTATCAAGCCGGATATATCAGATCTGCCGGTCGAGGAACGCTTAAAAGAGCACATCATCGAGGGCGAGAAGATCGGTCTCGAAGATTCGCTAAAGGAAGCTCTCGAAAAGTATCCGCCGCTCGACATTATCAACAATATTCTGCTCGATGGCATGAAAGTCGTCGGCGATCTGTTCGGTGCCGGTCAGATGCAGCTTCCTTTCGTTCTGCAATCTGCCGAGGCAATGAAGGCCGCGGTGAGGTTTCTCGAGCCTTTTATGGAAAAGGTCGAGGGTACGAACAAAGGTGTGATGGTTCTCGCGACCGTTAAAGGCGATGTGCACGACATCGGCAAGAATCTGGTCGATATCATCCTCACAAACAACGGCTATAAGGTCGTAAATCTGGGCATTAAACAAAATATCGACGACATTCTGCGTGCTGCGGAAGAACACGATTGCGATGCGATCGGGATGAGCGGCCTTCTGGTCAAATCAACGCTCATTATGCGTGACAATCTCGAAATAATGAACGAACGCGGCATCAAAACGCCTGTCATTCTTGGCGGAGCGGCTTTGAATAGGCGTTATGTTGATAATGATCTTGTCCCATTATTCAACGGCAAGCTCTTTTACGCCCGCGATGCCTTCGATGGATTGCACGCAATGGACGAACTGACGACGGGAGAAGCGTCCGCGCAAACGGGAGAAGCCTCCGCGCAAACGGGAGAAGCCTCCGCGCAAACGGGAGAAGCCTCCGCGCAAACGGGAGAAGTCTCCGCGCAAACGGGAGAAGTCTCCGCGCAAACGGGAGAAGCGTCCGCGCAAACGGGAGAAGCCTCCGCGCAAACGGGAGAAGCCTCCGCGCAAACGGAAGTAGGCTCTACACCAAATGTCGAAGACCTGGTTGGCGAGGACGCAAAGCTTGGGCAAGAGGCGGCACGCATTTCGTCGCGTGTGAGCGGCGATTCGACACATACTACGCGTTCTGATGTTCCGGTCCTCGACAAAGTGCCGACGGCTCCGTTCTATGGTTCAAAGGTTGTCGAGATCACCGATCTGACAAAGGTCTTTGACTTTATCAACGAGACCGCTTTGTTCAAGGGTCAATGGCAGTATAAACAAGGCAGATCGTCTGCTGAGGAATACGCCGAACTGCGCCGCACGACGATATTGCCGAAATATGAGGAGATCAAGACCAAAGCGATCCGCGAAAAGCTGCTCGAGGCCAAGCTCGTCTATGGATATTTTCCGTGTAATTCTGACGGAAACGACCTGATCATATGGGAAGACGATCTTAAGACCGAGCGTATGCGTTTCACCTTTCCGCGACAGCCGCAAGAGCAACGCGGCGGAAAGAATCTGTGTTTGGCGGACTATTTCGCCCCGGTCGGCGGCGTTACCGATGTTGTGGCGTTTCAGCTTGTGACGATGGGGCGGCGGGCGAGCGAACATTCGGCGGAGCTTTTCAAGGCGGACAATTATCAAGATTATCTGCTGTTTCACGGCCTCTCTGTCGAATCCGCCGAGGCTCTCGCCGAAATGTGGCACAAACGTGTCCGCGAAGAACTCGGTATCGCAGGAGCCGACGCACCGGAGCTCGCAAAGCTCTTTCATCAAGGCTATCAAGGATCGCGTTTTTCGTTTGGCTACCCCGCGTGTCCACGTCTCGAGGATCAGACAAAGCTGTTCGAATTGCTCGATCCGGCCCGCATCGGCGTCGAACTGACGGAAGAATTCCAACTCGACCCCGAACAATCGACGTCAGCGATAATCGTCCATCATCCGGCCGCGAAGTATTTTAATATTGAGTAAGAGCCTGTGTTATTATTCGCTTATGGATTATCGAGACATCATCACGATCGAGCCCGATAAACGCGGGGGGAAGCCGTGCATTCGCGGGATGCGAATGACCGTTTATGACGTTTTGGAATACCTTGCATCAGGTATGACCGAAGCCGAGATCCTCGACGATTTTCCGTATCTGACTCACGAGGATATATCCGCGTGTTTGGCGTTTGCAGCGGATCGCGAGAAGAGCCTTCTCTTTGCCTAGGTCGATGCGACTTCTTTTTGACCACAACCTTTCACCAAAGCTGATCGACATATTGGCGGATCATTTTCCGGGTTCTGAACATGTTTATCGGATCGGATTGGACATGGCTAATGATCCGAAGATATGGGAATACGCAAAAGAGAATGATCTGATCATTGTTACAAAAGACGCGGATTTCGGCGATATTTCAGTGCTTCGCGGATTCCCGCCTAAGCTGATCTGGATCCGTCGCGGGAATTGCAAAACTGCAACGATCGCAACAATTCTGATGGAAAATCGCGATGCAATTGCAAATCTGATCGCGGACGAGCGTGCTGGAATGCTAACGCTGCATTAGAAAACAAATACTTTAACCAATTATGACAAAAACAATTTTCATTGCCGGTTCCGGCGGGATCGGTGAGGCCGCGGCACTGTTGCTGCGTGAATGGTGCGAGTTTGATCTAACGCTTATTTTGGGCGATATCAGCGAGCAGAATTTAGCAAAAGCAAAGGCATTTGTGTGCGACGGATCGCAGAGAACATCGTCGGTCGAGACCGTTTTGATGCCTCGCGAGGGCGAATCCGACGAGTTGAGAGCTGCGTTCGAGCGAGCCGATGTGCTGCTCGATTGTTCGCCGGGCGGACAGGCTCCGCGGATGGCGGGTTATGCGAAAGCGTTCAACATGCACTACGCGAACCTGACCGAATACGTCGCCGAAACCGACGCGATCATGGAACTCGCGAAAGATGCCGAGACCGGTTTTATCCTGCAAACAGGGCTCGCTCCGGGATTTATTAACGTTCAGGCGATGGCGCTTTATCGTGATTTTGTGGCGAAATACAACAACGAAAAGGTCGAACGCATCGCGATGAAGGTCGGTGCGTTGACCGCACACGCGCACGAGCCGCATTTTTACGGTTTCACGTGGTCGCCGATCGGCGTAGCGACGGAATATGTCAAAGACAGCCGCGTGATCCGCGACTACAAAATATCCGAACGCCCCGCATTATCGGCCCGCGAGACGATCGTCATCGGTGCGCGAACGTACGAAGCCGATCTGACATCGGGCGGAGCGGCTGACCTGCCGGATTTCTTTGAGGGCAAAGCACGCGACCTGGAATATAAGACGCTGCGTTATCCGGGACATTACGATTGGGTGCAATCGATCATCGAGACGCTGCCGCGTGGCGACGGTATGCCGGACGCATTGCAAAAACTGATGCAGCAGGCGGTACCGTCGGTCGAGGACGATCTGGTCGTTCTGCATGCTTCGGTCGATGGATTTGACGAAAGTGGCGACCGGCGAATGCTCGAAAAGGCATATTTCGTCGAGCCGCTTGAGATCAACGGCAAACGCCTGCGTGCGATCCAGACGACGACCGCGGCTCCGCTGTGCGAATCGGCGATGCTGCTGCTTTCGGGTAATTACAAGGGCGTTGTGCTGCAGAGCCGGATCGATCCGCCGTCGTTCATGGGCGGTGCTTTCGTAGCGAGGATATTCCGATAGGCCTCAGCCATGAAAGCCCACAGCTGACAAAAAAGCAGGCCCAAACGGCCTGCTTTTTTCTTTGGAATGCTTTTGAACTTTACGGGAACTCAGCTATTCCTGCCCGGTAAAATTCAAGCCCGTTATGTCGCCGGTCACGTTCAGATTTTGCGGTGAAAAGCGGAAAAGCCGCGACGATACCGAGATCGTATAAGGCCCGGGCGGAACGTCATTCATCTGGTAGAAGCCGAACGTGCTGGTCGTCACTCGTCGAACAACGCCGCTGCCATTGCTCAGTGTCACGACCGCATTGCGAAGAGCCGAACCTCCTGCCGTAAATACTTGCCCGGAGATCGAGGCGTTTGCCGCGACCGCGTTGACGGAAAAATTCACGTTGGACATGTCCCAAAAGATGTTGTCCACCGCTTCGACCTTTATTCGCGCTTGTGTCGTGTTCACGTTCGGGATCGTAACGGCCTCACTGCCGTCGTTAGGCGTGCTGTTGACGAGAACGGTCGGAAATGTCAGCCCTGCGTCGTTCGAGAACAGTATTCGAACGTTCGCGGCACCGACAGGGGCTGCATTCGAGCCTGCCACATTCCAGGTTACGGTCTGGGTCGAATTGCCGTCGAACGTCACGTTCGTGTTCGGGGCCGTGACCGCAAAAGGACCGCTGTTGCCATCAACATTTACAGAAACGCTCGCCGAATTTACGCCGCCGCCGCCGGCACGGTTATCGCGGACAAGCACCTGAAAGTTCATCGTTCGTGTGATGGCTGACATTAGTTCGCCCGTCAACACACCGCCCGTGAAGGTTGGCGGAACGTTCGCGTTATTGCGTATGAACTGTAGGGCAGGGAAATGCCGCGTTGGGCTCGTGGTCGGTAGATAATTGCGGAAAAGCGGCCGCGGAATGCCGTCGGCGTCAGAGTTTGGCGTTGTGGACGCGGCTCCTGTTCCTCCGCCTGCATTGTACTGCTGCCAATCGTATGTCAGCGTGTCGCCATTCACGTCCGTCGCGCTTGCTGTCAGCGTGAACGGTGTTTGTTTCGGAACATTAAAAGATGTGCCTGCAGGGATCGTGACCGAAGGCGGCGTGTTGCCGTTGGCGGAGGTCTGTGCGCAGGTGTTGCCGTTGCCGACCTGGCTGAAGGCGACGATGACCTCAACGCTGCGGACGTGGAATGACGCAATGCTGTTGAACGCAAGGTCCTGCGCGTCGCAAAGGCCCGCGTAGCCCATTATCGTGATGCCGCTGCCCGGCTCGAAAGAGTTCGTGTTCGACCGGTTGCCGCCGCCGCAGCCGCCGGTGTTAGCGTTGAATGTGTGTTGCGAGCCCCACTGGTGGCCCATTTCGTGGGCGACGTAATCGATAGCGAATGGGTCGCCGAACGGACTGGGCAAACCGGTGACGCCCTGTGCCCTGCTGTTGCCGCATGGGCTGTTCAGCGTAGCGATGCCGCCGCCGCCGGTCGAGAAAACGTGGCCGATGTCGTAGTTTGCCAAACCGATGACAGTATTGACGGCGGCTTGGTTTTGGGTCAACATGGCGAGGCCGTCACTGTTCGTGTAAGGGTCGTTGCCGGCCGTGCAGTTGGAACCGCCGGTTCCGACAGGGCAGCCGGTATTGTTGCCCGCGAAAACGATCAGATCGTTGTTCGCGATGATGTTCATACGGATCGCTACATCGCGCTCGTAGATCTGGTTGACACGATTCATGATCGTAACCTGAGCTGCCAGACAACCTGCGACCGTGTTGCCGCCGGCAACGTTGCAGTATTCCCATGTTCCGGCGAGTGCAAGCCTGTATTGACGCAACTGACTACCGGAGATCACTTCAGGGGAAAACGTCGGCAAATATGCCGAATGATCGATATCGATGTCGAAATTCAGTTTGTCGCGGTTTGTCCCGACCTCGCAGAAGAAGGTGTTAAGCCGCGGAAATTCGCTCTTGTCGTAAACGATATAGTGCCGGTCGTCGCCATCAGCGTAGGGATCGATCATTTTCGTGCCTTCGGTCGATATGACCATTGCATGGAATCCTTTCGGCAAAAAGTCGAAACGCACCGTAGCGGCAGGGTCGTCGATGCCCTGGCCCGTATAGGTCTCGCCGAGTTCTGGGAATTTCTTCAGCAGGCCGGGCTCTACGATCAGTGAATGCCAGACGCGAAAACGCTGCAGAGAACCGTCCGGCATCGGCAGGGTGATGATCAATTCTTGGCCGTCACTTGCAAACTCCTTCGGTGCACCCGAAAGAGCTGACCGCATCGCATTGACGTCGAGTGCGAACGTCCTGAATTCCTTAGGCCGCGGAGCGTTGCGGGCCGGGCCGCGGACGAGCGATTCGGGACTCACCTCGCGCCACATATCGGCAGGAGCCGATGACGAATATCCGTTTACACCTGCAAGAAAAATGATGGCCGACAATGCGGCGAGAGTTGATCTAGACATAACGATTCCTTTAACCGAGCGGCCGGCGGCAGCCGCGAACTAAAAAAACAAAAAAGTAAAGACAAGACACTTGTGTGCGTGCCGGCAATGAGGGGTTCTGCGTTCGCGGCTCTGTACTAACCATTCACTGTGGCAACGGTGATCTTACTGCATGACGCGAGCGCTATCAACGAATTCACTTAACCCGAAATGATAACTAAGACGTTGGCCAATGTAAACACAAAAAACCGCAGCCGTAGCTGCGGTTTTCCGTTCGAGTATTGTGCGGTATGGGCACCTCGTACTACTCCAGGCCGGTGAAGTTCAGGCCGGTCACATTACCGGACAGGTTGACCTCCTGCGGGCTGAAACGGAACAGCCGAGAACTGACCGTGACTATATAAGTGCCTGTCGGAATGTCGTCGAATTGATAAAAACCGAAAGAGCTTGTATTTACACGCTGCACAAAGCCCTGCTCATTGGTTATCGTGACCACGGCATTACGCAAGGCACCGCCGCCGGAGGTGAATACCTGTCCGGACACCGTCGCGTTCGAAGCCACAGCATTGACCGTAAAGTTAACGTCCGAAACGTCAAAGAAAATGTTCCCTACGGCTTCGACCTTGATGCGTCCCGTTGTCGTATTGACATTGGGTACGGTTACGGCCTGGCTGCCGTCATTCGGCGTGCTTTCCGCAAGAACGAGCGGGAATGTCTGGCCGCCGTCGGATGAAAAAGAGATCCTCACATTTGCGGTGTTGATCGGTGCGGCGTTTGTGCTACTGACGTCCCACGTCACGGTATGGCTGCTGCCGCCCGGAAAAACGACGTTAGTATTCGGCGACGTGACTTTGAACGGCGTGGTTGTATTGACCACCGTAATTACCGTGGCCTGATCGGCGATGCCGCCTTTGCCGTCGCGAACCGTGACGCGGAAGTTCATTGTCCTTGCCGCAGACGGAAGGTCCTCACCGGTAATGCATGTGCCGGCACAAACCGCACCAACTGCCGACGTTCCCGAATACGTGATCGGGGCCTCGTTCTGGTTGTTCAGAACATAGGTCATGCTCGGGAAATAACGCGTCGGGCTCGAAACGGGCAGATACGACCTGAAACCCGGACGGAAAACGAGGCTTACGTCGTCATCGTCGGTCGTGCCGGGGTAATTCGATTGCGAAGCGCCTGCATCATTCTGTTCCCAGTTATAGGTCAACGCATCTCCGTCAGAATCCGTTGCACTCGCCGTCAGAGCGAATGGCGTATTAAAAGGTATCGTGCGATTCGGAACCGAGGCTACCACGGGAATAGCATTCGGCGTGGCGGTCGTGCCGCAGGTGCCGCCGGCTCCGCCCATGAAAGTGATCATTTCATTCAGATTGTAGAAATGAAAGATATCAATGGAATTGCGCGAGATATTCGACGTGCTGCTGCAGATGCCCGCATAGCCCATTATAGTGACAGCGCTTCCGGGTTCGCGGCGAGCGGCGGTCGGTGAGCTGCCGCAGTTGGCCGCTCCGTTAAACGTATGATTTCCGCCCATCTGGTGACCCATCTCGTGGGCGACATAATCTACATCAAACGGATCGCCCTGCGGATTAGGCAGCCCTGAAAGCCCGCGGGCTTTGCTCGATCCGCAAACCGACGAAAGTTGGGCGACGCCGCCGTTCGCTGTCTGGAACAAATGGCCGAAATCGTAGTTTGTCGAACCGATGACCGAATTGACATTGGTTTGGTTGGCGTTCAGGTCAGTCGATGATCCGTTGTTCAAATAATTCGACGGAGTTTCCGGATTGGTAACATAGGTCAGATTCGTATCTGAAACGAGGTTCAGGAACACGGAGAGTTCCTTGCGGTAAACCAAATTGATCCGATTCACACTGACCACGACCGCATTGAATGCGCGTGTCTGTGCTTGTGCGTCGCTGTCGCCGGTCTGGCGGAAAAAGTTCGTATATTCGAACGTCGTCGCGACGGCAAAGCGATATGTACGTACGTTCGCTCCGTGCGAGAATTCCGCCGACGGCTGAGAGTTAAAAATGCTTTCGTCCGACTTTTTGGTGGCCGATCTTTCGCTTTGCTCAAATGCGTCTTCGACCTCGCAGCTGAAGTTTTCGCGTGTCTGCGGGTAATGTTTCTTGTAGAAAACGATATAATTTTGCCTGTCATTCAGGCGGTACGGATCGATATTGAATGAACCTTCTGAGGTAAGCACATATCCGTGGAACCCGCTGTCGGTCCAATCCAGTCTGCCCTGCATCGCCGGGTCATCAATGCCCCAAACGTGATAGGTTTTCCAGGTAGGGAACTTAGCAGCGACATGATCGGCAAGCATCGGTGATTCGACGAGTCGGAAACGCAGAAACTTGCCGTCAGGGCTCGGTATCTCAAAGATCGGCATCGACTCTTTCGAAGGCCGTGAATCTTCAAGCGGTGCCTGGCGAAGCACGTTCTCGAGCGCAGCGGCGTTGATCTGATACACCTTGTAAAGCTCCGGGAACAGCTTGCGGTCGCTGCTCTCGCGCATAGCGGAGCTTTCAGCTGCCTGTTTCCACACACCGTCCCGCGACGTTTGAGCATAAAGGCTCTCGGCCGCCAAAAACACCAATACCGCCGCCGACAAAGCGGCGAAGACATAACCTCTTAGTGACATATAATTCTCAATCTATGCGATACTTCGGCCCGCGACACGTGCCGAACATTTCGGAGGGCAGCGAAAAGTTAATCAAAAAATGCCCGAAAGAACGTCATCTTTTGTCGGAACATTTGATTCCGCTATAATAACGGTTCCGAGGCATTTTGTCCACAAATTGAGCCTATACTAAAAGCCCTCCTGATGAACAATATTGAAAAGCAAAGTTCCGAGACGCTTCCCGTTAGGGCCGATGAACAGGGCATTACGCCCACGGCCCAGGAACTCGCTGTCTTAGGGCCGATCGACAGGGCGGGGTTTTGGCTGACGGATCGGATGAATCGCGGCCGGTGGAAACGCCTGATGACGTTCTTTCAGCGTCACATAGGCTCGCTTTGGATATATCTGGCGACCAACAATTTGATGAACGTTTTCGGTATTGAGAACGTCGAAAACTCGGATGCATCGAGACCGATCGTTCTGGTTGCCAATCACCGTTCATTTTTTGATATGTACACGGTCTCGAGCGTGCTATTCCGGCGGACGAAGCGTCCGATGGAGCTTTTCTTTCCGGTGCGGGCAAAATTCTTCTACGACAATCCGCTCGGCTGGGTCGTAAATTTCGTGATGGGCTGGATGTCGATGTACCCGCCGTTCTTTCGCGAGGCAAGAGACGAGCGAAAACGAGCTTTTGACAAATTCTCCATGCGGAAGCTGATAGAGATATGTTCGGTCGGCAAGAGCCGCGTAATCGGATTTCACCCGGAAGGCAAGCGAAACCTCGATGGCGGGCCGTACGAGCTGCTGCCGGCACAGCCGGGTATCGGCAAGGTCGTTTACGCCGCGCGCCCGCAGGTCATACCGGTCTTCATCGCCGGGCTCGGCAACGATCTGCCAAGACAGGTCCTTGGCAACTGGACGGGCGGCGAAAAGATCCGCATCTGGTTCGGTGAGGTAATAGACCTCGACGAATTCTACGAAAAACCCGACCGCCTGCGTACTCACAAAGAGATCGCGGACCACCTGATGGAAAAGGTTCGGGAACTCGCCGATAAAGACAAGGCAGAATTTGGGAAATGATCAATTCGTCCCTGCGGCGGGCGGTGCGGAATTGGAACTGGGGCTTGTTGCGGTCGGCTGCTGTGCCTCATTCAGGATCTCTTCCGGCGTTCGCCAACCGGCCCTGCGAAGCAGATCGATAGCAAAACGGATCGGCACCGCCATATTCGCTGCAGTGCTTTCGGTAAATACTCCGAAGTTCACGCCTATAACGCGTCCCGCCTGGCCGAACAAAGGCGCACCGGAACCTCCCTCTGCCGTCTTTGCGTCGTGGACGATGCGCCGTGAATCAAGGTCGGTGATCAGGCCGGAAGTGGTCAGCGGAGCGATCCGCTGCGACTGCGCCAAAAAATTGATCAGGTTCGTCCGCGAATTACCGAAACGCTGATTTATTGATTTCGCCTCGTCATCGTCAACCATCGCAAGAAGCCGGTCCGGTCCGTTCGGGTAGCCCATCGAAACTACGGTCTTACCGATAGCAACCGACTCGACGTCAAGATCGATGGGAAGCGTCGGCACCTCGGGCGGCAGCATAGCAGCGTCGATGGTGCCGACAGCGACATCCTCGCGCTGGCCGAGTTGGCGCATGGTCAGCGTAAAAGGCTGGGCAAAATTGGGGAAATAGATGACGAGCTTTTTCACGCGCGGCCTGCCGTTCGCCATCGCCATCATTTGTTTGACCTGCTCGTCCTCTTCCCAGGGCCTGACGACGTGTCGGTTCGTGACGATGTAACCGCCCCCAACGTGAAATCCGGTGCCGATAAAATCATACTCGACGGGCGAGCCCGTTCCTTCGGTCGTCAAGCCGAATACCGGAGGAAATTGCGGTGCTGACGGGTCTTCGGACGGCGCGGCCTCATATATCTCTCCACGCATCGACGCCGGGTCGGCATACCGAAGCTGCTTGCCGCTGCGTTTATCCACGAGGTCGTACACGCCGACGATCAGGCAAACGCCGCCGCCGTATTCCACACGAAGATTCGGTGCCAGCGACACTGTCTTCATCAGGTCTTTGTTCGTTTTATCAAGCTGGCCGATCTGTTCATTCGTCTGACCGAGCTTTTCTTCCAGTTTCTTAATTATGTCGCTTTGCTGCTCCGACTGACGGCGGCTTTCGTTCAATTCACGGCTGACGGCGTAGCCGATATAAAGAATTCCGGTAAGGAACGCAGCGACGAGGACCAGCGATATCAGTTTCGTCGTCAGCGAGATCTCGCGCGAGAGTTCGCGAATGAATTCGCGGAGGAACATCTTCGCATCGTCACGTTTGGCGGTGGCCGCGGACTCAAGAGCGGCCTCTTCGATGAACTGTGCGATATGCCGCTGCTCTCGCTTCGTAGTGATCAGCGACGAGCGGTTCTCGAATGAGAAGAACGAGAATACGATGCCGGCCTCCGCCGCAACGATCTCGTCGCCGTCCGCGATCGCGATAAATCTGCGGATCGGATTGCCGTTCACGGACAGGCCGAGCGATTCGTCAAAATCGACTATACGATAAACGCCTTCGGAATCTTCAAGCGCGAGCCAGATCGCGCCATCTTCTGATTCGGGATGGCGTATCTGCAGGTCGGCGCCCTCCAGCGAGCCGATCCGAATTCTCTCCTGCGAAAAGAATTCGGTCCGCTTTTCGCTGCCGAATGTGATGTGGATGACTATGCCTGCCGCCATTTATCGTCGAGCCGATGCCAAAATCAAATTCTAACATAACGGCAATAATTGCAACGGAAAATCGTATCGGGCATGCGTTCCAATTTCGCCGTTTTTCGCGTGTTTTGTGGGCACAAATTCTGATAGGCTAGTTGCAGATGGCAAAGCCGAAATTCATAACCGACCGCGACAAACTCGAAAAGCTGGCTCCGATGCTGAAAGCGCCGATAAAACGGCAAGTTTTCGTCTGTACGGGAAGATCCTGCTCCGAGGTCGGCGGCAGGGAAGTGATGGCGGAATTCGACCGGATACTGACCGAGAAGGGACTTCGTCAGGGCAAAGAATCGAAAGGCCGCAACCCAATGGGCGAATGCGTCCTCACCGAATGCGGCTCCATCGGCTTTTGCTCCATCGGCACCGCCGTCATGGTCTATCCCGACGGCACAATGTACGGCCAAGTCATGCCCGAAGACGTCCCCGAGATCATCGAGGAGCATTTGGAGAAGGGAAATGTGGTCGATAGATTGGCGTTGATCGAAATTTAGAATGCGCAAAAGGAGCCCCCTTTCTGATTAGGAAAGGGAGCTTTAGCCCTTACCACAAAACTCGCCTACTGATCGACCTCTTTGCCTTCAGTGGCGGTCGGCGTTGTCGTTGTCACAGGCACCTGCACGGCGGTGAATGTGCCGGTCCTGATGGTGTAGAGATTTGTCGGAGTGGTCGCGGGGCCGGCGTTGTTTTGGACAAAGACCACACGGCCATGCAACAGACCTGTGTTGCCGTTGATGGCTTTGAATATCAGGGTGCCTGTCTCGGTGGTGTTACCAGCGGGCAGGCGAACCTCGCCGGAAAAGCTCAAAAAGAAAGGCTGCGGCATATCCCACAATGCGCGGCTTCCGGAACGCAGATTCGACGCGGTCGTCGGAACGATATTGCCCGTAACGAACGCACCTGTGTTGTTCGGATATTGAATGAAACGTATCTGCCGCGTTACCGACGTCGTGCTGTCGAGCGTATAGCTGATATCCCAAACCGTAACCAACGTCGCCGTCGGCGTTGGCGTGGTACTCTCTGCTTCGGCTACTTTTTGGGTAAAAGCCGAAATTGTGAAAAGGGAGATAACAAAAACGAGTGAAACGCATTTTTTCATTGGTCGATCACCTCAGATAGATATTTCGCATAATATGCCGAAAACGCATTTTCGGCAAGAGGAATGTAGAGTGTTGAGAACGTGCTCCCCTGCTTCGTAAGCGGGGGAGCTTGTTGCTGACTATCGCATCGCCGTCAAGATCTCATCCACGACCTTTTTGGCGTCGCCGAAGAGCATCAGTGTGTTGTCTTTGTAGAACAGCGGATTATCGACTCCGGCGTAGCCCGACGCCATCGAGCGTTTCATGACGACGGTGTTTCGTGCTTCCCAGACGTGGAGCACGGGCATTCCGGCGATGGGCGAATTCGGGTCGTCGAGTGCTGAAGGATTGACGATGTCGTTCGCGCCGATCACCCACGAAACGTCGGTGCCGGGGAATTCGTCGTTGATCTCTTCCATCTCAAAGACGATGTCGTACGGGATATTCGCCTCGGCGAGCAGGACGTTCATGTGGCCTGGCAGTCGTCCGGCGACCGGATGAATGGCGAATTTCACTTCGGTGCCGCCGTCTTTCAGTATCTTCACGACCTCAGCGAGCGAGTGCTGCGCCTGTGCGACCGCGAGGCCGTAGCCGGGCACGATGATGACCTTTTTCGCCTGTTTCAGCATGTCGGCGGTGCTTGCAGCATCGACCGAACGCACCTCGCCCGCAGGCTGTCCGTCGGATGATGCAACGGTGCCGCCTTCGGTACCGAAACCGCCCAGCATCACGCTGATGAACGATCGGTTCATGCCCTTGCACATTATGTAGCTGAGAATGGCGCCGCTCGAACCTACGAGAGCACCGGTGATGATGAGCAGGTCGTTCGACAGCATAAATCCCGCCGCAGACGCCGCCCAACCCGAGTAGCTGTTTAGCATCGAAACGACCACAGGCATATCTGCACCGCCGATCGCCATAACGAAATGAGCGCCCAAAACGAACGTGATAACCGTCGCCGCGAGCAGAAAGGGATGCCCCGAAGTTCCCGGAGCCATCACGAACATCACGCCCATCGCGATCGTCGCGATCAGCATCAGCAAATTTATTACGTGGCGGCCGGGCAGCATCAGCGGCTTGCCCGAAATTGTGCCCTGCAGCTTCGCGAATGCGATGACCGAGCCTGTGAAGGTGACTGCACCGATGCATACGCCGATGAAGATCTCGACGAGCAGCATCGTTGCCCCTTCACGCGGTCCGCCCGTGGCGAACTGTGCCTCGTACGTACCAAAGCCGACCAAAACCGCCGCCAATCCGACAAAGCTGTGCAGTATCGCGACAAGCTGCGGCATCGACGTCATTTGCACTCGTGCCGCTACCGTCGCCCCGATCAAAGCACCGACCAGAACAACGCCGCCCAGTATCGGCCAGCCGCTCGGGTTCATCGCAGCGACCGTCGCCGCCAACGCGATCAGCATCCCGATGATGCCGTACCAATTCCCGCGGCGGGCGGTCTCCTGCTTTGACAATCCGCCAAGGCTCAAAATGAACAACGCACTCGCGGCGATGTATGCAATTGTGATGAGTCCGGTTTTCATTCAACTTTTGTTCCGATGGTGACAACGTCACCTCGTTCGATGATTTTAAGCCGTTCGAGCGCGTCAGGCATTAATGGCTTTAAGGCGGCAAAAGTGCTGCGTCTTGAACGGAGCACCAAAACACCGATCTTAAGATCGGTCAGGTTTTGCTGATATCGCAAATTTTGATCGACAGTAATGAGCACATCGAAATTCTCGGCTGCGGCTGCAAGCAGCTTTCCGTTCTTGAGGCCCTTTAGGCCTGCTTCATCAACTGTCGATACATCGTGTCCGACAAACTCGCTCCGTAAATAACTGGTTACACATTCATCAAGCAGCAATTTCATAACCGACAAGCAACTGCTCCATAGATTCTTCGAGTACAGCTAATACTTGTTCTCGGCTTACCGTGGGATACTGCACAATGAACTGTTCAACCGATTCGCCTGATTCCAGCGAATCAAAAAGGTTCTGTATCGGGACTCGGGTTCCGCTAAAGACCGGCGTTCCGCCAAGCTTTTCAGGGTCGACCTCGATCGATTTGTTGCGGCCAGTATTCATAGCTTGAAAATATCACGCAGCAATCGGGAATTCCATTGTTTCGATCTGGCAATTCCTGGCACAAGCAATTACCGCTTTAGATCTTCTTTCGTCAGGTCAGGAAAATCTGCAAGGATCTCTTCGTCGGTCATATCTGATGCGAGATATTCCAACACCTCATAGACCGTGATACGAAGCCCGCGAATACACGGTTTTCCGCCCCGTTTGTTTGGCTCGATAGTAATGTAGTCTCTATAGTTCATTGCCTAAGCCTATCAGTTCACTCGCGGCGATGTATGCAATTGTGATGAGTCCGGTTTTCATTTTCTAAACATCGCCAACATTCGATTCGTGACCAAAAATCCGCCTGCGATGTTGATCGTGGCGATGAGAACGGCGATGGCGCCGAGAATAGTAGTTAAATTAAGGTCGCCCGAAAGCTGAAGCATACCGCCGACAAGGATGATGCCGCTGATGGCATTCGTTACGGACATTAGCGGCGTATGCAGAGCCGGTTTTACGTTCCACACGACCTGGAATCCGACAAATATCGCCAGCATGAACACGGTAAAATGCGACAGCTTGCTTTCCGGGACGGCATAGCCCAATCCAAGCAGGACAAGACCGACCGCGACGAGGATCAGCGGATTCATGCCTTTGCCTTCGTCCGCACCGTGGGCGGCAGCTTTTGCTGCGACCGAAGCGGAACTCTTTGAAGGAACGCCCGGTTCCGGCGGCGGCGGCGGTGCCGGCATTTCCTTTACAGGTGCGGGCCAAAGCATTTTCCCGTCGTGCAGAACGATCGCTCCGCGGACTACCTCGTCCTCGAGGTCGATATGCAATTGGCCGTTCTCGTCCTGCATATCCTGAAGCAACGCCGTCAGGCAGGCTCCGTAAAGCTGCGACGCCGTCGATGCCATACGCGACGGAAGATCGGTGTAGCCGATGATAGTGACGCCTTTGTGCGTGACGACCTTGCCGGGCTCGGTCAGGACGCAGTTGCCGCCCTGCTCCGCGGCTAGATCGACGATAACGGAACCCGGCTTCATGGATTCGACCATGCCCTGCGTGATCAGTTTTGGCGCCGGCTTGCCCGGAATCAGTGCGGTCGTGATAATGATGTCGACCTGCATCGCCTGTTGAGCGAAGAGTGCCATTTCGGCTTTCAGGAAGTCGTCCGACATCTGTTTGGCATAGCCGCCTTTGCCCTCGCCTTCCTCTTTTATGTCGAGTTCGAGGAATTCCGCACCCATCGACGCAACCTGATCTTTGGTAGCAGATCGCGGATCAAACGCCCGCACTATCGCACCCAAGCCTTTCGCGGCACCGATAGCCGAAAGCCCGGCGACGCCCGCACCGATCACAAGCACTTTCGCCGGATCGACCTTGCCTGCTGCGGTTATCTGGCCTGTAAAGAAACGCGGAAAATGATTCGCCGCTTCGATGACCGCTCGGTATCCGGCGATGTTCGCCATCGCTGAGAGCGTATCCATTTTCTGCGCACGCGTGATACGCGGCACCGAATCCATCGCAAAGACGGTTGCTTTTCGCTTTGCCATCTTGTCAATGATCTCGCGGTTCTGCCCGGGCCAGACAAAACCGACCAGCCAGCCGCCTTCGCGGATCAGCTCGGCCTCGCCGTCCTCCGGCGGACGAACTTTCAGGATAACGTCGGAGGTAGCCCACAATTCTGCCGTGTCCTCGACGATGGTCGCTCCTGCCTCTCGGTATTCGCTGTCGATGCAGTTGATGCCGTGGCCTGCATGGGTTTCGACCTTAATCTCAAAACCCATTTTCTTGAGCTTCAAAATGGTCTGCGGAGTTGCCGCCACACGCTTTTCGCCCGGATGCGTCTCTTTCGGGATGCCGATAATTGTCATATATTGATTGAGTTGCGATGCGCCTTTGACAGGAATTTTATTTTGATATGTAGGACGGCGTCAAACGGGGCGGGGAAAATGTGATGCGATCACGGCATTCCGTGGGAAATTCTGAGCGGTCTTTGCGTTGAAAGTGCATCAACGCCGAGACCGCAAAACTATCGAGAATGCCGAAAGATCAAGAAAGCTATTTGGATTCGAGGATCTGTTTGAGGTTCGCGAGGCCTTCGTCGTAATCCTTGCCGATCGCGTTATTGACGTTCAAGAAAAGCAACATCACGTTCATCGGCCGCGGTGCGTCGCCCGACATTCCCCATTTAACGCGCGTTTGACCTTCGCCTACGGACTCGAACGTCATATGAGTATTTGCCTTTGACTCGAACGGTTCGGAAAACCGCAGCTGCGTTTCGATACGCTCGTTCTCAACGATCTTCATGATCTCCTGCTCGCCGACGCCCTGAGTTTCAGCTTTCCACGACGAAACAAACCCGGCCTCGCCGTCGGTCCCGCGGAACTCCTGCTTCATCGTTGGCTCTTTTTTGAACCACGGCCCCCATTCGTTCTGATTCTTCAGCATTCGGGCGTATGCAAACACCTCTTCGCGGGGTTTGTTGATAACGATCTCGCGTTCGACGGCAAATCCCGTCGGAGCAACGAACACCGCAGCGATCAGCCCAAAGCCGATCAGCAAAGCGACAACAGCGATGAAGAGAATTACCTTTTTCAGCATTTAATTGTCCTCCCTTGATCGGTAACTATATTCGACCGAGATAAATTAGGAAAGTTTGGCCGATCTGGAAGAGACCCATTTATTCGCGATCATCGGCAGCAGCAGCAGCTGCAGCAACGCCGCCGGAAGTCCCGGAGCCATTGCGGCCGCCAGGTAGCTGCCGAATGAGGTCGATATCCAGCCGATCATCAATGCCGCGGCAAGGAAAACCACGCGGCCGCCGACGAGCGAGGCAAGAGCCGAAATTCGCGTCGAAAGCCCGAAAGACTGACGAGCAAAGCCTGCAATGAAACCGTATGCGGCAAGTTCGAGCGTCATTGCGGGCAGAACAGCGGCGGGCGGCATTCCGGAAACCCCGAAACTCACCAGCGGCGCAGCGACGCCGATCAGCAAGCCCGAGCGCCAGCCGTAACAAAGCCCTGCAAGAACTACCGGCCAGTGCATCGGAAGCAGCCAGCGAACGGGAAGCCCAGTTAGGTGAGCGAGTGCGGGCAGCACGAATGCAGCTGATAAAAGCAGAACAGCCTGAACAACGACAGCGTCGGTTTTCAGTGCCGGAAGAACGAGCGGCCTTTGGATAACGGTTTCAGAGTTT
Organism: Acidobacteriota bacterium; assembly: GCA_019639155.1. Taxonomy (GTDB): domain Bacteria; phylum Acidobacteriota; class Blastocatellia; order Pyrinomonadales; family Pyrinomonadaceae; genus OLB17. Next base: position 107,882 of record JAHBSJ010000004.1, on the reverse strand, counting down.
GCCATAGCAATATTGTAAGTCGCCTATGCTCCGCTTGTCATTGCGTCCGTTTCGGCACGCCAGCGAAGCACCGGTTTGCGTGCCGCGGCAGCCTCGTCGAGCCGGCCGATGCGAGTTGAATGAGGTGCATTTGTCACGAGTTCCGGACTTTCCGAGATCTCGCGGTCGATGCTCCTCATCGCGTCAATGAAAGCGTCCAGATCCGCACGGCCGACCGATTCGGTCGGTTCTATAAGCATCGCACCTTCGACCACGAGAGGGAAGTAAACCGTCGGCGGATGGAAGCCGTAGTCGATCAAACGCTTTGCGATGTCGAGTGTGACGACGCCTTTTGCTGACTGATGCTTGTGCGAGAATATCGCTTCGTGCATACAGTCAGCGTTATACGGTTTGTGATATGTATCTTTGAGTTTTTCGGCGACGTAGCGGGCGTTCAAAACGGCCGTCTCGGTTGCTTCGCGCAGGCCTTCCGCACCGTGGGTGTAGATGTAAGACAATGCGCGGACCATCATTCCGAAATTGCCGAAGAAAGCCTTGACGCGGCCTATCGATTCAGGCAGATCGTAGTTCAGGTGAAAACGATCGCCGCTCTTTTCGATCCTGGGAACGGGAAGGAACTCCGCCAATTCCGCCGTGCAGCAGCAGGGGCCGCAGCCCGGGCCGCCGCCGCCGTGCGGCGTCGAGAATGTCTTGTGTAAATTGAGGTGGATAACGTCAACGCCCATATCGCCGGGGCGTGCGACGCCGACCAGTGCGTTCATATTCGCTCCGTCCATATAGACGAGGCCGCCGGCGGCGTGGATCGTGTCGCAGATCTCCTTGATATTCGTCTCAAATATCCCAACAGTGTTCGGATTCGTCAGCATCAGCCCCGCGACGCCGCCTTCGTCACAGAGCTGACGCAGATGCTCCATATCGGTAAGGCCGTCCGCATTTGCACGTATCGCCTTGACGGTGAATCCGGCGAGTGCTGCTGACGCCGGGTTGGTGCCGTGAGCTGATTCCGGTATTAGCATCACGCGTCGATCCGCCGATGCATCGCCGTCGCGTTTGTCCAAAAATGCGCGTATGAGCATCACGCCGGTCATCTCGCCCTGGGCACCCGCAGCAGGCTGCAGCGACACTCCGGGCAGCCCCGTGATCTCAGCGAGGTCTTCCTGCAGGCGGTACATTAGTTCAAGTGCACCTTGCGATTCCTCTTCGGGTGCGAGCGGATGAAGGTTCGTGTAGCCGCCGATACGCGCGACCTTTTCGTTGAGACGCGAATTGTATTTCATCGTGCACGAGCCGAGCGGATACATGCCGAGGTCGATGGAATAATTCCACGTCGAGATACGCGTGAAATGCCGAATGACGTCCACTTCCGATACTTCCGGCATGCCTTCCAGATCGTCATCGCGGCGAAGCTCCGCCGGAATGGCGTCCGATCCCGGCACGTCCAGCTTCGGCAGGCGATAGCCCACACGGCCGGTCTGCGACCGCTCGAATATCAAACCCTCATTCTGCGTCGGGTGTTGTGTTACTTTTGTGATGCTCATTTTTCTAAGTTCAGCTTAGAGCCGACATCTGATCGCTAGTAGCTTGATCGTAAATTGTTCACCAATACATCTATCTGCTGACGGCTGTTCGTTTCCGTCACGCAGACCAAAAAGTCGTTGTCGTGGCCGGCGTAATATTTCGACAACGCCAGTCCGCCGACGATCCCGTTTGCACGAACTGCTTCAAGGATATCTGTAGCAGGTCGAGGCCCGCGAACCACAAATTCATTGAAAGTCGGCGATAAGAACGGCATCGAATAACCGTCGATCTCGGCGATCTTCGTTTTTGCGTAAGATGCTTTCGCGGCGTTCTGTTCGGCGACCTCTTTCAGGCCTTTTTTGCCCATCGCTTCCATGTAGATGGTCGCGGCAAGTGCGATCAGGCCCTGATTCGTACAGATGTTCGACGTCGCCTTTTCTCGGCGGATGTGCTGTTCGCGTGTCGATAGCGTCAGCACAAAACCGCGGTTGCCGTCCTTGTCATACGCGACGCCGCATAGACGGCCCGGCATCTGGCGGACGTACTTTTCCTGAGTCGCGAAAAAGCCGACGTGCGGCCCGCCGAACGACATCGGAATACCCCATGACTGGCCTTCGCCCACGACGATATCGGCACCGCACGAGCCCGGCGTTTTCAGTAAACCCAACGAAATAGCTTCGGTTACCGTGACAACAAGCAACGCACCGACCGCGTGTGCGGCGTCGGCAAGTGCCTGCAGGTCTTCGATGCAGCCGAAGAAATTCGGCGACTGCACGACGAGAGCGGCAGTATCATTGTCGAGAGCTTCTAGGCCCGCAACGCGCCCAGTTTCGTCGTAGCCGATCTCAACGATCTCAGTGTCGCCGTGCTGAGCGTAAGTAACCGCAACATCACGGTATTCCGGATGAACCGACTTCGCAACGACGATCTTATTTCGGCGCGTCACACGCTGAGCCATCAGATACGCCTCCGCCATTGAGGTCGAGCCGTCGTACATCGAGGCGTTCGCGACCTCCATTCCGGTCAGTTGGCAGACGAGCGTTTGAAACTCAAATATGTACTGCAGTGTTCCTTGCGAGATCTCGGGCTGATACGGCGTGTAGCTCGTGAAAAACTCGCTCCGCTGGATCAGATGATCGACTATCGTCGGCGAAAAATGCGAGTAAACGCCCGCGCCGAGAAACGACGGTTTCGTCGCTGCTGTGTTCTTTGCAGCCATCTCTTCCAACGCGGCGATCACCTCAGGTTCAGCAAGAGGGTCGGTTACCTTCAGCGGCCTGCCCATTTGAACGTCGGCCGGTATCGAGCGAAAAAGCTCGTCTGCGTTTGAGAGGCCAAGTTCGGCCAGCATTTCCTGTCTTTCTTCAGTTGAATTGGGTATGTATCTCATTAATTTTACCGCGCCGTCTAGCGGCGGGCAGCACTGCTAGATTCCCTACGATAATAGCAAATCGACGTCACTTTCTCGAAAGCTCAGACGGAACACGGGATTTGATATCAAGAATTAGCAAAATTTAAGTATTTCTGTGCAGGCAAAGCCAACTTCTAACGTTCAGTAAGGTATGGAAAAGTTAAGTTGACTATGTTTAAACATCTGATACACTTTTTTTGAAATCGCACTGACAACTTCGTTTCCTGCCGCAAGGCAGATTCTCTGAGGGATTCTGGGAGGGACTATGACACCTATTCGACCATTCGCCGTACAGATAGTGCTGTGCATTCTGTTATTTGCATTTACCTCAAATGCACAATCTACCGAGTTTACCTATCAGGGCCGCCTGCTTGATACGGGGCTGCCTACGACGGGCAGCTACGACTTCGAGTTCAGCCTGTGGGATTCACTTGTTTCGGGAACCCAGCAGGGTTCTACAGTGACCGTAACGGGCGTGGCCGTGACGAGCGGTATCTTTACAGTCCGACTGGATTTCGGCGCGCAGTTTCCGGGAGCAGCGAGGTTTTTAGAAATTTCGGTAAAACCTTCCGGTCCCGGCCCTTTTACTCCGCTCGCTCCGCGTCAGCCGATCACGTCGGGGCCGTATGCGATACGCAGTCTTAATGCGGGCAACGCCGACACGGCAACAAATTCGCTTAACCTCGGCGGAGTGCCGGCGGCCGATTATGTTGTGACAACCGATCCGCGAATGACGGATGCCCGTGACCCGCTGCCGGGCAGTACGAATTATATTCAAAACACGACCTCGCCTCAGCCGACAAGCGACTTCAATATCAGCGGAACCGGACAAGCCAATATATTGCGGGCTGAAACTCAATATAATATTGGTTCCAACAGAGTGCTGAGCATCGCGGGAACGGCCAACCTTTTTTCAGGTGCAGGTGCGGGTGTGAGCAATACAAGCGGCGGGTTCAACGCATTCCTGGGAAACAACGCAGGTAACCTAAACACGACGGGCTCCAGTAACGTTTTCGTGGGAGCGAACGCCGGTACCTCGAACACGACCGGCAATTCGAATGTGTTCGTTGGACGAAACGCAGGTCTGTTCAATGTTTCCGGAGTAAATAATTCCTTTTTCGGATGGAATGCAGGGCAATCCAACACAAGTTCTTCCAATTCTTTTTTCGGCGCGTCTGCCGGTTTCAATAATACCTCCGGATCCGAAAATGTTTTCGTGGGAGCGTCCTCAGGCACGCTGAACACCGCCGGTAATCTGAATACTTTCGTCGGACGCAGTGCGGGGCAATCCAACAGCACCGGGTCCAACAATGCATTCTTCGGAGCCCTCGCCGGCCTCAATAATATTGCAGGTATCAATAACACGTTTGTTGGAACCAACGCGGGCAGGATGAACGTATCGAGCGGAAACACGTTCATCGGGGCGAGTGCAGGCTTTGCAAACACGTCGGGTTCCGCCAACGTTTTCGTTGGAAACAATGCAGGAACGTTAAATACCACTGCTGCAGGCAACACGTTTGTCGGCTCGAGTGCCGGTCAGGCCAATATTACAGGCACCGATAATTCGTTCTTCGGTACCAATGCAGGCTTCTCGAACACGGAAGGCAGTTTCAATACATTTGTCGGCAGCTCATCCGGCGGCGCAAACACAACGGGAGTGTCAAATGCGTTCTTTGGTCTGAATTCTGGCGCTTCGAACACGGCGGGATCCAATAATGCCTTCTTCGGCACAACATCGGGCTTCTCGAACACGACGGGTAACTCCAACGCATTCTATGGCAACGCAGCGGGCTCGGCGAACACCACCGGTAGTTTCAACGCATTCTTTGGTACCTCTGCCGGCCTATTGAACACCACCGGCACCGGCAATGCCTTCTTCGGCAATTCCGCGGGTCAATCGAACACAATAGGCACCGGTAACGCATTCTTCGGCCGCTCAGCGGGACAAAATAACACCACAGGCGCCGATAACGCTTTCTTTGGCACCTCCGCAGGCCAATCTACCACGACGGGCTTCGATAACGCATTCTTTGGCAGGAATGCAGGATTATCGAACACGACGGGCGACAGTAACGCATTTTTTGGCCGGTCAGCGGGCCAGGCTAATACGTCGGGAGATAGCAACGCCTTCTTTGGCAGATTTGCAGGCTTTGCAAATACGACGGGCTTTGCTAACGCCTTCGTTGGCACACAAGCGGGCCAGGCTAACACTACAGGCGATAATAACGCTTTCTTTGGCAGGAGTGCGGGAATTTCGAACACAACGGGCGTAGCTAACGCTTTCTTCGGCTCGAATGCTGGCCCTGCGAACACGACAGGCGGCAATAACGCTTTCTTTGGCAATAATTCGGGCGCAGGGAACACCACGGGAGCTAATAACACTTTCATCGGAGCCAGTTCCAACGCCAGCGCAAACAATCTGACATTCGCCACCGCGATCGGGTCGAATACGATCGTTATGGCGAGCAGTCAAATTCAGCTTGGCCGTAACGGGTTGGATACGGTCAGGATCGGAACACTGGCCGCCGCCACCGCAACAAATGTGTGCATAAACGCTTCGAACGTGCTCGCAGTATGTTCATCGAGTGCCCGGTATAAAGAGAACATACGGCCTTTTAATGGAGGATTGGATCTTGTAAACAAGCTGCGGCCGGTAACTTACGACTGGATCGAAGGCCAGGCGGCAGACCTCGGCCTCATCGCCGAAGAGGTCGAAAAGGTCGAGCCGCTACTCGTCACCCGCAACGAAAAAGGCGAGATACAGGGCGTGAAATACGACCAAATAACCGTCGCGCTGATCAATGCGGTCAAAGAGCAGCAAACTGAGATTGACGTCCAGCGTTCGGCTATCAGCCGTCAGCACTCAGTGATCGAACTTCAGCAAAAGCAGATCGACGCGTTAAAGAAGATCATTTGTTCGCAGGATCTGAAAGCTGAGATCTGTAAGCCTTGAGCAATGGAAAAAGTACAAGAAGCTTTTGCGATGCAGCCACTGTTCGGGGATCAGACACCGAGTAATGTCAAAAAAGTTAAACGGGCAATGGCCTAACTTAATTCAATACTTGTTGGAGGTACTTTATGAAGCAAACAAAAGACCACGTTACTATGATCGGTATGGCAGTATTGCTTATGGTGGTTCTCTTAGCCGCCGGCGGTTCTGCTCAGACAACGGAGTTCACATATCAGGGGCGGCTCCTTGATACAGGGCTGCCGACGACCGGCAGCTATGATCTCGAATTCAGCTTGTGGGATTCGCTGGTTTCGGGCACACAGCAGGGCCCGACGCAGACCATAACGGGCGTTGCCGTAACAAGCGGTATCTTTACCGTGAGGCTTGATTTCGGCGCACAGTTTCCTGGGGCGGCGAGATTTTTGGAGATCGCTGTCAAACCTTCGGGTCCGGGACCATTCACTCCGCTCGCACCGCGGCAGCCGATCACGTCGGGGCCGTATGCGATACGAAGTCTTAATGCGGGCAGTGCCGACTCGGCGGATTCGCTCTCCGCGGGTTGCGTCGGGTGCGTATCTGCTGCACAGATCGGCAGCGTGAACGGCAGTGCTGTAACGGGCACCATACCTGTTTCAAGCGTTCCGGCGGGAAGCGACAACTATATACAGAACTCGACGGTGACGCAGCCGTTGAGCGATTTCAACATTAGCGGAACCGGCACGGCAGATATTTTCAGCGCCGGAACCCAATACAATATCGGCCTGGATCGTATCCTGAGCAATCCCGGTACGTCGAACCTATTTGCCGGTGCCGAGACCGGCTTTTCTAACACGACCGGAAGTCAAAATTCATTTTTTGGGCGTGGTGCAGGGTTTGCGAATACGACAGGTACGGGCAACTCATTTTACGGATCCAACTCGGGTCACCTGAACACAAGCGGAGATGAAAACTCCTTTTTCGGCTCCAATTCCGGGTTTGCGAATACATCAGGAATCGCCAATTCTTTCTTTGGAAGGAGTTCAGGTGTTTCAAATACCACAGGGGGCGCCAATTCCTTCTTTGGGCACTTCGCCGGCTTTTCTAATACGACCGCCGGCAACAATTCATTTTTTGGCCGCCGTGCCGGCTATGCGACCACGACGGGTGGCGGCAATTCTTTCTTCGGAGCTTTATCAGGCCAGTCCAATACAACGGGTTTCGGCAATTCGTTCTTTGGACTCTTGTCCGGCTCGGCCAATACGACCGGCAACGACAATTCTTTTTTTGGAGTTGAATCAGGCAGAGACAATACGGGCGGCACAGATAATGCCTTCTTTGGAGCCCGATCAGGCCAATTGAATACGACCGGCAGCGCCAATTCCTTTTTTGGCCGGTCTTCAGGATTTAACAACACAATCGGGGCAAACAATGCATTTTTCGGCTCAAATTCGGGGGCTTCGAATATCGATGGCGGCAGCAATGCCTTTTTTGGAGCATCTTCAGGACGATTTAACACCTCGGGCTCCGGCAATTCTTTCTTTGGCTCTGCATCCGGAGAGGCGAATACTACGGGAATAAGCAATTCCTTTTTTGGCTTCTTGTCCGGCGCGGTCAATACTACCGGCAACGAAAACTCATTCTTTGGACACTCGTCGGGTGTTTTCAACAATACGGGCTTCAACAATGCGTTTTTCGGCTCTAGTTCGGGATACTATAACACGACTGGCTCCAACAATTCCTTTTTCGGCCGGGCGTCCGGTTTTAACAATACCGTTGGGATAAGCAATGCCTTTTTTGGCACCTCCGCTGGCGCATCGAACACGACCGGCAGCTTCAACGCTTTTTTTGGTAGGAGTGCAGGCCAAGCCAACACGACCGGCGACCAAAATGCTTTCTTTGGCGCGTTTGCGGGCGTCTTGAACACGGTCGGATCGAACAACGCTTTCTTTGGCTCAAATTCAGGTGGGGCGAACACGACCGGCGCCCGCAACTCTTTTTTTGGCACGAGTGCAGGCCAATCGAACACGGACGGCAACTTGAACGCTTTCTTTGGCACGAGTGCTGGCCAATTTAACACGACCGGCGTTGAAAACGCTTTCTTCGGCGAGGCTGCAGGCCGAGCGAACACGACCGGCGACAGCAACTCTTTCTTTGGCACGGGTGCAGGTTTGGCAAATACAACCGGCAGTAAAAATACTGCTGTTGGCATTGACGCGGACTTCATCGCCAACAATCTGACCAATGCCACTGCGATCGGGGCCGGTGCTGTTGTTGACGCAAGCAATCGTGTTCAGCTCGGACGAGAGTTCTTCGACACAGTACGGATAGGGGCTTTGGCAACGGGCACCTCGACAAATCTGTGCATAAACGCTTCGAACGTGCTCGCAGTATGTTCATCGAGTGCCCGGTATAAAGAGAACATACGGCCTTTTAATGGAGGATTGGATCTTGTAAACAGGCTGCGGCCGGTAACTTACGACTGGATCGAAGGCCAGACGGCAGACCTCGGCCTCATCGCCGAAGAGGTCGAAAAGGTCGAGCCGCTACTCGTCACCCGCAACGAAAAAGGCGAGATACAGGGCGTGAAATACGACCAGATCACGGTCGCTCTGATCAATGCGGTCAAAGAGCAGCAGACGTTGATCGAAAGGCAGCAGAAGCAGATAGATGCGCTGAGGAAGACGGTATGCAAGCAAACCCCGACAGTCGAAGGCTGCAAGGAGGAGAAATGAGAACAGTTGTCAGTTGTCGGTGGTCGGACGGGACGCAGGCTGCCAGCCTGCATCCCGGTCGCGGTCGATCGCGTCAGTTATCAATGGCCGGTGGTCAGTGGTCAGTCGGAAAGGTCCTCATTTTGATCGCTCTGTGTCTCGGCGTCTCTGCGGTGGAAAATGCGGCCCAGACCGGCGGGCCGTATGACCTGTCGCACAATGTTATCGCGACCGGCGGCGGATCGAATTCGACCGGCGGAGCTTTCAGCATCAGCGGCACGGCCGGTCAGCCGGCGGCGGGCGTTTCGTCAACAAGCGCTCCGCCTCAATTCGACCTGCACGGCGGATTTTGGTTTCAGAACCTTGCGCCGACCTCAGCGGGCGTTTCGATAACGGGACGCGTGACGACTGCCGCGGGCAACGGCATACGCGGCGTTCGTTTGATCCTGACAGCTCCGGACGGAACGCGCCGGTCTGCGACCACGACGACGTTCGGTTATTACGCGTTTGACGGCTTGCCGGCCGGTAATACTTACGTTCTTGAGATCTCGGCAAGGCAATTTGTATTTGCAAATCCCTCCCGCGTTTTCAGCCTGCAGGATCACCTGACAGGCATGGACTTCTCGGCAATGCCGTGATCGCACGGCCTCGGAGCTGTTGTCGGCATTTCTGCGGTTGGCTGAAAAGATCCGGTCAACCGCATTTTCTGCGATTTGAAAAACCTGGGGCTTCCGCTTAAACTTTCCGAACGTCTTCCGTTGCTAAAAATATGATAAACAAACTGCGCTACTCGTCCATCGTCGTTGCCTTTGCATTTTCGGCGTTTCTTGTACCTTTCGTGCCCGCTCAGGCAGATCAAAAGCCGAGCCCGACTCCCGAAGCTACGCCGCCGCGTGCCAAAGACGGCAAAAAGCTGCTAACGGCGATGGACCTGCTGAGTGTCAAGGGCGTCGGCAGTCCGCGTGTCTCGCCGGACGGCTCACGTGTGGTTTACACGCTCTCTGAAACAAAGACGGAGAAAGACAAGGAATGGAAAGCGACGACGCATGTTTGGGTCGTGCCGGCTGCGGGCGGCGCGGCGCGGCAATTCACACGCGGTGATAACAGCTGCACTTCGCCCGAATGGACGCCCGACGGAAAGATGATCGCGTTCCTGACCGACCGCGAAAAGGCGGGCGAGCGTCAGGTATGGATGATGCACGCAGACGGCGGCGAAGCCTGGGCCGTAACCTCGCAGAAAGGCGGAGTGAGCGGATTTCGGATCTCGCCCGATGGAAAGAGCCTGCTATTTACGGCGACCGATCAGCCGACAAAGGAAGAGGAAGATCGAAAACGGCTGAAAGACGACACGATCCTTATCGATCAAGACCTCAAAATGACGCATCTATGGCATTTTGACATCGAGAAAAAGGAAGCCAAGCGTCTGACTGAAGGACCGTTCACCATAAGCGATCCCCAGTGGTCGCCGGACGGCACGCAGGCCTCGTTCACCGCGCGTCCTACGCCAAAAGCCGACGACGGCGGCCTCGCCGAAGCGTGGATACTGAATATCGCAACCAAAGAAAAACGCAAGGTCGAGGACACGCCGGGTTCGAGCGATTCGGTCCGCTGGTCGCCTGACGGCAATTGGCTTGCCTACATCGGCGCACGAACGATGGGCGACGGTGTGGCGACAACCTTTCTTTACGTGATCTCTGCCGCGGGCGGTACGCCGCGTGAGGTCTCGACGAATTTTGACAACAACGTCGGTCAGCCTTTTTGGTCACGCGACGGCAGGTCGATCTATTTTAGTTCCAATGTATTTCAGACGGTCGAAGCATTTTCGATCAACATCGAAAGCGGAGCATTCACGCAGCTTTCCCGCGGCGGCGGCACGCTCGGCATTGCCGACGTTAGCCGCGACGGCCAGACCATCATCGGCACGTCGTCAACTGCCGACCGCCCGAACGAGCTTTTCGCTGCGAACGTAAACTTCAACAACTTGCGAGGCATTACCGACCACAACGCGTGGCTCCGAGAATACGCACTCGGCGATACCGAGATCGTTCGCTGGAAGAGCAAGGACGGCATGGAGATCGAAGGAGTTCTCACAAAGCCCGTTGGCTATACGAGCGGCCGGGTGCCATTCCTTATTAACCCGCACGGCGGGCCGACCGCGGCGTCGCTGAACAATTTCAACGGCCTTGTTCAGGTGCTCGCGGCGAATGGCTTCGCTGTTCTGCAGCCGAATTTCCGCGGATCTACGGGGCGCGGGCTGGCTTTCGCACAGGCGAACAAGAACACGTGGGGCAAAGGCGATTACGAAGACTGCATGACCGGCGTCGATCATCTGATCGCACGCGGCCTCGCCGATCCTGACAAGCTGGGTGCACTCGGCTGGTCCTACGGCGGTTACATGACGTTCTGGATGTTAACGCAGACCGACCGCTTCAAGGCCGTCAGCCCCGGAGCCGGATTGACCAACATCTACTCAATGTATTCGCAGAACGATATTCAGCGGTATCTGCGTTGGTTCTATGACGACAAGTCTCCGTGGGACGCGACCGAACTTTATTGGGACCGTTCGCCGATGAAGTACATCAAGAACGTCAAGACGCCGACCATGATAATGCACGGGCAGAACGACACACGCGTGCCGATCGCACAGGCGCAGGAATTCTATATGGCATTGAAAGAAATGAAGGTGCCAGTCGAATTTGTCGTGTATCCGCGGGCGGGACACGGCATTACCGAACCGCGGCATTCGGTTGACCGTGTACGGCGTTATGTGAGGTTCTTTGCGAAATACCTTGACACGCCGGTCCTAACCGAACCGGCGGTCAAGTAGAGGAACTAAAGAGGGTCAGTGGTCGATGCCTTCGAGGTATTCTTCGTACTCAGCGGCTGACATCATGCCGTCGGCGTCGCCCGGATTGTCCATCTTGATCTTGATGAACCACGCATCGCCGTACGGGTCGCCGTTCACCTTTTCGGGCGTGTCGTTGAGTCCGTCATTCACGGCAGTGACCTCGCCGGCGACCGGCGTGAACACTTCAGAAACGGCCTTGACCGATTCGACCGAACCGAACGATTCATGAGCGCCGAATTTGTCGCCGACACGCGGCATATCGATGTAAACCACGTCGCCCAGCGAATGCTGCGCGTAATCCGTGATGCCGATGGCCGCGACGTCGCCTTCGACGGCAACCCACTCGTGATCTTTGCTGTAACGTAAGTTTTCGGGAATGTTTGACATAAATTTCATCTCTCTTTTTAGAACGGGTTAATGACCTTTAGCCCATTCTCTATCATTAGCCCGTTTTGCATATCTTGTGAGTAAAATATTTCGGCTCCGGCCTCTGCGGCGGCGGCCAACAGTAATCCGTCCCAGAACGAAATAGAGAAGTCTCGCCGTAATTTTGATGCCCTTAGTAGAACCTTTCTGTTAAGACTCAAAACCTCATACGAGGCATAAAACGAGCGTATTAGCTTACCAATTTCTTCTTCGCTGAAACTCGCTTTCCTCTTTAAGTTAAAGCAAAGCTCATTGATCACCTGCGTACTGATGCATATCCCGTGATAGGGCTCTGAAATAAGTGACTGTGCAATTTCTCTTAGCTCGGCGTCCTGTTCGGAGATCGCATAGAACCAAACATTGGTATCAACAAAGACCTTAACGAAGTCGTTCGGCATAGATCTCTTCACGGGTCAGCGGAGAGCCTTCAAATCTGATAGGATTCTTCATCAGATAAGCAAGAAAATCTTCCGAATCAGCTACTCCAGCATCAGATCCATTCTGAACAATAACCTCAACCTCCACCGGGACGTCATCACCAAGCTTTGCGCGAAACTCGTCGGGGACAATGATATTCCCGTTTCGGATCTCTGTATGAAATCGAATGTTCATTATTTCTCCCGCTTATAGAACGGTGTCGGCACGACCTCGGCGGCGACGTGGCGGCCTCTGACGTCAATTTTAATTTCTTGCCCCGGTTTTGCAAACTCCGGCGGCAGGAACGCGAGCCCGATGTTCTTTTTCAAAAATGGTGCGGGCGAGCCGCTGGTAACGACACCGCACTTTTCGCCGTTCACATAAACGTCGAAACCATCACGCCCGATGCCGGGTTCTTTCATTTCAAAACCCGCGATCTTGCGTGAAAGGCCGTTCTGCTTTTGTTCAGCCAAGATGTCGCGGCCAATGAAGCCGCCCTCCTTGTCTAGTTTTGTGATCCAGCCGAGCCCGGCCTCGAGCGGCGAGATATCGTCACCGAGCTCATGGCCGTAAAGCGACATCGCAGCCTCGAGCCGCAGTGTATTTCGTGCCGCGAGCCCGCACGGAAGTATGCCGTCGTCGTCGCCGAATCTGCCTGCATCGAGCATCTTGTTCCAAAGCTGTTCTGCAAATTCCGGAGCGGCGTAAACCTCAAAGCCGTCCTCACCGGTGTAGCCCGTCCGCGAAATGATCGCACCTACGCCGTCAACCTCGCCCTCAGTGAACCAATAGTTTTTTATCTGCGAAAGTTCGGTATCGGTCAGTCCCTGAAGGATGGTTGTCGCTTCCGGGCCTTGGATCGCTATCTGGCAGAAATCTGCCGACGCGTTCCTCAGGCCGACGTCCTCATGTTCAGAATGATGAGACTTGATCCAAGCCCAATCCTTATCCGTCGTACCGGCGTTGACGACGAGAAGCAGCTTGTGGCTGTTGAAGCGATAGACCAGCAGGTCATCGACAACGCCGCCGTCCTTGTTGGGCATGCAGGAATAATGAGCTTGGCCGTCCTCGAGCTTCGTTACGTCGTTCGTTGTCAAACGGTTCACGAAACTGATCGAATCGGGGCCTTCGACCCAGATCTCGCCCATATGCGAAACGTCAAACAGGCCGCTCCGTGTACGGCAGCGATTATGTTCCTCGATCACGCCCGCCGAGTATTGCACCGGCATATCCCAACCGCCGAAATCGACCATCTTACCGCCGAGCGAACGATGAGCATCATTAAGCGGGGTCTTTTTTAGTACGCCTTCTGTCATACCAACATTGTCCGACCAAACTACGAGGTTTTCAAACCGGAAACGCAGACAAACAAAAATTTTGATGCTTTGTTTCTATTTTGAAGGCGGCGGCAGCTTTGTGAGCGAAGCGATCACCTCATCGCACATCTCGATGGTCGCAGACATTTGAGCAATGTCATCGGGCGACGTGGAGCGGTCGATCTCCGCGGCCAGAGCCGGCCGGTAGCGGGTGGCGGCTGCGGCAAGTTCACGCACAGCCTTAGGGAAAAGCTTCGACATTGTCTCGCCCTTTTTCCTGCTGCCTTCCTCGATTACGGCCGAATTGGGGCGCTCGGCGAGATTGTCAATATCATCAATTGCCTTCTGCATTATCCGTCGGATGTCACGGATCAGTTCACTTTTGGTGCCCGCCGGCATCGGCCCCCAATCGCCCGACTTCTTTTTTGCCTCTTTCGGCGGTGAGACGTTGACATTCATGACCTCGAATCGCCGGTCAATGGCCTTTACCAGAACGGCGATACGTTCGTCGATCTGCTGAGCGTCGCGGATGATCTCGATCTCTTCGGGCGTGAAGTAATCTCGTTGAGCGGCCGCGGGGAAAATAGAGATCCCTACCAGAAATAGAGCGCCGGCGATGATACCTATAACTTTAATGCGCATATATTAGTTGGGTCTTCGGATGGGCACGATGGCCTCGCTGAACATCGGGTCCAGTGCACGCGACCGCGCCTCGCGAACCACGCGGATCAGCCGTCTGATGTAAGGCTCGTAGTCCGTAGGAGCACTTCGCCGCAAGAGCTCCAACCGAGGAAAAAATCCCCTGATACCGATCTCGAACCGCTTTAGGTTGTCCAAAACGGATTTCGATCTGAGATCTTGCTTTTCCAAATACTCGATCCCGTCCAATACAAGAGCATGAAACGGCCCGAGTTCTGCAAAGACAGCGTCGAAATTAGAATTGCTGCTGTGCCGTTCAGCGGCCTTGAGACGTGCGTCCATCAGCTCTATGGCCAACCGCGTTCTTGCACGCAGGTCCTTTGCCTTGGCAAGTTGGTCACTCTCGGCTATGGAAAATAACACTTCAGGCGGCGGGGCACCTTCGATAGGATCATCATCCTGTGCAGCCATGGGCCCGGCTGCAGCGAAAACAGCGCAGAGTATCAGGACAGAGCCGTAAAGTACACGTCTGATCCTGCCGAAAAACTTTTCACTGACTGCCTTCATCTGTCAGTTCTTTCGTTTGCCTTTGCCTTCCTTTACCAGCTTTGCCAATTGCGGCAATCGCATCTCTGCCTGCAATATCTCCTCGGCATTTTGACCGCGGTCGGCATGCTTCAAGAAAAGACTATAGTTCGCCGCGGCGTCAGCGTATTCGGTCAACTCGTCGTGTATGATGCCCAAAAAGTAATATGCGATGGGCGATGTCGGCCGCTCGTCGGCGAGTTTTCGAAATTCCGCAAGAGCTTCGTCATATCGTTTCAGCCGAAAAAGGGCCGTCGCGAGATTTGCGCGGGCGGTGTAGTTCTTCGGCTCAGCGGCGGCCGATTCCCTCAGGATCAATACTGCCGGTTCATACTGTTTGGACTGAACTAAGGCCGCTCCAAGGCCGATCCGAAGATCGATACGGGCCGGAGCGGCTTCCAATCCGCGTTTGCAGAACAATATTGCTTTCGCAGCATCGGTGACCCGATACGCATTGCAAAGCCCTGCCATAATGTCCACGTCGTCCGGCTCCGCTTCCAATTCTTTCTCCAACATCGATGCCGAACTTGACTTAAGCACACGGATCTTTTTCGCCAGAGACTCAGCTTCAGATGTTCTTTCACCGAGTTGATTCAGAAGGTTGCCTGCATCGTCTAATCGTCCTTCCGCCGCAGCGATGCGTGCATTCAGCATCAGGATGCGATCATCGGAAATACCTGTCGAGCGGAGCTTCGCAAATGCGTCCTTAGCCAATTCTACATCGCCCAACTCGATACCGATATCGAAAAGCAGCTGATAAGCGGCGCGGTAGCCGGTATCGATCGAGGCTGAACGGGCGGCGCTTTTGCGTGCCTCGTTCGTTTTTCCCAATTCTCTTTCCAAAGCCGCACGTGCCCACCAGATCGCAGCGGTCGGATTCGCTTTTTCAGACAGATCGACGGTCCGAACGAGTATCTTTTCCAATTCACTCTTAGGAGCTTTGGATCTGATCAAAATCTCTGCAAGCGCGGCAACGGCGGGCGGATTTTGGGGATTGATTTCGAGAGCCTCAGTGATCAGAGTTCTCGCTTCGGCTATCCTGCCGTCAGATACCAGCAGGGAAGCGAGCGAGGTCATCGCGAGCGTCCAATCCGGACGCTGTTCCAAAGCTTTACGGAAATTCGCTTCGGCTGCGCGAAAATCGCCTTTAGCCTGCTGCAGCATCCCGAGCTGGTATAAAGCTTCCGGAAATTCCGGCAGCTTCTCAATGGCCTTTTTATAGAATTCTTCAGCCTCACGCAGTTCGCCTTTCGAGTGGCGGTCCTGACCCATTTCGAAAAGCTCGATCGCCTCGGCCACGTCGTCGTCTTGTGCTGCGGCCGTCGTTGCGGTCCATCCGACCGCAAAGGCAAACAGGATCAGGAACACCGCCAAGCCGTACTGCTGCACAACCTCAGATGCCGTTTGGCCAATTCCGTATATTGCCTTTTTCACTCTCAGAAAAATCTTAACATCGGGAAAAAATCGCGTGCAATGCGGTCGATATCCAAATTCCGTTACCTTTCGCACCGCTGTCATTTGCGCGACCTTTTGACGGTAAGTTAATATCTTGCGAAAGACCGCCGAGACGGCTATGCAATTCCTGCCTCTAGTGCAATCATCTTTACAAGAGCATTTTGCGATCACGTGTCCCGAAACGCGGCGCGGTTCGCACAGTTTTGTTACGATGCCGAAACGGTGAGTCTTTGTTGGTCGGCAATGGAATTTATCTGAATAGAGCAAACTATATTTAGAAACTGATCGGAGATTTTTTATGGCAAATCCAATGGCGGATGAGATGAGGCGATTCCGCGGAAGTGACGAAAAGAACCCTTTCGAGGCAATGAGCGAAAGGTTTGACCGTGCGGCTCAGCTTTTGGGTCTCGACCCGGACCTCTATGCGGTCATGCGTGTTCCCAGCCGCGAACTTAAGGTTTACATCCCGGTGAAAATGGACACCGGACATATACAGGTTTTTGAAGGCTATCGCGTTCAGCACAATTTTGCTCGGGGCCCGGCAAAAGGCGGTATTCGCTACGCTCCGGATGTTTCGCTCGATGAGGTTAAAGCGCTTGCTGCGTGGATGACTTGGAAATGTGCGGTCGTCAACGTGCCTTTCGGCGGCGGCAAAGGCGGCATCATCTGTGATCCGCGTCAGATGTCGCTGGGCGAACTAGAACGATTGACGCGTCGTTATACTGCCGAGTTGATCGATTTCATCGGCCCCGACAAGGACGTTCCGGCACCCGACATGAATACCAACGAGCAGACGATGGCCTGGATCATGGACACATATTCCATGCATTCGCGGCATACAGTAACTGCTGTCGTAACCGGCAAGCCGGTCGCTCTCGGCGGATCGCTGGGAAGACGCGAGGCGACGGGCCGCGGCGTGATGTTCACCGTCAATGAGGCGATCAAGCGGTTCAACCTGACGCCGCAGCAAACATCTGTCGTGGTTCAGGGCTCCGGTAACGTAGGCGGCATTGGCGCTGAGCTTATGTACGAAGCAGGTTATAAGATCACGGCGATCTCAGACATCTTTGGCGGTATCTATAACAGTAATGGGCTTAATATCCCGCAGGTTATGGAGTATCTTTCAAAGAACAAGACGCTTGAAGGCTATACGGAAGCCGATCACGTGGACAACAAGGCATTGTTGGAGATCGAATGCGACGTTTTGGCACCGTGTGCCACCGAGAATCAGATAACCAGCGAAAATGCTGACCGGATCAAGTGCAAGATCCTTGCAGAAGGAGCGAACGGCCCGACCACGCCAAAGGCAGACAAGATATTGCATGATAAGGGCATCTTCGTTATTCCTGACATCTTGGCCAATGCCGGCGGCGTTACCGTTTCCTACTTCGAGTGGGTACAAGACCGCATGGGCTATTTTTGGCCGGAACGGCAGGTGAACGAAAGGCTTGAGGAGAAAATGGTGGCGAGCTTCAACGAACTTTGCCATTTTTCTGAAAAGCACGATGTTGACACGCGTACTGCGGCATATATGCTCGCCATCGATCGTGTGGCATACGACACGCGGATGCGTGGTATCTATGCTTGACCCGTGACGGGCAAAGTGTTGAAAGCACTTGATTTTCGAATCAAGTTGCGTTATCTTTTGTCGAGGTTTAGGTTGGAGTAATCGCGCTGTTAGCGTTGACTTTCTCCGCCCTAAAGCGGTATAAGTAAGTCGTTAGTAGTGTTTTTTTAGCTTGGGCGCATATTGAGAAGCGGTCGTTCGCGGTTTCGTTTTTTCTTTGAAGCGTGCGCATAATACAAATGGAATCTGGGGTGTCGCTCATTATGACCGAACGCATCTACAGATAAGGAATTGAAACGAATTATTATTTTGTTAGCGGAGGAATGTGATGAAACTCGCTAGGTATGCGTCTCTTGCGGCGCTTTTGATGTTTACGCTCGTCTTTGCGGTGTCGGCTCAGCCGAGACCCGCCAGTGACGACCGCAATACCGCTCCGACAGTCGGAACGGGCGGTCCGGTCGGTGGCCCGACGGGCTTGTTCACGGTTTATGATGCTCAAACGCTTCGCCGGGGTGAATACACCCTCAGCATGGCGTACAGCAACTATGACAGGGATCCGGGCAATGCGGATTTCACCACGGTGCCTCTGAGCTTCCAGGTCGGCCTTCACGATAGGTTCGAGATGTTTTTTACGACCGAAGGATGGCGCGGCGTCAAGGTAAACAGTCCGCGGAACCTCTCGGGTTTCTACCTGCCCAACTCGCAGGTCCGTATCGGCGCAGGCTGGACAGCCCCGCCGGCGATCGTTCTCGCTCCTAATGGACCGGGAGCGAATCCGTATATCAACACGGCGATCTTCAGGCCGACCGGAGCTCCTTTCACGCAGTTCCCTTATACCGGCGGAAGCATCGGTACACTTGGATTTAATCCTCCGTTCTTCTCGGGACCGGTATTCGGTTTCCCCGCGGGAACCAACGCTCTTCTCGGACCTCCGCGTCCGGGCGGTGCATCTGATATGTTCCCGGGCGTCGGTTCGATCTACGGCAGCCTTCTGCCCGGCATCGTGCTGACCACGCAGACCCTTCAGCTTCCGAACGGTGCTCCGGGCGGCGAAGGCCCTGTCTCATTCTCATCGGCTCCGACCTATTTACCTGATGCACCGTTCATCAACCGCACATACGGAACCTCGGCCTTCAACCATATGGCCGTCGGTTTCAAATGGCGTTTGAACAGCAACAGCAGCGCATGGGGCCATGGTATCAGCGCGTTCTACCGTTGGCAGCCTGACAAGGCAACCGGATTCTCGGGCTTCAATATGATGCAGCGTGGTTCGGGCTCGGGCTCTGACTGGGGCGATATCGGCATCAACTATTTCATCGGAGCACGTGCCACGAAATGGGCTGAGGTCTCTTTCAACGCAGGCTACGTTTATACGTCGAAATCGAAAGGCTCGTTCGGCGGTACTGAGTACACCATCCTCGACAACCCGGATGAACTCCAGTTCGCTGTCGGTGTTGACTTCCCGGTCAACAAATACTTCCAGCCGATCCTCGAGTTCCGTGCACTGCATTATGTAGGCGGCCGCACACCGAATGCTCTCGAGAACAATCCGTATGACGGCCTCGCCGGCATCCGCGTGTTCCCGCGTCGCTGGTTCGGTTTCGGTGCAGCGTATAGGCACCACTTCAATCAGCAGGATGCTGACCGCTTCAGCGACAACTCTGCAACGACGGGCGTGACGCTGCTCTGCAGCCAGCTCTCAACGGCAGGCTGTCAGCCTACGGTCGTCTTCCGCCAGTTCAACGGCGTTCCTCCGGGTCTCGCTACATCGAACGATCCGCACGGCTTTATCGGCCAATTCTGGATCGGACGCCGCGAGAAGCGTGCTGAAGCAGTAGCTAACGTCCCTGCTAACGTCGATGCGGTCAACCTGAGCGATGAGACCATCACCCTGCCCTGCCCTCCGGGAACGCGTTCGCGTTCGGGTAACTGCGGCGAAAGCGCGATGATCAACGTTTCGACCTCGGCATCTGATGCTGAGAATGACGTTCTCACTTACAACTACACCGTTTCGGGCGGACGCATTGTCGGCTCCGGAGCGAACGTTCAGTGGGATCTCGCAGGGGCTCAGCCGGGCACCTACACGATCACTGCAGGCGTTGACGACGGCTGCGGCATCTGCGGACGCACGCAGACCCGCACCATTCGCATCGTTGAGTGTACTGATTGTGCACCGGTATGTGCTTGCCCGACCATTTCGGTCAGCGGCCCGTCCGGTTTGACGGCACCCGGTGACGTTATGACCTTTACGGCCAGCGTCAGCGGTGATGTCACGTACAGCTGGTCGGTATCTGCCGGTGAGATCATCTCCGGTCAGGGAACCCCGAGCATTCGCGTACAGACGACCCGTGCTATGGCAGGCCGTAACGTGACCGCTACGGTGACTATCGGCGGACTCGATCCGAACTGCAACTGTGCTACGACCGATTCTGAAACTGCAGGCGTCGCTACCAAACCGGAAGCAAGCCTCGTTGACGAATTCGGACGTGCGGTTGACGATGACGTCAAGGCCCGTGTTGACAACTTCTATATCCAGTTGAACAACAACCCGACGGCCCAAGGCTACATCATCAACTACGGCACACCGGCACAGATCCGTGCACGCCGCACTCAGATCATGAAGGCGATCAACTTCCGCCGTTATGACGCGAGCCGCGTGGTGTTTGTTGACGGACCGAACACCGGAGCAGGTGTAAATACGAAGTTCTACCTCGTACCTGCCGGTGCTGACGTTCCGCAGCCGTGATGACACGGTAACCTTCTCACCGCTTAAGCGGTGTGCTTAAACTAGAGAACGGCCGAGGCGGCCATCACCCAGCCTCGGCCGTTTTTTTTGCGTATTTTACGCTTTGCCCGCTGCGCTTCATTGTTGTAATATCTGCTTAAAGGGGTTTCCCTAAAACAGGCGGCTTCGCTCGATGTCCGCAACCAAATGCTCAAGTTAGTCATCTAATGCATTGTGGCCGTTGGGTCTTTGCGGTCTTCTTATTTTGTTTCGCATTTTTCCAAGATCTATAGAGAGGGTTTATGTTCAGAAAGCTTACCGTCAATCTTTTTCTGTTCGCGCTCACGTTCAGCGGCATCGGGAGTATTGTTGCTGCCGATGAGCCGGTTCCGTCGCCGGGGCCGTTTTCCCGTTGGGATATTGTCGGCCCGTCGGGCGGAGATGTTCGCGTTGTTGCGATAGATCCGGCTGACAAGGACAGGCTTTACTTGAGCACTCTCGACGGCCAGATACATGGTTCAGCCGACGGCGGGAAAACCTGGAGGCTTTTGGTCAACCTCGAACAGCCCGAACTGATCCTGGATCAGCTTATCGTCGACCGCGAAGATCCGCGTCGCATTTATACCTCGGGCCATCGTCACCGCGGAGCAGGCGGCTTTTTCAAATCTACCGATGGCGGCAAGACCTGGAAAGAATCCAAGGACCTGAGAAATGAATCCATCCACGCGATGACGCAGTCGTCGTTAGATCCCAGGGTGCTTCTTGTCGGCACGCTTCAGGGGATCTGGATATCCCGCGACAAAGGCGAAAAATGGGAGCGGATGAATTCATCGACAATGCCTATCAACATTGATTCGCTGGCAGTGGATCCTAAAACGCTGGATACGATTTACGCCGGTACATGGTGGCGGGCTTATAAATCGACGGACGCAGGCAAAAGCTGGCGATTGATCAAGAACGGTATGATCGACGATTCGGATGTTTTCGCCATCACGATCAATCCGCGAAACGCCGATCATGTCATCGCATCGGCCTGCAGCGGTATCTATGAATCTTATAACGGCGGCGAACGCTGGATAAAATTCGGCGGTATCCCGTCGAGTTCACGCAGAACCCGTGATATCGTTCAGCACCCCACGCAGCCGGCAACACTCTACGCCGGCACGACCGAAGGCTTTTGGATGAGTACGAACGGCGGAAAGTCGTGGGCCATGACCACTCAGCGAAATCTAGAGGTCAATTCGATCGCTGTGCACCCCGAGGCTCCGAACCGTGTTTTCCTCGGCACGAACAATTACGGCGTAATGGTCTCAAATGACGGCGGCCGCAGCTTTTCTCAGGCAAATGACAGCTTCTCAAGCCGATTCACCTATTCTGTTACGCCTGACATCGAGAATCCCGAGCGCCTCTACGCTGCGACACACAATACGGCGACCGGCGGCGGATTCTTTTTCGTAAGCAGCGACGGCGGACGCAACTGGCAGCAGGCACGAGGGCTTGATATCGGACGCGTCCGCACTTACTCGGTCGAGCAGGACCGGGCCAATCCGAACAACATGTACGCCGGAACCAATATCGGCATTTTCCGATCGACTGACCGCGGGACATCATGGACGCAGGTTATCGGAGCAGCTCCAAAGGCGCCCGTTCGCCGTGCACCGGCAAAGGCACCGGCTAAAGCACCTGTCCGCCGTACCGCCTCCACTGCCGCGACCGCACCGGCACCGGCTGCCGCTGCTCCGAAACTGACCCCGACGCTGACCGACAAAGTGCGTGCATTTGAGATACTGCCCGAAGGCAAGGGTTATCTTGCGGGAACAGAGAAGGGACTTTTCCGCTCGACGGATCTTACAAAGGGCTGGGAAAAGCTCAATTTCGGTCCGGGCTTGAGTGAAAGCATTTTCGTCATTCACGTCCCGCCTTCGAAACCGTCCACCATCTGGGCTGGAACTGCAACGACCGGTGTTGTCGTTTCGAACGACGGAGGAAAAACCTGGGAGCGTACCGGCGGAGCCGTTGACAATGTTCCCGTAAGTTCGATCGTTTCGGATCCGACGCGTCCGGACTATGTATATGTGGGTACGACACAGACCTTTTATCTCACGCGCGACGGCGGAAAGAATTGGACGCGCCGCGGCGGCAACCTGTCACTCGGCAACTTCAATTCGATACTTATCAACCCGAGAAATCCTGACGAGATCATACTTTCGAGCTCGATGGATACGGAAGGCGGACTTTACATCTCTACAGATGCCGGCAACCGGTGGAAACGGCTGGATACGAAGGACGTGCGGCTTGCCAGCCATCGTTTTTGGTCGGTAGCATTTGACCCGAAAGACCCGAATCGCTTATTTGCGGCGACGCATTCATCGGGCGTTTACCGTATCGAACGCGATGCGGTCGTATCGCAGACCGAGAAGTGATTCCGGTCCGATTTTTTTGTTTCCGGGCGGTGCTTGA
Organism: Acidobacteriota bacterium; assembly: GCA_019639155.1. Classification (GTDB taxonomy): domain Bacteria; phylum Acidobacteriota; class Blastocatellia; order Pyrinomonadales; family Pyrinomonadaceae; genus OLB17. Next base: position 84,875 of record JAHBSJ010000004.1, on the reverse strand, counting down.
TGTGCCGCCCTTTGTATTTGGTTTGTGCATCGCCGAAATCTATAATCAAGGCTATAGGAGGAGCGGCAATAGTGATACCCGAACCCGGCGGCGCCGAAAGAGTGGGCGGGCCATTCACCATCGGAGCCATCGAGCAGCGGGAACTGCCCGGCCAGTCGCGCCTTTATCTTGACCTTTTAGCGAATTCTCCGGCTGTTAATGAGTTCTATCCGAACGCGGTCTCTCGTGTTGCAGACCTGGCGAAGTTCGTCCCGTCGTTTCTGAAAAGCTTTTCGACGGATCGCACGGTTCTTGCGGATTCACTGTCGGAATTCAACCGCCGCGTTGGTTCGGGCGAGCGGACACTGCAGAACATCGAGCAGCTTCGCTCAGCAGACTCCGTAGCGGTCGTAACAGGCCAGCAGGCAGGGCTTTTCACCGGACCGGCGTACACCATTTATAAAGCCGTTTCAGCGATAAGCGTTGCTGGCGAGTTGTCACGTCACGGAGTGAATGCGGTACCGGTTTTCTGGATCGCGTCCGAAGATCACGACCTCGACGAGGTCAGCCGGACCTTCGTTTTCTCGGACGAAGGGATCAGCGACGCCGCGTATCGGGCTGTAAGTGCCGCTGCGGATTCGCCGGTCGGTTCGGTCATTTTGGACGATGGTATCTCGTCGACGATCGACGCAATGTTCGCGGCCATGCCGAAAACGCCGTTTTCGGATCCGCTTCGTGAGATGATCGCGTCGTGCTGGCAGCCGGGAAACGCATGGAGTATTTCTTTCGCGGCGACAATTGCAAAACTGTTTTCAGATCACGGCCTTGTTCTCTTCGATCCTATGCAGCCTGCAATGCGGAGGCTTGCATCTGACGGATTTGCTTCGGCGATACAGAACGCTGATGCTATGATGACCGCGGTACGCGAACGCAGCAACAAACTTGTTTCGGCCGGCTATCACGCCCAAGTGATCGTCGAAGATGATCATTTTCCGATGTTCTTCATCGACGAAACAGGCTCACGAAGGGCGTTGCGTCAGACGCACGGTGGTTTTAGGGCCAAAGGCAGCAGCCGCGAATTCTCGCGTGACGAACTGCTTGAGATCGCACGGAATTCTCCGCAGAGTTTGAGCCCGGGTGTTCTGCTGCGGCCTGTTATTCAGGATATGATCCTGCCAACCGCAGCTTATGTGGGCGGTGCCGCAGAGATCGCATATTTTGCTCAGAATTCTGCGGTATATGACACTCTCGGCCGTCCCGTTACGCCGATACTGCCACGGCATACCGCGACATTGGTGAGCAGCCGGGCACAGCGTGCGATGGACAAACTCGGACTAAGTTTCGCCGACGTCGTAGAAGGCAAAGGCGAGCTTGTTTTGACCGCGGCTGAACGCGAGAATCCTGAGATCGTCAACGCATTTGAAGAGGCCGGAAATGCGATAAATGCCCAGATTGACCGGCTCGACAGTATTGCGGGCGAGATCGCACAGCCCGTAGCTGACAGTTTTATTAAACGCGGCCGCAAGATCCGCTACCACATCGACGCGATGCGGCGGCTCGCATTGATGACAAAGCTCGAAAAGGACGACGTTGCGAAATGGCGAGTGGCGACGCTGCAGAATGAGTTGACGCCCCGCGGCGCTTTGCAGGAGCGCGCGATAAACTTTCTGACGTTTGTGAACGAATTCGGCCCGCGTGTCACCGACGATCTGATCGGCGAATTCGCCGCGGACGAACGCCGTCATCTGCTGCTGAAATTATGAACAAGATCCGCATATTGCCGGACAATCTCGCAAACCAGATCGCCGCCGGCGAGGTGGTCGAACGTCCCGCGTCCGTTGTAAAGGAGCTTGTCGAGAACGCTATCGACGCCGGTGCGTCTAGAATTTCGGTCGAGATCGAGCTTGGCGGACGAAGATTGATGCGTGTAAGCGACGATGGCGAAGGAATGTCGCGCGACGATGCGGTACTTGCCTTTGAACGCCACGCCACGTCCAAGATCGCATCGGTCGAGGACCTTGGCCGCATCCTTACGCTCGGTTTCCGCGGCGAGGCACTTGCTTCCATCGCGTCGGTTGCCGAGGTCGAACTGATTACAAATACGGCTGACGATCTACCGGCGACGTGCGTCATTGTTGAAGGCGGACGTCTGAAGGATGTTCGCGACGCCGCACGCGACCGCGGAACTACGATCAGCGTCAGAAATCTCTTTTTCAATACTCCGGCGCGCCGCAAATTCATGCGTTCCGAAGCGACGGAAAATTATCACCTGACGAGCATCGTACAGCATTACGCTCTCGCTCATCCTGAGATCGCTTTCAAACTGACGAACAACGGCCGCGAGGTGCTGCACGCCGCGACGGCAAAGGATCTGAAAGAACGCGCCTTCCAGTTGTTCGGTTCCGGGCTCCTCGAAAGCCTGGTACCCGTTTCGGGCGGCCGTGAGTTCGTCGCAAAGGTAACGGGCTACGTTTCCGCTCCGCGGGAACGCCGCACGACCCGGGATTCGCAGTATTTTTTTGTCAATTCGCGGTTCGTTCGTGACAAGGTATTGTCTGCAGGTCTTCAGGAAGGCTTCCGCTCAGTTCTGCCGCACGGCGTCTATCCTGTAGCGCTTTTGTTTCTTGAGATCCCGCTCGAAGAGATCGACGTAAACGTGCATCCCGCCAAGACCGAAGTGCGTTTTCGCCGAACTGAGGCGGTAAAAGAATCGATAGCCGATGCCGTCCGAAATGCGTTGGCGAGTTCCGGGGTGGCAATGCCGATACGCGAACATGAGGTAGAGCAGCCGGCAGCAAGGTCTGCAGCCGCGCCGTCGAGCGAACTCCGCGAATCAGAGCCGTTTGAACTGCGAGCCGTCGAGCCGCAGCCCGAACCAGTTCGTTTCGATTTCGAGCCGCCGCCTGCTTCGAGTATTCAGGAATTCATTTTCACGGAATCTGAAGCGGCTTTTGATTCGGAAACTCGACATGAAAAACCGGTGCGAAATGATCAGCAACCGGCGGCGGCATCAAAAGATCCTGAGCTTCCGCCCGTGAATACCGCTTCGCATCTGGCAAAACCGGTCGATGTTGCGTCCGTCTCGTTTGCAAAGATCCAGCCGCTTGGCCAACTGCATGAGAGTTTTATTATCGCTGTTGACGACGAAGGGCTGCTGCTGATAGACCAGCACGTAGCACACGAACGAATACTTTTTGATAAGTTCCGAAAAGCTGAGACCGATCGCCCCATAGAATCGCAGGCTCTGCTTCTGCCCGAAACATTGGATCTTACGCCGGCACAAGCGGCGGCATTCGAAGCGGTCGAGAATGAGCTCGAATTGCTTGGGTTTGAGACGATGCGGTTATCGGGAAGAACGGTCGCGATAAAGACCGTTCCGTCGGGCGTTCAGCCGGCTGACGCGCGCAATTTGTTTTCAGAAATTCTTGACGTCGTTGATGACGAGAAACGCGGCGGTGCGCGGGCGACGCTGCGCGACGAGGTCGCGGCCAGCCTCGCATGCAAGGCCGCCATAAAGATCAATATGAAGCTCACGCCCGAAAAGATGCAGTGGCTGATCGACGGCCTGCTGCGGACGACATCGCCGACCACGTGCCCGCACGGCCGGCCCGTTATTTTGCGTCTTTCGATGAAGGACATCGAGCGCGGGTTTCACCGTACGTAAAATATGGATAACGACACTTCACACAAAGAAGAACGCGATGCGGCATTTTGGCGGCGTGTCTATGCGGCAGTAGTGATATTTACAGTAATTGTCGTAACGGCCCTTTGGGCTTTTTCGCGGTATTTTTCTTGATCATTTATGAAATGGCTCGACTGGGCGATAGTCGCCGCGTATCTTGCATACGTCATCTTCGACGGCATTCGCCTATCAAAACACAGCAAGACGAAGGAAGGATTTTTCCTTGCGGATCGCGGCCTGCCTTGGTGGGCGGTCGGACTGTCCGTAATGGCGACACAGATGTCGGCTATCACGCTGGTCGGGACGACGGGGCAGGCGTATTCGGACGGGATGCGGTTCATACAGTTTTATTACGGACTGCCCTTCGCGATGATCATTTTGTGCGTGACGGTCGTGCCTTTTTTCAGCCGCGCTCAGGTCTTTACAGCTTACGAATACCTGGAACGCCGTTTTGATGTGCGCGTGCGTTCGCTCACCAGCTTCTTTTTTCTTATTTCGCGAGGGCTCGGCGTCGGCACGATCATCTCGGCTCCGGCGATCGTCCTGTCGATAGTTTTCGGTTGGAATCTGATCGCGACCATCTTCGCCATCGGGCTATCGACCACGCTTTATACGATGTTCGGCGGCGTGCGGGCTGTTACTTGGACGGACGTCAAGCAAATGGTGATCATTTTCATCGGGCTCGGCGTTGCGTTTTACGTGATCGTTTCCAGCTTTCCGCCGGGCGTTTCGATGGCCGACGGACTGCATCTTGCAGGAAGCCTAGGCAAACTCGACATGGTCGATACGAGCTTTGACCTGACCGAGAAATATACGATATGGTCAGGGCTGATCGGCGGCATGTTTCTGGCTCTCGGCTACTTCGGCTGCGATCAGAGCCAGGTACAGCGGTTCCTGACCGCAAAGTCCGTCGATCAGGGACGTACGTCTCTGCTGATGAGTGCTTTTCTGAAGATCCCGATGCAGTTCTTCATTCTGCTGATCGGGATAATGGTATTTGTCTTTTATCAGTTTCACACGCCGCCGCTCATCTTCAATCCGAACGAAGCGGCAAAGGTTTCGCAGACCGCGGAATACAAGGCGGTAGAGCAGCGTTTTGCCGATGCCCACAGTGCTCGGCGAGACGCGGCTCTTGCATTCGACGCAGCAAACGACGCGGCCCGAGCGAACTACGTCGACGCCAATAAGCGTTTCAGCGAGGTTCGCAAAGAGGCAGTTGAACTTGTCCGCTCATCCGGCAACCGCTCTTTCAATGATGTCAACTACGTCTTCCCGACCTTCATTCTGCAGAATATGCCGATCGGCATCATCGGGCTGCTGATAGCGGCGATTTTTGCCGCCGCGATGTCGTCGATATCGTCGGAACTGAACGCACTCGCCACAGCGACGACGATCGACTTTTACCGGCGGCTTTACCGTCCCGAAGGCACAGATCCGCATCTTATACTCGTCGGCCGCATTGCGACGTTCATTTGGGGGATTTTCGCGTGCATTGTCGCGATATTTGCGACGAATCTCGGTTCGCTCATCGAGGTCGTAAACCGTTTCGGTTCATTCTTTTACGGTTCGCTGCTCGGCGTTTTTGTGTTGGCATTCGCGGTACGTCGTGCGAACGCACGCGGGGCATTCGCAGGGCTGCTTTTCGGCATCTCATCGGTATGGGTCGCCAGTTTGTACACCAATATCGAGTTCCTCTGGTTCAACGTCATCGGCTGCGTCGTTACCGTGATCGCAGGATATCTCGTCAGCCTGACGTCCAAGAGAGATGTGAACCGCGGAGACGCCGAGACGCAGAGCATTTAATATTAGATTTGATTTATGACCAAGATCCGTCAATTGGCAGTATTTTCAATTGTTCTACTCTGCGTCTCCGCGTCTCTGCGGTTGGACGTACCTGCGCAGGTGCGGCCGGTTTATGACCTCGGCGCGGCGGGGCTGATAAAATCGCTCGACAGGCTGAATACATCAGCGAGCGTATTGATGATCGGAGCGCATCCCGATGACGAAGATACCGCTCTTCTCGCATATCTCGCCCGCGGGCTGAATGCACGGACCGCGTATTTATCGCTGACACGCGGCGACGGCGGCCAGAACATCATCGGCCCCGAACTCGGCGAGGCTTTGGGCGTTATCCGTACCGAAGAACTGCTGCAGGCGCGAACTCTCGACGGCGCAGAACAGTTTTTCACGCGGGCTTACGATTACGGATTTTCCAAGACGCTTGCTGAGGCTCGCGAAAAATGGGACGAACAGGCAGTTCTCTGCGATGCGGTCCGTGTGATACGAGCATTTCGTCCGCTCGTCGTCGTATCGCAATTCTCGGGAACGACAGCCGACGGCCATGGACATCATCAGTTCTCAGGCTATATCACGCCCAAGGCGATCGAGGCCGCTGCTGATCAAAGGCAGTGTTCGGATGCGGGAACCGCGTGGCAAGTGCGGAAATTTTATCGCCGTCACGGTTTTCGCGCGACGGGCGAACCGCAGTTGCGTGTCAACACGGGCATCTTTGACCCGGTCGTCGGACGCTCATATTTCGAGATCGCGATGGAAGCACGCAGCCAGCATAAATCTCAGGAACAGGGCGTATTGGAACTTCGCGGCGATCAATTTTCGGGATTGAATCGCGTAAGCAGCGAAACGAACGATGCCCCTTTCATGGATGGCCTCGATCTATCGATCCGTGGTTATCCGCGGCTTGTCGGAATGCAGAATTCGGTTCTTGAACCGCATCTGAACGAGATGGCCGCGGCGATCGAGGAGGCTCGGAGTACGCTCGACATACGCCGGCCATCGGCGATATTGCCGGAGCTTATCCGAGGTTACAAGGCGGCAAATACAGCGGAATGGTCGATCCGCCATCCCATACTTAAGAACTTTTTCAAGGACAAGCAGGCGCAGTTTCGCGATGCCATCGCTCGTGCTGCGGGGCTGCAGATCGACGCGCTTGCTGAAAGGGAAACCGTCGTGCCGGGCGAGGCGTTCTTGGTCGGGATAAAGGCATATACGCCGTTTCGTGACGATGTGACGATCAAGTCGATAGAGCTTTCCGTGCCGCAGAGATGGAAAACGGAAACGGCGGCAGCACCCGCAGGAAATATTCCGGCGTCGATCCTTCGAGAGAACGCAAACCTTGCGGCCTTTTTTAACGTCACGGTCGCGAGCGACGCCCGGCCGACCCAACCTTATTGGCTGGAGAATGAGCGCGACGGCGAAATGTTTCGCTGGCCTGATAAGGCACCCTTTGCCACGGATCCTCTGGCTCCGCCCGAAGCAAAGGCCGTCGTAAAGGCCGATATCGCCGGTGTCGAATTATCGTTCGATCAGCCGGTCGAGTTCCGCTTTGCCGATGATATCCGCGGCGAGTTGCGCCGCCCGCTGTCGGTCGTTCCCGGTGTTACCGTTGAACTCGACCGAGATCTGCTGATCGTGCCCAGATCGGAAAAGCCGCAGCAGCGGCGGCTGACGATGAGCGTTACGAACCATACGCGTGGGCGTGTCGCCGGTAGCGTTGCGCTCAACATCAATGCCGCAGACGAATGGAACTACACGTCGTCGGCAAAGACGTTTGAGCTGAAGCGGACAGGTGAACGCGTCGCGATAGAATTGGACGTCACGATCCCGGCGAACTCTCCTGAGGGCGAATACCAAATATCCGCGAACGCAATGATCGGAGAATCGTTAGCCACCGAAACAATGCGTACCATCGCATATCCGCATATACAGACCCACCGGTATTACAGGCGGGCCACCGCTGATGTTAAGGTCATTCCGCTGAGGACCGAGGCCGTTAAAATAGGCTATATTCCGGGCAGCGGCGACCGCATTCCGGAAGCATTGAGGCAAATGGGATTTGATGTTACGACGATCACGGAGACCGAACTCGCGAGCGGTGACCTCGGCCGCTACGACACGATCGTTGTTGGCATTCGTGCCTATCAGGTGCGGCCGGACCTCGTAGCGAATAACCGGCGGTTGACGGATTTTATGAACGCAGGCGGGACGCTGGTCGTGCAGTATCAACTGAACGCCTACGCACAACAGAACCTCGCTCCGTTCCCAACGCAGATGGGGCCGCGAACGGCTGATGAAGATGCAAAGGTGACATTCGCGCGCCCCGAACACCCGATCCTCAACACCCCGAACAAGATCACCGACGCAGATTTCGAGGGCTGGGTTCAGGAACGCAATCTTTACAATTTTTCAACGATGGACGAGCGTTATGTTGGGCTGCTGGAAACGCACGACGCCGGCGAAGCTGAAAATGCCGGCGGGCTCGTGGTTGCGGACGTCGGCCGCGGGAAATACGTCTATTGCAGCTATTCGATGTTTAGACAGCTTCCGGCGGGTGTGCCGGGAGCATATCGGTTGTTCGCGAATATTGTGAGCTACCGAAGCAGGTGAAATTAAAGTACTGCCGTCGGTTTCAGCCGCCGGTTCACAGGCAGGGATATGAATCGGGATTTAGCACAACATGCAGGTTTGGGCTAAAGCCAACGGCAAGTCCGTATTGGATCCAAAAGGAGCTACTCGATAACAGCAAGAAGTTGTCCGGCGCCTACCGTGTCGCCTTCGGCAACGGCGATCTCTTTGACGATGCCGTCTCGCGGTGAGCGGAGTTCGTTTTGCATCTTCATCGCTTCGACGACGAGCACGCCGTCACCTTTTGCGATCTCATCGCCCGCTGCAGCGATCAGACGCACTATCTTACCGGGCATTGCGGACTTGATCTCGGCACGCCCGCCGGCGTCGTCGCCTCCCGATACGCCGCCGCGAAGCCGTTTAGGATCGATCAATTCAAGCTCGACCTCGAAACCGCGGACCGTCGCCAGGTAGCCGCCATCGGCCTTTATCGAAATAGCTGCTTCGTAGTTGTTTTCGCCGTTCTTTAGGAGAAAAATGCCCGGCTCGACCTCGCTGGCATCGTATTCGATCTCGCGGCCGTCGATGACGGCGGCGATGCGGCGGCCATCGCGTTTTAACTCCACAGGGAATTCTCTGCCGTCCAATTTTGCAGTAAATCTCATAAGTCAGTAACAGAAACAGCCCATTCAATGTGGCAAAATAACTAGCCTAACGTCGCGGCATTTTCCGCACGACGTATTCGCACAAGAGTGATACGCTTTTCGTCGCGCTTTAATATTTCGATGTCGAGACCTCGGATGGCGAGGCGTTCACCGGTTTTCGGTACATGGCCGGTCTCGCTTGTTACCATGCCCGCGATCGTGGTGTAATCGTCGTCCTCAAGTTCAAGGTCAAATAGCCGCTCGATCTTATCGATCTCCGTTGAGCCAAGGACATCGTAATAGGTGCCGTCGCCCTCGATGATCTCAAGTATCTCTTCTTCCGTCGTGTCCTCGTCCTCGATCTCGCCGACGATCTCTTCGATGATGTCCTCGACGGTGATCACTCCTGCCACGCCGCCATATTCATCAATAACGACCGCTATCTGGACGTGGTTCTGCTGCATGCTCTTTAGCAGTTCAGAAACAGACTTCGTTTCCGGCACAAAGAAAGCGGGCCGCAGCAGCAGTTCGACACGCATGTCCTCTTTTCCATCCGCCCACGCCTGCAACAGGTCGCGGACATAGATCATACCGTCGATATTATCGATCGTGTCGGTATAAACCGGCATTCGGGAATATTTCTGTTCGATGATAAGGTCGCGTGCCTGCCTTATGGTGGAGCGTGCCGGAATGGCGACTATCTCTGTTCGCGGCGTCATTATCTCGCCGACTCGTGTATCGGTGAATTCGTAGAGCGTTTCGATGAGCTCGCGTTCATCTTCCTCGATGATGCCCTCGGCCTCGCCGACCTCCATCAATGCCTGAAAATCCTCGTTATTGTCCTCCGAACGCTCATCGCGGTCCTCGGGTAAGATGGTAGTATCCAGCTTGCCCGCGTCCTTTTTCCGTGTTTCGTCGGCGATGGTGCCGGCAAATACGGACGCAACGCGATAAAGCGGACGTATCGCGGGCAGCAGAAAAAGCAGCTTTCGTTCGGGTTCATTCCGAACGAGCAGCCTCGGTAATATCTGCCTGAATAGAACTGTCGCGGCCAGGCCGATACCGAGCGAAACGATCAGCACGTTGGTTTTCCCATCGAAGAACTCGGAAACGATGAACGTCAGCAAAACGACAAAGACAACAAGGAGGACCTGAATTGTCGATGAAAGTGCGAAGCGAAAACGCTGACGGTTCGCGATGATCTCACGCAGAAATTCGACCGACGCACGCGGCTGCGTGTCCTCGTCGTCGGCGGTGATGCGTCGCAGCCCGACGTCCGAGATATACGAGAATGCCGTATCCACCGTGGCCAAAAAGATCATTGCCGCGAGCGAGATAACGGCGGTTGTTATGGCAATTTCCATATATGTGGGCCGAAACTTCGCGGCCCGCCGGTAACTTAAATACTCTAAACCGATGCGAGCATCTTCTCAACGTCCGTCACGAGTTCTGCATCGGCGCCGCCGAGCGAGCCGGCAGCGGCGAGAGCGTCGAGGGTTTCTTTTGCTCGGGTCAGGGTAGCGCGAGCTGCGGCATTCTCGCCGACGGATATCTGTGTTTTGCCGACCGCACGCAGTGCCTGTGCCAGATCACGGCGTGCCATTTTGTTCTCTAAGTCATCGGCGATCAGCCCCTCATAGATGACTGCGGCGTTTTGATATTTCAGCAAAGCGTCCTGCGGGTCGCCGCGCTTTACACTCGTATCGCCGAGCCGAATATAGAGCTTGGCGAGGTCGGTCTGATACAGCTTGTTCTTGGGCTCGCGTTCGATAAGCTCCTCCAAAATCCGCCCGGCGCGCGTGAGATGCAACGAGCCGGCAGCAGCGTCGCCGATCTTGGTGCTCATTATCCCGACACGTGAAAGAGAACGAGCCAGGTCGAATTTCGCTTGTGAATCGGCGGCGTCAAGTTCTGAACGTCTCGCCGCGACGGTCTCCGCCTCTTTAGCGTACTGAAGCGAAACGTCGTCCTTCGAATCCTCGTAAATGCTGCTAGCCAGAAGCAGCACCTGCCAACGCGTCGCCATCGTCTCGGTTGACGAGGGCTCTCGGCGCAATAGGTCGTCTGATAGCTCTAATGCTTTCGCCATCGAAGTTTCGGCCTCAGGCTGACGGCCGTCCCACGAAAGCGCGTTCCCGTGAAAAGCTTGGAGGCGGGCGGCCAAAATATCTTTTCGCAGCGAAGTTGTGGTGATCCCGTTCAGTTCCGCAATGGCTGCATCAAACTGTTCATTTGCCTCTTTGTATTGATTATTGAACGCAAGAATGCGTCCATGATCGGTCGCCGCATCGACGGCAGTAAGCTGCAGATCAGTTTCATTCGGGACGCGCTCGATCAGCTTTGCGATCGTGTTTCGAGCCACGCTGATGTCCGCAAGCGAGCCGGCCGTGTCGTTCTGGCGGTTGCGTATCGCGGCCGAGGTCTGCAGGTTCCGGGCAAGAGCGGTGAGATTCTCATTCGTAACTGAAAGTGTTCGGCGCAGTTCTCGGGCCTTTTCAAAACTCTGGATCGCACCGGCGTAGTCGCTCAAATTCGGCTTGTCAATGTTCCCCTGCAGGTCGCCAACCTTTTCATACGCGGCGGCAAGTTCGGCGCGCAATGCCTCGTCATCAACAGCCTCGGCGGAAAGGGAATCAAGATATTCGAGAGCACGCCGGACCAGAATTTCGCGTGCTTCGACAGAGCCGGGCAGTCGTTCGATCTTTGGTGAGATGTCGAAAAGCAGGGAATTCGAAAGCTGTCGCACGTCCTGAAAACGCCGCTCTGCTCGGTCGCGGTCTCGGCCTGCCTGTTCGGCCTGCCACAATGCTATTCCGAGCCCCGCAACAAGTGCTATCAATATCAACGCCGCCGAGATGAACGCGGCCTTATTCCGGGCAAACGATTTCGCCGCGATGTATCCGAACGTGTTCGGCCGTGCGGCGATCGGCCGTCCGTCGAGATGCCTGCGAATATCGGCGGCCATGTCATCAACCGTTTGAAAGCGCCGTTCGGGCTCTTTGCGAAGAGCCTTCAGAACAATGACGTCCAGATCGCCGCGAAGTTCGGTTCTTGCGCTGTTTCCGGTCGCAATATCTTCTAAAGAGCTCGGCCGCAGAGGCTCCGTCTCGGTCAGGGTGCGGATGATCTCGTCCAGGCTCTTGTCCTCAATAGTGTATGGTTCGCGGCCCGTCAGCAGTTCATAGAGCACGACGCCCAGCGAGTAGATATCGCTTGCGGTCGTGACAGCGACACCTTTGAACTGCTCAGGCGAAGCATACGCGGGTGTGAACGCACGAAAGGCTGTCTGCGTTTTGTTCGTGTCGAAACTAAGCGCTTTAGCGAGCCCGAAATCGAGCAGCTTCGGCTCGCCGTCGGCGGCCACCATAATGTTCGATGGCTTGATGTCACGGTGAATGATGAGGTTTCTATGTGCGAATGAGACCGCCGAGCAGACCTTTAAGAAAAGTTCAAGACGCTCACGGATCGACAACTCTTTTTCATTCGCATATTCGGTCAGCGGATCGCCTTCTATGTACTCCATTGCGAGGAATGGTTCGCCCGCTTCGGTCACGCCTCCGTCATACAGTGCTGCGATATTGGGGTGATGCAGATCGGCGAGTATCTGCCGTTCTGCCAAAAAACGCTTCCGCGTGTCGCTGTCAACGACCGACTGACGAACGACTTTCAATGCGACCTGCATTTTGAACTGCCCGTCGTCGCGTTCCGCCAAAAAGACCGCGCCCATGCCGCCGCTGCCGAGTTCGCGGATGATGCGGTAATTACCGAACTGCCTCCCCGTCAGGTCAGGCTCGTTTGGAGTGATATTTGCCGCGAGGTCAACGGCGTTTTCTTCGATTATGTTTTCGGGCTGTTCGGCGGCGGCGATCAGGGAAACAACCTCGTCATGAAGTTCCGCGTCTTGCCTGAGAAGCTCGTCAAGAAATCGGTTGCGTTCTTCTGCGTGCAGTTCGTAAGCCTCTGCGAATGAATCCTTTACAAGCTGCCAATCCGGTTCGGGCATAGGGTATCAATTCACAACATCGCGCCGAAGCTCGCGCTGGAACCACGCCTTTGCAAAGGTCCATTCGCGTCGTACGGTTGATTCGCCCAGTTCCATCACATAGGCCGTTTCCTCAATAGAAAGCCCCCCGAAAAAACGCAGTTCGACTATCTTCGCCTGACGCGGATCGATCTTTTCAAGAGCAATGAGGGCGTCTTCAAGCGCGATCAGGTCGATCTGTTTGTCGTCGGGGATGCTTATGGCCTCGTCCAAGATCAGTCGTTGGCTGGCGCGCTTCTTTGTATTGCGGGCACGGGCGTGGTCGATCAGTACTTTACGCATGACCTGCGCCGCGACCGCGAAGAACTGAGCCCGATTCTCCCAGGTTACATTTTTCCAATCTACCAGCCGAACATATGCCTCATGAACCAGCGCCGTAGCCTGCAGCGTATGGTCGGGCCGCTCATTTTTCATGTATGCCGCGGCAAGGCGACGCAGGTCGTCGTAAACGAGTTCCAGCAGGCGATCGGGCGCCGACCTGCTACCGTCCGTCATCTGACGAAGCAGCAGCGTTACATCTGATCTATTGCCCTCAGCCGGCATATCTAGCGGAAACACAGAGATTATAGCAGATTCCAATTTCGCAAAAGCTCTTTTCTTTTGAGCGCTTTTGCCCCAATTTCACGCCCTATTGGACGAAAGATCAGTCCCGAGGCAAAGAATTATGCGAAAAATAGTAGTAACTTTCGGAGTTTTGTTGGTAGCGGCGGCGGCGTTCGCGGCGTCAGGTGTGAGATTTGAATTTTTGTCCGGCACGGCACATGCCGCGGCGGAAACGGAAGCGGCGGCAATGATGCCGGACCAAAAGGATCTGCCGGAGGTAAAATATGCGGCCGTTTCGACCGGTGTGGGCGCGGCGGAATCGATGTTCGGCGGTACAGCGGTCGCCGGAGCGTCGGCTGATTTTGATTCCGACGGCGTGAAAGACGTCGTCACCGTCGATACAACAGGCAGAATGCGTCTGTTCCGAGGCAATGCCGACACTATCTATCCGAATCACCCTGAAGCTGTCGCCCGCCGCGCCGAACGCGGCGATCCGACGCCGTTTGAACCGACGAACATCGAGGTTCTCTTGCCGAATATTCCGGACCTGCTATTCGCAGGCGATCTGAACGGTGACGGATTTACCGATATTATCGCGGCAAAGATCGGCAGCGACAGGATCGAACTGGTCTTTGGCGGCGGACACGGTGCGTTCTCGCAGCCGGTCTCATTTCCTGTCGGTGGTCGCATAACTGCGATCGACGTCGGCGAGATCGGCCGCAAGGACAAGAATGCAGACATCGCAGTCGCGTATCAGAGCAAGGAAGGCTCATTTGTCGCCATATTCGAGCACCGCGAAGGTGCCTTTCGACGAGCACCTGAGCGATTTCGTATCGCGGCCCCGGCAAATGCGATCGCCATCGGTAAGCTCGACGCTGACCCTTACGGCGATGTTGCCGTTGCTTCGGGAAGTTTGTTGACCATCATCCATGGACGCGGAGATCCGTATCCGCTGGATATGTCGGTCGATATCAAGATCGAGCGGCCAAAGGCCGTCGCTCAATCGCGGCAGATCGGTTTTCAGATCTCAGATCTGGTTACCGGGAATTTTGGGGGAAGCTACGGCGAAAGCCTCGTCCTGCTCGGAACTGACGGCCGGCTCGTTCATATGGAACCGCGACGCGACACCGTCGAACCATCGCGTCGAATGACGCAGGAAGAGCGTACAAAAACAGAGGCGCCGCAGTTCCTGCCGATAGATGTTGACGCCGAAACATATCGCGTTGCAAAGGAACGTGCCGAGATCACACCGGAAAATGCTGTGGAATTCTCGCAGTCGATGATCGATTACGGCAAATATGATGGGAATCCGGAAGAACTGATCGAGCAGCAGCGTCGTGCCTATTTGGAAAAGCTCAACGAAATGGAACCGACGGCCCGTTCTCGCCACCTTTCCGAAAAGTCAGAGCAAACACGCCGACAGGAAGCCCGCCGCAAGGAGCTTTTCGAAGCCATGCTCGCTGCAAAGCCGATCCCGATCGCATTGTTTGCGTCCGAAACGATCGCTCAGCCGGGCAGTTTCGCGTCATCTGCCGCTGCCGCGGCACGCTCAAAACTTGTTCGGGGCCGTTTTTCATCATCAAACTCCGATGATATTGCCGTCATAGGGTCTTCGAACGATATTTTTATCGCCGGCAAATTCCGGCGCGATGTTGACGGCCTGCGGGCCGGCTTCGGGACCGTCGCGCTGGAATCCGGCGGCCCTGTTTCCCAGGTCATCCCGATGCGGCTCAATGCTGACGGACTGAATGACCTGGTGATCCTCGGCGAGGGAACGGCGGCTCCGCGCGTTGCTACGTCCGAAGGCACGGTAGTTCTGATCGTCAATACTACCGACGATCAGACGTCCGGCGACTGCCTCGGCGGAGCCGAGCCTTGCGGACTCCGGCGTGCGATCCAGCAGGCAAATTTCTTCGGCGGCAACGTCCGAGAGATAAGATTCAATATTCCCGGCAACGGCCCGTTCAAATTCGAGCCCGCGACGAATTATCCGTCACTGCTTCGGCCAACGATCATTGACGGCACGACGCAGCCCGGATTTGCCGGGACGCCGATCATTGAGATCGACGGCAGCAGCATCAGCGGCTCGGGTGAAGGTCTTCGCATTCAGGCTGCGGATTCGGTCATTCGCGGGCTTGTCATCAACAATATGCCCGCGGTCAATTACCAAGGCTCACTTATCGGCGGCAGCGGCATTGTGGTGTTGAGCACGAATCTCAGGCCGAATATTCAGAATGTCACCATCGAGGGCAATTATCTCGGCACGAACGTTGACGGCACAGCACGCCGTCCGAACTGGGGCAATGGCGTGCAAATATTCGATGCGTATTTGAACACGGTCGGCGGCAGTGTGCCGCAAGCACGCAATCTGCTGTCCGGCAACGGCGACACTTCTCAGAGCAACAATTTCGGTGTCGGCCTTGCTGTCACGGCCGGCCATGAGAACAAGATATTCGGAAATTATATTGGGACCGATGCCGCGGGAAACGTCAAGGTGCGCAATGAGACAGGTGTCTTCCTCGCCGGTATTCAAAACGAATTCGGCGGTGACGGCGTTGGCGAAGGCAACGTCGTTTCGGGCAACGGCGGCGAGCCGAATCAATTTAACCAATGCGGCGGCCGCGGGATGTTTCTGACGGCGTTGTTTCGCGATTCGAATGGTGAGCTCGTCTCTTATGACAATCTGATCCGCGGCAACCTGATCGGGACGCGTGCCTCCGGACTTTCGGGGTTGGGTAACTGTTATGTCGGTATCTCGAGTCTCGGCAATATAAACACCGAGATCGGTTCGAGCTCCGCTTCCGGCAGAAACACGATCGCTGACAACGGGCTCGATGGGCTTTGGTGCGGGTTTAGCGAATACAGCTTTGAACTCTTTAGCGGATTCTGTTTCATCGGCGGCAACAATATCGGCACTAACGCTGCGGGGACTTCTGCACTTCCAAATGACTGGCGCAATCAATCGGCAGGCTTTGTCCTGATCACCGGTGTGGTCTGGTTGACACCATCCCAAAACGATTTCGCAATATTCGGAGCACCGGGCGGCACAACACCAAACGGGCCATGCACCGGATTTTGCAACCTGTTGTCAGGGAATGGCAGTCAGAGTGCTAGTCCGGGCGGTGCATTACACAGAACCGGCAGCGGAACTGTCGTGGTGTACAACAACGTTGTCGGGCTCAATAAGAATGGCACGGCAGAATTGCCGAACAACTCCGGGATCGTGACCCGATTTAACACGACCGTCGTCGGCGGACCGCTGTTTGACGGTCAGAATTTCATCGATGGTGGCAACACAGTATCCGGCAATCGCGCGAATGCGATCATTCCGCAGGCAGAAACGCCCGGATCATTCACCACAGTTCGCGGGAATCGTGTCGGTTCGTCAACGGATGGATTGTCAGGCATTGGTAACGGTGTCGGAAGCACCGGATCGACCGGTATCAATGCGTTCTCTGCACCGACCGCAACCGTGATCGTAGGAGGCACGACGCCCTTTTCTCGAAACTACATCGTTGATCAAAAGAGCGATGTTATCTCAATGGGTTCTCGCGGCGACGGCATCGGCGTTTCGACATTCGGCAGGTCGGAGGTCGTTGGGAACTGGATCGGATTGAATGTCCAGGGCCAGCCTGTTCCAAATTCGGGCGACGGTGTTAGAGCCGGCGGAAATGGGGACACCAGGATCGGCGGCTCCGGTGTTGGCGAGGGCAATGTCATAAAAAATAATGGCAGAGCAGGTGTCGCGGTCATTAACTTTGCTAATGTCAATCAAGGAGCTACAAAACCCGAAAAGATACGTATCCGCGGAAATACGATCGCTTTCAACGGCGGGCTCGGCATCGATCTGATGAACGCGGTTTCGGGTAACAATTACCCGAGCGGCGTCACGCCGAATGATTGTAGTGATGAAGATACAGGAGCTAACGACCTGCAGAATTTCCCTGAGCTTTTTACACCGGTGCAGAATCAGGACGGAACGATTCGAATTGACACCATTTTGCGAAGCCGTCCATCGCGCAGCTTTACTATCGACTACTATCTGAACACCCAAGCAGACCCGACAACCTATGGTGAGGGCGAGAGTTATCTTGGGTCGATAAATGTATTGACCAACGGCAACGGATTCGTCTCGGCGGCGTTCAACACGCCGATACAGTTGCCGACGACCGCACTCATCACAGCGACCGCCACCGATGAGAACGGCAACACGTCGGAATTTTCCTGCGTGGCAGGAGTTTGTCATCAGACGCCCGAATTCACTGAGGCAAAGGAACGGGCCGAACTCGGCCTGCAGTGTATCGAGCCGATAGTTGTGAACGTCGAGGGTAACGAAGCTGACCTGGACGGCGACCTGCCGATACAGCAGCGTGACGGCCTGTGCGATGTGGACGCGAACACGCCGGGTGAGCAGTGCACGCTTCGTGCGGCCATTCAGGAAGCGAACGCCCGTCCCGGTTTTGACCAGATCAATTTCGATATTCCCGGCGGCGGCATTCGAACGATCACGATCCCAAATGCAGGGCCGCTGCTTCCGGATGTAAAGGGCGACGTTGATATAAACGCCATAAGCCAGCCCGGTTGGTCGGGAGCGCCGATGGTGCAATTGGCAGGCGAGGTCATAAATCAGACCGCGCCGGCACGCGGCATCACCATTGCGGGCAATAACGCGACCGTTCGAGGCCTGTCGATCGCCAAATTTGCTATCAATATCGACATCGCAAATCCATCCGGCACGGCAAACAATAATCGCGTTGAGAATTGCTACATCGGCGTTAACGCTGACGGTTCATTCGACCCGAACACGCCTTCAGTTATCGGTGTAGCGGTGGTCGGCAGCACGCAAACTGTAAGAGACAACCGCATTGGCAGCGTTTTCAACGGCAACGTGATCGGTAATAACGCCTCGGGCATTGTTATTGCCGGCACAAATGCGCGCTTCAATCAGGTGCTCGGTAACAAGATCGGCACGAATCAGGCCGGCACAACGGCGATCCCGAACGAGGTCGGCGTCGTCGTAGGAAGCGGTGCGCGTGAGAACACCGTCGGTGCCGAGCTATACAATGGCGGAAACCTCATATCCGGCAACATCGGACATGGCATCGCCATCAGCAGCAATGCCACGCTGAACAAGGTGACCGGAAACCTCGTCGGAACCGCACAAAATGGCATGGATCGCCTCGCCAATGGTTTCCAAGGTATTTGGATAACGGGCGGTGCGAACAACAATACGATCGGCGGAGCGAACGATTTTCGTAACATCATCAGCGGCAACAACGGCAGCGATCAGCCTGAGACGGCAAGCGAGGTCTTCATCGACGTCAATTCAAATAACAACAAGATCGTTGGAAATTTCATCGGATTAAAGATCAGTTGGAACGCAGATTTTGCTGTGCCGTTCGGCGTTACGATATCGAGTTCGGGCAATACGATCGGCGGCGATGTGAACGCGCAAAATGATTTCGGGGTCCGCCAATCAGCTGTGATCATAACGGCGACTGACGGTAACTTTGCCAACAACAACACGATCTCTTATAACCGCATCGGTACATACTCGGTCGGCCAATCGGCGGGTAATGCTAATGTCGGCGTGACGCTGCAGGGCAATGTTACAAACACCAATCTGAGCAACAATCAGATCTCAGGTAACGCTGCAGCAGGTGTTCTCATTCGCGAAGGCTCATCAGCCAATAACGTGAGCAACAACAAGATCGGCACAACGACCGATGGCAATGGCGATATCCCGAACGGCGCGGGCGTCCTTTTGACCCAGAATGTGTCGGGCAACACCATCTCGGGAAATGTTATTTCCGGCAATCGCTTTGCAAACGTCTATCTGGGCGATGATTTTGTCCAGAAATTCGCCCCGTTAGGCGATGCGATAATCGATATCGACCGGTATTTTCCGAACCGGAAACGCGGCGATGGAACGACGTATGTTTCGAACAACACCATTCAGCGAAATCGGATCGGTACGAACACCGCAGGTACACAGGCTCTCGAGAACGGCGGCATCGGCGTTCAGATCGGCGAGAATGCACGCGACAATCAGATCGGCGGCAGCCGAAGCGCAAACGCAGGGAACATCATTTCCGGCCATCTGGATCAGCAGAGGACGCCATTTGGGATCTACATCGGCTCGATATTCGAAAATCCGGGCGACGATCGTCTGCCTCGCGACAATTACATTCAGGGAAACACCATTGGACTGGGCTCGAATGGCGTCTTTATAGGGAACGGCGTTGGTATAAAAATGACCGGCGGCGTGAATAATCTGATCGGCGCGGAGCAGGGCTGCGTTCCAAAGAATAACTGCGACCCGAACGACCTTGCTAACGTGATCGGTGGAAATCTAAATGAAGGCGTTCTGATGGAATCACAAGGAACAACAGAATCCAAGGTGATCGGGAATCTGGTCGGCGTAAAAGAGGACGGTTCGGCCGCGGGCAATGGCGGTGACGGCATCAAGTTATCATCGGTGGGCATAACTGAAATAACCGGGAACACGGTTGGGAACAGCGGTGCGAACGGCATTCTCGTCGAAGACCCCCTAAAGGTGATGCCGCGGCGGCGGACGGAACTCTTGGGGTTTGGGCTCAAGATCACCGGTAACTACCTCGGAGTATTCAAGCGGTTCGAGGGCCAGAACGTCGTAACGGCAATAAATCAAGGCTCAGGGATCTTTCTCAACAACGTGCCCAATGTTCTCGTCGGAGCATTCAGCAGCGACGAGGCAAAGAACATCATCGCGGCCAACCGCGACCATGGTATCAAGATACTCGGCCCTGATTCGCAGAATAATGTCATCAATCATTCGGTGATCGGTACTGACGAGGATTCGACGCTGAACATCGGAAACGGCGAGGACGGCATCAATATCGAATCAGCCGGCAATAACATCATCGGTGATTTCGCCGATGATCCCGACAGGGCACCGACTGTTGGGGGCAATCAGCGTAATGGAATCGCGTTGATAAACGGTTCTGTCTTTAATACGGTCAAGGGTGCGTTGGTTGGCGTTAACCGGCTCTTCAAATCGACGCTTGCTGTGCCGAACCAGCAGAATGGCGTTCGCATCGAGAACAGCAGCAACAACCGCATCGGGGATGCTCTGACGCCGATCCGCAATTTCATCGGCGCGAATCAGAAGAACGGCGTGCTGGTAAATGGGCCGTTCGCTCAGCTCAATCAGATATTCAATAACAGCATTGGCGGCAGCGGCTTGGGGAATCAACTCCACGGCGTTCATGTGACGGGCGGAGCGAACAACAACGCCGTCGGCGGCGACAACCCGGGACAGTCGAATCAGATATTTGAGAACGGCGGCAACGGCATTCTGATCGACGAGTTCGAGGAAGGCGAACGCGGCAAAGCGGGCCGACGAGAAGGCACACAGCAAACGGTCAGGAACAGCATAGGGCAGAATGAGATATCGGGCAATCTTTTGCTCGGTATCGATATTGGCGAGCCCGGACGGACCGATAACGACTTTGAAGACGAAGATGAAGGGCCGAACCGCGGCCAGAATTATCCCGACCTGCAACAATTGCGTATAGATAAATTCAACCGCGTTTTGGTCGATGCCCGTGTCGATTCGCATCCGGATAATCAGAATTATGGAGCGAAAGGCATCAGGATCGATTTCTACAGATCGGACCTCGTCGGACAGGGAAGCGAGTATCTTGTCAGCCGCTATTGGACCGAGGGCGATTTTCTGACGGATGACTATGTCGAATACGACCTGGGCGATGCGTCGGAACTTGGCATCGGATCTAACGACCGCGTAACGGCGGTGGCGACCGACGCTGACGGCAATTCGTCTGAATTCTTCCCGGTCGATTTTGGTCCAACGTCAGCTGGCGTGAGCGTGTCGGGGCGTGTCATGACCGCGGACGGGCGTCCTGTGCAGCAGGTTGCGATCGAGATCGTGGATTCGGTGGGCAACGTGCGGCGTGTGCTGACGAATAGTTTCGGCTATTACGTAATTGAAAATGTGGCCGCAGGACGGAATTACATCCTTTCCGCAAAGAGCCGGCGATATCGCTTTTCGCCCGCGGATATTCTGCTTTCGGTGACAGACCCGATAGAGAACGCCGATTTTACCGCTGTCGAGTGAATTAGCGAACGAAATACATCTTTGTAAGCCTTAGCGCATCCTCCGAAATTTCTCGCCCTATAGGGCAAGAGACAGTTTCGGAGGATGCTATGTATAAGTTCTTGTCGGCGGCAGCTATTTCAATGGCTGCATTGGCCGTTTTTGGCTCACTTTCACACGAAAAGCTGAATCATATGCTTTCGGTAACCGCTCCTGACGGCAGCGTTGAGATAGTCGGCCCGGTTATCGCAAAAGCGGCCGACCAAAGCAAACCTGGATTTCCTCATGTCAATTTCGAGGAACCGCGTTTCGCGGTCGCGGACGAAAATGCGCTTTCGGGCGTAAAAACAGCTGCGTCGGCAGACTTTGACCGCGACGGTGTTAAAGACATCGTCGCAGTAACCGCATCAGGCTCAATACGCATTGTCCGCGGCTCTGCCGACACGATCTATCCAAATTCTCCGGAAGCTCAGCATCGGCGGCTGACCGGCGCGGCGACTGTCTCACCCTTTACCGGAACGGTCGGTGAGATCATGCTCGGTTTCTCGCCTGACTTTATTGAGACCGGCGATGTGAACGCCGACGGCCACGCTGATGTTGTAATTGCTTCGAGGAATGCTGACAGATTCTTCGTCCTCGCAGGCGACGGTGGCGGCAATCTCGGCCTGCCGCAGGTAATTGAGGTCGGTGGACGTATTACCTATCTTTCAATGGGTGAGATCGGCCGTCCCGATGGACAAGCTGACCTGGCGGTAGCCGTCGTTACGAAAGAAGGCTCGCGGCTGATGGTCTATGAGCATCCCGAAGGGGCCTTTGCCCGCAAACCCGAAATTCATCCGCTTCCCGCCGAAGCAACATCGCTCGCCATCGGCCGACTTGACGGCGATGCTTACTTCGACGTCGCCGCGGCGTGCGGCAACACCCTCGCGATCCACCACGGCCGCGGACAGCCGTATCCGCTTGATATGTCCGCAGGCATTCGCCGCCCCGATGCCGTAACGCAGTCGATCCGCGTGGACTCAAACATTCGTGCTATCTCAGTAGGCCGATTCACCGAAGCTCGCCACGATAGCATCGCGATCCTCGACGGAACGGGAAACGTCGAACTCCTCGAACCGCGCCCACGTGCGCCGAAAACACGGCCCGACGCTGCGGCTCTGCGAGAGAACGCACGAAGCACGAACTTTATCCCAGCCGGTGATCAACTCGAATCGAATGAACGCGTCCGCGACGTCGCCTTTATGAAAGCGACGCCTCCGCAGACGGCCGAACAGGCTGAAGAGATGGGATTGTTGATGGGAGACCGCGGCCGCTACGGCAACGACATCCAGAAAATGGCCGAGGAGCGCATGGCTGAACGCAATGCCCGCCTCGGATCGCTCAGCGAATCCGAGAAGAATGCTTATGTCACCGCCGAGACTCAAAAGACGAAGGAACAGGAACGGCGCCGCAAGGAACTGTTCGAAAAGAATCTCGCCGCTGAGCCAGTTCCGCTTCGTGAATTCGCCCGCACGATGCTCGTGACGGACACGCGACTGGCAAGCGCATCATTCGCCGGCAGCGGCGTGAAACTTGTGAGAGCCGCGGTTTCTGATTCCGGCTACAACGATCTGATCATCGCTGACACCGCTTCGGGACAACTTCACATCATCGCGAAAACAGGGCCTCGCGACAACTCATCTGGGGCGAATGTATTTACGGTCGAGAGCGGGAACTCGCCTTACGCCGTCCTGCCGATGAGGCTGAATCCTGACGGCCTGATGGATCTCGTAGTATTTTCCGAGTCGGGTCCTGCGCAAACGCTGATGACCGCGCCGGCTAACGTCTTTGTCATAGATTCGGCCAGTTCGGGCGGCGGCGATTGCAATACGCCCGGCCTGTGTACGCTGCGTCGAGCGATATTCTTGGCGAACAATACGCCGGGAGCCGATCTGATCCAGTTCAACATCGGCGGCGGCGGGCATCAAACCATCAATTTCGCTAGCGATCTGGAGGACATTTACGGAACGGTAACGATAGACGGTACCACGCAGCCGGGATTTGCGGGTTCGCCGATCATCGAGATCCGCGGCGATGCCGGGCCGGGAACAAAGAACGGTCTGTCAATGAAAACGACAAATTCGGTCGTTCGCGGCCTTGTCATCAACAGTATGCCTGCGACAAACGGCGGAAACGGTCAATTGATCGAGGGCAACGGGATCACGATCTTCACGACGAATACGTTCCCGAACGTTCACAGCAATCTGATCGAGGGAAATTTCCTCGGAACCGATGTCACCGGCAGCCAAGAGGTGCCAAACGAAGCCACAGGCGTTCTGATCTATGATTCCGACCTGAACACCGTCGGGGGCAATCTGCCCGCGGCACGCAACCTGATCTCAGGCAATGGCCTTGCGGACAGCATTCCCGGCTCGCTCTCCGGGGCGGGCCTCGCGATCACCGCCGGGAACGATTCAGTTGTGAAAGGCAATTTTATCGGTACGGATGTGACCGGTTTGCTGCGTCTGGGCAACGACCAGGGCGTTCTGCTGATGGGCATAAACAACGTTCTGGGCGGCGATGATCCGGGTTCATATAACGTGATCTCGGCGAATGGGTTTGAGGTTCCCGCATTGAATCGATGTGTCGGTGTCGGCGTTGGTATCGAGACGCTTATCGAGCTGCAGTTTGGCCAACTCATAGTCGATAACAACCGAATTAAGGGCAATCTCATCGGCACGAACCTCGCCGGTAACGGCCCGCTCGGCAACTGCGGCACAGGTGTTTCCTCAGCCGGAAATTTGAATACATTCATTGGATCGATCACCGCCGAAGGCAGAAATACTATCGCAGACAACGGCGATGATGCGGTTCACTGTGCGTTCAATTTCTCTTACGGGCTACCCATCAGCGGGTCATGTATCGTCGCCGGCAATGAGATCGGGACCGATATCACCGGCAATAACGCCATCCCGAACGATCAGCGAAACGGATGTTCCGGGTTTTGTATTGTTACAGACACTGTCTGGATGGGAACGAGCGCAGTAGATTTCGCGGTCGTTGGCTCGCCCGGCGGGACGTCGGATTGGGAATCGTGCACCGGTTTCTGCAATCTGGTATCAGGCAATCGAACTCAGTCGCTCGGCGGCGGCGGCGTCTATAAGTCGGGAATGGGCCCGGCGTTTATCTTCAACAACTATATCGGGACCAACAAAGCCGGAACTGTCGCATTGCCAAATTTCTTTGGCTTCAACTCTTTTTTCGGTCCGTTCCTGTTTGGTGGCAGCTTTCCGGACGGCAACGGCGGTTTCATTTCCGGCGGCAACCTGGTTTCAGGCAATCATGTCGGAGGCGGCTTTCACCAGCCGCAAGAGGTCGGCGGCTTCTTTGCGTTCAAGGGAAATCGTTTCGGCACGTCGTCCGACGGCCTAACGGCGATCTCGAACGGCATCGGCGGTACACAATCCGCCAACATTAGTGTTTTTGTCGCTCTCGGAACATTCGTCGAGATCGGCGGCGGACAGCCCGGCGACCGGAATATCATCTCAGCAGCGACTAGCGATACATTCAATCAGGGAACTCGTGGCGACGGCGTATTTGTCCGAAATTTTGGTGGAACTGCCAACATTTTCGGCAACTACATCGGGATGAATGTAAACGGCGACGCCCTCGGTAACAGCGGCAGCGGCGTGGTCGTTACAGGTCCCGGCAAAACGAACGTCGGCGGCGTGGTCGCGGGCAATTTCAATGCGATCCGTCACAATGGACGAGCAGGTGTTTTCGTTTACAGTTCATCGACCGGCGGTGCACCCGACGGCGACGTCAGCATTCGCGGAAACTCTATACGCGACAACGGCGAACTTGGCATCGATCTGGCAAATACGGCGACGCTGCCCGATGGAGTAACGCCAAATGACTGCGGCGATCTCGACACAGGCGGCAACGGTCTGCAGAATTTTGCCGAATTAGATGAACCGACGTTCAACGGCGACGGCACCGTGACTGTGACCGGCACGATCAGTACCGCTCCGGTTTCGAGCTATTTGATCGACTTCTACCAGAACACATTCGCCGATCCGACCAACTATGGCGAAGGACAAGGCCATATCGGCTCAGTTGTGGTGACGACCGACGGTAATGGTTTTGCGAGTATCAATTTCACGTCGCCCGGTCCGGTCTTGACCGGTTCAAAGATCACATCCACCGCTACTGACGAAAGCGGCCGCACGTCGGAATTCTCTTGTTTTGCCGGCGGCTGTGCCGATCGGACCGTGATCGACAAGACGGACGGAACCGCACAATGTTTGACCGCGATCGTAGTCAACACTACCGGCGACGAGCCGGACGAGAACACAGCGGACGGAGTTTGCGATATCGACACGTCGAACAGCGGCTTGCAGTGCACGCTACGTGCGGCGATCGAGCAGGCGAATGCGAGTACAGGTTTCGACATAATCTTATTCGAGATACCCGGCTCGGGAGTTCAAACGATCTCACCGTTGACGCTGCTGCCCACAATAACCGACAGAACGTCGATACTCGGCAAAACGCAGCCGGGCTACGGCGGTTCGCCGTTGATCGAAATTCGCGGTGACGCGGGTAATTTGGCAACAGGGCTTCGCGTCGGTGCTAACGAAGTAAAGATCAGCGGCCTTGCGATCAATCGGTTCAGCAACAGCATGATCCAGATCGGCGGCAGCTCTGCTCAGGTTCGGGATGCTTCGGTCGAAGACAGTTATTTCGGAATAGAACCCGGCGGCGAGACTGCGGCCGGGACTATCGCGGGTTCGGGTGTCATCGTCGTCGGCGATACGGAACGGGTTTCTGTCACAGGCAGCACTTTTGGTAATTGCAGCAATGGCATCAGCATCGGTTCGCCATCGTCAACCAACGTCCGCGGTGTCAGCGTCAGAAAGAACAATTTCGGCGTGAGCGCTTCCGGTTCTGTCATCTTGCCAAATGAGTTCGGCGTTGTGCTGACAAATGGTTCGTCCAATAATGTGATCGGCGGAACCTTTGGAGTTGACGGTAATAATATTTCGGGCAATTTGAGCAATGGAATAGACGTTCGCTCGAGCAATAACCGCATTATCGGCAACATGATCGGACTGTTGCCGGATGGAACGACAAACGCCCGAAATGAACTGGTCGGGATAAGGCTGGCCTCGGGCGGTTCGAACCAGATCGGCGGTTCGTTTGACGAAAGAAACGTAATTTCGGGTCACAGATCACCAAATTCGTCGGGTAGTGCCGGAATTGCGATCTTGCCTGCGGCGACCGGAAATACCATCCGCAACAATCTGCTCGGAACCGATCCGACGGGTTCGGTCGGCACCGCTTCACAGCAGAATGAGTTTGGCATTTGGATACTCGGCGGAGCATCGAACACCATCGGCGGTTCGCCATCTCAGCGTAACGTTATCTCGAACAATGAGGTGGGAATCGCCGTTTCGCCGCCGACCGGCCAATCTGTTTCGAGCACGGCGATCTCGTTCAATCGGATCGGCACGAACTTGAACGGATCGAACACATTGCCAAATGTCGAGGGCATTGTCGTAGATGAGGATTCGAGCATTTCCGCGCTCGACATACAGCAGAACCAAATATCCGGCAACCTTAACGGCGTCCGTCTTCGCGGGGTTCAATACGGCGTAAATGTTTCGGGTAATCGGATCGGCACGGATCAAAGCGGCCAAAACGCATTGCCAAATGTTCGCGGCATCCTGCTCCAGAGCTCAAGCGGTCACGAGATCATCGGCAACGTCATATCGGGCAACACCGGCGTGGGTATCGAATTGAATGAATCCGGCACCGGGCCGTCAAGCAGCAACACGATCGCGGCTAACAATATCGGAACCAACGAGAACGGTACATCGGCTGTTCCCAACGGTTTAGCCGGCATCGCTCTTTACGGCGGGTCGTCCGAAAACACGATCGGCGGAACCCTTTCCGGCAATAACGGCACAAATGTCGGCAACACCATCTCCGGCAATACATCCGGGATCGGGATCATAATTGCCGAGGGCTCTAATTCAAACCGCGTTCAGGGTAACCGTATCGGTATCCAGCGAGGCTCGGCCGTGCTGCTGCCTAATTCTGCGGGCATCGTCGTCGAAAATTCCGGATCGAACATTATCGGTATCGACCCGAGCAATTGTATCGGGCCGACATGTTTTGATTACGCCAACATCATCGGCGGTAATTTCAACGACGCGATCCGCATCAGTTCGGGCTTTTCGAATACCGTTGTCGGCAACTTCATTGGTGTAATGCCGAACGGGACGCCGATCGCGAATGGTGGATCAGGCATCTCTTTGAACTTTGGTTCCGGCGGCAATATCATCGGAGGCGTCAGCGAAGAAGAACCTGGACGCAGCCTCGGCAGTGCGCCGGTCTCGTTCGGCAACACCATCGCTCACAACGGCCAGAACGGTATCGTGCTGCAGCCGACCGCAGGAACCGGGAACAGAATTGAAAGGAACAATATCTTTTCGAACACTCTGATGGGGATCGACATCGGTCCGGCCGGAATGACGCCTAACGATCCCGGCGACCCGGACGAAGGCCCGAACCGCTTGCAGAATTTCCCGGAGATCAGCAGTTACAATATCGACGGCAGCGGCGACCTGATCGTAACGTACCGTGTTGACTCGAATCCCGCTTTTTCGAGTTACGGCACCGACGGGCTTTATGTCGAGTTCTTCAAATCCGATCTGACAGGAGAAGGGAAATCGTTCCTCGGATCTGACCGTTACACTATTGCCGACTTCGGAGGCGGTTTCAAACAGGCAAACTTCGGCAATGCAGCGGCAATGGAATTTGCTTTCGGCGACTATATTACAGCGACGGCAACCGATGCCGGGAATAACACTTCGGAGTTTTTCCCGGTCAACTTCACGCCGACATCTGCAGGCGTAAGCGTGTCTGGGCGTGTCATGACCGCGGACGGGCGGCCTGTGCAGCAGGTTACCATCGAGATCGCCGATGCCGAGGGCAATGTGCGGCGTGCGCTGACGAACAATCTTGGTTACTACGTCATCGAGAACATCGCAACAGGACGGAACTATGTTCTTTCAGCTAAGAGCCGACGATATCGCTTCTCGCCGGCGGACATTCTGCTGTCAGTGACAGACCCGATAGATGATGCGAATTTCACTGCGGTTGAATAAGGGCTATTTCAATTCATTGATCCAGCGGCGGCCATCGGCTGTCATAAATGCGTCGGCCTCCGCGGGCCCCCAGCTTCCGGCGGCGTAATTCGGAAAATCGCGTGCGGGCAGGGCTTTCCAAACGTCGATCACGGGCTGCACGATACGCCAGCCGGCCTCGACCATATCCGCGCGCTGAAAGAGCGTCGCGTCGCCGATCATGCAGTCGTAGAGCAGGCGTTCGTAACCCGTCGAGACCTGCTCGCCGAAATGATCGAGATAGTTGAAATCCATATCGACCGGGCCCATGTTCACCACGGGGCCCGGAATCTTTGCACCGAAATGCAGCGTGATGCCTTCGTCGGGCTGTATGTGTATGACGATGCGGTTCGTGGTCAGGCGTTCGATGCCTGTTTCGCGAAAGAGCATGAACGGAGCCTTCTTGAACTGGATCACGATGCTCGAATGCCGCGTGGAAAGCCGCTTGCCCGTACGAACATAAAAAGGCACATCCGCCCAACGCCAGTTGTCGATCGAAAGATTCAGTGCGGCAAAAGTTTCGGTATTCGACGCCGGTGCGACGCGTTCTTCATCGCGATACGCAGGAACCGCAGTTCCGCCGATCTCGCCCTCGCCGTATTGTCCGCGAACGGCACACTGCAGCACGTCTTCCGGCGAGAATGGCTGTATCGCCTGCAGGATCTTCGCCTGCTCATCACGCACAGGATCTGCGTCGAACGAAACCGGCGGCTCCATCGCCGTTAGCGTAACGAGCTGAAGTATGTGATTCGGGATCATGTCCCGTAACGCACCCGCCGAATCGTAGTAGCCGCCGCGCTGCTCGACGCCGAGCGTTTCCGCTACGGTTATTTGCACGTGATCTACGAAATTGCGGTTCCAGATCGGCTCAAAAATACTGTTGCCGAAACGGAACACTAATATGTTCTGCACGGTCTCTTTACCGAGATAATGATCGATGCGGTATATCTGGCGCTCTTTGATCAGCCGCAGCAGTTTCTGGTTCAAAGCTTCGGCAGAGGTCAGGTCGGTTCCGAAAGGCTTCTCGTAAACGAAACGCCGCCAATTGCCGTTCTCCTCTTTGCCGAGGCCGTTCTTGACCACCTTTTGCGTCACATTCGCAAAAAGGTCGGGCGGCGTCGCCATATAGAAGAAGTAATTGTCAGGTATTTGATGCGTGGCAGTGATCTCGCCTAAAAGTTCCTTCAGGTCAGAAAAAAGCTTTTTGTCATCGTCAAAATCGCCACCCGTATAATACGTGCGCTCGAGCAGCCATTTGATCAGCCTATCGTCCGACCGCTGGCGGCTGGCCCGCTTGTCTTTCTCTTTCTTTTGCAGGCTGGCAGCCTGCGTCCCGGCGGATAGCGTCTGAACGAACTCCTCCAAATGCTGCGTCATTTGTGCGCGAAATGCCTCTGTCGTCATCTCCTGACGCCCGACACCGACGATCGCAAAAGAATGCGGCAGAAAATCCTGCCGTGCAAGGTTGTACAACGCGGGCAGCAGCTTGCGTTTGGTCAGATCGCCGGTCGCGCCGAAAATGACCATCACGCACGGGTCCGCCGTTTTAGTTGTCTCGGCCATAGAAACAATTTAACCACAGAGAGCACGGAGAACACAGAGGAAGAAGATTCACGTAGGACCGATGTGTTGACAATGTTTACGGAATGGAGTCGATGGAAAGGACAGTTTTCCCTCTGCGTCTCAGCGGTTAGCTAAATGCCCAATTTATCACGCAGCTCAAGTTCACGGGCGTTCATCTCGCCGTTGTCAGTTTCGTGGTCGTAGCCGCAGAGGTGCAGCAGACCGTGGAGTATTAGCTGTTTGATCTCGAGTTCGAGGCTTAGTTTGTTTTCGATCGCTTGCCGTTCTGCCTGTTCGGCGGAGATCACGATGTCGCCGAGAAAGTCTAGAGTGGAGCTTAGAGTGACGCCTTCAGGCGTTTCTTCACGCGTAAACGCGTAACTCTGAGCGAATTCGTCGGGCTCGTGCGGGAACGACAGTACGTCTGTCGTTGAGTCCTTGCCCCGAAAGAACTCATTCAACTGTTGCATTCGTTTGTCTGATACGAACGCGACTGTGAACGTATTGCCTTTTGCCTCTGAAACAAGGTCCGGCAGGCAAGCCGCGAATGTACGAATGCCCGCGGTGTCCATCTTAACTTTGCGTTGGAGGTTTACGACGTCGATGGTTTATTTAGGTGCGAAACATTGGAACCGATCCGCTCGCGAACGATTCCCGGGAATTCATTTTTATGAGCCTCTGAAACAAAACCGCTTTTCCTGACCATTATCGCACTGTCCATGGTAAATATGAAGACCGTCGTCTCCGTCTCCTCGATCCTTCGGAACCACTTCCACGGAATAAAACCTGTTATTCCGTCGTACTGAGTTGATATCCCATCGGAAGAGGCCTCAACTCGGAGCAAATGGTCATCGATCCCGCTGTAGATCCTGGCGAAGTAGATCCTGTTGTACCAATTAATGAGTCGGTCGTTTGCATATACCAGAAAAAACACATTGAACGCGAACAAAGCGAAGCCCGACATTGAGTGAAAATGAAAAACCAATATCACCGGAACAATGATCGCGTTCAGTAAATAAACAAAGTAATAGCTGAGCTTGAAAAGCCTTGGTTGCGGAACGCTTCCCGAGATCGAGTTAGACACATGGATGTAATCTTCGATCGCCGGTCGAAACTCTACCTCGACCTTGCCATCTGAGATATAAACGTTTTCGTCGGCCATCTCTTTAACGATGAAGCATAGTGTCCTGATCGCTATCTAACGATCTTCAGCTTTGGAAACGCGGCCTTAAAGATACGATCGTCGAAGGTGAGAAGGGTAAAACCGCGTTCAAATGAATGAGATCCGATCAAAAAATCGGTAATCAGCCGCCGTGGTTCGGGCTGGCGTTGTTTGCGGCGGCGGGCGACGTATCTCTGAAAGGCCGTTGCCGCACTTCTCCAGATCTTTTCATCGATCGTCCAGTCGATCTCGATATCCGTTTCATTCAGAAACGATTCAACTACGACTATGTTCTTGTCTTCGCCGCCTAGCAGTTCGGCAAAGACCGCTCCGCAAACGACCAGTTGTCCTTTGCTTTGAGCCTTATCCAGAGCCTTCTGAGCGCGGACATTGGTCACGTCATCCTTATCCCATAGTGCTATAAGCACATTTGTATCGATTGCGGTGATCATCCGATGCTCGAATCGTCCGGGTCAAAGCCGCGCATCTCTCGAACATGCTTGTCGATCGCCTCGATCCCGGAATCGATACCGGGATTTCCGATCCCCCGATATTTTGCAAATGGACTGCCTTTTCGGGCGGGACGCAACACGATCTCATCATCACTGTTCTTATCAAATGTGATCTTGTCGCCAGCCTTTAAGCCGAGATCCTTTCGTACTTTTAACGGAACTGTTATCTGCCCCTTGCTGGTGATCTTTGCCTCTAGATTCATTACGGCACCTCAATTCCTTACTTTAGCACACGATCGCCTTACTTAATAAGGATCGTTATGATGGCTGGTCCGTCGATTCCGAATGCTTCTCATACGCCAGCACTATCATCTGGACGAGTTTGTGGCGGACGACGTCCTTTTCCGAGAAGTAAATGAAGTCGATGCCCTCGAGTCCGCCGAGGACGTGTTCGGCTTCTTTGAGGCCGCTTTTTTGGCCGCGGGGCAGGTCGATCTGCGTCTTATCGCCGGTGACGACGGCCTTTGAGCCGAAGCCGATACGCGTCAGGAACATCTTCATCTGCTCGCTCGTTGTATTCTGTGCCTCGTCGAGGATGATGAACGCATCCGACAGCGTCCGCCCGCGCATAAATGCCAGCGGGGCGATCTCGATAATGCGTTTTTCGAGCATTTTCGTTACCTTCTCCGCGTCAACCAGATCGAACAGCGCGTCGTAAAGCGGCCGCAGATACGGATCGACCTTGTCCTGCAGGTCGCCCGGCAGAAAGCCGAGCCGTTCGCCGGCCTCGACCGCCGGCCGCGTCAGGATGATGCGGCTGACCTGTTTTTTGAACAGTGCGTCAACGGCCATCGCGACCGCCAAAAAGCTCTTGCCCGTGCCCGCCACGCCGATGCCGAAAACGAGGTCGTTCTTTGCGATGGCGTCCAGATATTTGCGTTGATTAGCTGTCTTGGGTGCGACGGTCTTCTTGCCCGAAGGGTTAAACCGCGAACGCTGAAAATGGTCCTTCAGCGAATACGCGCGGTCCTCGGCGATCTGCTTAAAGGCGTCCTTCATCTCCTTGTCCGAGAATGTGCTGCCCTCGTCAAAAAGCTCGCCGAAATCCGCGAGTATGCGTTCGACGGTCTCGATATCGCGAGGGTCGCCGTCGATGAGCAGTTCGTTGCCGCGTGCGCCGATGTTCACATCGAGCAGCGACTCGAGGTATTTGATGTTCTGGTCGTGGACGCCGAAAAGGACGTTGAGGCCCTGCGGCGGGAGTTCGAGCTTTTTCTGATCGCGCAAATTAAAACACGCCCCGTAAAAGATGATGCTTGGATTGACGATACTTCAACGCCCGTCAACCGTCAAGGTTACGGCCGGACCGCAGGCAGCTTGCCTGCTCTTGAATTGCCACTAGTTTCAGCAAGTGGATCGCAGCGATTTATTCGTGGCTAACCTTATTTCTTCTTCGGCAGAATCCGTGCCTTGTCCAGTTGCAGCAGCAGACACGGCTCACCGCCGATGTCCTCGATCGGCGGATCGACGAACGCCAGCGTCTCCGTTACCTCAACGCCGAACTGCCGCAGAGCCTTGCGTGCGAATATCGCCTTCAGTTTGCCGTCGCGGCCGTAATCGTTCGCCTGAAAATACTGCCGTTCCTTGGTGGGATATTTCACGCCGATAACGCGCTTCTTTCGGTCGAAGAGCAGGGCAAAGCTCGCCGAACCTTTCAGCGCGTCAAAAGCCGCCGCATTCAACACGATCACGCCCTGCCGGTTCATCGAGGCATACAGCCGCGGCCGCGGCTCCACATACCGCCTGTCCCACTTGATCCCTATCTCCCAATTGTCGGAGAGCGTTTCAGCAATACTCATCTATTCCCCTTTGCCTGATTATGCGTTTTGCAGAGCATCTGACAATTGGTTTCGTCGGTTGCGCCGCCTTTCGACCAGGCTGAGACGTGGTCGGCGTCCATTTCGGCGAGCGTCCAGATCTTTTCCTTGTTGGCGTCGTGATCGATCGCACACAACGGATCGTTCGAAGTAAGGTTATTGTTCATAGCACCGGAGGTGCGAAATGTTTGTAGAATAAATACAACCGATAGTTTTAGCACCGTAGGCGCGGCATCCGCCGGGAATATCACTCGCTTATCCAATTGAATAGATATTTGTCATCATACTCAACATCAAATTGCCTGAGTAATTGGGTGTACTCCTCTTTGAACGATCTGTTGTTATGATGTTGTTCTTGATTCAGTACATACTGTGCAACCTTGTCTATTTGTGATCGAGAATAGGAAAAAGCACCGAACCCTTCCTGCCAATAAAATTTGCCGCGTACAAAACCCTTCTCGTTAATGAATTTGCTGGAATTAGCTTTTACGTCACGGATAAGCTCTGATAAGGCTACCTTCGGTATCAGTGCGAGCAAAATGTGGATATGATCCTCAACTCCGCCAATAGCCAGTAATTTAATGCCTTGATTCCTGAGGATGCCTGCTATGTATTTGAATAATTCCTCTCGCCATTCCTTTTTGATAACGCACGCACGCTCCTGGACCGCAAAGACAACGTGAATATAGATTTGTGTGTAGGTGTTGGCCATGATGTCGCTCCTAACGGAGCTTGTTTGTTTGATTAAATCTATGTTCTACAAACATAACGCCTCTACGAGGCTTTTTTCTACAAACCCTTGGCAGATGTCTTTGATAGTAATGTCGGCTGATAATTGCCCTTATAATTCTTGCTGTCCTCGGCATAACTCGTGCTGATAAGTTTCTTGAGCCCAAACTTCTCAAAATTCTGCGCAAAGAACTTAGTGAAATTGCTCCATTCAGGATCATCACACGGCAGGAGAATCGTTTTACCTCGAAATACGTCTTTGTCGTACTCAAGATACGCATTCATTTCCTTTTCGATGTCAGCGTATTGCGTGTAGAACTCATCATTCTTCGCCCGCATCGCGGCTGTGAGATTAGCGTTTGGCATAGCTTCGATTGTTAAGAAATCTTACTTCAGTTTGTCTTGTTCGCTGAAACGAACTTGCGCTAATTCTCCTTCTTCTTGTTCGGGCCGCGGACGAGGCCGCCGACGTTTATCGTTTCGCGGAGGTGCAGGATCATGTTGCCGTCGTTGTCGATGTCCGGCCGAAGGAAACGTTCGGTCGTCGGCACGCGTATGCGGTAATGCCGGCAGAAAGACGCCGCGTGTATCGCCCAGCCCGCCTGCTTTTTCACAACCTCGAAATGCTCGATAAAGCGTTCGTATGCCGGACGGATCGCTATCGCGTCCTCTTCGCGGTTGTAAAACAGCGCGACCGCCTTTGGCTTGCCGAATAGCTGATACATCTTTGAATTCATATAGATCATTCCCTTGCGGTTGATCGTAACGCGGACGACGTTCTCGTATTTCGTCCTGTCCGCCGGCCCGCCGCGAAATTTCTCCCAGCCTCTCTCCAATTCCATAAAGTGCCTCCTGTAAGATGATGTTTCATAGATAGCACAGTTGTTTCGAAAAGTCAAATGAGTGTGAGTAGTCAGAAGTCAGGAGTCAGAAGTCAGGAGTCAGGAGTCAGGAGTCAGAAGTCAGAAATTTGACTGCAGGCTGGCAGCCTGCGTCCCGGCAACCGACCACCGACCACTTCCACTCCCCACTCTCTT
This sequence comes from Acidobacteriota bacterium, assembly GCA_019639155.1. GTDB lineage: Bacteria > Acidobacteriota > Blastocatellia > Pyrinomonadales > Pyrinomonadaceae > OLB17. The sequence continues at coordinate 49,542 of JAHBSJ010000004.1, read as the reverse complement.
CTCTCCACTCATCACTTATCACTTATCACTTATCACTATCCGGCCTATCCGACATCTCCGGCATTTACGCTTACAGGCCGAAATACGAAATTCACCGAAAAATGCGGTAAAAAAGATCGTGTTTTTGGTCAAAATGTCGCCATATTTCGGTCAAGATCGCCGCGTGTGTGGTCATAAAAGATTGCGGTGCGGTCAATTTTGATTCGGTAATGGTCGTGTGTTATCCTTACTGCTTTGTTATTTTGACGGTATTTACCATCTATTGAGGAGCATTCTATAAATAATGGCTAACGAAAATGCAGGGCCCGTGGGCAAGGTAGTTCAGATCATCGGACCCGTTGTTGACGTTGAATTTTCAGACAATTATCTTCCGCCTATTCATCAGGCACTCCGTATCACCAGCGAAGGTTTCGACGTTGAAGAAAAGATCGATGTCGTCGCCGAGGTCCAGCAGCACCTGGGCGAAGGCCGCGTGCGTGCGGTTTCGATGCTGCCGACCGACGGTATGGTCCGCGGAATGAGCGTGATCGACCTAGGCGGCCCGATCAGCGTGCCCGTCGGCGCTCCGACGCTCGGCCGCGTGATGAACGTCATCGGCGAGCCCGTCGATGAGCTCGGACCGGTGTCGTCTGAGATCACTTATCCCATTCACCGCCACGCTCCGGGATTTGACGAACAATCAACTCGCCTCGAGATGTTCGAAACGGGCATTAAGGTCATCGACCTTGTCCAGCCCTTTCTCCGCGGCGGAAAGATCGGCCTGTTCGGGGGTGCCGGAGTGGGCAAAACGGTTCTGATCATGGAGCTGATCAACAACGTCGCAAAGGGACGTGACGGCTTTTCGGTCTTTGCCGGCGTCGGCGAACGTACCCGCGAAGGCAACGACCTGCTCCGCGAAATGGTCGAATCCAAGGTCATCACCTATGGCGACGGTTTCATGCATAATTTCGAGGAAACCGGTGCATTCGACCTGTCAAAGGTCGATATGGACGCCATCAAGAATTCGAAAGTGTCGCTCATCTACGGCCAGATGACCGAGCCGCCGGGAGCACGTCTTCGTGTCGCACTGTCGGGGCTGACCGTGGCGGAATATTTCCGCGACCAGGGGAATGACGTGCTGTTCTTCGTGGACAACATCTTCCGCTTCACGCAGGCAGGCTCTGAGGTGTCCGCACTTCTCGGCCGAATGCCTTCCGCCGTGGGCTATCAGCCGAACCTCGCCACCGAAATGGGCGAAATGCAGGAGCGGATCACGTCGACCAAGACCGGCGCTATCACGTCGATCCAGGCCGTTTACGTGCCCGCCGACGACTATACCGATCCGGCACCGGCGACGACATTCGCCCACCTCGACGCGGTTACGGCACTCTCGCGTCAGATCGTGGAACTCGGTATTTACCCCGCAGTCGACCCGCTCGCGTCAAATTCACGCATCCTTGATCCGCAGATCGTCGGTGATGAGCATTACAACACGGCGCAACAAGTGAAAAAGATTTTGCAACGGTACAAAGACTTGCAAGACATCATAGCAATCCTCGGACTCGACGAATTGAGCGAGGATGACAAACTCACTGTATCTCGTGCCCGCAAGATTCAACGCTTTTTCTCTCAACCGTTTACGGTCGGCGAGCAGTTTACCGGCCTGAAGGGCGAGTACGTAAAGGTCGAAGATACCATCAAGGGCTTTAGAGAGATCCTCGAAGGCGCGTGTGACGATATGCCTGAGCAGGCGTTTTATATGGTGGGCACCATCGAGCAAGCTCGTGAAAAGGCCAAGAAGATGGCAGCCGGAGCGTAGTCCTTATACGTAACATGATTGTGCCGAATGTGTCGGCATTTAGTTTTATGTTGAAATTAGAGATCGTAACACCGGAAAAGAAAGTTCTTGAGGCTGAGGTGGACACTGTCAGTGTTCCGACGGTCTCGGGTGAGGTTGGCATAATGCCGGCTCATGCTCCGCTCGTGTCTGCTTTGCGACCGGGCGTGGTCAGCTATTCCGGGAAAAGCGTCAGCGGTAAGTTGGCTGTGGCATCCGGCTTTGTCGAAGTGAACAGGGACAAGGTTTCCTTGCTGGTTGACGCGGCCGCTACATCTGACGATGTAGATGTTGATGCTGCCCGTCAGGAAAAGGACGCTGCAGAAAAGGCAGCATCCGCATCTGCTATGACCGCCGAGGATGCGGAGGCTGCAAGGGACGCTATCGATCTGGCATCGGCGAAAATGGCGGTGGCAGCTAAATAGTGTTTCGTCGATATAATCCATGATTCCCGGAATCATGATGGCTGCCGTGCGGCAGCCTTTTTTATATCGAAGCAACTAAAGGGCTTATTCACGTCGCGATTTGACATGCATAGGTAAAACAATCTAGAATTTACCGTTCTTTGGATTAAATTTTCTGAAAATTCGCAGCATAATCCGATGCGTTCGAGCGTCGGGCTACGTTCAGAGCAATATCAATTTCGCCGCTAAACATGCGGCAGGATCCTAAAGTGAGGGAAGAGTCAATTATGTCTAATAAAGTTCAGTCCAAAAATAGGTTCCAATTCAGGTCGGTGCTGTTATTGATAGCCGGTCTGTTGGTTACTGTTGGTGTGGCCGCGTTTCCGATGTTCCAGTCGGCTACGGTCGAGGCTCAAGGAGGCTGCCAGCCGTTTAGTGAGGGATTTGATACCATCACCGACAGCGTGCCTGGTCCCGGATGGGCATTCCAGAACCTTTCGAATCCCGGTCCTGGAACTACGAATTGGTTTCAAGGGAACCCCACGGTTTTTCCGTCTCATGCCGGTGCGGCCAACTCCTACATCGGAGCAAATTTCAACGCTGGAACCGGAACTTCAACTCTCAGTAATTGGCTTTTCACGCCAGTTGTCGAGTTGCAGAATGGAGCACAATTGAAATTTTGGACCAGAACGACAACGAACAATCCGTTTCCGGATCGACTGCAAGTTAGAATGAGTACGAACGGGTCCAGCGTCAACGTTGGCTCGTCAGCCACATCGGTTGGTGACTTTACAACATTGCTGCTGGATATCAATGAGTCTTATAGCACCGGCGGTGTTTACCCGGAAGTATGGACGGAGTTTACGGCGACTGTTACCGGAGTGCCGTCTGCTACTAATGGACGCTTTGCTTTCCGATATTTTGTCGAGAACGGCGGTCCGACCGGCGACAACTCGAACTTCATTGGGATAGATTCTCTTACTTTTACTTGTGCTACCGGCGGAGGCACTCCGACGCCGAGTCCAAGCCCGTCTGCTTCGCCGACGCCGACACCGACGCCGACTCCGAGTCCGTCACCGAGCCCGAGTCCTTCTCCGACGCCATCGGCAAGCCCGACGCCTAGTCCGTCGCCTTCGTGTCCGCCAGCCGGAACGTTGTTCAACAATGGCCCGATGATCACTCATCCTGGACAGGGTGCAGGTGGGGCGGATGCCAGCGCGATCGGACCGGGCAGTGGTACCTTTGGATTTGGCATGGCAGTCTCAAGCGGCTTCCGCGTCGCGGATGATTTCGTGATCCCTGCCGGTGGAGCGACGATCAGTTCGATGACGTTCTACACATATCAAACAGGTTCCACGACAACCTCAACCATTAATGAGGTTAATCTCAGAATTTGGGATGGCCAGCCGGGCGCGATGGGAAGTAATATCGTTTTTGGCGACACAACGACGAATCGATTGGCTTCAACCTCGTTCACCAATATTTACCGGGTTACGTCGACAGCATTGACCGGTAACACTCGTCCGATCATGAGTGTTGTGGCAAATGTTGGAACGACATTGGCGGCCGGAACTTATTGGATAGACTACCAAGTTGGCGGCACTCTCGCGTCAGGGCCGTGGGCCAATCCGGTTTCCTTCATTGACCTTCCCGGTAAACCCGGTGCAAATGCGCTGCAGTTCAACCCGACAGGCTCAACATGGGGACCGCTGGAAGACACCACCAGTTTAACCGTTCAAGATCTGCCATTCTTGGTAACCGGAAGCGTACCGTGTCCGACGCCGTCGCCGACTCCGACCGCAAGCCCGACGCCGACGCCGACACCGACACCGACGCCGACACCGACGCCGACACCGACGCCGACACCGACGCCGACGCCGACACCGACGCCGACACCGACGCCGACGCCGACACCGACGCCGACACCGACGCCGACACCGACACCGACGCCGACACCGACACCGACACCGACGCCGACGCCGACGCCGACGCCGACGCCGAGTCCGAGTCCGAGCCCGTCTGCTTCGCCGACGCCGACGCCGACGCCGACGCCGACTCCTTCGCCGTCACCGAGTCCGTCGCCAACACCGACGAACTTTATACAGTTCAGCTCTGCGACCTATTTGGATGACGAGCCGAACACTGCGGTGATAACACTGACGAGGACAGGCAATGTCTCGGCACCTGCGAGCGTACAGTTCAGCACCTTACCGGGCACCGCATTTGGCGGAGCGGCCTGCGGATTGTTGGTCGATTACATCACTGTGACGAATCAGGTGGTCAACTTCGGAGCCGGAAACACGATGCAGACGGTCAACGTCCAGATATGCGGCGATAACTCTGCTGAAGGACCCGAAACGGTAATCCTGCGGCTTTCGAATCCGGTGGGTGCCGGAATTGGCCCCGCCGGTGGTGCACCGCCTTTCGGCCCCGGCACAGATGCAATCCTCACGATCAATGACACCGCGAACCAGTTCCGAAACACGCAGTGCATTGATATCTTCGAGAACAGCATCGGTCTGCCCTATCCGTCGCAGATATTCGTCAACGGCGCTACGACCAACCTGTTCCGAGTGCGTGTGACGCTGTTCGATTATTGGTCGAATTCGCCGGATAACGTCGACATCCTGCTTGTTGGTCCGAACGGAGCGAAATACATCCTGATGGCAGATGCAGGCGGCGTGGTCCCGATCAACCCGAACGACGCAAGGACGCTGACCTTTACTGACTCGGCTCCCCAAGTGGTGCCGAACAGCACAGCTCCGGCAACTGGCGTTTATCAGCCGACGAACTGGGAGACACCTGTCACGACGTTCCCGGTGCCTGCTCCTGCGGGACCGTATGTCGAGCCGGGATCGACCGTAGCACGTCCGGTCAGCCAGACGATGTTCGGTAACTTCGGCGGCATCAATGCGAACGGAACGTGGAGCCTGTATGTGAGAGACGACGGCGGATTCCCGAGGCCCGACACGCAGAACGGCGGTATCTGCGGATGGGGACTCGAACTGCTGCCGGTCACGGCTGCCGGGGTTGAGGTTTCGGGACGTGTATTCACGTCATCCGGAGCACCGCTCCGCAACGCTGAGGTCACAATGACCGACGCCAACGGCGTGGTACGCCGTGCGGTAACTTCAAGCTTCGGTTACTACCGATTCGACGAAGTGCCGGTTGGAGAGTCGTTCGTGATGACGGTTAACTCACGCAACTTCCGCTTCGTACCTCGTGTAGTCACGGTCAATGACACTCTCACTGACGTGGACTTCACGGGTCTGGAATAGATGTATATGGAAGGCTGACGACAAACAATGTCAGCCTCCCGTTCATCTCTTGAGGTAAACATAGATGGCGGCTTCGGTAGATCGGAGCCGCCGTTTTTTTTTTGTTCCACAGGCGTCGCAGCTGTACAAGTTGCGCTATTCTAGTCACTAACTTGTTTATGCGAACGATCATTCTTGCGGCACTAATGTTAACCTCTATAAGTACTTTTTCGCAGATCGCCTACGACGAGGCACAATTTCGAGTTTTCGATGCTCTTGGGAACAGCCGAACGGTCACAGACATCGTGGCAGCCGGTGACGCCAACGAGGTCATTTTCCTCGGCGAAATGCACGACGACGCTGTTGGACACGCGGTTCAGGCAGAAATTTTCAGGCGGATCGTCGAAAGATTCGGGGCTACGAGGGAGATAGCGTTATCCTTGGAGATGTTCGAACGGGACGTTCAGATCGTCGTCGATGAATATTTGACCGGCCTAATATCCGAGCAGCATTTTCTGCTGAGTTCGAGGCCGTGGGGAAATTACAAGTGGGACTATCGGCCTTTAGTTGAAGTGGCGAAGGAGAAGCGGCTTCCGGTCATTGCTGCCAATGCTCCGCGGCGATACATAAACATGGTTTCCCGCAACGGTAGGTCCTCATTGAACGGGCTTTCTAAAGATGCAAAGCGATGGGTGGCTCCATTGCCGTATTCTGAGCCTTCTGAGAGATATTCAGCTAAGTTCAAGGCCTTGATGGGACCGAGCCCCGAAGCACAAATGGGCCTAAACAACATCCTTTCTTCCCAGGCTCTTTGGGATGCGACGATGGCTCATTCGATCTATGGATTCCTAAAGTCAAAGAAGCGGCCTTTGGTCGTTCATCTGGTGGGTTCCTTTCACACTGAGAGCCGCCTGGGCACCGTAGAGTATTTGCTAGAATATCGGAAAAAAACAAAGGCGGTCGTTGTGACCGCCCGGTACGAGGATGCATTTACGATGTTCGTTCACGAAAAACACAAGAGCATCGGCGATTTTGTTGTCCTCACCGACGGTAAACAGCCTAGAAGTAAACGGAATTAGTCCTTCGCTTTTGTTGCTGTAAACGGCACTGAGCCAAAGTTGGAATTCGTGAAAGTACCAGTCAAGCCGTCTTTCGTAATGGTACCTTCCATGGCGAATTCATAGACGGCCCCAAGAACTTCGGTTTTCAGAGTTGCAGTGAACTTGTCACCGGTTACTTTTCCGTTGAGGATCTGTCCCGTACCGATATCGGACGCCGTCGAACCGGTAAAGTTGTCTCCATCAGCACTTATTGTCGCCGTAATTCCGATGGTTTGTCCGTCGGCCTGCGCGAGGATGTTCCACTTGCCCGCAATATTGTCAGAAACATAAGCCGAAGCAATGCCGGCTGCGAACACAAAGACTGCAAAAATAACTATTGATGTTTTCATAATTACTCCTTTTGATCCATGAGGTCTTACTAGAAGCTATCATTCACAAGGCCTCTGTGCCAATGCTTTTTGCTGAAAACAGACTCGTCCCAATAGTCCTTCAGATACTCGATCGTCGGGGGCGATTCCTTTGGCCATACTATCGTCACGGCATCGTATCTGAAAGGAGCACTCCGCATATTGAAGATTCGTCTGAAAACGCGAGCCGTGCGAATTATCTGCCGCTGCTTTCTTAGATCGATATTCGCCGTTGCAGGGGCAAATTCAGTACTTCTACGGGCCTTTACCTCGATAAAACAGACAACGTCTCCATCAACCGCGATGATGTCGATCTCGCCCGTACGCTGAACGCCGCGACTATTGCGTCCCACTGGTACGGTAAAATTCGTCATCACTAACTGCAACCCTCTCTCGATCAGGTATTTTACCGCCAGGTTCTCTGCAACCGAGCCGAAGGGGGCCGTTCTTGCGGTTGATCCTTCATTTGGAAGCCTGCTAATTGAGAGGTTTTCGGACATTGGTATAATTGAATTTATGAAATTATATCGCAATTTCTTTTTGACGATAACCTTTCTCGTATTCTCGGCGTCGATATCAGCCGCCCAGCAGCCAACACCGACCGCACAGGCGAGTTCGACGCCGCTGCCTCAGATCGTCGAGGTCGATCGTCCTGTGGTGCGTTCGGTCGATCCCAAGGCCCTTCCGTCGCCTTTTCACACAGAAAGTGCCCGACGCCCGTCGCGGCAGGTGCCCCAACCGGCAAATGCGAAGCTATATGTTCCGAAAGGGTTCCGCGTGAACGTCTTTGCTGAGGGTGATCTGGTCTATCCCCGCTGGATGGCCTTGGCTCCGAATGGAGATATTTTTGTATCGGATTCTCGAGCTAACCGAATCGTAGTATTTCGGGATACCAACAAGGACGGCCGCGCCGATCAGCGATGGATCTGGTCGGATAAGCTGGATCAGCCGTTCGGCATGGCATTTCATAAGGACTGGTTCTACGTTGCGAATACGGATGCGGTAGTTCGGTTCAAGTATAGATCGGAGCAGACCGAGGCCGATGCCGAACCGGAAAGGGTCGTCGAACTTACAAGAGGCGGATATAACCAGCATTGGACACGGAACATAATTTTCTCCAGGGACGGAAAGAAAATGTACCTTTCTATAGGTTCCGAGTCGAATGTATCTGTAGAATCCGATCCGCGGCGAGCTGCAATATCGGTTTATGATCCCGATGGCAAGAATCACAAGATCTTTGCGTCCGGGCTTCGAAACCCCATCGGTTTGGCCTGGAATCCTGTAACCGGTGAACTCTGGACAGCCGTGAATGAACGTGATGCGATCGGTGACGACCTCGTTCCGGACTTTGCAACTTCAGTTAAGGAGGGAGGTTTTTACGGCTGGCCTTACGCGTACATCGGCCCAAACGAGGAGCCGCGGCGAAAGGGAGAGGCACCGGAATTAGTCAAAAAGACCATTGTGCCCGATGTCTTATTCAGATCGCATACAGCGGCGTTGGGTATCGTTTTTTATGAAGGAAATATGTTTCCCAAGGAGTATCGCAACGATGCCTTCGTTGCTCTTCACGGCTCCTGGAATCGTTCAAAACTATCGGGCTATAAAGTGGTTCGGATTCCTTTCAAGGACGGCAAGCCGGTGATGAACGCTTACGAGGAGTTCGTTTCAGGTTGGCTGCCTGATGAGAATTCTAATGAGGCTTGGGGCCGCCCGGTCGGCCTGTTGGTGCTTCCGGATGGGTCCCTTTTGATAACTGACGATGGTGCCAAGAAGATCTGGCGAGTCAGCTACGGAAAATAACGCTAACCGAGTTCAGATGTCGTGTCAAATTCGAAAGGCCTTCTTCCTATGGAAGAAGGCCTCTTTCTCGATCGATGTCGGCAAAACGGCTAGCTGTTGCTCGCACCCGGAACTTTTATATCAACTTCGATCTCCTGCTTCTGTGGCTTTGAGCTGAACACGCCACCGTAATACAAGGCGCCCATTATGATCCCTACGATTATTATCAAGGCCAGAGCCCAAATAAAATTGCTGGCAACACTCTTTCCATCTTCCATGGTGAAAGTCCTCCTTAAGGTAGTATTGGGTTTCGTACACTTTTATTATTCGTTGGACGTGTGCGAATGTCAAAAGTCCCGGCGATACCAAAAAATCACGAAACACCTTGAAGTCAGTGTGATCCACACTGTCTTTACACATCTCATATTTTCGAGGTCAGTTCAGAGGAACCTGTCACGCCTTGACCTCAAAAGGCAGGTTCTTCATAAATACCATAAACATCGCGAAGGGCAACGCAGATCTCTTCAACTGTTGCATACGCAGCTACGGCGTCAATTATGGAAGGCATAGTGTTCTCGTTATCGCGAGCCGCAAGTTTCAGCCGGTCTAACGCCTTTGCGACCGCTCCGTTGTCCCTTGTCGCCTTTACGCGGGCTAGGCGTTCGAGCTGGTGATCGCGTACAGTTTCGTCGATCTGCAGAATATCGATCTTTGTCGGCTCGTCGTCCATCAAGTATTTGTTGACGCCTACGATAGTCTGCTCACCCCGCTCGACCGCCTTTTGATATTGATACGCTGACTCCTGTATCTCACGCTGCGGGAATCCGGCTTCAACCGCTTCAACCATGCCGCCAAAGCCGTCTATCTTGTCGAAATAACCAAAACATCCCTCGATCATCTTTTCCGTCAGTGATTCAAGATAATAGCTGCCTGCAAGCGGGTCGACCGTATTAACCACACCGGTTTCTTCTGCGATGATCTGCTGTGTGCGGAGGGCGATCAACGCTGCTTCGTCTGTTGGCAAAGCGAGAGCTTCATCATATGAATCCGTATGCAGCGACTGCGTGCCGCCAAGAACGCCGGCAAGGGCCTGGATCGCAACCCGTGCAATGTTGTTCAACGGCTGCTGCACAGTAAGCGAAACGCCGGCCGTCTGAGTGTGAAAACGAAGCTGCATTGTCCGAGGGTTCTTGGCTCCGAAGCGCTCTCGCATCGTCCGAGCCCACACGACACGGGCTGCCCGATACTTTGCGATCTCTTCGAAGAAATCGTTATGAGCATTAAAAAAGAATGATAGGCGCGGCACAAATTCATCCACGTCCATTCCTCGATCGACACCGTATTGTACGTATTCGACGCCATCGCGCAGCGTAAAGGCGAGTTCCTGCAAGGCCGTGGCTCCTGCTTCGCGAATGTGATAGCCAGAGATCGATATAGGGTTATATTTAGGAACGTATTTTGTCGTGTACTCGAATGTATCTATGACAAGCTTCATCGCAGGTTTGATGGGATATATCCATTCTTTTTGGGCGATGTATTCCTTAAGAATGTCGTTTTGCAGTGTGCCGGAGATCTTCTGAAAGTCAACCTTCTGTTTTTCTGCTACAACCAAGTACATCGCAAGAAATATCGGGGCCGGAGCATTGATCGTCTGCGAGACAGTGACCTCGTCAAGCGGGATCCCATCGAAAAGGACCTCAAAATCCGCCAAGCTTGATACCGCGACGCCGCATTTGCCAACCTCACCCTCAGACAAGGGCGAGTCAGCGTCGAGGCCCATCAAAGCAGGAAGATCGTATGCTACAGAGAGCCCGGTTTGCCCCTGCGACATCAGATATTTGAAGCGGCGATTGGTATCTTCGGGTGACGAAAATCCAGCGAACTGCCGCATTGTCCACAATTTTCCTCGATAGCCAGTCGGGTGAATGCCGCGTTTGTATGGAAACTCGCCGGGAAATCCGACCTCGATGTCAGAGCTGTCAGAGTCAGTATAAAGCCTCTCAACCGGCTCCAACGAGACCCCTGCGAATACGTCTTTACGCTCAGGTGACCGGTCGATGACCGGCTTCAGCGTCTCAGCTTCCCAACGGATCTTTTCTGCTTCTTTTTCAGTTTCTATTTCCAGCAAATGCGTCTCCATAGTGTCTCGAGATGAAAGTTTATATTACCATAAACGCGGGTTCTCACTGCCAAGGGCCGCGGCTTTGGCCATTGCATTTCGCGCGGCATTCTCACATACTTGGCACAATGCGCCGAGTTTTTTTTCAGAGTTCCATTGCGTTGCTTTTGCTGTCTTTCATATTTTTCGGTTGTTCCTCGAAACAGGAAGATCCTAAAAATTCTCCTGCCTTTCCGAAGGCGGATCAGAATGCAATTCAGGACGCCCCAAGCGATCGCCTGGAAGACCTCAAGCTTCTTGTTCGAGTCCCGTACGAGGCTGAAGACGGCGTTTGGAGGATTGATCAGCGGTCAAAAAAGCTGACAGCGGTTCTGATCTTCACTCCGGAGGACGCTCGGCTGCTGCTTGATGAACTTCGAAAGGGCGGTGAGGGAAATGATGCGGAAATAGCGCTCGAGTCATGGTTCCCGGAGGAGCTGATCGCTAAAGGGGAAATGTCCGGGGACGCAGAACTAAGAGGAAAGTCCTATCCTGCAGAACTTTTCTTCATGGACCTTTATAGTAGCGGAAGAGTAATACATATCGAAGAGACCGAAATATTTATTTTGGAGCTCAGGTCCGGAGAATGAGTTGACGATAAGGTCGTAGAGATCTGTCGAACTGTTTGATCAAACCTAGAGAGAAGGCAACTTTATTGAAGTTACCCTTCGTGTTAGCATCTTCTTATAAACTCCTGATTTAATGCGGGTTAATCGAGTATTTCCGATCGCTTTCTTCGCCGTTTTGTCGGCATTTTCTTCGTTCGGCCAACAAACCAACCCAGTTGAGCGTCAGGTAGCAAATCCGATCGCCGATACGCAAAATATAAATCCGGTCTCCGCAGAACAGGTCACCGCACCAAAACCGAAGCCAAAGTCCTCGTTTGAACCGGAAGGCGGCGATGGCGAAGTGGTCGTCTATTCAGACACCCACATCGTAGAGGAAAAGGACGGTAAGCGGATCGTTCGTCACATTGGAAACGTCGATGTCCGATACGGCATCTATCGGCTGCAGGCAGACGAGATATCGTTAGATCAATCAACAGGTAATATCGTCGCACGCGGATCGGTCGTGTTTGATCAAGGCGACGACCAACGGATCACGGGTGTCAATGGGATATGGAACTATCGAACACGTCTCGGGAGTTTTGAAGATTCCACCGGCTTTTCGAATCAGACGAATGACGGAACAGTGATATTTTTTCGTGCAGATCGCGTCGAGCGCGTAAGTGCTGACGAGATACTTGTGGTAAACGGCATGTTCACTGCCTGTGAAGAGGCGGTGCCGAAATGGAGTTTTACCGCAGAAAGCGCGCGAATCAAAAAAAATGACCGGATCAGATTGAAAGGAGCGAAATTCCGACTCCGGGACATACCGGTGGTCTCGGTGCCTTTTGCATCCATCCCGATCAAGAAAAAGGACCGCAGTTCAGGATTTCTCACCCCGACAGGCGGGTATTCGCCTCGGAAGGGGCTTCGGCTTTCAGGTGCCTATTACCAGACGCTGGGCGATTCGGCGGATGTTACCCTGCGAGGCGATATTTACACGTCTCGAGGACTCGGCTACGGCTTGGATATCAGGACGAGGGCAAACTCGCGGTCATACCTGAACGCAGGTTTTTACGCGGTGAAGGACCGCATTTTTGGCAAGAAGGCGAGTCCTCAGAATCCAGATCAAGGCGGATCTCTCATTTATGCTGAGGGAGTACATTATTTCCCAAATGGATTCACCGCTGCCGTTGATGTTCGACTAACGTCGAGTCTCGCGTTCCGTCAGGAATTTTCTGACGGCATTCAGCAGGTGATATCCCCGATCGAGGTGTCTCAGGTATTCGTAAATAAGAGCTGGGACGACTATACGCTTAATTTTCTTTCCCGGTCGCAGGTGATCTCGATACCCAACGTACGCGAAAAAACGCGCAATCTGCCCAGTATCAATTTCGAAAAGCGGCCGTCTATGCTTAAGTTCCTTGACGGCGTTTATTTTTCATTCAAATCGAGTCTTGAAGGTGTGTCGCGCCGCGAAGAGGTTGACGACATTGATCTTTACCGAAAACGCACCGGAAATGACCCGGTGGTCACCCCGGCCCTTTCCCAGCGTTTGGACGCCTTTCCGCAGATCACCATTCCTTTTAGCACAAAGCACTTCAACTTCACCGCCACTGCGTCGGGGCGGGTGACATATTACTCCGATTCCTTCAACGATATGCGTCAGGTCGTCGGCCGGGATCTTTTGAGGACATACGGAGAATTTGCCTTCGATGTTCGTCCGGTCGCGTTGGCGAAGAATTTTTACGGATCGAATGACAGATTCCGATTTCGTCATGTGATCGAACCATTCGCAACGTATCGCGTTGTAAAGGGCATCAACAATTTCAATCGCCTTATCAGGTTCGACCATTTAGACACCGCCACGAATACCAACGAGATCGAGTTCGGCGTCACAAACCGCGTTTATACCCGGCGCTATTCCGAAGCGGTCTCAGAGGAGGCCAGAAAGGGGCTGAGTGCCGATCGTTCGGCAAACCAAAAGTCGCTAAGTATTCAGCCCTACGAGATATTTACTCTTACCGTGAGGGGAAAGTACTTTTTTGACAAGACCTTCGGCGGGGCATTGGTTGCCGGGCGACGAAATCAGATCGAACCGATCACCGCGCTGAGTTTTTATACGTTCGGCGGGGCGCCGCGTCGATTTTCACCTCTAAATATTGAGGCGATCTATCGTCCTCAAAAGGAAATCGACATCAGCACCCGCATGGACATCGGCATGAAGGGCGACGGACTTCGGGCAATATCGGCGACCATTGGATACAAGAAGGACATAGTCAATTTTTTCCAGACCTTCTACTATACAAGGGCGGTGACCTTGATACCATCTCTTGCCCAATATGCGGATGCTAACGGGAAAGAGCCGGGCACGCTGCGAGGCTCCCAATGGAGCCCCGCCTTATTTCTTGGTGACCGCAAACGCGGCTTGTATGGAGGGACATCCCTATTTTTCGATTTTCAGAATCGTCGATCATCGCGGACGTCGCCGCTAATAAGTTCTCTTTATACAATAGGTTACGCATCGAACTGCTGCGCGGTCGCGGTGCAGTACTATACGTTCAACGTTGGCACACGGAGTGAGAACCGATTTGTCTTCAGCTTCCGCCTGAACGGCATCGGTGCTTTTGGAACGGAACAATTCGGACAGGGACTGCGTTAGGACCAAAAAGCGGCAATAGGTCTCGCCGCTTTCATTTGAACCAGATAAGGCTAAGCTTCAGGCGTTAGCCGTTTTTTTTTCATCAATGGCATTCACGAACGTGAGCCAGTCCGCTCCGAACGGTGCTGGGCGTTCGGCGGTTATGATCCTGAAAAATTCTTCCTGCAGCCTCTTTGTGACCTCTCCGCGGCGTCCCTGGCCGACCGTGATGCGGTCGACGGAGCGAATCGGAGTTATTTCAGCAGCGGTGCCTGTAAAAAATGCTTCGTCGGCAAGGTAAAGAGCGGAACGTTGTATCTGGGTTTCAACGATCTCGATGCCCATTTCGCGTGCGATCTGTATCACTGAATCGCGCGTGATGCCCGGAAGGATCGAGGCTCCGAGCGGCGGTGTGAATAGCTTACCGCCGTTTACGAGAAAAATGTTCTCGCCTGAGCCTTCGGAAACATATCCTCGGTCATCGAGGGCAATTCCTTCCGAAAAACCGCCCAAGATCGCCTCCATCTTGATCAGCTGCGAATTCATATAATTCGCACCGGCCTTTGCCATTGCGGGCATCGAATTGGTCGTTATCCGAGACCAACTCGATACACAAACGTCGATACCATTCTCAATCGCCTCTTCGCCCAAATATTTGCCCCATTGCCAGACGGCAATGTAGCAATCGATGGGGTTTGGGAATGGGTTGACGCCGAACGCGGGCTTTGCTTCATCAAGCCCCCGAAAGATAAGAGGCCTGATGTAGCAATGCTGCAAGCCGCTATCCTTGATCAGGCGGATGGTAGCGTCGCAAAAGGCGTCGCGGCCAAATGCGGGATCCATCCTGTAGATCTTGGCGGAATTGACTAGGCGCTGCATATGTTCTTTAAGACGGAATACCGCAGGCCCCTTAACCGTCTCATAGCAGCGAATACCCTCGAAAACGCTCGAGCCGTAATTCACCACGTGGGACATAACATGGATACGTGCATCATCCCAATCGAGGAATTCGCCGTTCTTCCACACCTTTGAGGCTATCTCCATTGTTGCAACATCTTTTCCTGCCATACATCTCTCCTATTTTGCTCAGGTAACATTAGAATTAAACCATCATTACACCTAAGCTTCTACAAAAGCCTGAAACCGCTAAAGTATGAACGTCCTGGAAGCAGTGTCGTCCAGTCGCGACGTAAAGTTTACGCCGTCTACGTTTATGGTAATTATCACTGGTTTATCACCGGCTCCGGCTAGGCTCTCCGGAATATCGAAGTCCAACGCATACACGCCCGGTTCGATCAGAGTTGCTGCCGTTACGATCTGCGATCCGGCAACGGTAATGTCGCCGATTCTTATGAAAATGAATGGCGGCGCAGCACGAGCTATGCCTGTGGCATAAACACGCAGACGAGACGGCACGAGTCTATTGCCTTTCACCTTGACCGTTCTTATCACAAAGGGTTCCGTACGCCACACCGTGTTGGTGACATTGAACATTTTCGTTCTGCCGCCCGGGGCGATCTGACCCTCTCGGTTAAAGATATCCGGCTGCCCGGGAACGACTCGGATCCAATCCCTCATGACAGTACCGTTGTTATAAATAACCAACGGATAGATCGTTCCTTGCGCTGTATTACTTAGGCCCTCAGGAGCCACAAATTCGATCCTACGCTGACTTACAGACTTCAAGCCGCATGAAACGCCGTTTATGGTCACCGAAACTCCGCTAAGTTCAAACGGAAGCGTCGGACGGCGTTCCAGCGAACCGATCGCGTGCCTAGCGATGATCGGCCGGTCGTCACCCGCCTGGAAATTCATGATGGCCAGCATTCCCGACGAAATTCCGGGCACCGACGGCGGCGTCTGCGGTGTCGGCGTCGGTGTCGGCGTACCGGTTGGGCTCGCCGTCGGGGAAGGTGATGGCGACGGCGTCGGTGTCGCCACAGGCGACGGTGTCGGTGTCGGCGAAGGCGTTCCGGTGGGTGTCGGCGACGGTGTAGGAGTCGGCGAAGGTACAG
This sequence comes from Acidobacteriota bacterium, assembly GCA_019639155.1. GTDB lineage: Bacteria > Acidobacteriota > Blastocatellia > Pyrinomonadales > Pyrinomonadaceae > OLB17. The sequence continues at coordinate 33,459 of JAHBSJ010000004.1, read as the reverse complement.
GGGCCTGATCGATCGGCATTCTGCTCGCTCCGGTCGCCAGGGAAGTCACCACGGGGGCTTCGCGTTCGAAATTCGGGGTCAGAAGATAATATACCTCCGGCTGACCATCTGAATTGCCAGTGCCGAACTCGGTGAATCCCATGTTGAAGGTCATTCTCTTTGCAGAGTCGCTAGGGATCAGTTGAACCGATACCAGGACGCCGCCCGGAACGGGGAAATTGCCGATCCGTTTGAACTGTGCGGTCTGAGCCGGTTCGTCCAACGGATATTTATAGACCTGAGCCTGCCTGAATACACTTGGATTTAGGCCGTCGGATGCCGTCGTCGCAACGGTTCCATCAGCCTTGATGTTCATTCTGGTCTCGAGAACCAATGTTTCCGGTGCTCCTGACATGGAATAGTCCGTGAATCCCGGATAACGAGCTATGTCGCCACCTGTGGCATCGTTGTCGGCATCGCTGCGAGCAAGGATTCGGCGGAAGCTGTTGTCGGTCGTATCGTAAAGATACGTGGCAAACGAAGTGTAATTCGTTCCGCTGTTCTCGTTTGCCAGATCTGCATATGAATCGAAGGCGATATATCTGCCGTCACGGCTCATTCGTCGGCCCAGATCGAGTATGTTGACAACATCGCCGGGGTTTGTCGGCGTGGTCACAGTAACCTGCTTTTTGGTGCCTGTTGGGGCTCCTGAGGAGTTCAGATCAGAATAGAAGATCTCTTCATTCCGACTACTGAGAGGATTATTGCCGCCTGTCATCCCAATTATCGGGTTGTCACCGGTGCTTGCGAAAACAACTCGCTGACCGTTTCCGGAGATTGTTGGATTCTTATTGTAGATCGGATTTGAGATCGGCCCTCGCGGCGTTTGTGTTACCTGTGAGATCACGCCGAGTGATCGAACAAATGTAAATATCTCGTCATTGTCCTCGGTCGGGAAGGAATTTCCACCGGTCACAAGGTCTCTTGTTGAGGCAAACGCAATGACATTTCCGTCATCGCTGATACTCGCATCGTGGTTGTCGTCAGCCACATACGGACCCGTGGAAGTCGTGCCCGCTCTCGGCAATTGACTTGGCAAAGTATTTGTTACACGAATAAAATTTCCGGCAGCTAGGTCCGAAAACGGTATCTCTTCACCAGCCGAAAGGTCAGAAACCGGAGTATACGCCGGTATCTCGTAGAGCCACATTTCAAGGTTGGCATCCTGAGAAAGCGGATTTGCGGGCGGCGTCGGCGTCGGAGTCGGCGAACCCGTCGGCGTAGGACTTGGCGATCCCGTTGGCGTCGGCGTTGGCGATGGGGTCGGCGTCGGAGCCGTGTATGCATTGCCGTTAAACGAGCCCGGATTTGTTGCGTCCGGAGAGGAGGGAGTAGAAGTGGTGGCATTCGAACTGAATGCTATCCAGCGTCCATCTCTACTGATGACCGGCCTCGTGTTGACTATTGCGATGCGGACGTTCGAGAAAAAGCCGGGAATTGCTGTGTTGAAAAGAACACTCTTTGTATCAGTCAGCTGGAAAATTTGCCTTTGAGCATAGTCGAAAAGGAAGATTTCGCTATTTCCGTCCTCGTTTCGAGGATTGACGGTCGCAAGGTTGCCAAATGACTCGAATACAATGAACCGGCCGTCGCCGCTGATGCCTCCGGCATATGTTTCCGAAGGGGAATCGCTAATTTGAGCTATTATGGAGTCAATTTGAGCGAGGCCGGGAACGGCCAATACCAAGGTAATGAAAAATGATAGAACTAAAGTTCGTCGAGACGTCACAAATTCCTCCGATATGCGCCTGTGCGGACGTAGGTCGTCCGCTATCGGTCGCGGAGTGCCCGTTGGCTCAAAACATTAAATTTTATTTTCTCAAGCCGCTTTCTGCAAGCAAGTAACTCATTTAGTATGGCCAAGAGGCCACAAGTACATAAGGTTTTGATGCGGTCTTCGACTGATGGGGTTGTCAATTCCACAAAGGTATATATCATTTATTACTAATAGCTTACGGTCGTAATGGAAAAGCCGCTAAAGATAATGGTGGTCGCCGGCGAGGCGTCGGGAGACGCCCACGCCGCGAAGCTTGTGCATGCAATTCGGGAAGCCTGTTCAAATGAGGTGACCTTTTTTGGTTGTGCCGGGCCAAAGATGCGCGAATCGGGAGTCGAAGCGATCGTCGAAGCAGACGAACTGTCGATCGTTGGGCTCTTGGAAATAGGGATCGCGTTGCCAAGATTTCTCTCCGTTTTCAAGAAGTTGAAGACGGCAGCGAGAAAAAGACGGCCGGACGCGGTAGTATTGGTCGATTTTCCGGATTTCAATCTCAAACTTGCAAGGCCGATGAAGAGGCTCGGCATCAAGGTCATCTACTACATCAGTCCGCAGATGTGGGCGTGGCGGCAGTATCGGCGGCGGACAATTGAGAACTATGTCGACCTGCTGATCTCGATATTGCCATTTGAAAAGGACTGGTACGGCAGTCGCGGCATCCATACGGTCGAATATGTCGGCAATCCTCTTGCTATGGAAGTTCACGCCAATATAGCTAGGTTAGAATTCCGGCGCGAGTTCGATATATCCGAGGATCGAAAACTCATCGCGATGCTTCCGGGCAGCCGCAGGGCAGAGATCCAAAGAATGCTGCCCGTTTTCGCAGCTACAACTGCCGCAATTCGAACTATGCGTTCCGATGTTGATCTTCTGGTCGCACTGCCCGAAGATAAGCGTGGACTTAACGAGCGGCTCGCCGGCGAATTTCCGTCGCTGAGATTCGTTTTCGGCAGAACTTATGACACCTTGAATGCGGCGGACGCCGCAGCGGTCACGAGCGGCACCGCGACGCTGGAGGCGGGCATCATCGGGACACCAATGGTGATCGTTTACAAGACGTCTGCCTTGAATTATAAGCTGTTAAGACCACTGATCGACGTCGAACATTTCGGTCTGATAAATCTAATAGCAGGAAAGCGAATAGCCCGCGAAATGATCCAAGATGAATTGACGCCGCGAGAGTTGGCAAAGGAGTTGGGGCGTCTTTTGGAGCCGGAAGCCAACAAAACCATGAGGGAGGAACTTGCCGAAGCAGTAGAAAAGCTGGGACACGGCGGTGCGTCAAAACGAGCCGCAGAAGCCATCATTCGCCTTCTCGAGAACCACGGATCAACCGTCTCAGATCCTTGACCTCGTTCTTTAGCCTTTGAAGTCCCTTAACCAAGGCGTTCTGTCGTTTGTATTCGTCAAGAGGCTGCACCGGCGTGCCCCACCAAACGCCCGGACGCACTATCTTGCCCGGCAGAACACCGGCCTGCGAGCCTATCACCGCTCCGCTCAAAACGCGAGCATGGTCGCCCATGCCGACCTGGCCGCCGATCACGCAATCGTCCTCGATCACAGTGCTTCCGGAAATGCCTGTCTGTGCTGCGATGACAACATTCCTTCCTATTTCGACGTTGTGGGCGATCTGTACAAGGTTGTCGATCTTGGTGCCGTCACCAATGAGCGTTTCGCCTAGGGCACCGCGATCGATACACGTATTTGCGCCGATCTCAACATCGCTGCCTATCACTACTCGTCCAACCTGCGGGAATTTTAGGTAGCTGTCGTTATGCTTTACGAACCCAAAGCCGTCTGCTCCGATCACGGAGCCTGCGTGAAGAACAACATTGTCTCCAATTATTGAGTTGTCGTAGATGGATACGTTGGGATGCAGAACACAGCCTTGTCCGATCCGGACCTTGTTTCCTACGAAAGCACCATCGTGAATTTCAACGCCATCCAGGATCTCGCTCTTATTTCCAATAGAAACAAATGCACCGATGCTGACGTTTTCGCCGATAACCGCATCCTCGGCGATAACTGCTGTGGGGTGGATGCCGGCAGGATTCATTTGGGGAGACAGAATTGAACCAGCGGCGATACAAAATGCCGCTTTCGGAGCCGCAACGACGATAACGCAGCCGTCTTCGGGCGTGGGAAAGCCAAAAGGTGCGAGAACACTACTTCCGCGAGCGCTAACTCTGGCATCAGCCTTTTCAGTGAAAACAAGCAACCCCGGCCCTGCAGCTGAGAATGCTGCGATATCGGCTATTTCAAGTTCGCCGTCGCCGTGCAGTTCACCGCCGACCAGTTCTGCAATTTGGAACGCTTTCATCGACTTAAATCTACAATGAATCTCGGGGATTGTCAGGTGGTGTGAATGCTGCGGCCTTCTGCGCGGTCGATAGCGGTCTGAACAAATTCGTCGATTCCGGCAACGTCGATCCGTCCGGCTGACTTCAGACGAAGAAGCTCAGAAGCCGCGTCGCTGTCCAAAAGATCCAGATCAGCCAAGTCCACAATTACATTTACCATTTTGTCGCGTGATATCTCTTCCGCGATGCGGCCGACCAGCTTGGCGTCGTCAATAAACATCTCTCCATCAACGCGAAGGATCGTGCGTGCGTTCATCTCGTCGTCAAATTGTGTGATCCGCGTCGGCATTTGGGGACAAAACTATTACGGAGGAGAGAGTATTATGTTTCACGCTGCAATTGGCGCTTTGTTGCCAAAAATAGCCCGGCGAATATCAAAGCGGCCGCGAACGCAAAAGACATCGTTACCGCTTCACCTAAAAATATGACCGCCATCACGAAACCTATAAGCGGCTGAAGATAAATGAAAACGGCGACAGTCGAAGGATCGACGCGTGCCAGAGCCCAGGCGTTGAGCAAATAGGGCGTCGCGGTACCCGCGATCGCGATGTAGACAATAAATGCCCAGGTCATACTTCCGATGGATGCGGCATCGATAGATGCGAATGAAATACCGCCCAAAGGAACGCAAAAAACTGCTGCGAAAACGAAGACCCACATCATCGAACGGAATGCGCCGTTTCGAGTGAAAACTTGTTTTGAAAGAGCAACATAGACTCCGTACGAAAAGGAATTCAGGACGATCATCAGGTCGCCGATGGTGGTTTCTGATGAGAATGAAGCTTTTCGCGGGTCGATCAGAATGACAACGCCGATCAAAGATAGGACAATGCCTGCTGCCTTTATTCCTTTTAGTTTTTCACTGCCGATCGCTGCACCGACCAATATCGTGACGACCGGGATCGTGGCCGCGAGCAGGGAAGTATTAGAGGCTTTGGTCAGCGAAAGCCCGCCAATGAACAGAAGCTGATTGAAGGTCACGCCCAGAAAGCTGAGCACAAAAAGATGGAAGTAGTCTCGCTTTTCCGCAAGCCACAGACGGCGGCGATATGCCTGGATCACGAAAAGCACGCTGGCGGTTATTCCAACCCGAAATCCGACCAAGGCGACGGCGGGAACAACTGCGAGGACAGATTTCGCAATGACCGGAAGCGATCCGAAAAGAACCTGAACGGCTAGGAGGGCACCATACGCACCCGCTGCACTCTCACCGGACCTTGTTTCGTTGTGAGGCGTGGAAATTGTTTTACACCAACAGGATCGCCGGTTGTTCGAGCATCTGTTTGAAGGTTTGCAGGAACTTTGCTCCCGTCGCACCGTCAACGACGCGGTGATCGCAGGACATTGTGACGTTCATTATGTTACGGACCACGATCTGGCCGTCACGCACAACCGGCGTAGGCGTTGCTCCGCCTATGGCAAGAATACCTGCTTCGGGCGGATTGATGATCGCCGTGAATTCCTTTATTCCGAACATGCCGAGATTAGATATAGAAAATGTCGCACCGGTGTATTCCTCCGGCTGAAGCTTGCGGGCCTTGGCCTTCGCTGCGAGGTTCTTGATCTCGGCCGAGATCTCAATGAAACCTTTCAGATTCGCTCCGCGGACGACCGGCGTGATCAGTCCTTCCTCAACGGCGACGGCAACACCGATGTCCGCCTGCTCATAGAACCGTATCGCTTTGTCCTGATACGAAGCGTTGACGAAAGGATGCTTTACCAATGACATCGCAGCTACCTTTACGATAATGTCATTGACGCTCACCTTTTCGCTTTCATCAACCGTTGCATTGATCGCCTTGCGGAGTTCGAGGGCATTGTCCATCTCGACCTCGACAGTGAGATAAAAGGTCGGCACAGGGCCGATCGACTCAGCAAGCCTAGCAGCAATGACCTGACGCATCTTAGATGTCGGTTCGTCTCGATACGGCGACGCACCAACAACCGTAGATGGTGTAATCGGTTTGGCCGCCGTCTTCGGAACGCCGCCGGCAAGGGCCTTTTCAATATCACGCTTGATGATGCGTCCATTCGGGCCTGTGCCTGCAACTGATCGCAGGTCGATGCTGTTATCGGCCGCCATACGAGCTGCGATCGGCGAGACGATAAGCCTGCCGCCGTTAGCGGAAGAACCGCTCGAAGCGGCGACGGGAGCTGTTTTCGGTTCTTCGACCGGTTGTTGTTCCGACTTAGGCTCTGAGGCTTCCTCTTTACCGTCCGGTGTCGCAGGCGGTTCTGACTTTGCAGAACCGTTGGAGGAAACTTCGCTCAAGAGCCCGGAAATGTCCTCGCCCGGCTTGCCAATTATCGCGATGACCTCACCGAGAGCTGCAGATTCACCGGCACCTTTCAGGATCTTTAGCAGGGTGCCGCCTGCAAGAGCGGTCATCTCCATCGTAGCCTTGTCAGTATCGACCTCGGCGAGTGTTTCATTGGCTTCGAAGGCCTCGCCTTCGTTTTTCACCCAACGAGAGATCTGTCCCTCTTCCATCGTGGGCGACAGCTTCGGCATTAAGAATTTTTCAGCCATATGCGTGGAGAGCGGACATCATTGCCGCCAACTATAGATAACAAACTTCCTTCACAGCCTCGACGATCTTTTCGACACTCGGCAATGCGGCCGCTTCAAGATTTTTTGCATACGGCATCGGAGCCTCGACGGTCGAAATTCGCTTGACCGGGGCATCAAGATGATCGAATACCGTGTCCATCACTTGATAGGCGATCTCAGCGCCGACAGATGCGAACGAATGCGATTCCTCGGCTATCACGAGTCGATTGGTTTTCTTAACTGATCCGACTATCGTATCAATGTCCAGCGGCTTGATCGTCCGCGGATCGACTACCTCGCAGGAAACGTCGAATTCTTCTTTGATCTTTTCCGCAGCCTGCAAAGCGAGCGGAACGGTCATCGAACGCGCGACGATGGTACAGTCAGTGCCTTCGCGTTTTACATCGGCGACGCCGAGCGGAATGGTAAAGTCCTCTTCTTCCGGAACTTCGCCTTTCATGCCGTACATTCGCTCCTGCTCCATAAAGATCACCGGATTGTTGTCGCGGATGGCGGATTTCAAAAGGCCTTTGGCATCGGCAGCAGTTGACGGCATTACGACCTTGAGACCCGGAAAGTTGGAGTACATCGCCTCAAGGGCGTGAGAATGCTGTGACGAAACTTGAAATGCTGAACCGTTCGGCCCGCGGAACACGATCGGCACGGGGAACTGACCGCCGGACATATAGAGCATCTTGGCTGCGTGGTTGATGATCTGATCCGACGCGAGTATGGAGAAATTCCACGTCATGAACTCGACGACCGGCCGAAGTCCCGCCATTGCGGCACCCACACCTACGGCGGCGAAGCCGAGTTCCGTGATTGGCGTATCGACCACTCGCTTGCCGCCGAATTCCTTCCATAGGCCGCGAGTTACCTTGTACGCTCCATCGTACTCAGCGACCTCTTCGCCCATGATGAAGACGTTCTCGTCTCGTTTTAGTTCCTCGCGCAACGCCTCGTTCAGCGCGTCACGAATTGTAAGTAAAGCCATATTTGAATTCTTTTTGGATCAAACCAAAACGTCCGTCAGCAATTCACTTTCCGGCGGGAAGGGACTTTCTTCCGCAAATTTCACTGCCCGCTCCACTGTTTCCACTGCTTCTGCTTCGATCGCGTCAAAATCTTTGTCGCTGAGTACTTTCGCCGCTTTCAAGCTGTCTTTGAAAAGCACGATCGGGTCGCGTTCCTGATACTTGGCGATCTCTTCTCGGGTGCGATAGTTTCCGGGGTCGGACATCGAATGGCCCATATATCGATACGAGCGCACTTCGAGAAGCGTCGGGAGCGATTCGTTTCGAGCACGTTCGATCGCGCGAAGTGCCGCGTCACGCACCGCCATCACATCCATGCCGTCTACGAACTCATTCGCCATTTCGTATGCGTCGGCCTTTTTCGCGATATTGCGGGTACTCATCGCACGTTCTTGCGAGGTGCCCATACCGTAATTGTTGTTCTCACAGATGTAGATGACCGGCAGTCTCCAAAGCTGTGCCATGTTAAGCGATTCGTGGAAAATGCCTTGATTTACTGCCGCTTCGCCAAAAAAACAAAGTGTGACCTGGCCGCTTTCCCGGTATTTTGCAGCGTATGCCATGCCGGTACCGACGCCGATCTGGCCGCCGACGATACCGTGGCCGCCGTAAAACTCATGCTCTTTCGAGAACATGTGCATCGAACCGCCTTTGCCTTTCACACAGCCGCCGATCTTGCCGTAGAGTTCTGCGAGGACGGCCTCGGGCGAAATGCCTTTAACCATCGCCTGGACGTGGTCTCGATACGATGTAATGACCATGTCGCTAGGTTCGAGTGCCATCATCGCTCCGATAGCGATTGCCTCTTGGCCGATGTAAAGATGACAAAATCCGCCGATCTTGCCCATTCGATAGACCTCGGCGCACTTTTCCTCAAAACGCCGGCCTAGCACCATTTGATAGAGCATTTCGCGAAGCAGTTTCTTGTCCGTTCGCTTGATCGATTCGATCTGGGATGCTCGCCGTGCTTCGTATTCGGCCTTCGCGAGTTCGACCTTCTCTTTCTCAGCTTTTTCCCGAGTCAAAAGGTCAACGACATGTTCATTTTCAGCCGTTTTGCCGTTCGATCCGTTCTGTATTTTGTTCGCTGATCCTTCGGTCAGCGTTGCGGCCTTTGACAAGTTTGTGTGTTCCTCCGTTCGAAAACCGTAAATCCTTCAAAGCTTTTATTATAGGCGAGCCTCAATGGGTCTGTAAAATTAGCGGTTTTCAATAGACGCACCACATTGGCGCAATGTTAGAATCAAACTTTGCGACTGTTGCAATGATCCTACGAGTCTTCAATCTATTCTTCGTCGTGGCATTCGCTGCCTCATTGGCGGCGGCTCAGCAACTGCCGATCAAATGGTCATTGAATGCGCCAAAAGAAAAAGCACAGCTGGACGCGGGCGACAAGGTCACCGTCGAACTTCGCGCAGAGCTGGATGCCGGCTGGAAACTTTATGCTCTCGATCAGCCGCCGGGCGGCCCGATAGCGACGACCGTAAAAGTTCCGGAAGGAAAGGCCTATTCCATCGACGGTGAGATCACGGCTCCGAAGCCGATCGAGAGGATCGATCCGCTTTTCACCGGCGACGATGGCAAGCCGCTGAACACAAAATTTTACGATTCCGCGACCACGATCCCTGTTGTCATAAAGGCTGCCGCACCACTGTCCGCAAGCGACATCGCATTGGACGTGCGATTCCAGGTCTGCAACGCCGAGGTTTGTCTTCCGCCGAAAACACTCCGCGTTTCATCTTCAGGCGCTGAGGAAGTCCGCAGTTCCGGTCAGACCAAGCCCGCTTCCGATCCGAACGCAGGTCAGCAGACGGAAGGCAAAGCATTTTCTCAGCAGCCTGCCAATATGGATATTTGGCCGTTCATATGGCTGGCGATCACGCTCGGAGCTTTATCGTTGCTGACGCCTTGCGTTTTCCCGATGATCCCGATCACGGTCTCGTATTTTACGAGCCATTCTGCCGGGAGCCGATCCAGATCAGTGAAACTCGCAACGATCTACTCGTTGGGTATAGTTGCGACATTCACCATCTTGGGCATGCTTCTGGCGATCTTTGTCGGTGCCGCCGGGATCAACATATTTGCCGCGAACCCATGGGTAAATCTCCTTATAACGGCGATATTCCTCTTCTTTGCATTCAACCTGTTCGGTGCTTACGAGATCGCAATTCCGTCAGGAGTTCTGACCACTCTCGATAAACTCACGCGAGCTAGGGAAGGCGAAGGCGGTGGCATTGTCGGCGCGTTGCTGATGGGCCTGACGTTCACATTGACGTCGTTCACATGCACATCGCCTTTCGTCGGCACCATTCTTGTTTCAGCATCACAGGGTGACTGGCAAATGCCGCTGATCGGCATGCTTGCGTTCTCGACGATTTTCGCTTTGCCGTTCTTTGTTTTGGCACTTGCACCGCAGCTTCTATCCCAACTACCGAAGGCGGGCGGATGGATGAATTCCGTCAAAGTATCGATGGGTTTCCTCGAGATCGCTGCGGCTATGAAGTTCCTTTCGAATGCGGATCTTGTTTGGAAGTGGGGCATTTTCACGCGCGATGTAGTACTCGCCGTTTGGATCGCGATCGGCATCGTACTTACCGTCTATCTTCTTGGCAAGTTCCAGCTTGCACACGATTCGCGGCCGGAACGCATCGGGTCTATCCGCATGATCTCAGCCGTGATCAGCTTAGCCATCAGTTTTTATCTTCTGACGGGCTTGTTCGGAGCAAAACTTGGCGAGTTGGAGTCATTTCTTCCGCCCGATCTAAACAAAAATTCCGCCCGCTTTTTCGGCGGCGGAAAAGAAGAATTGAAGTGGATCGTCAATGACTTTGACGGAGCTATGGCCAAGGCACGAACCGAGAACCGCCGCGTATTTCTCGATTTCACCGGCTATACCTGTACCAATTGCCGCTGGATGGAAGCCAATATCTTCCCGCTTAAAGAGGTCGAGGACGAAATGCGTAATTTCATTCTCGTCCAGCTCTACACCGACGGCAACGGCCCTGTTTACGAACGCAATCAGCAAATGGAGCAGGATATGTTCGGAACCGTCGCCTTGCCTTTCTATGCCGTGCTCGAACCTACCGGAGCCGTCGTCTCCACATTTCCCGGCTTGACCCGAAACTCTTCGGAGTTCGTTGACTTTTTGCGCAAAAGCCAACAAAATCAGAGCGTTATTCAATAACAGTTCCGAAACAATATGTTCAAGTATCTCGTCGGTGCAGCGCTGATGTCGCTTCTCATTTTTGTGGCGGAGGCTGAGGCTCAATTGTCCATTCAGGCGATCGACGTTTCAGGGGACAGTATTTCGAAAGGCTTCAATGCGGGCAACAGCTTTCCTTGCTCGAACGGCGATCAGGAGACCTACAACTGGCTGACGAGCAATACCGGCGGATCGAATCTTTGTTCGGCCGGCAGCGAAGGTGTCTTCAGCATCCGCGAACGACTACAGTGTCTGTCGGGCACAGGCATTTTGGCTCGAACGCCGAACAGCGCGGCATCGGGGGCGACGTTGTTGAACAACTTTGCTTCGCAGGCCGCTAATGTCCGTACATATCTCGATGCTCAATCCGGCCGGAAACTTGCCGCAGTGTTCCTCGGCCATAATGATAATTGCTCGGGCACTCTGACGAAGATCAATGCATCCTGCTCAAGTGCAGACCTGGACCCGAACAATCATTGCAGGACGAGGGACGACGCTTTCGAGCGGGAACTGAGAAAAGGACTCGACATTTTGATCACTATTTCAAACACGCGCGTAGGCGTCGTGGCTCCGGTTCGCGTTTCGCAGTTGTGCAATTTCACAACAAAATCGAATTGCCAACTCGGCGGAAATTGTCAGTTCCTTTGGGGAACCGTTAATATCTGCGGTTCGCTGACGCGCGGCTGTTCGAATACTCAGATCACCGATGCGTACAACACGATGAAAAGCTATCGTCAGATCCTAAAGCGCGTAACGGAAGAATATGCCGCGATCCCGATCGGCGGTGCGTCGCCGGTGATCTCGATCGGCGGACAGACCGTCGGAGGAGCGCTGAGATCATTTGGGGTCGATGTCGTTTATACTGATGCTCCTTGGTTCTACAAGTTCAGTTCAAATCAGTTGTCCTGCTGTGATTGCTTTCATCCTTCGGGCGCGGGTCAGAATACACTTGCAAGATTATTGACAACAGGCCTAACGTGTTCGCGCCTTAATCCATGCTGCCGCGATACCGGCGACCCCTTAACTGAAGGCCGCTGTTCGCAGACTGAAAGGAAAATGGTGCATTACCGCGGGTTGTTCTAGTTTTTTCGTCGCTTACTCTGATATTATTTCACCGAAATGATAACCATAGACAGATTGGTCGAAGGCCTCAGGACGATACCGAATTCTGCTTTTACGTGTGACGGCGTTTACGGATTTCTCGCAGCAAATCCTATTGAGACCAGCTCGCTTGAACGATATCTTCACTGGAGCCCGGATTTTTACACCCGCAATCTCATCTTTAAAGATGACCGCTTCGAGATGATGGCGATCTGCTGGGAACGAGGACAGGCCTCGCGAATTCACGACCATGCGGGCCAGATGTGTTGGATGACCGTTCCTATAGGGAAACTGCATGGCCAGAATTTCGCTGTCTCGGAGATCGACGAAGCCGCAGGGCGATGCTGTCTGCAGGAAACTACGTCTTTCGACCTTTCTGATTGCCTGACCGCAAAGGTCGAACTCGAAGAGCCGATACATCAGATCTTCAATCCCGCTGAGTATGGTGAACGAGCCGTAAGCGTTCATATTTATTCGAAACCATTCGATAGCTGCCTTTCTTTTTGCCGTGACACGGATACCTTCAAAGAGGTTTCGCTTTGCTATACCAGTATTGATGGCGTTCTCTGTAGTGGTGTAAATCTCTAGCCTCGGACCAACTGAATGGATCGCAACTCCACGGTAGTTATCGGCGTCCTCGCGATGGGGTTCGTCGCTTTTCGCCTTTGGGGATTGTCGGACCAGTGTCTTTGGTTCGATGAGATATTTAGCATTCACGCCGCGGAAACCGCATTTCCTGCATTTTTCGAGTTTCTCTCCAAAGACCTGATACATCCGCCTTTGTTCTATCTGCTGCTGAAAGGTTGGATAGCAATTGGCGGCGATGGGCTGCTGTGGCTTCGTTTGTTCCCGGTTCTGATCGCTATCGTTGGCCTGATCCCGTTCATCGCGTTATGCAGGGAGTTGAAGCTGCCATTCGCAACTCAGGCTCTCGCATTGTTCCTGATCGCCGTCAACGGCACGTTGATCAAATACGCACAGGAAGTGCGCATGTATAGCCTGCTGATGACGCTGTCGCTGTTTTCGTTCTGGCTTTTCGTACGGCTGGTCAACAGCGGCAAAGGCGTTTTCGTTTTGACCTTGGTGAACATTCTTCTCGTTCACACGCACTACTTCGGCTGTTTCGTCGTTGCGGCAGAGGCCGTAATGCTTGTTTGGTTTCGGCGTGAAAAACTCGTCGCTGTGAAAGCGATGTTCGGCATCACGGCCATCGCCTTCCTGCCGTGGGTCATTGCGGTTGTGAACGCCGCCGCCGGCGGATCATCGCTGCGGCAGAACATCGGCTGGATGTCGCGGCCCGGCGTTGTCGAGGTTTTCAACTTCGCGTTCGACCTTGTTGAGCCTTTTTACTACCAGATGAGCAGCGGAGAGCCAAGTAGTCTGCTTTATATCTCGCTGCCGATGCTACTGCTGATCGCGGCGGCAAAGTTGGGTTACTTTATCGGCGAAAAGGACGCGGAGAGCAATCGAGCCTTTTACACGCTCGGTTTTCTCGCAGCGATACCGATCCTGGGGGCATTCGCCGCAAGCTGGCTGCTGCCGCATTCGATCTGGGGTTCGCGGCATCTGATCATCGCTTATGCGCCTATGCTGATACTCACCGCGATATTCTTTGCGGAGATCCGATCGCAAAAGCTGAGGCTGCTGGCGGTCGGTTCGGTCATTGCATTGACCGCTTCGGCTTTCGTGGTGCAAACGACGCAGCCGCGCGCCGAATATGCTTGGTGCGTGATGGACGATGTTTCTCGCGATGCAAAAGAACTTGGGGTGAAGGAGTTGGCGGTCTTTGAAGATATGCTCGCGTATCAGCTATGGTTTGCGAACCGCAGGCCGCAGCCCGATCAGATAAAAGTGTCTAAGGTCTCCGGCATTGACGGTATCAATGAGGACGCCGCCTATTTTCTCCCCAGAGGTTTCGATGGTGTCGAAAAGAAGGACGTTTCCGAGATCTCGGCCGAGACGGTATGGTTTATTTACCGTTCAGGAAGATTCAGCGAAACTGAGCCGCCGCTCCGCAATTTCCGCACTCGCGGCTACAACATCGCGAGAAAAAGAGAATACGAAGTAACGGATGAGACGGTCTTCGTCGTCGAACTCACAAAATAGCTCCGGCTACCTCCGCTTCCAACGCACTCCGTCTTTTGTGTCTTCCAAAATTATACCCTTTGCGGCGAGATCGTCACGGATCTCGTCGGAGCGAGCGAAATCGCGATTCGCTCGTGCCTGTTGACGTTCTTCGATGAGAGCCTCGATGTCGGCATCGAGCATTTGATCATCTTCGGGGCCAAAAATGCCTAGAACTGCGTCGAATTTTGCGACCGCGTCGAGCACCGCGTCTCGTTCTTCGGGCGACGGTGAGCGCTCGCTCATCAAGATGTTCACCTCTCGCACCAGATCGTGAACGGCTGCCAACGCTGCGGCGGTGTTCAGGTCGTCGTCCATCGCGGCGGTGAATTTGCGCAGCGCCAGCATCACCAGTTCGACCGCGTCGCGTTCATCGCCGCTGCCGCTGCTTTCCTTCACCAGCGAACGGAAGTTCCGCAGCCGTTCGACGGTGGATTCAGCTCCTTGCAGGCCTTCGAATGTAAAATTGAGCTGCTTGCGGTAGGGAACTGAGAGCAGCAAATACCTGATCGCGAGCGGCGAATAGCCTTGTTTTGCGAGGTCGCGGAACGTGAAAAAATTCCCCTTCGACTTCGACATCGTAACGTCGTCGATCTTCAGGAATTCGCTGTGTATCCAATACTTTGCAAACTGCTTGCCCGTCGATCCTTCCGATTGTGCGATCTCGTTCTCGTGATGCGGGAACTGCAGATCTTGCCCTCCGGCGTGTATGTCGAACGTCTCGCCGAGATATTTCATCGCCATCGCCGAACATTCGATGTGCCAGCCGGGCCGTCCGCGGCCGAACGGAGCGTCCCAGCCGGGCTCGTCGTCCTCGCCGACGAGTTTCCACAGAGCAAAATCGCGGGCGTCCTCTTTGTCGTATTTGTCGGTGTCGATCCGCTCGCTGCCGCCGGTGATATTGCCCTCAAATTTGATCTTCGACAGCTTGCCGTATTCGGGAAACGCCGCGATTCGGTAATAGATCGAGCCGTCGGATTCGTACGCGTGGCCGTTTTCGAGCAGTTTGGCGATAATTTCGATCATTTCGGCGATGTGATGCGTCGCACGCGGCATGATCTCGGGCCGTTCGTTGCCGAGCGCGTCGAAATCCTCAAGAAAATACTGAGTGAAAGGTGCGGTGAATTCGTCTATCGAGATATTCCTCGCTGCCGCCTCGTTGATGATGCGGTCGTCGATATCCGTCAGGTTCATCACGTGCGTCAGTTCGTATCCTTTGAATTTCAGATATCGCCGCAGAATATCGCCGAAAACGAACGTGCGAAAATTGCCGATATGTGCGAAATTCCACACCGTCGGCCCGCAGATATACATCCGCACCTTGCCGTCGTCGATAGGCTGAAAATCCTCGATCTGCCTAGTTAAAGTGTTAAAAAACCTGAACATATTCAAATTACCGCCGCTCGTGATGTGTCACCGACAAGTTCTCCGCTGGTCACGCTCTGTTGGGTAAAATTTTCACGCAAACCGCCGAATAACGCAATCTCATCGCTTCCCGAACCATTAAAATGCTGTGAAGAAACATTTTCACAGTGTGAGGAAACATTTTCCTAATATCAGGAGATATTTTTCTAATATCAGGAGATATTCTTCTAATATCAGGAGATATTTTTCTAATATCTGGAGATATTTTTCTAATATCTGGAGATATTTTTCTAATATCAGAAGATATTTTTCTAATATCAGGAGATATTTTTCTAATATCAGGAGATATTTTTCTAATATCAGGAGATATTTTTCTAATGTCAGGAGATATTTTTCTAATATCAGGAGACATTTTTCTAATATCAGGAGACATTTTTCTAATGTCATGAGACATTTTTCTAGTGTCAGGAGACATTTTCATTAGGTCAGGAAAAGTTTTCATAGAGCTAAAAAACCTATTCAACACGCCATTTTAGCTGGTTTTTGCCGTCCGGAGGCAGAAATTCCGCCCTCGCGGCGTCCGAAAACAATAATTCGCGGCTGTAAAACCTCAACGGAAGGTCCTTGTCGTGCGTTTCGATCAGCTCGTTCGCCTTTTCGAGCAGCGAAACACCGTCATTTGCGGCGTTGAACTCCGCCACCACCCTGATCCAAAACACCGTCAGCGTCTCGTGATACGGCATTTCTTTCGTCAGATCGAGCCCGAAGCCGTGTTCCAGCAAATTAAATATGCCCGAACGCATCTTCTCGAGCGCCGCCGCTTCGCCGAGTTCCGTAACGTAAACCAACGCAACCGCGAGGTGTTCGGCATGTTTCCAGTCCTCACGCGCGATCGTCGCGCCCTCGAACGCCCGCAAAACCTTGTAAATTTCGTCTTCCGTCTTAAATCTCATTCTCTCTTCACCACATAAAAACGGCCGCGGTTTGTATCCCGCGGCCGTCATTATCTCGCATTTTCGACGTTTCCGTTACGCTGCCATCACCTTTGCTTCATCGTCAACGTCGTCCATGAACAGATATTTACGCCACTCGGGCCGGTTTTCCGCGTAATGACACAGCAAAACGTGGTCGAGCCCCAACCGCAGCAGTTTTTGGCTTGTCAGGAGCGGCATTCTCGCCTGCTCCGGCGTGCGGTTGCCCTTGCGCTGATTGCATTTCACGCACGCTGTCACCAAATTCTGCGGAGTGCTCTCGCCGCCCTGCGCACGCGGAAAAATATGGTCAAGCGTGAGGTCTTTCGCGTGTTTATGCTCCCCGCAATACTGACATCGGTAGCGGTCGCGAATATAGATGCGCGCACGCTTCATCGTCGTCTCGCGGTTGTTGCGGCGTACGTGTATGTAATGCCGCAGCCTGATCACCGACGGCACGGGAAAGGTCGTCGAAGGCGAACGCAGGACGTTGTCGCCGTCGTTCTCTTCAACAAAGATCGCTCCGCGAAACCACAGACACACCGCCCTCGAGACACCGACGGTGCCGAGCGGCTCGTATGAGAAATTCAGTAATAGTACCCTGCTTGTAAGCAACTCTCCGGCAAAACCTCCTATTGCAGTTATTTAACAGTAATTCCGCGATTCTGTAAAGCACAATATTTTGTTGCTTAAGAAAGATCTAAGACTATATTTCGTCGCGGGCGTTCGCGTTACAGAAGACGATCGGCACATTTGCACTAGGGAGTGTGATAAATTGTCCGCATGAGATCGCCGATTGATCGGTTCATGCCGCAGTTCGATGTTCGTGAAAGATTCGAAAGGGAAGTGTTCGCTCCCGCAGATATCGTTCTGCGAACGGCGATGGAATTCGATCTGCAGTCGATCCGCCTTATTCGGCTGATAATAAAAGTAAGGAAATTCGTTTTGCGAGGAACTCCCGATCCGCCGCGCCGTCCGGTTGGGCTCTTTCAGGAGTCGCTTGAGATGGGCTGGGGACTGCTGGATGAAGTGCCCGAACGCCGGATCGTCTGCGGAGCCTATTGTCAGCCGTGGACAGGAGACGTGGTCTTTACGCCAATTCCGAGTGAAGGCTTTTTCGCATTCGATGAACCTGATCAGGTAAAGATCGCCTGGACGCTGGAGGCAGAATCGCTTTTGCCCGATCGCACATTATTCGTACATGAAGTGCGGGCAGTAGCAACGGACGAGTCCGCACTGCGCAAATTCCGCAAGTATTGGAGGTGGGCCAGGTTCGGGATCATCGCAATAAGGCTGCTGCTCTTGCCGGCTATTCAGAAAAAAGCTGAGAAAGCTTGGCGGACCGAGCAAGAGAAGATCTAAAAATGTGCAAAGCCCTTCGGAATCATGTCAACTGATCTGCCTTCGTTGAGTAGCTTGATTCCATCCTCCGGATGAGCGATCACGCCCACCTTAGTTAAGTTTTGCGTGTCTAGCAGGTCTAGCAGGTCTTCCTTTTCGCGTGGAACAGTGAAAAGAAGCTGAAAATCCTCGCCGCCGTTCATCGCCAAGTCTAAAGCTTCTTCAAGCGTAAAGCTCTCCATTAGATCCGGATCGATCGGAAGCGAGTTTGCGTCCACTACACACCCAACGGAACTTTTTTCACAAATGTGGAAAAGAGCTGTGGAAAATCCATCACTTATATCAATCGCCGAGTTTGCTAAGTTATGTTTCTGCAGATAGTTACCAAGATGTACTTGAGGTGTCGGATCGAGTTGATGTTTTATAAGTTTGCTTTCGGAAGTCGCGGCATTTGACTCAGATCTCCTGCCGTTTTCCAGTAACCGTAAGCCTCCGGCCGCTCCTCCCAAAGCCCCCGAAACATAGATCAGATCGCCGGGACGAGCTCCGCTTCGCAGCAATGCATTTCCGGAAGGGACATCGCCGCTGACGATAGAGTCGATCACCAGTTTGTCAGGAGAGCGTGATATATCGCCGCCTATTAGCGTTACACCGTATTCATGGACCCTCGAATGCCAGCCTTCATAAAATACTTTAAGAAAACCGCTCTCCCATAGGCTTTCCGTAACCGCGATCGACAACATCGCCCATGTTGGCGTTGCTCCCATTGCCGCAATATCCGAAAGCGAAACGCTAAGGGCTTTCCGGCCTAAAAGGAACGGATCGGTCCATTCCAGCCGGAAATCTACGTCCTCGACCAACATATCTGCGGTGATGACCATGTCAGTTTCGGAATTCTTAGGTATCACTGCACAGTCGTCGCCGACAAAGTTAAGGGAATACTTTGACTTGATGTCCAGTATGAAGTCCGATTCGCTGTTCATGTGTAATTCAATTGACACAAGTGTCGTATATGCATAAAATAACGACTCATCTTAAGATTAAACTTTAACACGTTCGACCTTTATGAAAAATGAACCTGTGGAAATTCCGGACAAGCTGTTTTTCAAGATCGGCGAGGTCTGTGACCTAGTTGGTGTCCAGGCGCACGTCCTTCGTTACTGGGAAACAGAATTCTCAATGCTGTCGCCGCAAAAGAACAAGTCCGGTCAGCGGAGCTATCGTAAAAAGGATGTTGAAACGGCTCTTCGGATAAAACAACTTCTTTATGACGATATGTTCACTATCGCGGGAGCCCGAAAGAAATTGATCTCGGATCAGCGTGAGGCGAACCGTCCTAAAATGCAGGAGGCGGCTTCTGCAGTCAGTTCATTGCATGATAGCGAGGCACCGACGCTGTTCGATTCGCTCCCTGCGGAATTTGCTTCTGCCTCGTCAGCATCCGGCGGCTTGGACGAGAAACAGGTCAAAGCCTTGCAGACGATATCGAGCCATCTGTATGAACTCAAAGAAATGTTGAACCGGGACCCGCTTTCGATCGATGCCCAATGAGCCTAAGGTTTGACAAAAGCCTGTTGCCAACTTAACCTGAAAACTGTATTTCGGGACGTAGCGCAGTCTGGTAGCGCGTTCGCTTGGGGTGCGAGAGGTCGTGAGTTCAAATCTCGCCGTCCCGACCAATAAAAATGGGGCTTTCAGCGATTGCTGGAGGCTCCATTTTTGTGACTTGGTTGCAGGTTGGTTGCAGTATTCTTTTTGTCATCCTTTTTCCGCTCAAAACTCTCAAAAATCATCACTCTTGATCAGGCTGGTTTATAAACATCCTTTGTGTGGTGCAAAACTGCGTCGAATGGCGCGTTTTCGCGACTTTTGGGTTCGATACCGCCTATTTTAATAGCTTTTCGGTGAGGCACATTTTTTGCCAACTGGTGGTCGGAGGTTCAGGAAATGGTTGAAATTATCACGATAGAAAAAGAAGAGCTGATTCGCTTGATCGACACCTCCGTCGCGGGGGCCATCGAAAAAGCTATACATTCATCTCAGCCGCCGCAGATCATGACGAAGTCCGAAGTTGCGAAGTATTTGAAGAAATCGGGAGCAACGATCAATCGATGGATGAGGAAAAATGGCCTTCCATTTCACGGGGTGGGCCGGCCAACTTTTAACAGAACTGAGGTGGATGCCTGGTTAGCGAACTACTAAGCGTATGTCAGTTTTTAAGAAATATAACGGTAAGCGGATAAACGCTAAGCATCCGGCGTATGCGGCAGCTCGTTGGTGGGTTTACAGACGGGTCAAAGGACATAAGACCATTCATCAGGTTATTCCGACAGCCCGCACCAAGGAAGAAGCTGAACTCGCCGAACGACAACTGGTGAAGCAGCTTTTTGACCGAGCGTTTGGGATCACGGATACGACCATTACTTTCGGTCAATTTGTTGAGACGACGTATCGAAAGTATGTTGAGCAGAATAATGTAAATAAAGGGGCAAAAAATCTCTATATAAAACTCCTTTTGAAGCACCTCAAGGATCAACCACTGCATTCCATCACCCCACAAGACTGCCGTGACTGTAGATCGAAGTTGCAATATGGGAAAAACCAGCGGAAAAAGAAGAGCGCCATTTCGCCGTCGTCGATAAACAGGATCATGTCGACTCTATCGAAGATCTTTAGTCTCGCTTGCGAGGAGGATCTACTTGAGCGCAATCCGATGCAGTATGTGAAAGCACTTCCAGAACCACCACCTCGAAAAAGACTGCTCACAGCCGAGCAAAAAGAAGCTCTCTGGAAGGAGCTCGAATCGGACCAGTTGCTTTATAGGCTTGTCCAGTTGGCCGTTAACACACCGCTGCGTCGTGGCCAACTATTGGCACTGGACGAAAGTGTGATCGACTTTGAGAATCAGCGAGTTTGGGTGATTGGTTCGAAAGGCCGCCCTCCAAGATCCGTACCAATAAACGCAACCGCGACTTCGGTACTTAAGGATTTGATTGTCGATAAGCAGTTGCCATTTCCAATTGTCGATTTCCGAAAACGATGGCACCCAGTCCTGATTCGCGCAAAAATCAACAAGCCGGACGGAACTCGGGAAGAAAACTATCATTTTCACGACCTAAGAACCTATTTCGCCAGCGAACTTATCCGAAGAAACACAAATCCTTTAATCGTACAGAATCTTTTCGCTCATTCTGACATGAGTATCACGAACATATACGCCGAAACCGACGCGGATCTAATGCTAGAGGCCGTAAAACGACTTGATGAAGGGTAATGAGAGGCAATGACTCGACCTATAAAAAGCGAAATTGACGAGGAATATCGAACCTTCGTTATACCCTCTGGACTTTAATCACGAAAATTTCAATATTGTGAACCTTAGCGGGAGCGGGCAGATTCAAACCCAAGTCTTTCTAACGCGAAAGAGGAAAGCCCCGTTTTCGCGGAACGACGGTTACCCGATGATCTAGCGCCAGAAATCTTCCGTCAGCTCCGCGCTCGCGTCCTCTCGTCGTGCATGTCGATCGTAATTATCAGCGAGTCTTCGCAACATGGCCGCTGTCCTCGGGAAGGCGTCACCGATCTTCTCAGCGTCCCCGCTGTATCTTTCAACAAGTGCCCTCTCAAGCCCCCCACCATCAGTCGGGTTGCGCATAGTTACCCCGCGATTGTTAAACACCCGCACCTCGTAGCCTCGCTCGATCTCGACGTTCGCCAGCTCATCTATTAGCTCCCTAACATACTCGTGCGGATGCACACCGTCTGTACCAAATGGAGACTCGGCCAATACTTGCCCGATCTGTTGGTCGGCTATTGTGCCGCGTCCGGCTTCTTCGTTAAGAATGCGAGACTGTGTGACCCATCCTCGAAGAACATCCCTATCAAGCGTCCCGTCCTCGTTCTGTCCGGGACAAGTACGGAATGAGGATAAAAGCTTATAAGCTGTGGTCGCATGTGCCTCTGATAATTTTGGCTCATCCGGGTCATTTTTTTCAGACCTAAAGACCATTCTTATCAGCTCGGCAAAGAAGGCCGGATCACGCGCTAGATGCTGATGCAGAAGTTTGGGTCCATCGCCATAGTTTTCGAGTAACGGGAAGATCAGGAATTCGAGTTGAGCGATGCGATTTTCGTCCAGTTCATCCGAAGACCTAACGGCCTTCATCAGTCGGGTCACGTCATGTCCAATGTCGTTCCAGGAAATCTGTGATTCGGCTGTCACGGTTATCAAAGCCTCCAGAACATCTAACGCTAGTGCCGGGGGCACGACCGTTTCATTGTCGTAGGTTCGACGTGCAAGGAAATCCACGGCAAACTGTGGGCGTTTGTATTCAATGAGCTTGCGTACAGGTCGTTCAGAGTCATCCGATTTGTTGTATCCGGGAATTATGCGTGACCAGTATTCCCGCTCGGTCTCAATGTCATTGATCGATTCGAGCAGGTCCCAAGCGCGGGCTTCGAAAGACAGCGATGCTATAAAATTCGATCTCTGATTGACGCTCCAGTCCGATACGCGATCCTCGAATTTCTTCGTCGCCCAGTCCCACCCCTGTGATTGAAAGAGACCGAACACGAGCCCTAACGCGAATCGGTTTCTAGGAATGATTTCAGAGTCCAAATACCCATCCAGGATTGCGTCGGTGTCACCGGTGCCAAGCAAGTTGAGCTGTCCGACCAAGAAGCCTGCATGTTGCGGTTCATCGAGACTTTCTGCAAAGCTCAATAGGTCGTCGACACCTCCAGCCCCATAGATCTTGGTTAAGGCATCTATTCGATAGCCTTTGACAATTTCCTCACGCTCCTGCCAGTTCTCCCAATCCGCGGGCGGCTTGAGCAGCTCAACGCGGTATTGGAACAACCATGAATAAAGGGAGACCTCGTCGCTAGGACTGAACTTTTCGTAGATCTTCTCCAGCTCATCGGTCGTTTCTCTAGGCATTGCCCAGTCCGCGTCTGAAAATTCCCGGTGCCTGGCGATCACTTCCCTCAATGTGGTCCAGATCTGTATCTTTGCGTCGGAAGAGAAACTTTCGACCTTTAGCTTCTTGAGAGTCTCCACAATAGCCTCGTGCTGAGGCTTTGGTAGCTGGCCAAGCGAACCCAACAGAGAGCTCCATTTTTCCGCCGACGCACCTACATCAGCAAGCATGCGGTCCACAAGGACCTCCGTTAATTTCCAAATTTCCGCGTAGCTGGCAGCCGGCTCCGATGGAATATTCCACTCCCTCCACCTTGGCTTTGACGAAGGATGACCAACACTATGCATTTGCGGCAACAGAGAAACCATTAGGTTCCAAGCAGCGTCAGGTTCGTGACGGCGAAGAACATCGATCGCCTGCAATCGCTTGTCCAGTGAGGCGGTCGTTTGGGGATACCAACCTAAAAAGATACCTCTCAAAGTTGCAGGCGGGCGATTACCGAGGTTGCCGCCTGGATCAAGCCTGGAGAGTTTCGCGAGCAGCAATGCAGATTGGCTCAGATAGTTCGGGTGCCACGCCAGCATTTCAAGTGCCCAGAGCAGGCTTGCATGATATGAGCTTCCGCCGAGAAATCCATCCTTTCCCTCAGAAAATAGATGCATCACCGGAGGATCGTCGCCTCGTAGGCCTGCATCGATCGCTTCGAGAAATCTCTCAGGACTGGCCTCAGCCATCAGCGGGAGCTGGTAGGAAAAGGACGGCCAAAGCTTCCAATCCTTGTTCGCCGCATCGAACAACTTCCAAAGGGTTCCGTCAGCCCTTTCTTGGCCGGTATGCGGACCGAGCCACTGAGTCGTTGCACTTCGGGCCGCCATGATCGCAAGCGTCTCCGCCATACCTTCGCGCAAGTAATTTGAATAAGGCATGACCTTGCCGAGAATACTGGCCTGCCAGCGAGTATCCGCATCAAGGTCAACCGCCGGATTTGTCGTATGGAAGACCTCGGAAAAAACTCTGTCAAAGTTGTCGAGATCGTCCCGGGTGAGGAACTTAGACATTAATGACCATGCATCCTCTTTTGAGACTAAGAACCAGGTATCACCGACGCGCCTGATCGGAGCATCTGGTTCGTTCGCCCATCTTGAAAGGACCTGGTTAAGTTCTTCGTAAGATGTGCCGGCTAGCTTTGCGAGCATCTCACGGTCATGCGAGTTCGAGTCGAACCACTTTCCGGCGAGCAAGATCGGCAGGATGGATCTCGCTTCATTTGGTGTAGCCCACATTGGGCACGCAATGTCCGGAATTATTGATAGCTTTCGCCGCAGCGCCAAAAAACTCCTCCTTCCTAAAGTTGCGAGTTCGGCCGCCTCGTCCCGGGTGACACCGGCCTTCGCCAATTCCGCCTCCATGTCCACGCGACGCGGTCTTGGAATCGGAACGGTTTGAGCGTGTGCAGCGTCGGCTTTGCCAAGGGGGATCAATACATGATGTCCGTTTTCGAGGGCACTGCTCACGCTCCCTTTTTCATCGGACTTGAGCGCGAGAAGCAAAGGAGTGGCCGATGCGGTCAGATGACGCCATGCGGAGAGGTTTTCGACAGCGATACAACGCCGAAGGTAGCTCTCTCGTTCATCTTCCGGCAAAAGGTGAAGTGCAGCCGCGAAAAAAGCGAGCACCTCGTCCCTTGACTCTGACTGCAGTGCCATAGCTGACGGTGGCTTCCGCAGAAAGTTGTGAATTCGATCGACAATGTCACCTCTTCCGGCAACGATCAGTTCCGGGGTTAGAGGCGGGTCGGTAGCTTGACTCCAATCGCTCCAGTAGTGGGCGATGTCAATGGCAGCCTCCGGGTGCTTCCCTAAAACTATTGAAAGCCAAATATGAATGTGCGGCGAGGTTTCCAGCCAAGTCGCCAGGTCGTCCGCGTCATAGGCCCGAACGTCTTTCCAAAAGCTCTCGGCCTTGCGAAGCTTTATCCAATCATCTTTGCCTCCCCATCGACGCGTTGTAACAAATACATAAGTCGTTTCCGAAGGGATACAGCCTAGCAGGTCCAGTTTTCGTTTTTCGTAGTCGTCGTCGGCTTTAGCTTTAACTTCCCGTCCTGTTCCAAGCTCCCATACGGATCGTCCAGCCGGGACAAAAGCATCACCATCCGCGACTTCGAGACGGCCATCCCATCCACCGATCGCGACGCCCTCCCCGGCGCGAAAACTGATCGAAATAACGTCGCTGACGGTTCCAAGGATCAGCGTTCTTAGGAGCTGCGGCAAAAACGCCGAGGAATCGTTTCGATTCGACCAAGCATTTAGGTCGGTAGCGTCAATCAAAGTTTGAGTGATCATAGTGTTGGGAGTCCCCCTGTCGTTATAGCTCAGGGCAGTATCTACCGATGAGCATTCTCGTTAATTGTTCCCCTCGCGTTGACAGCAATTCGATGTCGCGATCCGACATCGGTGAAAAGTCCGTAGGATATCGATACACCTCGCTGCGGCGAATCAGGTCCGGGGGGCAGTAAGGGAGTGCGGCCTCGTTTTGGCCCAGATACGAGAGCACAAATCCTTTTAGCCGTCCCGAATTTACATGGTCGTACATGCGTGAGCGCATTGAGTCGGTCGTTTTCCGATAGACCGACTCGAAAGATCGGATCATTCGACCGGTCCAGTAAAAGGGATATACATCGTCATCGTAGATCCCCTGGCCGGCATCGCACGAGATCACGTAATCGAGATCGAATGTTTGAGATGAGATTTTTGACGACCGGTTAGGCTCAAGGCACGTTACGCCCAAGTTTTCGAAGATCCCACCATCGGTGAGAATCACGCGATGCTTCGCCGATGTGCCGTCCTTCTTTAGAAATTCAAAGGTCCGATCGATCGCGGGCAGCAGAATCGGATAAGCCGCCGATGCGGCGACAGCAAGGGATACCGGAATATTGTTCTCACTGAGAATACCGTAGCGCCAGCAGCCCGATCTGCGGCTGCCGAAGCGAAACGCGGAACCTGTCCGAAGTTCGCACGCATTGATCACAACATCGAGATCACCGCGTCTCTTGTCCGTGATCACGGCTTTTCCGAACAGGCGGTTCTTTAGAGCCTTTTCAAAAGCGGACGTAATGCTCGACCATCGCTTTAGGGGTGCGTGAAGCTTTTTCTGAATGTCGGTGACTGTATCGCCATCAACACCGACGAACTGGAACCCTTTTGCCGCCGTGCGCAAAACGCCAGCCCCGAGAGCAGAGGAGCCGGCGATCAGATTTGTTCCGGCCGTTGCGAAAGCTACGGGTGAAAATAACAAGCTTCGAAGGATGCTGCGGGTCAACCCGCGCCTCAAGAGATCGCGAACTCGCTTGTCAAAGCTCTCAAAGTCATCACTTGAGTATGCGTACATTGCCGAGATGACCGAGCCGCCCGATACCGACGAAATCACCTCCAGTTGCGGCAGCAACTCGCGATCGTACAAGGCACGAAGGCAGCCCAAGTGAAACGCGATGGCCCTTGAACCGCCACCCGATAGAGCCAACCCGATCCGATTCATCGACTCTGCGGTCTGAGTCGGCATGTTCTCAACCAGACGTGACTGACGGCCACTTTTTTGGATCTCTGCAAAATCCGATCGTTTAAAGACGTACGTTGCTACGTTCGGTGTCGCCTCCGGTGTCCCTATGATCAGCAAGAGCGGTTTCGGAGTGGATAACGAGCTGTCATTCATCAGCTGGTTCATGCCTTCCAGATCCGTACCGCTGAACTTCGGCGAACCTCTCGGGTGCGTATGCCACATCCCAACGTACTGCACGGAACCTCTCGATCGACGGGTCTTCTCGTCATTCGCCTCTCTCGTGCCTTCCACACCGCAAACGAAATGAGATGCTGCTGCGTGGCTGTCCGGTGGTGGTCCGAGGATCTCCGTGACCCAGATGATTTTGGCGGCATCATCTCGTTCGCCGAAGAGGAGTCCACCTGTTTCGGGGTTTGGCCCGACACGACGCCGACTCTTTTTGATCCACGCGAACATTTCTCTCCAAGCAGGCAAGCCGACCCTGATCTCGTACTGAGAATGCGGATCCCGATAGACCAGATCTGACGGCCATTCAAAGTGAGCGGTGTTCAATTGTCCAGTAGCCGTTGCGATCTGAGGCAGGGATATAAGTTCAGCAGTCGCTGAGCCTTCCGCCCTGGCCAGGTTCTGCGCCGCACGATTTAGCATTGTTGCGGCAAGCGCCGTGACATCAGCCGCGGAGCCGACAAAGGTGCTTTCTGAGCACCCAGGCTCCGGTTGAAATATTTTCCTGCGAGGACCATCGATCGCCGGCCAGAACTCGTCGACATAATCAACGAGACCCTCACGATTGCATGCGTCAAGTTTCGCTCGTCTGGTAATATCTGCCGGACCGCCGGAATAGTCACTGGCGGAAACGGTGACCAGTCCCTTGTCGGCACGAGACCCGATCGACATTGAAACGATCGGGACCTGGATGTGTCGAGACTGCCGTCTTGTTAACTCAAGCTTTGAGAGTACCGGTTCTGAAGCAGTCGTATCGATGATGAGATCCGCACCTTGCGAATAATCGTCCACATCGAGCGGTCCATAAAGAATATTCCCCGTGCTTATTTCCAGTTCCACCTCGGGGCGAATGCGTTCCAGACGTTGACGCAACACATTAGCTTTGGCTTGGCCGATGTCGAGATCCTCATACGGTTGTCGAACAAGGATCCCAGGGGTGACTAGACCACTATCGTGAAGGAAGAGTTTTTGAACACCAGCCCGAACCAGAAATTCTGCGACATGTCCACCCAACGCCCCGCAGCCCCAGAGTGACACTGTTTTTCCCCCGAACCAACTAACGGGTGCCTCGTGGTCCCGGCGCGTGACGATCTCCGGGCGATCCTCTTTTACGATGCACCATCGTAACGCTGCCTCGGCCGCCCATGTGAGAATAAACGCGACCGCCTCGTCGCACAGCTCATCAAGCTTTCCAGAGTATTTGTCCCGATATTGTGCGACGAGTTCCGCGACTTTCTCAGGATCTATATACCAGCACGTCAAATGCTGGAGCCGCTCTGATGTTCCGCTCACGCCTCGACTCGGTGTTCCAACAAAAAAGTAGAGTGGCTCATCCGCACCGTTCGAAAAGGCGGCGATCAACACATGAAGCAGTAGGCGATACTGGTCAACGCCGCGAGCGTTAAGTTCGGACAGCAGATCGGAGATCTTAAGCGGGAACTCAAAAGGCATCGGTTCGGATAGAAGCACTCCAACCCCGACCTTGTCGGATATTTCGTCAGCGTCCTGCGACCACCCGAGAACATCGACCCGAGATCCCGTTACGCTCTTAACGTGCGCATATCCGTACCAGTTGATGGTCGCGAACGAAGGCGTGTTCGCTTTCGGGATGACGATGATCTTGACACCTGAAAGAGCGAACGGTGGGTGCAGCGGTTCCCCCTCTGTTTCCCATTGCCCGAGTGCTCCTCTGCGGAGCCACAGGTCAAGGCGTTTGATAAAACCGAACATGCCATCGCTGCAATCCCACTCGGTAGCAGGCGACTGGTAAAGGCAGAACTTGGTTTTCCATTGAACGTGCGGGAAACCGGCAAATCGGTCATGTGGCGTATTGATGTCCGGCAACTCAAATGGGAAACCCGCCGGCACGTTAAGAAGGAACCGTTCACGAGCCTTGAGCGGCAAGCCACTATCCGCCTTCTCGTAACCCCCGCAGAAGACGGTTATGACGACGCGCATGTTCTCCACGCCGTCTTGAGGATCTACGACTTGGACGATCTCAAGCCGCCCGCCCGAGGCTGCCTGGATCTCTTCGAGCTGCTCAATTGCCAGTTCTTGACCGTCAGTCATGTCTCCCGAATCCAACCCGATCCGCAGGTGGCGTGCCGGTACCGCGGGCGGCGCTTACAGCGGCGGCGAGCGCGTTCGATTGGTCCTCCTGAGCCTGCCCAGGCTCCTGATACGCCAGCCCGTTTTCGGTTAATGAAAAGATGATCGGTTCGGGCGTCTCGGTGTTGGGATGTTCCTGCGTACAGAGGAACTTGTCGGGGACGATCTCCTCATAGCGGTGTTTCGCCTTTGCATGCGGCGGGTTGTCGCCCAGGTCATTTGTAGCCGGAATGGGCGCCGAGCTCGCGACGATATATCCCGGACTTTGAGCCGCCGCTTCGAATGCGTCGAGAATATCCTGCTTTAGCGACTCCTCAGCCTCACCCTCACCTTTGGCGTACATTACGGATTTCGAGCAATGATGGGCAGCCAGAAGGATGTTCCACTCGAGATCGGCCGCATCGCTGAAATCGAAAATTCTCTTAATCGGGGCGTAGCACAGGTCCCCGAAAAGGAGAGCCTTTGCCGTCGCCTCGCCGTCATACAACGAGATCTGTAAAGCGACGCTCGTGTCGTTGCGCTCGCCCTCGCAATCGTCCTTGAACGGGCCATGGATGAACGCTTTGAATCGGTCACTGCACTCGACGCCACTTAGTTCGGAGACGGATGAACCCGGAATGCTGAGCAGATCAGACGGAAACCCCTTGTAGTCCTCCTCCTGTAGGAGATCGTCGTAACCGATCACGCGGACGCGGTCGCCGTCCGTCGCAGTACCGCCGTTCGCGATGATCTTTGCCACGCGCCGTTTGGCTTCTTTGCGAAAAGCTTTCGCATCCTCGCACAGATCTCTCGGAAACTCTCGAAAAACGCGAGGAGCATGCCAGAGATCGCCAATGGTCACACGACCGAGCAGGTCCGCGAAGCCGCGGCAATGATCTTCGTCGGGATGCGTTAGAACGAAGACCGAAAGGTACGGCTTGCCGTCGACCTTAGGAAGGATCTCTTCGAGCTTATCGATCACGGCCATTCTCGGGTCGTCATCATCTTCGTCCACACAGGCCAAATGACGGAGGTCGACCTGCACGAAGGTATCCGCATCGACGACGATCGTCGTGCTGTCACCTGAACCCACCGGCCAGAATATGTAGCCGCGGTCAGGCACGTTAGTTACCATTTCCCTTTGCTTTGACATGTTCAGAATTCTCCTAAGAATGCTTGTTCGATCATTGCCTCAACTCGTCTGAACGCCTTTGTCCAGAGGTATCGATGTGATGACCAAACCTTGTACCTGAAAATCGCTCGTCAGAACGATAGGAAGGTGTTCCTTTGCGGATGACCTTGGGGTGAGCAACACCGTCGTCGATGTCCGTTTGAACTCCTTTATTGTTGCTTCGTTATCGATCAGCGCAACCACGATATCGCCGTTCTCAGCGGTCTGTTGCTGCCGGATCAAAACGAGATCGCCATCGTTAATGTCGGCCAGGTCCATCGAATTGCCTTTTGCTCGAAGAAAGAAATATCGGTAACCAGGCCGCGCAAGATTGATAGAAACCGGGATCATCGCCTCGATGTTCTCCTCGGCGAGTAATGGTGTTCCGCACGCCGCAGTTCCGACCAAAGGCACGTCTACCGTGCGGGCGTGGTTAGACTCTTCTTCCAGGTCCTTAAGTATGCGTAAACTGCCTTCGGCTCGACGTTCGATCCACCCCTTCTCAATCAGAGCTTCCACAATCAGCGCGGCCGAGCGCGGCGATCTATACGCAAGGGCATTTTGGATGTCCCTTATCGACGGCGAGCCCGGGCCGTGAACGACCGAGTTCCTGATGTATTTGAACGCTTCAACTTCTCTTAGAGTAATCAACTGGTTCTTCATACATACTAAGTGTATAATTCTGTATTATCGCCGTCAATGTATTAACGTCGATGGCCGGCGCTCGGTCAGCGTAGTTTGGCTGTACGACATGCGTCTTACAACTGACACTGATGATGGGTCTTCCAAAAATAGTCGAATGTTATGCTCGCGATAGTTTGGTAACAAATCCATTTGAGGAGGATAGATCGTGAGAAAAAAAGTTGAATTAACTCAAAAGGCGCTAATTAGCAAGCTGCACCGACTCGGTTACCGGGACATCAAGGAACGCCGGATAAACGACTGGAAAAGTAAGGGACTGCTGCCGCATTTCGATCGGCGCGGAGTCGGACTCGGCAAGAGCAAGGGGAGGAGCGAAAGTGCATGGACCGATGGGCGGGCGATCGTTGAACGCGCCGTCTGGGTATATCGGCTGCTTGAAATTTACGGATATTCCGAGAGCGTTTATCTGCCTCTTTGGATGCTTGGCCATGACGTGCACCACGAGCTTGTCCGAACCGCACTTCTTGAACCACTGGAAGGCGTAGCAACAATGTTCGAGGTGGAGGCTGTCGGAAAACTCGAACGCGTCGAGCCTTATGAGCGAAAGGACGGCATTATCGAGGACTACATCGGCGATATAAGTCACGATTGGATAAAAAAGGAAAAGTTCGTCGACCTTCTTGGAGTCCCGCAGGAAGTTGTCGAGGCGACGATGAATATCTTTTTCAATCCGGACTATGATCTTGAGGATCTTGGGTTCGAGGACGGCAACAAACAGCTCGCAGTATGGAAGGATCGCGTAAACAACGAAATCGTGCCCGTGCTAACACGGGGCTTCGATGAGAATCCCGAAAGTGTTGTTGAGCCAATCCGTCCGGACGGCCTGGATATTCTGTTTTCACAACCGGGGTTCTTTCAGAAGTATTTGTCTGTCGACGCGCTCCAGCGAGTCGTTGCCGAGGCATCGGACGAAGACTTTCGGAACGTTCAAGGCGACCTGTGCGTGGTTCGCACCGCGGTCGAGCCCTTGGGCGATATGATCGTGACGCTGATGAAACACGCAAAGGTCGAGCGACTCCCTACGTTGTCAGACGTGTTACCGCAGATCCTTCAGGCCGCAACCTTGTTCGTTATGGCCGACATCTCTTTGCGTAGACACGGTCACGGGCCTCTTATTGACCACGTAAAGGCTGAGGCAGCAAAGAAATTTCACGAGGATATGAGTCAGGTTACCGAACAGGCATTGGCTGAAGTGGGCCCGGAGTTCGCTAATGCTTTCAAAAAGGGCTTAAAGAAGCTGAGGAGAAACTGGAATGCCCTAATATCCGAAAGATCCCAGATTGCTCTGGTTAGCTGAAGCCCAAAACGACGGGCGTGTCGGTGATCGAGCGCAGTCAATAATTGACGCCCGGTCGGCAAACTTTATCGCTCTTGTGATGGACCAGATTCACGCGCTTGCTAAGTATCGCTTGGATCTCGGGGAATGGCACAGTCAACTACTCCCGCTCGCCGAACTTGTGTGTGAAGAATACTCAGAGCTAGGAAATCTGCCCCGGCTTGGCGGAGTTGTGAGTGATCTTGTCGGGGGAAATTTATCTTTCACTTCATCATTCAGACCAGAGGTTGAAAAATTCGCGACAGTTGGGCTTCGATGGTTTTTCGATTCTTGCTGAGCGCGGACCTCACTTGCTCCGTGTCGTACAGACGGCCGGAACCGCCACGTCCAGCGATTACCGGAAGTCACCCAGAAGTGTAAACGATGCCCAATAGAAGGGTTCGTGAAAGCCCGCTGACTTATTCTTTATTAACGATATGGCAGCTCTCTGAAGTGAAGAGCCTGCGGACTGTCCATTTTGAATTTCTCGATAAAAGGCAACCGTGAGATCTTGTGTCGCTCTATCACTAGCTTCCCACTGGGACGAGATTACTGATGAACTTCCCGAGCCTAGCAAAGCCCACGGAATGCTGATCAGGCCTTCGCCGTTATGGACCTTGCTTGTGTCACATGATGCGAGAAAGGCTAAGTTTTTTGGTTTGAGGCGGATGGAAAGAAGATCATTGACACTTAACCTGCCAGAGTCTGCGGCATTCTGCTGAAAGGCAAGAAATGAAGATAGAGGATTTTCGCTATCGAGTTGAGCATGCATGGAGAAATGAAGGATGTCAGCGTCCGCCGAAGATTTGAGGAAATCCGATTTGGCGGCATTCAGCCGAGGTGAAATTCCGAATAACTTTCCAATACCCATCGCCTCGCTGTTTACATAGGCTAGTTTCTGACGGTTGAAAGTGTCATTCGCAAAGATCTGAATAGTTTTTCTGCGGGGCGGCTCGGATGAAAGCTGTTGCTTTAGCAAATAGACCGATGGCGAATAGGAAACCGTATTCGTTTCGATTAAATATTTATCCCCGTCTGGGCTCAGGGCATGGAAGGGTAGTCTCCACAAAAGTTTGTCTGGGACGATCACTAGGTGATTTGATTTCAGGTTTAATGGTTTCAGCAACAGGTCGTAGAGTTTTTTCCCATCGACCTTAAAGAAAATACGATCCCCTATCTTAGTTTGTGTCTCGGAGGCGAGTTTGGAGGCATGTATCTCATTGACCGTAAGTTTAACTGCACGTATAGGCTTTGCTGGTTCAAGAACGAATGCAAGGAGTTCACCTGATGGGGTGAATTCGTAGGAAACGACCGCCACGTCTTCTGGAAGTTTTAAGTCCTGTACAGAAAAGTTCGGAGTGTGCGTGTTCCGAGTTAGCTTATCGTCCACGATGCTGTTTTCCAGCTTGGCTAGATCCTTCTCACTTGCTTTTCCATCGATGTAGTTGCGAGACGTCGTGAGCAGTTCGTTTCGGACTGCCTCGGACAGATCAGGACGGGGCTTCAACACCGATCCTTCGATCCTGTCTCTTAGCAGATTTGCTTTGAGTAGTTCGGAGTATTCAAAGGCCTTCGTGGGATTGCCCGTTACCTCAATCTCGCTGAGTAGCCGATAG
>JAHBSJ010000003.1 GCA_019639155.1 Acidobacteriota bacterium | reverse complement strand
CGAAAAAATGGATAACGTGCGCGGCGGCGGAGCAGTGTTGGGAACCGAAGTGTTTGCAAAGATCTGTTGCAAGCCGGTAAATGTTGTAATAGTGCAGGTTATCGGCATCGGAGTAGTGCCATTTATTGAGAACCTTTGCCGGTCAACAAGAGAAATTCACAAGAACTGAGGCCAATGTCACGAGAAAACAGGCTATTATCACGAGAAAACAGGCCATTGTCACGAGAAAACAAGCCATTGTCACGAGAAAAGAGACCAATGTCACGAGAAAACAGGCCAAAGTCACGAGAAAACAAGCCAAAGTCACGAGAAAAGAGGCCAATGTCACGTGACTTTGGTACATATTTTTGGATTTAGAGTTTTAAGCAGGCCGCTTTTTAGGTGCAAATTCTTTCCGGAGCCTTGAGGATCCGGGGACTTGTCGCGGAAAGCTAACCGCTAAAAGCAGCAACGCCGCCATAACTCATAAAGCTGTGGCGGCATTGCGGGATATGGGATATTAGCGGCGGCTGTTTACACTGACGCGGCGTTGTATTTGGGCAGCGTAACTCGTGCCGCCTTTTCCTTTTTCAGCCCAAGCGCCCAGTCGGCCTGCATTAGTGTGTGAATGTCGCGTGTGCCTTCGTAAATGACAGCGGCCTTGCAGTTGCGCAAATAGCGTTCGACGGGATAGTCGTTGGTGTAACCGTTGGCTCCGTGCACCTCGATCGCCATCGAGGCGGCTTTCTCGCTGCGGACCGTCGCCTGCCATTTCGCCAATGATGCTGCCTTTGCCGACGGCAATCCCTGATTCTTCAGCCAGCCTGCCTTTATCCACAGCAGATGAGCCATCTGATAATCGGCTTCCATCTCAGCGATCTTCTGTTTTACGAGTTGGAAATTGGCGATCGTCTGGCCCTGCACTTCGCGGGTGTTTGCGTAGGCGACCGATGCATCGCGTGACGCCATGATGACGCCGGTTGCACCGGCGGCGACCGTGTAGCGGCCGTTTTCCAGCGAAAACATCGCGATCTTAAAGCCTTCGCCCTCGTTGCCGAGCATATTCGCCGCGGGCACGCGGACGTCCTGCAGCGAGAAATAGCCCGTGTTGCCTGCCTTGATGCCGAGTTTGCCGTGAATGGTGCCGCTTGAAAATCCGGGCATCGTCCGCTCGATGATAAAGCACGAAATACCGCTGTGATCGCGGACCTTCATCTTCTCAAGATCGGTCCAGCAGAAAAAGAGGAAATGATCCGCCACGTCAGCCAGCGATATCCACATCTTTTCACCGTTCAGGATCCAGTCGTCACCGTCGCGCTTTGCGTACGATTTCATGCCAACTACGTCGCTTCCCGCGTTCGGCTCGGTAAGCCCGAATGTCGCGAGCTTTTCGCCTTTCGCCTGCGGGACGAGGTACTTTTGTTTTTGCTCCTCAGTTCCCCACGTCAGCAGGCTCATGCTGTTCAGCCCGACGTGTACAGACATCGCCACACGCAGGAACGTGTCGCACGCCTCAAGTTCCTCGCACACCAGCCCGAGCGAGATGTAATCGAACCCCGCACCGCCGTATTGTTCCGGTATGCAGACGCCCAGCAGCCCCAGCTCAGCCATCTTTTCAAAGACCCCAGGCTCAAAATGTGCCTTCTCGTCCCATTCCTTGATGTACGGAGCGACCTCGCCCGCACAAAACTCGCGGACCGTATTCCGCAACGCAATTTGTTCTTCTGTTAATTCAAGATCGATCACAATAATTTCCCCTGTTAGGTAGTTGTCAAAAACCAAATTTTATCACAGAAGTCGGGGCGATGCCTCTCCGGTCTAATTGCAAAAAATTCTTATTACTCTTATTATCTCATCGATTCACAAGAGCAGGTGCCAAATGTCCGATCGCCCCCCGGGAAACCGCTTTCGGACAATATTTCTGAAAAGCACGAACCCGAGTCGGCAATAGCTTTTCATTCAAGGCAATTGATTTATGCCCGACCGTGAGCACAATTTAGACGAAGCCATTCCGCAGGCGTATGCCGATCTGCGGCGGTTGGCGGCGTATTATCTGCGGTCGGAGCGGGCGAACCACACGCTGTCGCCGACGGACCTGGTGCACGAGACGTATCTGCGGCTGCAGTCGCAGCATTCGCTGGATTTTGATGATCGCGTGCGTTTTTTGAGCGTGGCGACGACGATGATGCGGCGGATATTGGTCAACCACGCCCGCAACAAGAAACGCGTGAAACGCGGCGAAGGCGTCGTGCATATACCGCTCGAGGAAGCAGCGCTATATTCGACCGTCGAATTCGAGAAAAAGCGTGTCGATTACATCGCGCTCGACACCGCTCTCGACAAACTCGCCCAGCTGGACCGGCGTGCGGTCATCGTCGTGGAAATGCGATATTTCGCAGGGATCGACATGGACGACATCGCGGACGTCCTAGGCGTTTCGAGAAGCACCGTCATGCGTGATTGGAGCCTGGCAAAACGATGGCTTTACAGAAAATTGAACGCCGGCGCAGAAGACGATGGATGACCGCGAACATGAGAATTGGCAGCGGCTGAAGGCGGTCTTTAACGAGGTGATCGACCTGCCCGACGTTGAGCGCAATGCCGCTCTAGCCCGCATCAGTGCCGAACAGCCGACCATAATCGACGAACTTCGGTCGCTGCTCTCGATCGACACTTCAGTAAACAGTTTTCTCGACGAACCCGTAAAGACGAGCGACGCTCCGTCGATGATCGGCGAGGCCATCGGCCATTACCGCATCACGCGTGAGCTCGGCCGCGGCGGCATGGGTGCCGTTTTCGAAGCGGAACGCGAGGACGGCGATTTCGACAAACGCGTCGCCATCAAGCTGACCGGCCACAACATCTTTTCCGAGGAATTAGCACGCCGTTTCCGCAACGAAAAACAGATCCTTGCCAAACTCGAGCACCCGAACATCGTCCGGCTTTTTGACGGCGGCATCACGGCGAACCACATTCCCTACTACGTGATGGAATACGTCGAAGGCACGCCCATCACGCGGTATTGCCGCGAAAAGGCGTTGACTACACGCGAACGGCTGCAGCTTTTTGTGCAGGTCCTGGACGCCGTCTCTTACGCACATCGCCGGCTGGTGGTTCATCGCGACCTGAAACCTTCGAACATCCTCGTCACTGACGAAGGCACTGTAAAACTGCTCGATTTCGGCATCGCAAAAGCACTCGACATCGAGGGCGGGACACAGACATCGGCGCCGCTGACGCCCGAATACGCGGCTCCGGAACAGATCGCACGCACGCCCGTTTCGACCGCGACCGACATTTACAGCCTCGGCATTTTGCTTTTCGAAATGCTCACAGAGCTGCCGCCGGCCGCCGTTTACCGTGCGAAAGGCCTCGATGTTTACCGTGCCGTGATCGAAACCGAACCATCGGCGCCGTCCGCCGCGGTCACACTAGCCGAGCGTGAAAAGAACGAGGAAAAACAAATTGATCGCGGCCGCCTGGCTGGCGAGCTTCGCGGCGACCTGGACAACATCGTCCTCAAATGCCTCGGCAAAGAGCCCGAGTCGCGTTACGCTTCGGCAGATCAGCTGCTTGCCGACATTGAGGCGTTCCTCGCGGGCCGTCCCGTCTCGGTCCATCCGCAGTCGAGATCGTATCGCTTAAAGAAATTCGTCGGCCGCAATCGCTTGCCCGTCGCGGCCGCGTCGATGGCGGTGTTGCTTATTCTCGCCGGCCTCGGCATGGCCCTTTACCAATGGTCGGTCGCCCGGCAGAATCAGCTCATCGCCGAACAGCGTTTCCAGCAGGTCCGCAAAGTCGCGAATTCGCTGATCTTCGATTACCACGACGAGATCTCAAAGCTCGAAGGCTCGACCGCTCTCCGCGAACGCCTCGTCACCGACGCCGTCGCCTACCTAGACGCCATTTCACAAGGCGAGATCACTGACCCCGAACTCCTCAAAGAACTCGGCATCGCATACCGCAAGATCGGTGATGTGCAAGGCTTGGCATATCAAAGTAATCTAGGAAAGCTTTCGGACGCAATACGCAGCCACGGATTGTCGGTGGATACGCTTAACAGGGCCATTAACATTAACCCCGACGACCTGTCAGCTAGAGTTGAACTTTCTGCCTCTTATTATTCACTTTCTGATGCTCAGCGTCGTATCGGCAGGTTGGATGATGCAGAGCGATCGCTGGATACGGGAATAGGAATTCTGCCAAATGTGTACGATATCGGCGAGCTGGGTCTCCTAGAGCATACGTTGAGACTTTTGCTAGTTCGAACCGACTACTATGAAATTCCTGCTGATCGCTACGCCGCTTTGGACGCCATTGCACCCGCCTATTCCCGACTGGAGAAAGAGTTCTCGCATGAACGAGACGCTATCCGACAATTAGGGCGATACGAGGGCAGACGGGGAAATGCCGCGAGATTCTCAGCCTATGATCTTTTGGATGTCGGGGATATTGCAGGAGCCAGAGCCCTGCTTCTAAGAGCTCTTGAACACTATGAAAAAGCATCGGAGCTTTTCGAAGGGTCGCTTGACGAAAGGTCGGGCACCCCCACGATCAACCTCCGACGGTTTATTTCGACTTCGAATATTGCGAAAACCTACGTTTCACTCGGCGATCTGGATAAGGCGGAAAAGCACCTTCGAGAAGCGAAAAGCTACTTGGAGAAAATGTTAAAGGACACAAGAGACAGCGAATCGCGAATTTATGGGCTGTATGTAGCAAATATTGAACAAGATATTTTGATAAAGCTAGGCAAGTCCTCTGACGCTCTTAGCTCATTAGATCGGTCGCTGTCTGACACACAAAAGATAATAGACGACGAACCCGAAAATACCGAAACTATTTACTACGCTCTCCATTTCAGTCAGAAAGCTGCCGCCGTATCCACTCGGTTGGGCCAAGTAGAGAAAGTTAAGAAATTCAAAGATCTAGAAGCCAAGTATGCCGAAATGCTTAGGTTCGCGATAGGTCCAAATGTTCGGTTAAAGGCCTACTTCTAACTAACGACTCAGACGTTACTAAACTACCGTGGAGCGATCAGCAATTAAGTTAGTTGCGGTATTGATACAATAGGGTTCGCTATGTTCACCGTCGCACAAGCCAAAAAGATCGTCGATCGCGAGGTCGAGCCGCTTGGCAGCGAGCGTGTTGAGATCGCCGAAGCGGTCGGACGCGTTTTGGCTGAAGGCATTGTTGCCGATCACGATCTGCCGCCGTTCGACCGTTCGCAGATGGACGGCTACGCGGTCAGGGCGGTCGACACGGCGAACGCCCCTGTAATTTTGAAACTCGTCGGAGAATCCGCCGCAGGCCGCGGCTGGCGAGGCACGCTGAAAAAAGGCGACGCGGTCAGAATAATGACCGGAGCACCGGTCCCGAAAGGAGCCGACGCCGTACAGCGGCTGGAGGAGGCAATTGAGAA
Organism: Acidobacteriota bacterium; assembly: GCA_019639155.1. Classification (GTDB taxonomy): domain Bacteria; phylum Acidobacteriota; class Blastocatellia; order Pyrinomonadales; family Pyrinomonadaceae; genus OLB17. Next base: position 275,119 of record JAHBSJ010000003.1, on the reverse strand, counting down.
AAACGGCTCTGTTGAGATACTTCGATCTGCAGAAAAGGGCCTTTCGGTCGTACGCTGCGGCGCAGAGATCCGAAAAGGCACTTTGGTTTTCAATGCCGGCGAGCGTGTCACGGAAAATATGATCGCCGCGTTGGCGTCTTTCGGCTACGCAAAGCTCAAAACAGGCCGCCGCCCGCGTGTCGCGATCCTTGCGACCGGCAGCGAGATCGTCGATATCACGAAAAGGCCCGGCCGCGACCAGATACGCAATTCAAATTCGCCGATGCTCGCCGCATTATGCCGGCGGTTCGGTGCGATCCCGGAGAGCCTGCACAGCACCGTCGATGATATTTCGCTCTTAAAGAAACAGGTCTCAATTGCCGCAAAACAATCCGACATACTGATCATGACCGGCGGAGTTTCCGTCGGTAAATATGACCATACAAAGACCGCTCTCGACGGCCTCGGCGCCGAGGTTTTTCTGGAAAAGTTGCGTCTAAAGCCCGGCAAGCCGATGGTGTTTGCACGGCTCGGGAAGACGCTTGTTTTCGGGCTTCCGGGCAATCCTGTCTCCGCCGCGGTCACCTTTCACCTATTTGTGCGGCGTGTGATCTTGGCAATGCAGGGAGCCTCCGACAAAGATTGTTCATCGGGTTACGCCATTGCGAAACGGGACGTCCGCGGCACACGCGACCGCGACGCGTATCTGCCTGCGACGCTCGCCTCCGATAAACAGGGCCGTCTGATCGTCGACGCCGTCAAAGGCTCGGGCTCGTCCGATCTGATCAGCCTCAGCCGCGCCCAGGTGTTAATGTCGGTTCCCCGCGGAACGATCGCTAAAAAAGGCGAGCCGGTCAAGATACTGTATCTGTAATCGGCTCATTTGCGAGTATTCCATTTTGAGCAGCTCGAAATATAGCGGCGGCCAAAAGCATCGTCCCGAGCGGCAAAGCTCCCGCCGCGAACATCGCATCCGAGACGGTTTCGCCTAAAAGCTCCTGCAAACCAAGCCCCGCGATCGCCGCTGATGCGACAACTAACCCGCGAAACCACTTGTCCCGATCGCCGATGAAGTACCAAATATAAACGGCAAAAACGTATGCCGGCAGCAGAACGACGAAATAGTGTTTCTGCGCGGTCGGTGCGAATAGCGGGATCATTGTGAACGCGAAAGCGGCTCCGCCCCATCGGGAATAGAGGCCGTCACTATTTCGAAATCTGAATGCGTAATAACCAAGGGCGGCCAGTACGAGCAACTGGGAGGCTTTGGATAGAAGAGACAATGCAGCAGGCGACAGGCTGACCAGCGTGAAATATATCGGCGTGCCGTTCAACTGCATCGCAGGCTCATCGCCGAACAATCTGTTCAAGACAGCGGTGACCGATGTGTTTATAGAACCGGGAACATGCGAAGCCGTTAGAGAATCGCTCAGGACGATGTTGTTCAGCCAATGAGCAATGTGATCGAGATTCACGCCGAAGCCTACAACGACGCTCGGTATCAAAACGGCTCCCAGAACGAGCCCTGCCAACAACCCCGCATTTGTCTTCAGGCCTTCTTTGATGAACAGCCAGAACATAAAGGGCGCAGCCGTGATCTTAGTGACACCGGCAAGCCCTGCCCACATTCCCTGTAATATCCCATTTTCCCGCCGGCCATATTTGAGCGCCAAAACAAGCATCGCGAGGATGAGTATGTTGACCTGTCCGTATGAAAGGTTGTGAAGCAGATAGCGGAGAGTCAGTAGAATTGGGATGCCCATCACGACCCAACGCTCCACGGCTGCCAGGTCAAAGAACCGTTGTCCGGTCATCGCCTCGTAAAATGTCTTTACGGACCAATAGACCAGAAGAACATTGATAAGCGTCCACAGGACAATAACGATGTTTATCGGCAGAAACGTAAACGGAATGAACAGGATCGCGAGCAGCGGCAGGTACAGGTAATACGATCCGCCCTGCTCAGACGGGATCTGCGTCGTCGCGTAGATGTTGCCGCCATTTAAAATGACCTCGGCGGCGTGCAGGTAAACCGATATGTCGCCTTTTGCCAGCGGGCTGCGGATCATCTTATTGCTGGAACTGAAGATCACAAAAAGCGTCGCCACGACAGCAATTATCCGTAAGATCGTGATGTTTTTAAGGAAAAACTTCTTCAATACTCTCCTTCGCTATATCGGCTCCACGAAAATTATGCGGCCGCTGTTCGAAACGTTTGCGTCTTGGCTATAGTATGTTAGGTATCGCGTTTGTCTGAAATTGAGCGCACGGCGCTTCGTTGGGAGAATGATCTTGATATGCCCGAACTTTCGCATTTTGATGAGGCCGGCAAGATAAAGATGGTGGATCTATCGGCCAAGGCAACGACCGTCCGCCGAGCCGTCGCGTCCGGCAGGGTGCTTCTATCGCAAGAGACCCTCGCTAAACTGCGGGAAAATTCGAATCCGAAAGGCGACCCTATAGAGATAGCTCGGATAGCCGGTATCATGGCAGCGAAGAGAACATCTGACCTGATACCGCTTTGCCATCAAATAGCTTTATCGAAGGTCAATATAGACGCAGAATTCACAGATGAAGGCATCGAACTCCGCGGCGAAGCCATCACAAATGCACAGACGGGTGTTGAGATGGAGGCATTGACGGCAGTGTCCGTCGCCGCCTTGACCATCTACGATATGTGTAAAGCGGTGCAAAGAGATATCGTCATCACCGACATTCGGCTCGAATCAAAGACCGGCGGAAAAGAGGACTACGAACGAACTTTGGGGTAAACTTGATCGTAATCCTACGGCAGGAAAAAAGGGGGAATTATGCTGACAAAATATCAGGTGGCCCGCGACGCAGAGCCTCAGGTTTCGCTTCTTCTGTTCGCCATCGCCGCGAGCATTGGTCTTTGGATACTGTCGATGTTTCTGCCGTTCGTGAGTTACGTTCTGTATCCGCTTCAGCTGTTCGCGACGTTCGTTCACGAAGGCGGGCACGTTCTGGCGACGCTCGTCACCGGCAACTCGGTGCAGAGCATGTCGGTCGCCCCCGACACCAGCGGCGCCGTCTTTTCGCAGACGACGGGCTGGCTTGCACCGCTTTTCATATCAAGCGCAGGATATCTCGGGACAACGCTCTTCGGTGCCGGGCTGCTCGCCTGGCTGCGTTACGGCTTCAATTCGCGGGTCGCTCTCTACGGATCTGCCGGATCTGTCGCGGTGCTGACAGTGCTGTTCGGATTGTTCGCCCCGATATTCAGTTTTTTCGCGACCGTTACCGTTGGCGGCGTGTTTTTTACGCTTATCTCAGGTGCTTTTCTGGCCGCGGCCCTTTTCCTGATCGCAAAGTTCGCTTCTCTTAAATGGGCAAATTTCGCACTCGCGTTCCTTGCTGTGCAGTGTCTTTTGAACGCCATATTCAGCATAGTGGACCTGTTCTTTATTGCGTCATTCACGGATACTCATTCCGACGCGGCGAATATGGCCGCGGCGACAGGCATTCCGGCAGTAATATGGGCGGTTCTTTGGTTCGGTATCTCGGCGGCGATCATTTTCGCCGGCATCCGCATCTATGCAGTAAAAAAAGGGAAATCACCCGACCTTCTTTTCAATTATTGATATGAGAGTTTTTGCGATTTCGTTATTGTTTCTGCTGCTTTCGGTCTCGGCCTTTGGCCAGATCAAATCTCCGACGCCGTCGCCGGTCAAGATCCCGTTCCCCGAATCGCGGCAGGCCGTCGTTGTAACATCGAAAAAGTGGGACTCCACATCAGGCACGGGAGCTCTTTTTGAACGTGCAAATGCAAAAGCGGGCTGGAAACGTGTCGGCGATAAGTTCCCCGTTCTGCTGGGACGCAGCGGAATGGCGTGGGCGCAGGATTCGGCGCCGGAAAAGGTTTCCGAGTTCAAGAAAGAGGGCGATGGCAAGTCTCCTGCAGGTATGTTCCCGATCACTTTTGCTTTCGGCACGTCGTCGCGGCCGGAGCAACTGACATTTCCGTATATCAAGGTCGTTCGCGACACTGAATGTGTTGACGACCCCCGTTCAACCCACTACAACAAGATCGTAGAAAGAATGAAGGTCGGCAATTTCGACTGGAGGTCGTCCGAAAAGATGCTTGACTACGGCGAGGACTACGGCCTCGGTGCGTTTGTCGCCTATAATAAGTACCCTGTGGTCTCAGGCAACGGCTCTTGCATCTTCCTGCACGTGTGGAAGAACGCGGCAACACCTACCAGCGGCTGCACCGCGATGGAACGACGAAACGTGGAGCGCATCGTCTCGTGGCTCGACAACGAAAAGAACCCTTATCTCGTTCAATTGCCGGAATCCGAATTCAAGCGTTACCGAAAAGCGTGGAACCTCCCGAAACTCTAAAGCTCAGCGATCTGCCGTTGGGCGGCAGGCTTCTCGTGCGTTCAAAAACGGAATGGCGCAATGCTGCCATTTCACGCATCAGTAATGAGCGCGTTTCGATCAGCGTCGAGAGCAAACGAGGACGAACATATAAAATTTTTCGCCACCCCGAAACCGAGGTGGCGAAAGAGTGTTCTTTTTATTATGTGGTTTGCGGCGAATCGCCCGATTGGAAAACCAATTTCCTCTCGCCCGACCGCCGCTGGTAATTCTGCAATTACGGCAAGCAGGCCCCGCCGCCGGGCTTGCACTGGTTGACACCGCCACCCACGTTCTTGCAGCAGTTACTGCAGCACTGCGAACTAGCGGTACAAGAACCGTCGTTCGGAATGCATGATTGGGCACCTGCCGCAGGCGGAGCAACTATCGACGCTACAACCGGCAACGCCACAGCGGATGCCATACCGACACGGCGGATCATTTCGCGGCGTGAAAGCGAGGCGGCCGCTTCCGGTACATTGCCTGCAGCATCTACCAGATCCGCATTTTCGAGCTGATCAAGCGCGAGCCAAACCAACTCGTCGGGAATGTCGGATCCCAATTTTGAGGCCAAGATCTTAGATATCGCCTCGGTTTCGTTTTCGCCATCGCAGTTTTGCCAAACGATCGATGAAACCTTATTTAGACAATAAGCTCTATGCGAACCTGTGTCATAGATCAACGTTTCATCGTTGACCTCTTGGACGACCTTTTTACTTACAATTGCCATTGGGCCTTTTCGGCTCATAAACACACTTCTCCCATATGAAAAATCAAGTTACTAATTTACGGATTGCGATATCGGATTGGGTCGGGGAGGACACACGAAGGAGAACCGATATCTGTTGGCTTGCGGCCGCAAACGCAACAGTGACCCAAGAACGCAGGGTTCTAAAGCCAGTATGTAAATTATTGTTTTTGCAATAACTTACGTCAAGTCATCGTAGCAGATATTTCGCTCTTTTCGACGATCCTCGAACACCCGTGATACGATGTAGGTTTCCGCATCGGAAGATGTCGACAGCTATGCGTTCTGCTCTCAAATTGTCCTCGTCTATTACTGTCAACGGCGCTCGCGTCCACAACCTCCAGAACATCAGCGTTTCCATTCCTTTCAACAGCTTAACGGTTGTTACTGGCGTTTCCGGCTCGGGAAAATCCAGCCTTGCCTTTGACACCGTCTATGCCGAAGGCCAACGCCGATACGTCGAATCTCTGTCAGCCTATGCACGCCAGTTTCTGGAACGGATGGATAAGCCGGATGTGGACGAGATAACCGGACTTGCGCCGGCGATCGCGATACGGCAGAAGAATTCAACTCGTAATCCGCGCTCAACCGTCGCGACCCAAACAGAAATTTACGATTACCTGCGGCTGCTGTATTCGCGTGCCGGCACGACGATCTGTTATCAGTGCGGCCAAGAAGTGAAAAAGGATTCGCCGGAATCGGCCGCAGAGGATACGCTGGCGAGATTGGCCGAAGGAACGCGTTTCTACGTGCTCTTTCCGATCCACATCGCGGAACCTGCCGTGAAGCAGCGGCCGAAGAAAAGCACTGCGGGATTAAGCGTTCAGGCCGCTCTGATATCGTTATTGCAGCAGGGCTTTTCGCGGCTTTACCGTGGCGGCGAGACGATAGAACTCGCCAAACCTGAGGATTACGCTTTCAGTGATCTCAACGAGACGTATGTCCTTGTTGACCGGTTAAAGGCATCACCCGACATTCGCCAGCGTCTGGTCGATTCTCTCGAGATGTGCTTCCGTGAAGGCCATGAAGCAGTGATCTTCACGGCAGACGGTCACAGTCAGTTGCGCTTTTCTGACCGTTTTCTGTGCAAGAACGACGGCACACAATACGACGAGCCCGAACCGCAGTTATTCAGTTTCAATTCGCCATATGGTGCGTGTCCGACGTGTCAGGGATTCGGGAATACCATCGGCGTTGATTATGGCCTCGTCATCCCTGATCGGCTCAGATCGATCTATGAAGGTGCCATCGAGCCTTTTACTCGTCCACAGCATGATTGGGCACAGAAAGAACTCCTGAAATATGCAGCGTCCGTCGGCATCGACACGAAAGCTGCGTTCGCAGATCTCCCGGACTTTCAGCAGCGTTGGATCATCGACGGCGACAACGGTTGGCGTGGTGTAAAAGGCTTTTTCGAGTGGCTTGATACTAAGAAATACAAACTCCACGTCCGCGTTTTCCTTGCCAAATACCGCGGCTATACGAAATGTCCCGATTGCGGCGGGTCGCGTTTGCGTCGCGAGGCCCGCGACGTCAAGGTCGGCGGTCGTTCTTTATCGGAAATCTTGGAGATGTCGATCACCGATGCGGCCGGATTCTTTGACAGCTTGGAGTTTGACACGGAGAGAGCAAAGATCGCCGAAAAGCTGCTTCTTGAAATACGCCGCCGCCTGAGATTTATGGTTGATGTCGGGCTCGATTATCTTACGCTAAACCGGTTGGCATCAACCCTTTCCGGGGGCGAAGCACAGCGAATTCAACTTGCGACGAATCTCGGCTCGCTGCTTGTAGGGACGCTCTACGTCCTCGACGAGCCGAGCATCGGTCTTCACCCGCGTGATAACACGCGATTGATCCGAATTCTGGAAGGCCTGCGCGACATCGGCAATACCCTGCTTATCGTCGAACACGACATCGACACGATGAATGCCGCCGACCACATCATCGACATCGGCCCGCTGGCTGGTGAACTTGGTGGTACGGTTGTTTTCGAAGGCAACAAAGCGGAATTATTGAAGTCCCATGATTCGTTGACCGGCAAGTATCTCCGAGGCGAGATGAGCGTCAAAGTGCCGCAATCCCGACGAAAGCCCGGCAAAGAAAAGATACGCATTACCGGCGCCCGTGAGCATAACTTGAAAAACGTGGATGTCGATATTCCTCTCGGGCTATTGACCTGCATTACGGGCGTTTCGGGTTCCGGAAAATCGACCCTTGTCCATGACATTCTTTACGCGGGGCTGAAAAAACAGCGCGGCGAATGGACCGGCCGCGTCGGGTTATTCAAAGAAATAGCTTGCGGCAATTTGATAGACGATATCATCCTGGTTGACCAGTCACCTATTGGGAGGACACCGCGTTCGAATCCGGTCACTTACGTGAAAGCCTATGATGTGATCCGTGAGGTCTTTGCAGGTACACAGGCCGCAAAGGCAAAAGGGTTTACAGCGTCGCATTTTTCTTTCAATGTACCCGGTGGACGCTGCGAGGTGTGTCAGGGTAGCGGGATAGTGACGGTCGAAATGCAGTTCCTTGCCGATGTCGAACTAACATGCGATGACTGCCGCGGCACACGTTTTCGCGAAGATATTCTAAACGTAAGATATAAGGGAAAGAACATTGCCGAAGCTTTGGACCTGACGGTCCGCGAAGCGATCGTTTTCTTTAAAGACTCAAAGAAACTGCAGTCGCGGCTGAAGCTGCTCGATGTGGTCGGACTCGGTTACCTGCGTCTGGGCCAGTCGGCGACCACGCTTTCCGGCGGCGAGGCACAGCGTGTAAAACTCGCGGCGCACATGGCTCAGACCGGGAAAGCGAATACGCTTTTCATCTTCGACGAACCCACGACGGGGCTTCATTTCGACGACATAAACAAATTGCTCTCTGCATTTCGCGCATTGCTCGATAACGGAGCAAGCCTCGTCGTAATTGAGCATAATTTGGACGTAATAAAGACAGCGGACTGGGTCATCGACCTCGGCCCGGAAGGCGGCATAGGCGGCGGTGAGCTGGTAGCTATCGGCCCTCCTGAGAAGATCGCAAACGAGCCCGCATCGCATACGGGACATTTTCTGAAAGAAGTTCTAAGGTGATCTAACGAAAATTGGCTTTCGAGCAAAGCCTTTTCCCATGCGGGCATTCGCCGACCTGTACCCATTCATAGAATCCGTCAGTGTCTCCCTCGACGGCATAGACGACTTTCCTGATCGAAGGAAATTGCTTCAATGTCTTCTCGATACTTGTGAAGAAACCGCTGCCACAGCTTGTAGTCGCATTTCCGAGCTTTTCGTAAACGATATCGTCAAAATTCACGAAGGCGACGCGGTTCTTGATGTTAAGCCCTTTTAAAATGCCTGAAGTGCTTTCCGGGTCGAACGAAACGAAGCCTTTCGCTTTTTCGTCGGCATTTACGCCTTTAAATAGTTCCAGCAGAGCTGCACGGGCAATTCCCGCAGTCTTTGGAATTTCTCTGAACGTCGGTTTGACGGCGGTACAGTCCTCGATATTCGGATCGTCCTTCTCATTCAGGAAAAACACCTTTATCTTTGTCGTGTTCGCAGACTGCCCAAAAGCCGAGACCGCCAACGTAAGCAAAATCAATGCTGTGAGTATTTTCATAAGGGTTTTGTTTCCTCAATCATCGCCGAATTTTCTTCGCCAAACCGGCGCGATCTGTTCCATCACCTTGCAGTCGCAATAGCCGCCGTTGTTGTTCAGCCAACTTGTTACTTTACCGAAATCCAGGCCATTGTCCATCATGAACCGCATTGAATATTGCAAGCTGTGATTGCATGCGTTCTCATACAGCTCGTCCTCGACAAAATCCAGCAGATAGCTGATCGTTGCTTGCCCAGCTGGAAGACTTTCGAGAAACGTCTCCAACTCTTCCGTGGTCATCTGTTCCAGGTTCTCGATCTCACGTTTCTTCAGTATCGGCATTGCTTCCAATTGTATTTCGTCCACCCAAATTCGTGAAATCAGGCCAACGCACAATGACCATTTGGGTACGCCGATTATCGGAAAAGGCTTTGTATTTGGTATCTTCTTTGGAGTAACTGAAGAACTTAGGCAATTCCACCGAATACGTGCTTGCGATAATTTATCTGATATTGTTCATCGTCCTCGGCGACCTAATTTGCCGCCGGCTGTTTCCTTTTGTATCGATACCGCAGCGTCTCGCAACTGCGACCCTAAGCGGTATGCTGATAGCCGCCTGGGGCACCTATGTTTCGGCGTGGCTTTTCTCTTCCACAAATTCACCGATGCTTTGGGGCAATCTGCTTTTCGCCGGTATCGCCTTGGCGGGCATCGCGTTCTTGCTGAATCACGAATACGACGCCCCCGAGGTCTCAGAAGAGAGTGTTCCTCTTCACGACGATAAATGGGATTGGGCGATACTAGGCGTTTTTCTGATCGTCGTTACATGGTTGGTCTTCATTACGTTCAGTTTTGGCGACGGAAAACTAAAGATCGCTCATCACCAATGGAGTGATTTCGGCTCGAACATATCGATAATGCAGAGCTTCGCTCTCGGGCATAATTTCCCGACCGAATATCCGCATTTCTCGGGCGACCGCATACGCTATCACTTTTTGTTCTATTTCCTCGCAGGCAATTTGGAATATCTCGGCCTTAATCCGGCACTATCGAACAACATTCTAAGCATTTTGTCTTGGGTTTCGATGCTTGCATTGATAATGGCGTTCGGCAGCATCGTCTTCTCGTCAAAGGCAGTCGGCAGGATCGCGGCGGGATTATTTTTCTTTCATGGTTCGTGGTCGATCATCACGTATTTGACCTCAAAGGAGACTTTTTGGGACGCACTATCCGCTATCCCTGCAATGCGTGATTTCCTTAACTCCGGATTTCCCTATCGCGGCGAAGCTTGGGGCGTATGGTCGCAGGTCGTGTATGTAAATCAACGGCATCTGACGAGTTCTATCGGTCTGCTTCTGATAGTTTTGTGCTTTCTCGCGATCCGATACAAAGACAGGTTGCAGCCGGTCATGACCGAGGCCGCTTCAGATAACGCGGGATCGACAGACACCGACGAAGTGTTCGAGACCGCCGATACAAACTCTGAGGTCGATGAAGACGAGGAGATCCGGGAACTCAATACCGCTGCCTCGAGTGAAGCAAGTGCGACGGGTCTGAACGAGTTTTTTATCGACGTCGCAGAAGAGGCAGATAATGCCGAAATTGAAGATCCCGAATCGGAGAACCCATCCGATGACGACGAAAGCGAAATTGCCGGCGATGACGATACACCCGGTAATACTGAGATCGATGCGATCGCACGCGAACCGAAACAGCCGTTTGACTGGCAGGCATTTGCCGCCACCTTGCCGCCGTATCTGCTCTGCAGTTTGCTGCTTGGGCTTATTCCGATGTGGAATTCGGCGATCTTCGTTTCGGCGTTCGTCATACTTGGTGTTTGCTTCCTCTTATTTCCAAATCGCCTTCAGCTTATCGCTATGGCGGTCGTCACGGGAATCTTTTCGTTGCCGCAGGTTTTGTATCTGAAAGGCGGCGACCTGCCTGACACCGGCGTAAGGCTGTTCAATTTCGGCTACACCTTGGTGCCGCCAACCTATTGGGCCGCGGTCGAATACATGGCGTATACGTTCGCTCTCAAATGGCCATTGATAATTGTCGGCCTGATAGTTGCGACGTGGTTCCAGAGAAAGATATTTCTGGCCGTATTGCCGCTTGTCTTTATTACTTTCTTTCTTCAGTTCAGCGCCGAAGCACTCACCAACCACAAATTCCTAAATGTTTGGCTGATCTTCGCGAATATGTTCGCGGCTTCTGGCATCGTGTTTTTATGGCGCTTGAGTAACAAAGCTGCTGCCGTGGTCGGAAGAGCGGTCGCACTGTTACTTTGTGCCGTAATAGTTTTCGGCGGCGTTGCCGATGCTTTCCCGATAAAGAACAGCTTTTGGATGTTCCTTCCCTACAAGGACGATCCACTGGTCGAATGGGTAAAGGAAAATACGGATCCGCGTTCCAGATTTGTGAGCTTCCGATATGTCAACCACGGAATTCTCGTCGCCGGGCGTCGATTGTTCCATGGCCATCCGTATTATTCATGGGGAGCGGGTTATCCGGTCGGTGAACGCGACACCGTGTACAAAAAAATGTTCAGCGAACGCGATCCCCGTACGTTGTACCAGCTACTTCGCGATCATGACATCGATTATGTCGCAATTGATGATCAGCTTCGCCGAAGCGATTTCACTCCGAATTTGAACGAGTCGACCTTTACGATAATGTTCAAGGCCGTTTATAACGATGTCGAGAACAAGTACGGCAAACTGACCATTTACGAGGTTCCTAAAGATGCCTCGCAGGTCAATTTCAGCTTGGCCGTCAGCTCGGCAAACCCTAAAGGATCAGAGCCGATGCCTCCTGCCGCAAATGCCTTTGCCGGCGGCGAAGGCCGCGGCGGCGGGCAGTTCATTCGGCCCCGCGGGATGACCGTTGACGCAGCGGGGAATATTTATGTGGCCGATACAGGAAATTCACGGATTCAGAAATTCGACGCTAAGGGCAATTTCCTGCTCGACCTCGGCGATGCGGGTGACGAACCCGGCCGTCTGCGCGAGCCGAACGGCGTCGCCGTTGACGCGAAGGGTAATATTTTCACTGCTGACGCGGCACGTAATAAACTACTGAAGTTCAACGCAAAGGGAGAATTTGAAAAAGAGTGGAGCGGACCGCCGGAGATGGATTTTTATGGCCCGCGTGATATCGCTATAGCGGCTAACGGCAGCCTTTACATAGTCGATCAAGGCAGAACACGTATCGTTCGATTTGATCCTATAAAGGAGGCTTTTGCTCAATGGGGAACGCGCGGAGAGGGCGAAGGCCAATTTGTGGAGTCGACGGGCATCGCGATCGGAGGCGGCAATATCTACGTCGCCGACAATGGGAACGGAAGAATCCAGGTGTTTGACTTGGACGGAAAGTTCATCCGCCAATGGGAAGTGCCGGCGTGGGAAAAATTCGTTTGGAACTTCCCTGACGTCGCTGTTGATGAAAAGAGGAATCTGCTATACGTATCGAACGGCTGGAAAGATCAAGTGTTCATTTACGACCTGGACGGAAATCTGACGGCAGGAGCAGTATCTGTCTCATCAGGCGGGCAATTGAAGAACCCGACATCACTTGCTTTTCTTCCTGAAAGAGAGGGCGGCAATCTGATCGTACTAAATACCGGCGGAGCAAATCTGTCCGTCGTTCCAGCGGCGGCGACATCTCCGCAAAGGTAGTTAGTTCTTATGATCTCGGCAGCGGACGAGATCTGGGTCGCGGCATTCGAAATACTGATAGATCGAAAGCCCGGCGGCAACACCGAAAACCTTTCGCTTTACGTCAGAAAAGAAATAGCGAAGCACTTCCTCTATCTCTCGCGCCGTGTTTACGTGCTCGTGCTTCATCAGCACCTCGTAGTCGAGTCCGTACCGCTTCTTGAATTCGGCACCGGTCGTGAGTGTATAACCGAGTTTCCACAATATCGTCCCTTCGCTCGGTATCGCGACCCGGAGCGATCCGCCGGCTTCGATCAGCAGCCCGCATCGAGCAACGACCGAAGGCAGATCTTCTATATGTTCGAACGTCGCAATTGAAACAATACGGCCGTATTTCGTTTCTGCGGGTATCTCGCGAATATCGTCATAGAACTTTCGAACTCGCGAGCGTAAAGGTGACGACTCATACAAATAACGAAAAGGCTCAACAACGTCGTAAACACTAGTGTTGGGTTCGTGTTCCAGGTGATTCAGCGTTCCACCGCCGACCTCGAGCGTCGCGGGGACGTGCTCTGCCTTTGTGTCTGCGGCAACGCACCTGTGCATCCACCGCTCTAGTTTCTGAGCAAGGCCTGCGGCATTCGAACCGCCTTCGCGGTTTTCTTTGTAATGGGCGTCGTAGATCTCTTGGTATTCCGCAGGCAGCGGCGGCCGTTTCTTAGGGAAATTCTCAAACATTCTTTTCTTCTTTCGTCTTATCTATCGATCTCGCGATCACATATCGCGGCCGGTGTTTAATTTCGTCGTAGATCCGGGCGAGATAAATGCCGATTATCCCGAGACTGATCATCAGAAGGCTGCCGATCACGAGCAGTAAGAGAATTACGGTAGCGAAGCCGCTCACCGAACGGCCGGTCATCTGCAGCACGATCGTGTAAACGGCGAAGATGATGGAGAAAGCCAGAAAAATAAGCCCGGCGAACGTCACCAGTTGAAGCGGCAGAGACGAGAATCCTGATATGCCGTCAACGGCAAGCCTTACTCTTCGGAGCACTGACCAGCTCGAGGCCCCTGCTTTTCTCTCACCCACCTCAAACGGAACTTGAGCCCGCTCGAAGCCGAGCCATGCGGTCATCCCGCGAAAAAAGACCGCACGTTCGTCCATCGCCAGATAGGCATCGACCGCTTTACGGCTAAGCAGCTTGAAATCGGACGCGCCTCGCATTTCAAACCCCGAAAGTTTGTTCCAAAGCCGGTAGAAAATACCGGCAGAAATGCGGCTGAACAACGATTCTTTACCGCGGTCCACCTTCGTCGCCTCCACGATGTCCACTCCGCCTTCGCGGTAGACACGCAGCATTTCAGCTATCAATTCAGGCGGATGCTGGCCATCTCCGTCCATTACGATGACGATATCGCCCTTAGCTGCTTCAAGACCTGCTGTTAACGCAAGCTCCTTACCGAAATTTCTGCTCAGACGATATGCCCTCAGCTCGGCGATCTCATCGCCGCATTCGGTCAATACCTTCCACGTTTCGTCGGGCGAGCCGTCATCGATCACGATGATCTCAAAATTGCCAGCCGCTGAGTCTAGAGCATTCCGGACCTTTTTCAACACGTCCGCAATGTTCCCGGCTTCACGGTAGCACGGCATAACGACAGATACTTTGACGTTTTCAGGCGGCATCAGTAATTCGGGTTCATGCAGCGAATATCTTCAGCTTGAACTCATCGTTAGCAATATAAACTTCGGGACGCCTGCCTGAGAAGCGGCCGGACTGCTTCAAGATCATCGGGATACCTCCCTGCGGCGCGTGGATGCCGTATTCGCGGCGTTTGAATATTGCCGTCATCTGCGGATTTATCCTTCGGCTGATGCCGTATCGGACGGCACGGCCTTCGGGAAGTGTGAAGCCGATCGTCCGACGCGGATTAATGATCTCAATGGAATTATCATAAATATTCAACCGGGTTCTGATCTCTCGTAACGCAAGGTCGCGATGTGTCAACGCATTTATCACGCCCTCGGAAACTGAATAGTAATGATAGGTTCCGCGCGGCTTGGCGACGGGATCTGAAACAAGCAAGAGCTTACGTTTGGGCTTTTCTTTCGCCATATCGACGTATCGGCCGACGAAATGCAAAATTGCTTCGTACTGTGAAAGAAGATTCCCCTTTATTTCAAATGCCTCTATCAACTGGGCTGTACCGTTCTCGCCGGAGAACCTCGCCACCGTAACATTTGACCGCGGCAGCAATTCGGCGACCCTATCGTTTTTCGCAAATAGCATCACTGCAGCGACAGTAGGGAAAAACTCGTCGGTCCCGCCGATAGCGAGCATCAGATCCTTTCGAAGAAAATCACTGGTCTGATACAGGCTGATATTCGGCGCGGATTCGTCAAATGCCGAAGCAAAGCTCCACAACAAAGAATCGTCGAAATCAGCCTCCGTCACCGTTTGAAGTGGAATGTCCTCAAACGAAAGCGGGCGGACCTCATCAAGCCATGCAGAGAGTTCATCGCGTGCCACCTCTCGTTTTTCGGCGCCGAAACGCATATAAAACCGCCCATCACGCGTACGGTAGGGCCGGCGTTTGCCTATGACATCAAGGGCCACGATCCTTTTTCCGCTGTCGAACGCTATTGTCTCAATCACAGGAACAAGCGGCGGCACGATATCTTCTCGGCATATGCGTGCGAGTTCCTGCTGCACCCATTCCGGATTTCCGACACCTTCGATGCGGAGTTGATCGCTAACGCCGAATATAATGGTGCCGCCGTCAGTATTGGCAAGTGCGACGATCCCCTGCGCTATGCGCTCGCTGTTAGAGAGCTTGATCTTTAATTCGAGATGGGTGTCCTCACCGCCGCGGATCAGTCGCAGCAGCTCTGTTCGGGTTGTCTGCTGAGCAGGTTGATCGAGCAGATATTCAGAAAACGAATGACCTTGTGGAGAATCGGGACGCTGACTGTATCGGAATTTTTTTCTTGCCATGGCCGTCCGAAAATGGGTTGGATTTCAACTCGAACGCCCGGCATATAGTAAGCAATGGTTGTATTTCGGAAGATGGCCGTGCGGTCAACTACATTGAAGCACGCCGCGGTAAAAAACACAAAAGTTAACGGGGCTCCTGCTATTCGGTCATGAGCGGCTTGAAATTTCCGTTGACTATGCGTAAATTTATGCAATCTGACCGTCAGCACGGCACGAAACCTCATAACGCGTGAATCTCTTCGGCACAAGCAGTGATACCGTTTTTATCGGACTCGGGTCAAACCTTGGCGACCGGGCGGGAAATCTGCTCCTTGCCGTGCGGGGACTGATCGAGGCGAGCTTTGAAATTCGACAGCTTTCCGCGGTATATGAAACGGAGCCCGTGGACATGGATTCGGACGAGCCATTTCTGAATATGGTCGCCGAGTGCACAGTAAGCGGCGTATCCCCAACGCAGGCGATGGCAAGGCTTTTGCGGATCGAATATATGCTCGGACGGACCTACAAGGGTGAGAAAAAGCCCCGAACGGTTGACCTGGATATATTGTTCTTTGGAGACATAAAAATGGAAACCGAGTTCCTGACGCTGCCGCATCCGAGACTGCATTTGCGGAGATTTGTACTTGAACCCCTTGTTGAGTTGGCCCCGACGCTTGTGCATCCGGTCCTGGGGAGTGAGATCGCAGATATTCTGAAGGAATTAACTGACAAGAGCAGCGTCGTTCGCTGGGAACCGGGCCGCTCGGTGTCCACAGAACAGGCGGCGAATGGCTAGACTTGGCTTTGCCAAAGGAATAGACTCAAAGGCAGTTTATGGCCTATCTGCAGCCCGATAGAGAAGGAAAAGTATATTTGCCGGCAATACGCGCGGCAAAAGAGAACGGAGAAAAGCTCGTCTGCCTCACGGCATACGACTATCCTACGGCGAGGATCGTTGATGAGGCCGGCGTGGACATGATCCTTGTCGGCGACAGCATCGGGAATGTCATTCACGGCTACGGAAACACCATCCCCGTTTCGCTCGATGAGATCACCTCGGCGTGTATCGCAGTAAAACGCGGCACCGAACGGGCGATGGTCATCGCCGATATGCCGTTTGGCACCTATCACGTCAGCGAGAACGAAAGTGTAAAGAACGCACTTCGCCTCATGAAGTACGGCGGAGCCGAGGCTGTAAAGCTTGAAGGCGGCCGCAATCGTGTCGATCTGGTCAGGCGGCTGGTTGATGAAGAGATTCCCGTTGTCGCTCACATCGGCCTGACACCTCAGTCGGTTTATAAAATGGGCGGCTACCGTGTTCAGGGCCGTACAGCAGATCAGGCGAAACGCCTTCTCAATGACGCAAAACTCCTTGAAGAGGCGGGAGCATTCGCGATCGTTCTCGAACTTGTTCCGCGGGAACTCGCCGCGATGATCACACGAGAGCTTGAGATATCTACCATAGGCATAGGCGCAGGTGCCGATTGCGATATACAGGTTCTCGTTCTTCACGACCTGATGGGGATGACCTTCGGCCGTCAGCCGCGGTTCGTCCGCAAGTACGCCGACCTTCGTCAGGTCATGACCGATGCGATACACGCTTGGACCGGCGATGTCAGGTCGGGTGCCTATCCGAATGAGGACGAATCTTACGGCCTTACCGCTGAAACGTTGGTAGAACTGGAAAACTCCTGATCACACCATGGAGATCATCAATCGCCGGCAGCGAATGTTCTCGATATCACGCAAACTCCGGCGTGAGGAGAAAGTTGTCGGCCTCGTCCCTACAATGGGGGCTCTTCACGCGGGACATCTGAAGCTTGTAGAAGAGGCTCGCCAAAGCTGCGACGTTGTCATCGTCTCAATTTTTGTAAACCCGACGCAGTTCAACGACAAAGGAGACCTTGAACGATACCCCCGAGACCTGACGTCCGATGCTGCGTTGCTCGCAGATTATGATGTTGACTACGTCTTCGCTCCCGATGTTGAGGAAATATATCCTGAAGGATCATCCACGTACGTTTATGTTGAAGGCATCTCCGAGTGCCTCGAGGGTGCGTCGAGGCCCGGACATTTCCGCGGCGTAGCGACAGTTGTCACTATATTGCTAAACACCGTTCGCCCCGACAAAGCGTTTTTCGGGCAGAAAGATGCTCAACAGGTTGCTGTGATAAAGCGGCTGACCTCTGACCTGGGATTTGAGACCGAGATCGTCGTCATCCCGACAATACGCGAAGCATCAGGGCTGGCTATGTCCTCGCGAAATGCCCTTCTGACCGACGAGCAGCGTGAAAAGGCCGTTGCGATCATTGAAGGTCTCCGAGAAGCGAAAATTGCTTTCAAAAAGGGTGAACGAAATGCGTCGAATTTAGCTGAAATGGTTCAAAAACGGATCGAAAGTGAGCCTCTTGCACGGCTTGATCACGTAGCGGTCGTTGACCGCGAAACAATGCAACCTATTGATAAGATTGGAGATAACGAAACACTTATCGTAGCTGCGGCGTATTTCGGTGAGGTTCGCCTGATCGACAACGTCATTCTGAATCGTATGCAATAGATTGGCACCGGTATTGCATCTAAATTATCGAAAGGCCGTAGTTCGGCCGAAGGAGGAGAGATGAAAAGAGCGGTCCAATTCACGATCTTTGCGATGTTTGCCGTATTTTCGGCGGTTGCCGTTTCGGGTCAGACGGTTCTTTCGACCACAGATAACAGGCGATTTGACCTTGAGGATCACCGCGGAAAGGTGGTCGTTGTAGCGATCGGCGCCGCATGGCTGCCGCTTTCAACAAAACAGGCTGAATTCACGAATGCTCTCGCAAAAAAGTATTCCGGACGTGATGTTGTCTTCTATTTTGTCGTCACGGACTCAACGAATTCCCGTTCCCGCAATTTCGCCGATAATGCAGCGATAGACAGATTTACGGCTGACAAAAAATTGACGATGCCTGTACTTCGCGATTCGGACGGAACTGCGACAATGAGACGCTTTAAGGTCGATCAAATTCCTTCATTTGTGATCTTGGACAAACAAGGGCAGCCTGCGGTCGAGCCTTTCGGCGGACTTGATCCTAAATTTGACCTCACTGGCCCGATCTCGAGGGCCATCGATCGGCTGCTTTAGACCATTGAGACTTGCTGGGCGTCTTTGAACCTTGAAAAAAGGCGGTAAACCAGGCCGATGGGGAGTCCCACGACATTCCAGTAATCACCTTCAATTCCGGTAATGAAAAGAGCGGCCTGTGCCTGAACAGCATAGGCCCCTGCTTTATCCAGCGGTTCGCCTTCCCTGGCCAAAAATTCGATCTCAGCGTCGTTCAGGCCGGCAAATATTACGCCGGTTCTTTCTATACCGGAAGTAACGCTTTCACCTAAAACCAACGCTACGCCCGTTAAGACCTCGTGTCTGCGGCCGGAGAGCATGTTCAGCATCCGCCGGGCGTCGTCCAGATCTACGGGCTTTCCAATGATCTCGCCATCGATCACGACGGTGGTATCAGCCCCGAGCACTAAGCGGCCCGGCATTTCGGACGCTACGGCAGTCGCCTTTTCAATAGCAAGCCGAATAACGTAATCCTCCGGCGATTCGCCAACTTCCGGCGATTCGTCAACATCAGCCACGTGCTTTTCGAATTCCCAGCCGACCGCCGCCATGATTTCAGATCTTCGTGGGCTGCCGGAGGCAAGTACTATTTTGGGAAGGGTTATCATTTCGGTCGTGATTTAATCTTTTCGGATTTCTAACTTATGATGATAATAGCCGTTCGGATAAACACAAATGGAGCACATCGGCAAAGCCATCGCAAAAGCACTAAGGTCGCTGGAGCCGAATCCGGTGCTGGAGAAGATCCTGGTGATTTCTGCCTGGGAAAACTGTGCCGGACCGCTGCTTGCTAGACAGACCAAGGCATTCGAATTTTCCGCTAAGCGACTAACCATTGCCGTCAAGGACGAAACTTGGCAGAAACACCTCGTTGACCTGACGCCGCAACTATTGGCAAAACTTAACCGGGCACTAGGCGACGGAACGGTCACCTTCATTGAGATCGTGGTCGATCCACAACTATTCGGATCGGAAGAAATTTTTAAGGACAGCAATTGCGTTGACGGCGGAACTACGGCTATTCCTGACAGAGTTCTCTCAGCTTCGGCATCGATCGAAAGCGGATCATTGAGAGAAGCATTTTTGGATCTGACCGCACGTATAAGGCATCTTGAAGAAAAGAGAGTAAAAAGGTAAATGGACGTCAAAAAAATAGCTAAACTGGCTCATCTTGAGATCACTGATGCGGAGGTTGAGATGTACACCCCTCAAATGCAGGAGATCGTCGCATATATCGAACAACTGAATGAGCTTGAGACCGAGAACGTCGAGCCGATGCTCGGCGGGCTGACGGCCGAAGGTATGGCAACATCAACGTCCCGTGAAGACACGCCCGAAGACTCGTTTACTCAGCTCGAAGCTCTTGCAGAGTCGCCTGCTGCGGTCGAAGGTCATTTTCAGGTTCCGAAAGTGCTATGAAATTTGACTTTTGCCCGGATCACGAAAAGAGGCCGCGGCCGCGTCTATTGCGGGGCATTTTTGTTTGGGTTCTCGCGACAGTATTGAGCTCGTGCGGTGTACCAAATTTGGAATCACAGGAGTGCACTGACGCAAGAATTTCGCTGCGGGCATTCTATTCATTTCACTTCGACCTTGGTGTAACGGGCGATCCGATTGAAGATCTTGTTGCCAGACGGCGATTTCTGACGACGGAACTCGGGAATAATATTCGTGGACTTACTAATTCGGAAAAAGATCCATATACCTTGTCAGATTCTCTGCCGACCACATTCAAGCTCGGCGAGTGTTCGAGTCGCGGGGCGAACGCTGTTTTTCGGGTCCAGGTTTATTGGCGGGACGATCACAGCACTGTTCAAAAGGATTTTTACACTGCGATGAAAAAGGCGGACAGCGGCTGGTTGTTGGGTGAGATTTCGGCAACACCGCTCTCACCGCAGCGGTAACCGCGGCCGCCGCAATACCGACACAGATATACGATGTCACTCGTTAAAGAAATTCAAAGAACGCTGGATACGGTGGAAACACTTAATGCGCAGTTGAACGCATTCATCTCGATCGAACGCGGTCACGCGGAGGCCAAGGCTCAAGAACTGGATCGGCTGGCAGAACGCGGGCCGCTGAACGGGATGGCGATCGCGGTAAAGGACAACATTTGCACAAAAGGCATGCCCACGACATGCGGTTCCCGTATCTTGGGCAATTATCATGCTCAGTATGACGCAACAGCGGTCGCAAAGCTGCAGGAAGCCGGCGGCATAGTCGTCGGAAAGACGAACATGGACGAGTTCGCCATGGGCTCCTCAAATGAATCATCCGCGTTCGGCCCTGCCAAAAATCCCTGGGACCTGGAACGCGTGCCGGGCGGCAGCTCCGGCGGCTCAGCTGCCGCGGTGGCGGCAGGCATGGTCCCCGTAGCTTTGGGCTCTGAAACCGGCGGTTCGGTGCGACAGCCCGCTTCGCTCTGCGGGATCGTTGGACTTAAACCGACCTACGGCCGTATTTCGCGTTTTGGACTTGTGGCTTTCGCGTCATCATTGGACAACATCGGCATCTTCGGTCGAGAAGTGAAGGATGTCGCCGGCGTATTGAAAAGCATCGCGGGGCGTGACCCAAAGGACTCGACATCTGCGGATGTTCCGGTTCCTGACTACCCCGGAGTTCTGGAGGACAGTCTCGACGGTAAGATCATCGGCATACCGCGCAGCCTTCTTGGCGAAGGGCTGGACGACGAGATCCGCACCTCAGTTTTGGCGGCAGCCGAGCGATTTGCGTCGATGGGCGCAAGGCTGATCGACATCGATCTCCCGCACGTTCGCTATGGCATCGCAGTTTACTACATCATTGCAACGGCCGAAGCTTCTTCTAATCTGGCACGTTACGACGGTGTGCGATACGGATTCCGAGCCGAAGAGGCGGAGGAACTGCGTCAAATGTACATGAAGACCCGTGAAGAAGGATTTGGCCCCGAGGTCAAACGCCGCATTATGCTGGGTACTTATGTCCTATCGAGCGGCTACTACGACGCCTACTACGCTAAGGCTCAAAAGGTCAGGGCTCTGATCAAACAAGATCACATAAATGCGTTTGAACGGTGCGATGCGATCCTTACGCCAACCTCGCCTTCGACCGCATTCAGGTTGGGCGAGCGTAGCGACGATCCGCTCGCGATGTATCTGAGCGACATCTATACAGTATCGGCGAACCTTGCAGGAGTGCCTGCGATCAGTATTCCCTGCGGGCTATCCTCAGACGGTCTTCCTATTGGTGTTCAACTGACGTGCGACTTTTGGCAGGAATCGACCGTGCTCAATCTTGCCCATAAATATCAAACCGAGTTTCCGCTCGAAGCGAAACCCTCGGTATTTGCAGGTGATCCAGGGTGATCAGGCGATACGAAGAATGTTTTGATCTCTCGGTGTGCCGACAGATGTTGGCATAGGTTCTACAGAGCCGGCCGGCAGAATGTTCTGCCAGCGGCGGTTGTCAGTGATCAGACGCTCGATCTCAGCGACCGGCAGCGGCTTTGAGAACAGATATCCTTGGCCATATTCGCAGCCGAGGATGCGAAGCTGGTGAAACTGGTGAATACTTTCGATACCTTCTGCAACTACTTTCAGATTCAACGCTTTTGCGAGGGCGATGACAGTTCTGACGATCTCTCCGTTCTCTGTATTTTCCTCCATCGCACTAACGAACGAACGGTCAACTTTGAGCTGATCGATAGGAAACCGGTGTAAATAGCTGAGGCTCGAATATCCCGTACCAAAATCATCGATGCTGATCTGCACACCGGTGTCTTTGATCTGTTTTAGCATCAGAATAGCAGTTTCGGCGTTTTCCATGACCGCGCTTTCGGTAAGTTCAAGCTTCAACTGGCGCGGGTCAATACCGGTTTCGGTGATAACCGTGTTGATCTGCTCGACCAGCGCCGGGTGTGCGAAATGCTTGCCTGAGAGATTGACCGCAATGCTTAAAGGAGTTCCCTGCCGGAGCTGCTTCTGCCATTTCACGGTCTGAGTGCAGGCTGAATGCAAGATCTGAACTGTCATTGGAATGATCAAACCCGTGGTCTCGCTGATCGGGATGAACTCATTCGGCGGAATGAGTCCACGCTGTGGGTGATTCCATCGAACAAGAGCCTCAAAGCCGACGAGCGTAGCGGTCTCTAAAGCAATGATCGGCTGGTAAAAGAGTTCAAATTCGTTTCGCTCTATCGCGAAACGCAGATCTGTTTCGAGCTGCAGCCGGGTAACGGCGCGGATGTGCATCTTTTGGTCAAAGATGACGTAGTTGTCTTTTTGATTATCTTTCGCATAGTACATTGCGATGTCGGCATCGCGAAGTATGTCCTCGGCCTCAGGATATTTTGAGTTTCCATAGGCAATACCGATCTTGGCACTGGTAAACACCTGCCGGCCGTCCAGCGTGTAGGGCTCAGCGATACGTTTTGCCAACCGGTCGGCAAAGGCGGTTGCCTCGTCGCGGCTGAGAAGATCTTTCAGGATTATGCCGAATTTATCGCCGCCGAATCGCCCGACCATATCCTCCTCTCGCACGAGACCGGTCAAGCGTTTCGCAACATTCTTGATCAGTCGATCGCCTAAAGAATGACCGAGACTGTCATTAATGGTCTTGAAGCTGCGGAGGTCGAGGAAAAGCACTGCGAAATTGCACTCTGTCTGCTCTCTGCTCTGCACCAACAGTTCCTTTAAGGCTTCTATGAAGAAGTTTCTGTTTGGAAGTCCGGTCAAGGCATCGTGAAACGCCGCGTGGCGGAAATTTTCATGGCTTTCCTGAAGAGCGGCCCCGCTGCGTTCCAGTTCCTCAACATAGTGCTGGAGCTCCTGTACGTGCGATTCTGCCTGTTCGGCTCGTTCACGTTCCGCCTCACGGGCGATCTCGACGGTCTTCTTCAGGTCCTCTACAAATCGCCGGAACGTCAGATATATGATGCCGAACACTGCGACGACCGCCGCGAACAAATAGATGTTCATGTGCTCGAGAGCCTTGACGATGATACCGGCGACAAAAGCACCGGTAACGTACATCAGTACCGCATCAAAGCAATTTTCCGTCCAAACCTTCCAAAAGCTCTGTTCTTTTTTCAATGCGGTATAGACCGCAACTAGGAAGGAGTTGACCGCGAACAGCACCAAGGCCATTACGCCGAGCAGCCAAACAAAACTCGTGAACTCACCACGCTGCATGATGAGTTCCGTCGAACCGAAAATATTGGTTACAGCCTGGGAAGCGGCAAAGACCGCGATTGCGGCAAAATAGACATTTACCAAGATGGTGCGGGGCCTGATCGGGACGCCGTCTCGCTTCAGATTGACGGAAGCAAAAAGCGTTTCGATCATTGCAAGAAACACAGTAATGCCGCCGCCATAAAGAAGCAGAGAAAGGATGATCAACCCGTCGGAGATCGTTAAATGAATATTGACCCTAGGAAGCTGGATCCTAAGGTACATGCTGCAGAAAATGGTTAACGCCGTCAGCGTAATAACACCGCTGTCAATATCTGCAGGTGAGATGCTGAGAATTGAGTAGATCACCGCCGCCAATGCAAAAGGCGTCGCCGCGGCGATAAATATGTTTACTGCTTTGTCGTTCGTCAGCATCAGCAGATTTTCTTCTAGGACGGGCCCCGCTGTTGGGAGGAATCTGTTTGGTCAGGCTAAATAAGATGAGAGCCGATAAATGATCGGCAATTGCCATTATAGTTAAAACTTTTTGTTTTTCCAACAAAAATCTTTTCTTTTTTGAAAATTTTTATTGGGCAATAAAAAGGAGCGGCCTCGGGCCGCCCCTGTCGTATTCAAATGATCGCTTCTGCTATTTCTCAAGTCCAACCTGAGTCAGTGCATAAGCATACTCAAATGCGATCTCTTTAAGGCGGTCATACCGCCCAGACGAACCGCCGTGTCCTGCACCCATATTTGTGCGTAGCAATACGATGCTGTCGTTCGTCTTATACTCGCGGATCTTAGCTGCGTACTTCGCTCCTTCCCAATACGGCACCTGACTATCATTCAACGAGACATCAACCAGCATATTCGGATATGCCATCTTCCTGATCTGATCGTAGGGGGAATAGCTGAACATATAATCCCACGCCTTTTTGTCATCTCGCGGATTTCCCCATTCGACCCATTCCTCTGTCGTCAACGGGAGCGTGTCGTCGATCATCGTATTCATTACATCGACGAATGGAACCTGCACGATCGCCGCTTTAAATAGCTCCGGAGCCTGATTCATGACCGCTCCCATTAATAAACCGCCGGCCGAGCCGCCTTGGATGACAAGCCGGTCCGCTGACGTATATTTGTTCTTGATTAGCCACTTAGAACAATCAACGAAATCATTGAACGTGTTCATCTTCTTGAACATGCGGCCATCCTGACGCCATTTCTCGCCAAGCTCGCTGCCACCCCGAATGTGCGCGATTGCGTAGATCATTCCGCGATCGACGAGCGATAGTCGGTTGGTCGAAAAGTTCGGCGTCATTGAATACCCGTATGAACCATACGCATACAGCAGCATCGGCGACATGCCGTCGAGCTTCGTACCCTTTTTCATCATTATTGAGATCGGCACCTTAATACCGTCCCGTGCGTCGGCCCAAACTCGCACCGTCTCGTATTTCGATCGGTCGTAGCCGCTAGGTATCTCCTGTTGCTTGATCAGCTTTGACTTACGAGATGCAAAATCAAATTCAAAGGTCGAATTAGGCGTGATCATCGAAGAATAGCCATAACGCACGACGGGCGTATCGTATTCGGGATTGTACCCAAGCCCCATCGTATAGACGCTCTCATCAGTCAGTATTCGCATCGGAGCCCGACGCGTCCGCCTGTCCATCACACGAAGGTACTCAAGCCCGTTCTCAAGCTCGGAGACAACCGCATGATCCTTGAAAAATTCGATGCCTTCGATCTTCACCTTCGGGTTATAAGGAACGAAATCCCTCCAAAACCTCTCATTCGGATCTTTCTGCGAAACACGCATGACCTTGAAATTCTCAGCGTCCTTGTTCGTGCGGATGTAGAATTCGCCTCGATCAAAATCCGCGTAATACTCGTGGCCTTCGCGGCGGGGAGCCAGCACGCTGAACGTCCCGTCCTTCACGGCATTAGCCGGCAGATAACGATATTCGGTGGAGGTCTTCGCATACGATGCAATAAAATACATCTGTCCGTCGCGCGAACGTCCTACCCCTGAATTAAAATAAACGTCCTTCTCCTCGAAAATAAGTTTTGTGTTTTTGGTGCCGAGTTCGTGTCGCCAGATCTTGTCAGAACGCTTAGAGACCTCATCTTCCTGTCCTACAAAAAGGTACTTCCCGTCGGGTGACCATTCGGCCGATGTGACACGCTCAATCTTGTCTGAGAGAATTTCTCCGGTTCGCAGATCCTTCACCTGCAGTAGATACTGCCTGTAGCCCGTGGTATCAGTTGCAAACGCAAGCAGATTGCCATCGTCACTTGGTTCAAATATCGAAATAGCGAAATACTGAAAGCCTTCGGCCATCTTATTCTGGTCAAGCAGGATCTC
Source organism: Acidobacteriota bacterium (assembly GCA_019639155.1). Lineage (GTDB taxonomy): Bacteria > Acidobacteriota > Blastocatellia > Pyrinomonadales > Pyrinomonadaceae > OLB17. The sequence continues at coordinate 249,169 of JAHBSJ010000003.1, read as the reverse complement.
GGGGCTTGCTCCGTCCGATGTTCGGCTTCGAAGGAATGTCGGATACTGCTTGCCTTCCTCGACCTTTGTGAAATACCAATAATTCCCTTTCTTGTAAGGTACGCTCAAATCCGTCTGTTTGATGCGACCGAGCATTTCCTTGTAGAGCGAGTCCACAAAGCCTTGGTGCTTGCCCATATGAAAGTCCGTGTAGGCATTCTCTTCCTCGAGAAATTTGATTATCTCGGGATCCTTTTTCTCATTGCGATCTCTCATCCAGGCGTAGTTATCGACGATCTCGTAGCCGTGTATCTTCAGAACGCTGGGGACTTTTTTAGGTACCGGTGGCTTCATATCTTGTTGGGCGGAAATTGAAAGGGCCGCGGCAAATGCGGCGGCCAAGAAAGTGAATAAGAATTTTTTCATTACTGCGAAATTCCTCGACTATGTAGCTTGGTCAATATTGTTGATACGCCGTACCGGCAATATTGGTTTCCGAAAAGCACAGCATCAACCAACGAATTCTACATCGACCTTGTGCGGAATAATGCCGGCCTTGAAGCCCTCGTCCAAGAACAATCTCACAGCTTCCCTGCCGCGGTCGCCGTAATCCAGCGTCAGATCGTTGACCCACATCGCGACAAAACGGTCGGCAAGTTCCGGCTGCATATCGCGAGCGAACTGCATTGCATATGAGAGTGCGTCTTCGCGGTTCTCCATCGAATAGACGATCGAACGATGCAGGTGCTTAGAAACCTGTTCCATCAGCTCAGGACCGAGGTCGCGGCGGATCACATTTCCGCCCATCGGCAGCGGCAATCCCGTCTTTTCAAACCACCATTCGCCGAGGTCGATCACCTTGTGAAGTCCTTTCTGATGATAGAAAAGCTGTCCCTCGTGTATCAGCAGCCCCGCATCCGCACGACCGTGCTGCACGGCGTCGATGATCTCATCGAACGGCACAACGATGTGATCAAAATTCTTATTAAAGATCCTCAGAGCCAAATAAGCGCTCGTCATTTCGCCCGGAACCGCGATCTTCAATGAACCGATCTCGTCTACGGATTTCGGTTCACGAGCAACCACGATCGGACCGTACTTATCGCCGATGCTTGCCCCGTGAGGCAGAAGAGCATACTTATCGGCAACGTATGAGTATGCGTGGAACGAGATCGCGGTGACGTCAAAAACACCGTTCTTGGCATCTTCATTCAATGATTGGATGTCTTTGAGGGTGTGCTCAAACTTGAGGCCTTCTGTTTCAAGCTTGTTGGTTGCCAGCCCATAAAACATGAAGGCATCATCGGAGTCAGGTGAATGAGCCAGGGTGATGGTACGCAATTCGGGAGTGTCGTTATCGTTTGAGGACATAGATCATAACCGCGAAATATAAACGCGGGTTTCGTAGAAAATCTCAATTCTACCGTTTTCAGCGTGTTTGGCAAACAATGCCTGCAAACTATCGATCAACTCACCGTAAACCGGTGAATCAGCATTTGGCATATATGAGGACGACCTGACCCTGCCGATGACGCCGTCCAGATCCAGCAATTGAATATTCTTGAATTCGAACCGCTCAAAAGCGGCATCGAAAAATCTGCCGAGGACGTCGGGGCCAAACTTGTCGTGCCTTATCTCAGTGTAATCCGAAGCATATCTCAGAAGGAGTTCTTCGTAATCCCGCAAAAACTCGGTCGCGTCTAGAAGCCTTTCATTCCACATCAGCACGACGCTGCCAGAAGGCCTCAATATCCGCCTAAATTCTTCCCGCGTCCTCTCTGCGTCAAACCAGTGAAACGCCTGGGCCGCGATCACAGCGTCAACCGAACCTTCTTTAAGTCCTGTGGCCTCGGCAGACGAGTTATAAGCAGCGAAATTTGAGAATTCGGCAAGATATTCTATCGCCGCGGCACGCATGGCATCATTCGGTTCGATGCCGAACACGCGCATTCCTCGTTCAAGAAAGGGCCTTGACGAAATTCCGGTTCCGCAACCGATATCCGCGACCGTCGAACCTGCAGACAGGCCGGCCTCGCGAATGATCGTATCTATCGCGACGTCGGGATAAGACGGCCGGAATTTTATGTAGTCTTCTACACGGTTCGAAAACCTTTCTGTCGGATCCAAACTCAAACCTAGTCACCCGCGATAAAATAGGTCATTCGCCATGCGCCGCGTTTTCTTTCAAATCCCGCACGCAGATCTATCGGGCTGCGGACATAATCGGCGCTCACGTAACCTTTCTTTCCGCCGAGTGTCTCAACGTAATACCACGTAAATCCGCCCAACTCGCGGCCTCCGGCTTTCCTTGTGACCGACTTAGACGTATCAACACGCACCACATTGTAAGAAAGTTGACCGAGAACGCGCGAATCGGTGCTGGGCCGCTCGCGAAGATTCACGTCGAAGCCGAAGATCGACAAATGTTCAAAAGAGTCCAGATCGTCCGGCCATGCAGAGTAGGTGTAAGGAGCAGCGAATTGTTTCGGAGCGTTCGGCTCGTTGATGAACCTGCCGCCGTTCCTTATCACCAGTCCGAATTCTTTCCAAAATTCGCTGTTAGCCCGTTCCAACTTCCAAACCCTCTTGAATGTTGCCAAGCCCGCATCACCGCCGAAACTAAGCTGTATCCGAGGATCGACGATCGAATAGATGTATCTGGCGTCCTTCTTATCAACCGCTGTAATTAGCCGGTTGCGAAAGGCAAGGAACGACGCATCCTTTGACGCTTCATCGACCGGCCGGATAAAACGCTCCTGCGCAACTAACGCTGACCCGCAAAGGCCGAACAATACGAAAAGAACGGTAACTCTTAAAAAACTCATATCGCTTCTCCACTCTCAGATATCAACTACTTCCTCCCCCGTCCACTGAGTTTTCGGCGAGTGTGAGATACCGAACTGGTCGAGTATTCGATAGCAAAGATGATCGACAAGTTCGTCGATACTTTTCGGACGATGGTAAAATCCCGGACTCGCAGGAAGAATTCTCGCCCCCGCGTGCGATAGCCTCAGCATATTTTCCAAATGGATCGCGTTATACGGCGTCTCTCGCGGCACCAGCACTAGCTTTCGGCCTTCCTTCAAACAAACGTCGGCCGCGCGATGGATCAGATTCGTTCCTGCACCGCTCGCTATCGCTCCCAGCGTCCCCATCGAACACGGCACAATGATCATACCTTCTTGTCTGTGTGACCCTGACGACGGTTTCGCGGCCAGGTTGTCGAGCTGCCAATAACGAATGAGTTTTGAACCGGCTTCGAGGCCGAGCCATTCGTTGAACTTCGCCGCCGTTGGGTCTTTCAGGTTTACGCCAAGCTCAACCTGTGCCACGATGGCCGCCGTACCCGACATTATCAGATTGATCCGCTCGACATCGCCGCTTTCAGCGAGAAGCTGCAGCGTTCGTTTCGCATAGATCGCGCCGGATGCACCCGTAATTGCGACGGTCAATTCCATATTCACCAACTCTATAACTTTCGTAATTCTGTTTCTACTGGTTTCGTCGAAAAAAGGCCGCCATAATTGACGGCCTCCAAGCTAGATCAAAACCGAGAAACTAATTCTTGAACGGAGCTCCGTATGCCATCGAGGTGAGTCCGGGCGCGTCGGGCTTTTCGTTGAAGGAATACGAGATGATCGGATCGACGCTCGTTACTTTCACATTACCATTCAGGCGTTTCGCACCGTCGGGCCGAATTAACGTTATGATCGCAAGCGGCTTGTCTATTGGTGCCTTTTCTGCGGCATCTTCATCCTCCGTCGCAACATAGTCGCCAGGCTCGATCTTCTTTCCGGCGGCTGACGCAAGTGTGATGAACAGCGTGTGCTCGCCTTCTTCAAGCTTCTGCTCAAGCGGATTTTTGAATCGCTCATCCCAGTTGAAATTGAGATTTTCAGGAGTTCGCTTCAAATAAAGATGGATCGTATTAACGAATTCGCGCTTCTGCTCCGCGAGTTTTTTGTCGTCGGGCATTCGTTCCCCTTTCATCGCAAAGATCGACTTGATGCGATCTTCCTCAGCGGGCTTTGCGGCATTTGCGGTGGTGTTCGCATTGGTCGCCGCCTTGTTTGCTCCGTTATTTGACGTATTTCCGGTGTCGCCCCCGCATGCAGCAGCAAATATTGCCGCAGATGCCGCGATAACCAATCCTAATAACTTACTCATACCTTTTCTCCTATTTGCAATTTGTAAAGTTGGGTCATGGATTCAACAGAACATATAACCTGTCCGCCCATTCCGAGCGAGAGTTTTTCAAGATCTCGTACTGAGCCTGTGCCATTTCGCGATTCCCGGCCTTTAGGTAGGCACGTCCTAGGTTGAATCTTGCCTGATCAAAGTCCGGGAAATAGCCAAGCGCACTGTTAAAAGCATCGATGCTTTCATCGAATCGATTCAGCTCAAAATAACATTCACCCAGGGAATTGTAAGTTCTACCGTCCGGTTTGTATGCCCGAAGTTCTTCATATACCGCGGCCGCCTCGGCAAACCTGCGCTTCTGAAACAAAGCAGAACCGAGCTTTTCCATCGCTCCGCTGTGGTCAGGCTTCAGAGCGATAACGCGGCGATACGCGAGTATCTCCTCGTCCGCTCTGTTGAGTTTGCCGAAGGTCAACCCAAGCGAAAAATGCGCTTCGTAGTTGTCCTCGTCATATCGCAAAACCTGCCGATACGCGTCGGCAGCTTCACGAAATTGTCCCAGCGCAAAGCTTGACGCACCGATATTGATATAAACCGCCGCCCAATCGGGACGCAAACGGGCCGCCTGTTTTGACGCCCGTAGCGAATCGGCGTGCCGCCCCAAAATCCCGTAACAGAAACCTGCCTGATACCATGCCTCCGCGTAATTCGGATCGATCTCCGCCGCCTTTTCAAAAAAAGGCAGCGCACGTGCGTAATCGTCTCGCGACAGCTGTGCAAGTCCCTGCAAGTATGATCGCTCCGCCGCCGAACGCTTGTTCCTTTGTGTTTCGGCCGCAAGTGAAGCAAATGACTGCACCTCACCTACACGCATCTGAAAAATGCGTTCGGACGGCACGGCGAAATTCAGACTCTGTCCTTCGGCCGCCTGCAGGGTGGCCACGCCGATGACCTGTCCCATCATATTCACGACCGGCGAGCCCGACGAACCCGGGCTGATCGGCGCAGTGATCTGAATGATTCGTCCATATCCCGCGATCTCGCGGACCGCCGAAACGATGCCGTTCGAAACGCTGCCTTCCAGCCCCAAAGGATTGCCGACAACTACGATCGCTTGGCCTTCCTGAGGAACCGACATTATGATCGGCAGCGGGATGGCCATATCCCGCGGCACCTCGACACGAAGCAGTGCAAGGTCGCCCTCACCGTCAACTGCCAAAACGCCGCGAACCGGAAACTTTCGGCCGTTCTGCAAATGCACCTCGGCACGCGCCGCTCGATCGATGACGTGGCGATTTGTAATGATTCGATCCGGCGCCACAAAGAATCCGCTGCCGCGTGAAAGCGTAGTATCGCGGCTGTCGTATGTTTCGATAGCAACCGCGGACGGCTTGATACGCCGAACAAGTTCAGGCAAATACTCTTGCGAAAGAACGTCTTCTGTCCCTGCGAATAATGGCAATAGCACCAAAAGGATTGTTTTTCGAAGACAACTCATCTATATTCGGCGATTACAAGGATTATATTCCGAGGGACGCACGCCGACAAATCGGTTCTTCGGATAGGGAAAATGTCATGAGAGTTGCAGTTTTGATCGTTTCAGCCGTTATTTCATCAATTGCACAGTCCCCGCCGGAACGCGTTGCCTACAATATTTTGAAGGATCAAAAGGCCGATGACTACGAGGTGTTCGTTTCTCGACTTGATGGTAACGAATTCAAAAACGTCACGAATGATAGGGATGTTGCATGGATCTATCATACAATCCCGGGCAAGCTGCTTTTCATCAGCGACCGCGGCGCTTGCAAGAGATGCTATTTTCTTTACGAATCAGACGCCGACGGATCAAATGTCCGAAAGGTATCGAACCTGCAACTTGAAGACTCGTGGATGGGATCTAGATCCGACGGTGAGGAAATTGTTGTTTCCGGGCGTATCGATCAGCGGGTGAGGTTTCAACTTTTTGTGATTGACCGCCGCACGGGCCACTTTCGTCGTTTGACCAATGAGCCGAAAGCTGCGTTCCGCGATCCAACTTATTCTCCGGACGGCAAGAAGATAGTCTATGTTTACAAAAAAGACAGGACCGACCGTTCAGAATTCGAGGAGGTCCATATAATGAATGATGACGGAACAGGGGGCACGAAACTGACATCTTACCCTCCCGATGATCCGATGGCAAAGGAGTTCAGTTACAAGGCAGGGCCTCCGAAATGGAACACGAAGTACGATTTCATAAGCTATCAGTCCAATCAAAACGGCAAGCAGAGCATCTACGCTGTTTCTCCCGACGGCAAGAAACAATGGAAACTGACAGACCTATTGATCGATGAAGGCTGGCATGACTGGAGTCCGGATGGTGAATGGTTGGTATTTGACAGCCGAAACAACGAAACGGGACGCTACGACGTCATGTTAATGAACTTCCGGACAAAGAAGGTCAGCAGAGTCACAGAGCTAAGTACCTTTAAATACCACCAAGCTCCGGTTTTTCTGAAGCCGCGTGTCTCGCATTGAGCCTGGTAAAGATCCGGCGTGCAGAAAATGGTGTCTTTAGGGTAGACAGCGCGATGGACCTTGGATATTCCTCGGCTCCTGCAGCCGCTTCTGCATCGGAAGAAATTTGTAACAAACGGATTTCGGCGTAGAATCGAATTATGAAAGTTGCGATCGCTGCCGACCACGCCGGCTACGAGGAAAAGGAGAACATCAAAGAAGTTCTCGATGAGATCGGTGTCGAATACACGGATATGGGAACAAATTCGGCGGATTCTGTGGACTACCCGGATTTCGCACGCAAGGTCGCAGAAGCGGTGGCCCGCGGCGAGTACGACGAAGGCATTTTAGTCTGCGGTTCCGGAACGGGTATGGCGATCTCTGCGAACAAGGTACAGGGAATTCGTGCAGCCGTAGCTTGGAATGAAGAAACTGCACAACTGGCACGGTTGCACAACGATGCAAACGTGCTTGCGATCGGCTCCAGAACAACGCCAAAGGGCACAATTCCGGATATCGTAAAGGCGTGGTTCACGACCGATTTCGAAGGCGGCCGCCACGCAACCCGTGTCAGAAAGATCTCAGCTATTGAAGCTGATTATCGTTGATCGGAGAACGCGGCCGAGCACGGCGCAGATCGATTGAGCATTACGATGATGAATGAAAATTTCCCGGAAATCCCGTTGGCGGCCTGGAAGCCGACAAAGAATACGCTTCATCTGTATTGTCAGATCGTCGGCAAGATCCGGCTCGGCCTGCATCCAAAGCTGAATCACTGGTGGCACGTTCCGCTGTACGTTACTCCGCGCGGGCTTTCTACCCACACAATTCCCTGCAGGTATGGAAGTTTTGAGATAGAATTCGATCTTCGCGAACACAAACTGGTCATCAGAACCGGCGACGGACGGATAGAAAATTTCGCTCTCTACGACGGGCTTTCTGTGGCAGATTTTTATCACAGCGTAATGGCTAACCTTTCAAAGCTCGGCATCGTAGCAACTATCCGCCCGACGCCTTACGAAGCTCCATCTACAACGCCGTTCCCCGAGGACACGGCCAATTGTTCCTACGACCGGGAGTTCATCGAAAAAGCTCATCGTACACTCCTGACAGTTGACCGCATATTTAATGAATTCCGAGGCCGCTTTCTAGGAAAATCTACGCCGGTACATATGTTCTGGCATAGTTTCGACCTTGCTCTAACACGATTTTCGGGCAAGCGCGTCACTGTTCGCGAGGAAGCCAATCAGGTTGAACGCGAAGCATATTCGCACGAGGTTACCAGTTTTGGATTTTGGTTCGGTGACGACAATGTTCCAGATCCGGCGTTCTACTCATATACTGCACCCGAGCCGTTGGGATTGGCCGATGAACCGCTCTCTCCTGCCGCTGCGACGTGGCAGGAAGCTAACGGCTCCCATTTGGCTTTGCTGATGTACGATGACGTTCGAATGAGCAAGGCCCCCGACGATGATGTTTTGAATTTTCTCGAATCCGCATATCAGGCGGGTGCGAGGCGCTCCGGCTGGAACATGGACGAGTTTGTTGCAGGCGTCAGATAAATAAAGATCTTTACGGAGGTAGTAGGTGAATTTTAGTATTTCTTTTATTCTTGCTCTCATTTTCTCTATCGGTGTATTTGCCCAGGCACAACAGCAGCCTGCTCTGAAAGTGCCTGTTTTGAGTCCTCTGGCAGAGGTCACTCAGGAGCTTGCATTGACCCAAGTTAAACTCAGTTACGCTCGCCCGAGCGCTAAGGGACGAAAGGTCTTTGGTGAACTCGTCCCGTTCGGCGAGATCTGGCGAACAGGAGCGAACGCCTCGACAAAGCTGACGTTCACCGAGGACGTCAAGATCGCAGGAAATCCGCTGAAAGCCGGAACATACGCGCTTTACTCGATACCCGGCGAAAAAGAGTGGACGATGATCATTCATTCGAACCTGCGGCATCGTTCGCTGGCGGGCGACGTTTATAGGCAGGAAGAGGACGTTTTTCGATTCAAGGTCAAACCGGCGAAAACTGCGGGATTTGTCGAAACGTTTACCATAGCGTTCACGGACATAATGACAACTTCCGCGAACCTTACACTGTCGTGGGAGAATACCGAGGTCAAATTCAAGATCGAATTTGACGTCGATTCGCGTATCAGCCAGCAGATCGCTGAACTCGAGAAAGCCGAAGGCGGCATGAGCGCGATGAACTATTTCCTCGCCGCTGAATACAATCTTCATAACGACAAAGACCTGGATCAGGCCCAAAGCTGGATCATGACCGCCCTCGAAAAAAGTCCGAAAAATTCGCGATTCGGCCTTCTGCGTGCACGTATTCTGCACAAAGCCGGGAAGAAGGACGAAGCTTTGAAAGTGATCGCCGAAGCAAACGCGTGGGCAAAAGAGGCCAACAACGCAAACTACGTCGAGCAGACACAGCAGTTCTGGGATTTGATCAAAAAGTGATAGACCTCCGCAGTGATACCGTAACAAAGCCGACCGAAGCGATGCGGCGGGCAATGGCCGCGGCTGAGGTCGGCGACGACGTTTACGGCGAGGATCCGACCGTAAACCGTTTGCAGGAACGCGCCGCTGAAGTTTTTGAAAAAGAAGCCGCATTATTCGTCCCGACTGGTTCGATGGGCAATCAGATCGCGGTCAAACTGCATACAAAACCCGGAGACGAAGTCGTTATTGAGGAACGCGGTCATATCTTCAATTACGAGATGGGCACGCCGGCGGTTGTTTCCGGTGTGATGCTGCGGACGGTCCGCAGCGGCAACGGCTGCGGCCATCTGACATGGGACGAGATCGAAACCGCTTTGCATATCGACCAGCCGTATTATTCGTGTCCGACCGGCTTGATCTGCCTTGAAAATTCCCACAATTTCGCGGGCGGCAGCGTGATGACGGCCGAACACTGCTCCGAAATCTGCGAACGTGCACACGCACTCGGCATTCCGGTCCATATGGACGGCGCACGCATATTCAATGCATCGATCGCACTGAACGAATCTGTCGCTGACCTCACGCGCAAATGCGACAGCGTACAATTCTGTCTTTCAAAGGGCCTCGGAGCTCCGGCAGGATCGATCCTTCTGGGATCGAAAGAATTCATAAGCGAAGCCAGAACATGGAGAAAGCGTTTTGGCGGCGGAATGCGGCAGATCGGTATTTTGGCTGCTGCGGGGCTGATGGCTCTCGATGAGTCGCCAGATCGCCTGCATGTAGATCACGACATTGCAAAAAGGCTTGCGTTTGGGCTTGCAGATATTCCCGGCATTGATATTGACGTCGAAAGTGTGGTAACAAACATCGTCATTTTTGATGTCGCGGGAACCGGAAAGCCGGCGGAAGCGATATGTGATTCGCTCCGCAATGATGAAATTATGGCAATTTCATTCGGCAGCAGGATCAGAATGGTTACCCATTGCGACGTTTCAGGAACAGATATCGACAAAACACTGAATTCAATGAAAAAGGCCGCGGTTCAACAGCCGTAGGGAATATAAAATGAAGATACTATCGGCGCTTTTGCTTTTCTCGCTCCTCGGTTTCCCGATCCCGGAACATTCCTTTCCTACCCAACGCAAGGTTTCGATCGAGGGGCACCGCGGTGCTCGCGGATATGTTCCTGAAAATACCATTCCGTCGTTCCTTCTCGCTCTTGACCAAGGTGCAGACACGTTGGAAATGGACGTAGTGATCTCAAGCGATAAAAAGGTGGTCGTTTCGCATGAACCTTGGTTTTCCTCAGCCATATCGCTCGACCCGACAGGCCAACGGATACCGAAGGAGATCGAACGCGAACACATCATCTATCAGATGAAGTATTCGCAGGTCGTGCGATACGATGTCGGCAGCATCGGCAATCCCGAGTTTTCGCAACAACGCAAGGAAAAGGCTGTAAAACCGCTGCTGGAGGATGTGATCAAGAAAGCGGAATCACACGCTAAGAGCAAGAAGCTGCCGCCCGTGCGCTACAACATCGAGATCAAATCTGATCCAAAGGGTGATCGTCTTTTCCATCCCGAGCCGGCCGAATTCGCAAAGCTCGTCGTCGATGTCATTACGAAACAGAAGATCGACGGCCGCTCGATCATTCAGTCGTTTGACGTTCGAGCATTACAGGCGGTCAAGGAGATCGCACCCAATATGCCGCTCGCACTGCTCGTTTCGGCCGCCGGCCCGCCGCAGGCGAATATCGATAAATTAGGCTTCACGCCGAATACATACAGTCCGAATTTTTCGCTTGTAAATGAAGAATTGATCCGCTTTTGTCGTGAAAAAGGTATGCGTATCGTACCGTGGACGGTCAACGAGATCGCCGACCTTGAAAAAATGGCAAAATTCGACATCGACGGTATAATTTCAGATTATCCCGACCGCGCCGTTCAGGTTTTTAGAAAATGATAATAGCCATTGACGGCCCCAGCGGAGCGGGCAAATCCACACTCGGCAAAATGCTCGCCAAACGGCTGGGACTTTTGTACCTCGACACCGGAGCGATGTACCGTGCGGCAGCGATGGCCGCGACCAATGCCGGTATATCATTGGACGATCAGGAACGCGTCGTCAGTGCTGTAAATCGAGCACATATCGAGCTCGAGGGCGAACCTGACAACTTACTCGTATCGCTGGACGGTGAAGACGTTTCAGCAACGATCCGAACGCCCGATGCGGCTCATGCTGCATCGGTAGTTTCTACGATCTCCGGCGTCCGCCAGCGTATGGTCGAACTGCAGCGTTCGATCGGCGAATCAGCACCGAATGGCTGTGTGCTCGAAGGCCGCGACATCGGCAGCGTGGTATTCCCGAATGCCGACGTAAAGTTTTTTCTGACCGCAAAAACAGAGGCACGAGCAAGACGGCGTTTTGAAGAAGACAACGCCAAAGGCCGCGAGACGACATACGAAAAGACCCTGACAGAGATCATCGAACGCGACCGCCGCGACAGCACTCGAAAAGATTCGCCGCTCGTCAGGGCAGACGGTGCAATTAAGATCGACACCAGCGACCTCAGCCTCGACGAGGTTTTCGACATTATGCTGCGGCACATTGAGCAGTAGTAAATGCGTTTTTTCAGATTCACATTTCGGCGAGAGGCCGCCTGGATGCTGTTGCTGAACACGTTGCCGCTTTCATTCGGTCTTGTAGCAATGACCGCGATCTACATCGCGAAATTGTTTGACTAAACGGGCGGCAGTCGATAACATCAAAAGTTGCTTTGTTGTGCTCCCGTAGCTCAGCTGGATAGAGCAACAGCCTTCTAAGCTGTGGGTCGCAGGTTCGAGTCCTGCCGGGGGCGAGGATCGAACCGAGGCCAATCCTCGATTGATAATGTGGCGGCTATAGTTCAGCGGTTAGAGCGCCTGATTGTGGTTCAGGATGTCGAGGGTTCGAATCCCTCTAGCCGCCCCACTTAATATCTAAACAATTCCCCTCTGTTTTGCCCCTTCTTTCATTTATGCCGGGCAGACGTTTCAATTTCTACTCGCTATTTTTCGCGGTCGCCGCTCTGTTTTTTGGAGTGCAGGCGTTCCATGCTCAGACCGAAAAACGACCCGCTTTCGCGTCGGACGAGATTCTGGTCAAATTCGCTCACCCGGTCGAGAATGAAGCCGTCAGACAATTGAACAGACGCTCCGGTGCAAATGTGGCGGAAACCCTCGGTGACATCGGATGGGCTCGTTTGAAACTAAAGCCGGGAACTTCCGTCGAAGATTCAGTAAGAACATATTCCCGCTCGGTTCATGTCGTCGCCGCACAGCCAAATTTCTATTACTATCCGCAGCTCATACCGAACGACCCGCTGTTCAGCCACTCGGGCCTTTACGGCCTCACAAAGATCTCTGCCCCTGCTGCTTGGGATCTGACTACCGGCAGTTCGTCAGTTGTCGTTGCAAATATCGACACCGGCATGCGTCTGACCCACGAAGACCTCGCTGCGAACATCTGGGTGAATCCGGGCGAGATCCCGGGTAATGGCGTAGATGATGACGGTAACGGATTCGTTGATGACGTAAATGGCTGGGACTTCTTTTTTGACGACAACGACCCGTCTGATGAACACGGCCACGGTACGCACGTTGGCGGTACCATCGGTGCGGTTGGCAACAATGCGATAGGGATCGTCGGTGTAAATTGGAACCTGAAGATCATTCCGATCAAGATCTACAATTCGACCGGCACCGGAACAACGTCTGCGATGCTGATCAACGCTTATAACTATGTACGCCTGTTGAAGCTGCGCGGCGTGAACATCCGTGTGACGAACAATTCATACGGCGGCTGCGACGAGGCATGCGGCTACGACCAAGCGACCAAAGAAGCTATCGACGCCATGGGAGACGCTGACATACTCAATGTTTTTGCTGCCGGCAACAGCGGGACAAATAACGACGGAATACCTTTTTTCCCAGCGAGCTACGACAGCGCGAGCATTTTGGCGGTCGGCGGCTCCGACCAGGACGATAATCGCCGGTACAATTACGGAGCGAACTCGGTCGACCTCGCAGCTCCCGGTTCCCTGATCTACAGTACTGTTCACACGACAAACAGCAGTTACGGCACGAAAAGCGGCACTTCAATGTCAACTCCTCATGTTGCGGGAGCAGCGGCATTACTTGCTGCGTTCGATCCGTCATTATCAGCCCTATCTCTAAAGGCCACGTTGATGAAGACGGTCGATCAGTTTCCGGCTTTCACGGGCTTCAACCGTGCCGGCGGGCGATTGAATGTAAGCCGTGCCTTAAATGAACCGGTCGTTTGCACTTTTGAACCGAGCAGCACTGAGATCGTTGCCCCGACCAAAGGCGGTTGGTTTGAGATTAGCGTCTCCGCACCGCAGTTTTGTGATTATTCGGTCAGATCCGGCGCGAATTGGGTACATATAGCCTCTGAAAGCACGGGATCGGGGAAATCAACGGTAAAATTTCGTGTGGGCGTCAATCGAACCATAAGTCGATCGGCCGTGGTCAAGATCGGCAGCGGAACCTTCACTGTTGCGCAAAGACGCGGAAAATAGATGCAGAAAATGGACTTTTCCTCTCGAAAGACCGTCTAATCTGTTACTGAACGCCGGCCCGGAGACACTGTTATACTTAGAAATGCTTGGACAGTGGTCGCGACGTTCAATTTTGTTGCAAACGGGAGAGAAAGAATGCTAACATTCGATATCGTCTTTTATCGCTTGGCTGCTGCCTTTTCGATCGGCGAACGATTAATCTAGGAAGTAAGAAATGAAAGCAAATTTGATTCGTTTTGGTAGGTACTCTGCGATAGCGCTTGTAGCTCTATTTATGGCAGTGCCGGTATTATCGCAGCTTAGCCTCCGCAAAGCTCTGGATTACGATGGTGACGGTAGGGCCGATTTTGTGATCTTCAGGCCGAGCAACAACGCTTGGTATTCGCTTCGCAGCGGCGGCAGTGTCGCGATCGACGGATGGGGACTGGCCGCCGAGGACTTTATGGTACCCGGCGACTATGACGGGGACGGCAGAGGTGACCTTGCTGTTTGGCGAGACACCAATGGCCTTTTCTTTATCATCAACAGTTCGAACGGTACGGTCAGCATAGCGTCATGGGGAGTTTCCGGTGACGAACCTGTGGCTCGCGACTATGATGGCGACGGCAGGACAGATTACGCGGTCGTACGCCGCACAGGCGGCTCGATGGTTTGGTATATCCTCCGCAGTTCCGACAGCCAGGTGCAGGTCGCATCGTGGGGGCTTTCGACGGACTTCACAGCACCTGGCGACTACGACGGCGACGGTAAATTCGATTTTTGTGTGCAGCGGCCGGGCCCGACGCCGACCAGTCCCGCGGTCTTTTATGTACTGACCAATGGCACTTTCAATGTAAATGTAGTCTCGTGGGGATGGGGCAACGACCTTGTCGTTCCCGGTGACTATGACGGCGACGGCAAGACCGATTTTGCTGTGGTTCGTGAGGGTTCCACGACAAATTCGCCGCTTATTTGGTACATAATTCGCAGCTCGGATAATGTTCCGATCGGAGTTTCATTTGGAGACACAGGCACTGACCTTAACGCCCAGGCTGACTATGACGGCGACGGCAAAACTGACATTGCCATATGGCGTGACACGACAGGTCAATTCTGGTACCGCAGCAGTATTGACAATACTTTCAATGTGGTCGCTTGGGGATCGCCGAACGATTATCCCGTCGCAAGCTACGACACACATTGATTTTGTGCTGACGCTTTTGTTGAAATGGTTGGGGCATTAAAAGCCCCAGCCGTTTTTTCATTCTAATGTCGAAAAATCTCGAAAATTTCATCGACAGATTCTCAAGCCTACGAGTCGCCGTCGTAGGCGATGCCGTCGCTGATCAATTCCTCACGGGCCGCATCGCCCGTGTTTCCCGCGAGGCTCCTGTTTTTATAATGAACCATGAACGAACTGTAACCGTTCCCGGAGGGGCCGGAAATGTTGCGGCGAATGTAGCATCCCTCGGCGGGCATGCTTCAATTCTGTGTTTAATAGGGTCGGACAACAATGGGCGGAGTCTTGTGTCAGCGTTGTCGTCCGCCGGTGTCTCAACTAAAGGTATCGTTGCAAACGAAGGCGAAACCACGGTAACAAAGGTACGGGTGATCGCCGGTCATCAGTATGCTTCGAGGCAACAAGTCATCCGCATCGATTATCTCAACGATGGGCCGCGTTCCTGTATCGGCCATGAGGAACTGTCTGCAAGGACCATCCATGCCTTAAGCGAAGCAGACGCCGTGGTTGTGTCAGATTATGGCTACGGAACCGTCAGCGAAGAGCTTTTCTCCAAGATCCGCGAAATGGTGGACGAACGCTCGATACCACTCACCGTTGATTCCAGACATAAACTGAGCTTTTTTTCGGGTGCCGTGTCCGCAACGCCAAATCGCGAGGAGGTCGCTGAGATCGTCGGCGGCGACTTTACTGACGACGATTGCTCCGCACTTCGTGAGCGGCTGAGCCTTCAGGCGCTTCTTCTGACGAACGGCAACCACGGAATGTCGTTATATCAGGCGGGCCGAGAGCCGCTCAGAATACCTGCCTACGGACCAACCGAACCCGTCGATGTGACCGGAGCGGGCGACACTGTGATCGCCGCCTATACGCTCGCCCTAGCTGTCGGGGCATCTTTCGAAGAGGCGGCTCGGTTAGCGAATATATGCGGCGGGCTCGCCGTCATGAAACGCGGGACCGCGGCGGTTCCCGCCCACGAACTTCTCGATGCTGTCCGCGGGATCGCGGGTCCAAATGCAGATGCCGTCTGAATCTATGTCGAACTATTCAGCTCCGATAGTCAGCATTGACGATGCCGCCGCGATCGCTCAGCGAGCCCGAAGTGATGGCAGGACCGTGGTTCTCGCAAATGGATGCTTCGACCTTTTTCACATTGGGCACGTCCGATATCTCCAAGGCGCGAAAGAAAAAGGTGATCTTTTGATGGTCGGGATAAACTCAGACCGCCAGACGGCCCTCCTGAAGGGTGAGGGCAGGCCTATTATGCCTGAGAATGAACGCGCAGAAATGGTTGCTGCATTGAAATGCGTCGATGCGGTAACGATATTCGACGAGTCGACGGTCGAAAAGTTGCTGAGGGCCATTCGACCGGATATGCATGCTAAGGGAACCGACTATACGGCTGAATCCGTTCCTGAGGCAAATATAGTTGCTGAGATAGGAGGAAGAGTCGTTATAGTTGGCGACCCGAAGGACCACTCAACGACTGAACTTCTCTCAAGGATCAATGCGGTACGTGACTGATCAGGCTTCAAGTCGAACTTGGAACGCCCGGACAAAAGATGAACTTATCATCGAGGTTTGGGAATATTTGGATTGCGAGAGCGTTGGAGCCAAGGAGATACTTGAGATCGAATCGATCGTGAAAGAAGTATTCGGCGAATTTGCGGTTGATTCACCGATGATCACGGCTCGCAAACTAGCCGACGAAGGAGCAGAACTGCGGCATCCTGAGATAATGTCGCTTTACGTGAAGCGTTTCACGCAACAACCCCAAGCTGCGGAAGAACGTGGTGTCGGCAAGTTTGAGACCCTCAATGGCGCACTTTCATCAATTCGAAATCTGGAGAACATGCGCCGCCGCTACAAGCAGATCGGCGATAAGAACGGCCTGCGCCACTCCCGGCAGATCGCACTCGATGCGAAGAAACGTTCGTTGGAAGTTGCAGAAAACGAAGCTCTGGCCGTCATTGAGCGGCACTCCTTTCGCGAGATCGCACGTTGGCTGACCGTATGGCTGCAGACGCCCGACGCCTTCGAGGATTGGGTGTTATTGCGGCTCGGATCCGCGGAATTTCGCGAGCTTTTCGGAAGGCTCGGCGAAGCCGAATAGGACTATGCGACGCTTTTACGCACCGCCTGATTCGTTTAAGGGCAACATGGTTCAGCTCGACGAGCAAGAGAGCCATCACCTCTGCAGCGTGCTGCGTTTGAAAGTAGGTGATGAGGTCGATCTATTCGACGGCGAAGGCAGCGAATTTCTTTGCCGCGTGGCATCGGCGTCGAAAAGAATAGCGACCCTCGAAATACTTGCGGAGGCCGAGCCTTCGGCTCCTGAATCGCCTCTGAAAATTTCGCTCGCCGCCGCTTTGATGAAAGGCGACAAGACCGATCTTTGTATTCAAAAGGCTGTCGAACTCGGCGTCACAACCTTCATACCGCTCATCACTTCGCGTACGGAGAAGATACCGAAAAACCTCGAAAAGCAAATGCCCCGCTGGCGTCGAATAGCTCTGGATGCAACGAAACAATGTGGTAGAGCAAAATTGATGTCGGTCAAGAAACCCATCGAGTTTGCGAATTTGTTTTCGAGAGTTAACGGAAAATGTCTGTTCTTCTCAGAACGCGGCGGCGGAAATATGTCGACAGAGGTTGTCGAAAATATAACAGTCATTGTCGGCCCCGAAGGTGGTTGGGAAGATGATGAGATTGACATCGCAAGGCGGGATCAAAGTACTGAATTAATCACGTTCGGCGGCAGGATCATGCGAGCCGAAACAGCCGCGATAGCATTGACGGCTATCGTCCAGCATCGCTTCGGAGACCTGAAATAAGCCTACTTGGAATTCCTTGAACGGTAATACGAATCACCTCGTTGGGTCAATCCGGCCTTGCCCGCAAGCGTCTGCATCAGCGAATCAAGTACTTCTTTTTTATCTATCTTAAAGCTTGCAGTGCCGGTCACGGCGACATCCGGATCGCTGAACTGAACTACCATGAATCGCCGTTTTTCTTTTATTAGGCCCGCGAGTCCCGCACCCGGCACCGGAATATGCCTGACAACATTACCGGTAGTTGAAGTTACGGACTGCGAGTTTGGATAAAGGACAAGGAGAGATGCATACGGCAGCCCGAAAAGCTCTTTCTTTTCTTTGTTCAGAAAGATCAGCCGCTCATTTTCATCATCCATACGCAAATAGCCACTCTCTTTCTTGCTGTAGCCGAACATCCCGCCCTCATAACGAGCCTCGACGGTTTGCGGAGAAGTCTGTGCCTGCATTGCAACTTCAGCCGGACGCGGCTGCGCCGACATGGAAAATGAAAAAGCGAGTAGTACTGACCCGGCAAAAAACAACGATTTCATTTCTATGATGCTCCCTGACAAACAATAGACGCGTGCCAACGCGTAATGGTTGTTATTTTACTGCCGCTATTTTTGGCTCGTCCAGATATGCTGCGATCCGCGTCTCGGCAATATCGACATATTCCGATGATATCTCCGATCCTAACCATTGTCGTCCCAGCAAAAGTGCGGCCTTTGCCGTAGTGCCGCTGCCCATGAACGGGTCGTAAACGATATCGCCATCGTTCGTCCACGTCGTGATCTGGTCCTCGGCGAGCTTTTCAGGAAAGATCGCGGGATGTCCAAAAGCGATCTTGTCACGCGAACTCGATGTCCCGACGTTATAAAAGAAGATATTGTTCAGCTTACGTTCTTTCGGGGCAACATGATCGTGGGCAAGGTCGTTTCGGCCGACGCTGGTTATCCTAAAGGATTTGAAGGCCTTTTCCTGTTTTATCGGCATCGTCAGCGGGTTAAAGGTCTTTGGCTGGCCCTTGGAAAAGCAGAACATATACTCAAAACACTGCCGATAGCGTTTGCCGCAGTCGCTCGGGATGGGATTGTTCTTGGCATAGATCATCGTATCGTGGACCTTGAATCCGGCCTCGCGAAACGCGAACGCGTGCTTGAAACTCGTGAGTGTCTCGTCGCCATTCACCGTCCTGTCGCCAACAACCCAAACGACAACACCGCCGTCAGCAGTGACGCGATATAATTCGACACTGATCTCCTCGACCGGAAAGTGGTAGCCATTGTATTCCCGCAGGTCGTCGTACGGCGGGCTTGTAAGCGTCATGTCGATGAAACCGTCCGGCATGCGCTGCATAGTTTCCAGACAGTTTTCGTTGTAAATTTCCCCGAGTTCGATATTCATATGAATTCTATGTTCGAAATTCGCAAAAGAATTCGTCCGATTCGCCGTCCATTAACGGCTCACAGAAGTATCCGATAGTACTGAGTATCGCAATACAGTCGCGTCGTAGATCAGGAGAATGTGTTGAGAGGAATATCTTGGGCTTAGCGGATCGAAGTGTCCCCTCGCCGCCTTTCAGTACCGCCATTTCGGCTCCCTCAACGTCGATCTTCATCACTGTCGGCGTGTGTCCGATCCGCGATACCACGTCGTCCAGAGTTACGGTCTCGACTTCGAATTCGCGTCCGTCTTTGACCGTCAGGCCACCCATCGCTGGGTCGCTTCCTTCAAAGAACATCGCGGTTCCTGACGCATCAGATATCGCAAACGGTAATATTTGCATGTTCTCGGCCGCATTAAGTTCTTTGTGTTTTTCGAGGAATGAACGATTCCGATCGAGCGGCTCAAATGACACAACGAGACCGTCCTTTCCAACAATGCTCGACGCAAGTATCGAGTAATATCCTACATTTGCCCCAACGTCGAAAAAGATGTCACCCGCTGAGATCTCGGAGGCCATGCGCTCGGTCTGCTCGGGCTCCATATCCCCAAAATACACGCTTGCACCCCCTCCTTCTCCTGACAGAGAACCTAGAATGAACCGGGCGCCCTTCAACGGTCCGCGGATGACCCGATAAGGCCGCTGCGGCAGCAGTTTGCCAAAGATGAATCTGCCGACGCTGCGAGCCAAACCCATAAGTTCTATTCAGGCCATTTTGCGAGGAACCCCGAAAGAAATGCTTTTTCCGGCTTTGCAGTCTCGGCTTCGAGAAAAGCACGAAAGGCTTCATGCTCGGCGAAGTATTCTTCTTCGCTGAACAAACCTGCAAAATACGCCATTCTTAGCCAGACAAAATAGGTGTTCAGCGTGTCGATCATGTTGTATTCGACGATCTTCGTGAATTCACCCGCAATCCAAAGGTCGGTAACCTGGTCGCCTTTGACATCGATCTTACCGGGATAACCGCAAAGCTTCGCAAATTCGTCCAACTTAGGCGACATTGCACCGCCCGAAAGCCGTTTCAACAGATCGAGATGACCTTCGCTGTTTCGGGCGTCGAAATAATCTTTACCGTCCCAAGGCTTCGCGGGACGTTCGCTGAATTTCGGCGCCGTGACCTCGTTTATCATTCCACGCTGTATCAAAACTTGAACGTCGGAATCGCCCGAATTAAATCCGACAAGCTGCGGTTTTCGCTCACCGATCATATACAGAAATCGCCCGATCATCTCAGCTTCATTTAGATCGCCGTCCTGTATCGGCAGTTTCGGAAGTGAGTTAAGTGCGAATTCGGGTTGCTTTTCGTTGTCACGAAAGACCGTTTTTCGCGAAAGAAACGCGATCGAAACGACCCGCGAGAACATGTACTTCAAGAAAGGCCGCGGCGTTTTCTCCGCATCATAGCTCGGCATGTGCTGCCACAGAGCCTGCATCGCTTCCAACTCCGGCGTGTCTTCAGGCAGATCGAACAACCGCCGCGCTCCGGCAGCGTCGGGCACCCATTCCAGATCAAAAAAGAGCGCAAGCTCAGGAAGTCCCTCTTTCAGCATAGTTTTCTATGGACGGAGAAATTAGCCGGAAAGGCCGTTCGAAAAAATCTTAACACATGTGGCGCGCAATGTTTAACAAATATCAGCTCTTTTCGCCAATGAGATAAACAACCGGTTCATTTCCGAGTACGCGGGCGCTGTGTTTGGTGCCAGCAGGCATGATGTCGCGGTCACCTGCTTCAAGAACGAAGGTCCCGTATCCCTCGACGGTCAGTTCCAACCGTCCGCTCAATATCCAATGCGACTGATCGGTCGAGTGGTGATGATCGGGATAGACGGCTCCGGGTGCGTCGGACCAACGAAAACTGAAATAGCCTTCGTCAGCGAGGACACGGCTGCAATTGGACTCATCGATGGTGCCGCCGTCATATTTTATGACCCGATACTGCTCCATATCATTTCCCTCAAAAACGGCAATTCTGCGCTTGTTTGTACCTATGGCAGACGATTTCGCTTATTGGCAGACGATATCGTCAGGCTTCGATCGGTCGGATAACCGACATAAAACGTTAACTCCTTTTATATCAATATTTCCATATCATGGCACGCACCTTGCCCTAATGAACAGTGAAGCGGCCCCCTAGTGCCGTAATTCATACCAAGAGGAGTAATACAATGAAAAGAACAATTTCCGCAATCATGACATCGGCAGTATTCGCTATCGGCCTGATCGCTTTCGGCACCGTCGAAACAAATGCACAGGGCAAATATTGCAAGGACAGTAACAAGGCGCGCAGCGAAAGAAGAAGCGGGAATGCACGCTACAGCCAAGCCCGCTATCAAAACGGCCGCAACTATGGCAATGAAGGGTACTATGGCAACAACGGGTATTACGAGGTCAAGCAGCCGAACGTTTATGACCGTCATCGAAAAGCGATCAATCTGTCGGTCGGAACTGCGGCCGGTGCTGCGGTAGGAGCGGCTGTCGGCGGCAAAAAAGGTGCACTGATCGGTGCAGGTGTCGGACTCGCGACCGGAACCATCGTCACCGCAAAACAGAAACCGCGCAATTATCCGCGATACTGACCTCTGGTCACTTTGGTAAGAAAGCCCCTCCAATGATGGGGCTTTCTTTGTATTTGGCCGCTATCGTTTGGTTGTTACTTTGGCGGTAAAACTGCCCTTGACGCTATGTTGGCCCTCTGAAACGTTCACCTCGCCCGAGATCGTGTCGTCGGTCACAGACGTGATCTTGATCTCGCCTTCTGCCTTGGACATCGTGAACGATATCTTCTCTTCCTTTCCACCCGTAAATCGCGAGACCTGCAGATAATCGACGCAATTGTATTTATCGCATTTCGCGGCATAGGTTCCGGTCTTGACCGCGGCTTTTTCGTCAGTTCCTTCGTCACCGACTATCTGAAAGGTGACGCGTACATTGCCGTCTCCCGTCAGTGCCTTGCCCATCGTCACAGGACCTTTGGTTTCCATTTCAAAGTTGGAAAGAGCGACATAGTGATTGACCGCCTTTGTCATCGTCGTTTCGCCGTCCTTTGTCATCGAGAACGTCTTAGTTGACGGGTAGACCCCTGACGACTTCACATCCAACGGCACCGAAGTGCCGTTGAACGAAATGGTGATCTTCGAACCACCCGCACCGCCGCCGCAAGCCGCCAATATGGACATTGCGATCGTCAACATTATCGTATTTAGTTTCATTGAGATCTCCGATTATTTTAGTTTGATATATCCAAGCGTCGTATTCGCATCGGTCCCGGTTTTGAACGCGACGAAAAACGCATTTGCGGTGACGTCGGTCGCTTGCCGGAATGCCGGATTGACGGTGCCGTCCGGGGTGATCGCGATAGTGTTTCCGAATCCATGAAGGCCGTTGTTCCGCATCCTCCCATCAACGAACCGATCGGTCGGGACAGCGATAACGGAAGCCGCGTTCGCACCCATCATTGCCAGCCTGCCATGCATTGAATTGCGATCTTTAGCATTGCGATCGGCGAAATATGCTGCGGTACCGGCCACAGCCGGAACGGCCGACGCCGCAGGATTGATGGCGAGCTTCGATCTGGATCTGTGAATAATATCACAAACTTCATCGTCAGCTAAACGTCATATTTTTCTGCTCGATTTGGACAAAACGTGACCACGTAAATTAGAATTGTGGCATTCCTTATCTTGTGTCCAAATCTTATTAGAAAATTGGAGATCTATGAGCAAACTGTCCAAAACAAACTCTTTGCAGGCTGCTGCTGCTGTTGGCCTTCTGATCTTACTGACGCTCGGGTGCGGCGGCATTGCTGATAAATTGAACGAGGCCGCAAACTCGGTTGCCCAGAATGAAGGGGCGAACAGCTCGCCGTCAAAGCCGAATGCTGCCTCGCCTGCTGATAGCAACGCCGAAAAGGTGCGTGTCTATGAAAGCGAAGAGAGCATTGCTGCTTTCGTTACGAAATTGACCGAAGCGGTTGGCAGCGACAATCCGAATGTCCTTAAGATCAATATTTACGATTCACACGCTTCCGCCCAGGTTCAGGATCCGGCAAAACCCGATAATATCGACAGTTACACGTTCAGAAGCGGAAAGTTGTCTGAACCGACGCCCGTAAAGATTTACGGATCCGGCAAACTGAGCGACAATGTTTTTCCTCTAAAGGAGGTAAACCTTGCAGGCATCCCGGCACTGACAAAAGAGATGAAGGAGAAACTTGCCGAGGTCGAAGGCGGAAAGATGGTCGGCTATACGGTCGAACGAGGGCTGCCGTTCTCAAAAGACATACGCATCACGCCGTTGTCCGATTCGACCCGTAAATCGGTCAGTGCCCAAGCGGACAAGAACGCAAAGCTGACGAAATTTGAGGTTAATTAGCTTGTCGATTTGAGGTATTGCTGATGATCGATGGTCGATCATATAGCCGAAATAAAATTGCCGCCCGTGAGATCGAGCGGCAATTTTTCGTTCGACCGGATCGTCGTGCCTAGTAGGTGTATGTATTCGCTGCGATCATCGTATCGGCGATCCGCTGGCGGGCGGCGATGGTGTTGACGGGCGAATTGTTCTTTGTAAACCGCTTCAGTGCGACGAGCAAAGTGCGGCCTTCGTCGCCTTCGGCGATCGCGGCGATGGTGTTTTTCGCTTTCGCCTCGATACGCTGAATTGCGTCGTTGCAGTAAACGGCAGCGATGTCGACGTAGCGCCCGGCAGCTTCCTCGCCGTTCTTTTCCGCATACTTCAGTGCACGCAGGATCGCCGATTCCATCTGATATGCGTCCATGATGATGTCGGCGCAGTTGATCAGAACCTCCTGCTGTTCTGAAAGCGCCATCATGTATTTCTGTGCCGCGGTGCCGAGCACCATCAGAGCGATCTTTTTCGCGTTCTGAGCCAATTTCGTCTCAGCGGCGAGCGGGCCCGTTTCTTCGTCAAACGACATCTGCGGATTGAGTATCTCGTCCTGCAGGGCCTGGGCCGCCTGGATCAGCGGCAGTTTGCCTTTCATCGCACGTTTCATCAACTGACCCGGAATGAGCATCCGATTGATCTCGTTGGTGCCCTCGAAAATGCGGTTGATACGTGAATCGCGATAAGCTTTCTCAGCCGGATAATCCGCCGAATAGCCATAGCCGCCATATATCTGCACCATCTCGTCAACGACATAGTCGAGTGCCTCGCTGCACGCTACCTTGTTGATCGACGATTCTACTGCGTATTCCTCGATCGACTGCAGTTTCTTCTCGCTCGAGGCGCCGTCGCCGATCAACGCGTCGATCATTCCGACCGTGCGATAAGTGATCGATTCCGCGACCCAAGTGCGGATCGCCATTTCGGCGAGTTTATGCTTGATCGCTCCGAATGAAGATATCGGCTTGTTGAACTGATGCCGCTCGTTGGCGTACCGGACCGATTCGTGAATGGCGAGTTTTGCTCCGCCCGTGACAGACGCTCCGAGTTTGAAACGGCCGACATTCAGCACGTTGAAGGCGATCTTTGCACCGTCGCCGACCTCGCCGATCAGGTTGCCTTTCGGTATCTTTGCGTCCGACAAAATGACTGCGGTCGTCGACGAGGATTTGATGCCGAGCTTGTGCTCTTCGGCTCCGGGACGGCAGTTTTCCGAACGCGGGACGAGGAAGCAAGAGAACTTGTCCTTCTCGCCGTCAACCTTTGCAAAAACAAGGAACACATCGGCAAATCCGCCGTTCGTGATCCACATTTTCTCGCCGTTCAGTATCCAATGTTCGCCATCGTCGCTGAGCTTTGCGACGCATTTCGCTCCGAGAGCATCGGAGCCCGAGCCGGATTCGGTCAAACAATACGCCGAAACGATCTCGCCCGAAATGATGCCCGGTATCCACTGTTTCTTGAGTTCTTCCGAGCCCCAATACAGAATCGGAAGCAAACCGATCGAGGTCTGGGCACCGTATGTCGAACCGAATCCGCTGCCGCGGCCGACCATTTCGGCGATGATGCAGCCCGAAACCTGATCGAGGCCCATTCCGCCGTATTCCTCAGGAATGTTGGCTCCGAGCAGGCCGAGTTCGCCTGCCTTTTTCAGCAGATCACGTGCAACTTCCCACGCGTGGCCCTCGAGCGCCGGCAATTGCGGAGCGACCTCGTTGTCGATGTATTCGCGGCAGGTCTCGCCGATCATCCGATGCTCGTCCGAAAAATCCTCCGGCGTAAACACCGCATCCGTCGTCGTCTCGGCGATCAAAAACTCACCGCCTTTCATATATTCTTTTTCCATTTGCGCTTCCATAAATCTCCTTTCACCGCAGAGACGCTGAGACGCCGAGAAAAATAGAAATCAGCTTTCTGTTTATATCTCTTGTCTGAGTCTCCCAATAATTTGTCTTCCTTCCCATTCTTCTCGGCGTCTCCGCGTCCCCGCGGTTCAATCGATCCTTTCAAAGATCCCTGCGGCGCCCATGCCGCCGCCGACGCACATCGTCACCATGCCGTATTTCGCATTACGGCGTTTCATTTCCTGCAAAACGGTCGCGGTCAACTTTGCACCGGTGCAGCCCAGCGGATGCCCCAGAGCGACAGCACCGCCGTTTACGTTGACCTTGCTTGGGTCCATCTCGAGCACCTTCATAACCGAAAGTCCCTGAGCAGCGAACGCCTCATTCAGCTCGATCACATCGATCTGGTCAAGCGTCAAGCCCGCCATCTTCAGTGCCTTTGGTATGGCGTAAACCGGGCCGATGCCCATTTCTTCGGGCAGGCAGCCGGCGGTCGCAAAGCTCACAAACCGTGCGATCGGCTTGAGTCCGAGCTCGGCGGCTTTGTCCGCTGACATTACGACAGCCGCCGCAGCACCGTCCGACATCTGCGAAGAATTCCCCGCCGTCACCGTTCCGGCGGCGTGAAAAACAGGCCGCAATTTTGCCAGTCCCTCGACCGACGTGTCGGCACGCGGGCCTTCGTCCTGTGCAAAAACGATCTCTTTGCGTCGAACGCGGCCTTTTTCATCAAACTCATCGACGAACACGTTCATCGGTACGATCTCGTCCGCGAATTTGCCTTCGGCGATCGCGGCCAGTGCCTTTTGGTGTGACTGATACGAGAATTCGTCCGCTTGCTCGCGTGTGATCTCATATTTGCGTGCGAGATTTTCGGCCGTCAGGCCCATGTTCAGATAGTAATCGGGATAGGTGTCGGCGAGCCGCGGATTTGGGCGAAACGTGTTGCCGCCCATCGGGATCGCGGTCATCGATTCGAGACCGCCGGCGACGATCGCATCGGCACCGCCCGTCATAATGCGTTCGGCTGCGACAGCGATCGTCTGCAAACCCGACGAACAATATCGATTGACCGTCATCGCCGAAGCCTCGACCGGCAAACCCGCGAGGATCGATGCAGTGCGTGCGACATTCATGCCCTGCTCGGCCTCAGGAAACGCGCAGCCCATGATGACATCGTCGATCAGGGTCGCGTCAACGCCCGCTCGTGCGACCGCCTCTTTGATCGCCGCAGCCCCAAGTTCGTCCGAGCGTGTATTCTTTAATGTGCCCCTCGGTGCCTTCCCCACAGCCGTCCGCACGGCCGATACAATTACTGCTTCTTTCATATTTCCTCATTCGCGAATCTGCAAATTCGAGAGTCTCAAGGTGAGCTCGTCATCCGCAATTCCTCTAACTTCGTCCAAGTCAACGTAGGTCGGAAAGCCAATTTCATCGTACGCTACAAAAAGCCTATATGGATTCTTTGCCTCAACCTCTTTCAAAAATTTAAAGATTCTTTCAACCGTACTATATTGCTCATAGATCCTTGTGCTTGATACTTCCTTTCCGTCGGACTTTCGTATACTTTCTACGTCACCATTCCGGACGCTGATCGTTACGGAAGAATCGAACGCAAGCAAGTAGCCGGAGGCAGAAAGCTCAAAATCGTAATCCTTTATATTCAATTCGTTCCATTTTCTCTCATTCAGCTGTAGCAATTCTCGAACCGATTGTAGTTTATTCGAATTCGTGTCGTCGGGGACATCGTTGGAAACATTGTCAGCGGTACAAGCGAAGCTCGAAAGAACGACAACCACGCAAAAGAGCCTTGCAAGACCCGAGAAAGTCACAACGTTTAAGAATTCGATGACCATCTAATTTTACGATACAGTTCGGCCCTTTAAGCGTCACAATGCCTCTATTCCTTCGATCTTCTCCAACACCCTATTCACATCCAACATCCTTGCCGCTCCTTCGCCGCCGCTGGTGGCATAGGAGGCGAACTGCTGCCAGTTGAAAAGAGCCTCCTCATATTTCTCTTTCTGCTCGGTGCCCTCAAGCCGGTCGCCCCAATTCTCGTAAAAGCTCGCCCGCATCTCATTCAAAGGAAAAAAGCCTTCGCCCCGATCGGTTTCTGCCAACATTCCATACTCGGCCTCGGCATAATTCCCTGCTTCGACAAGTTCTCGCCAATTCATCAAATTCCGACCTCGATCTTTTCCGTCTGCAAACACTCGTCAAGATCTTGCGTGTTGATCTCGATCAAAAAACCTCGCTTGCCGCCGTTTATGTAGAGCCCTTCCAGTTCAAATATCGTCCTCTCTGCATAAATCGGCAACGTTGTTCTGATGCCAAATGGCGATGTCCCGCCAACCATGTAGCCGGTCAGATTTTGAGCCTTCTCAGGTGTTACGGGCTCGACGGATTTGACGCCGAGAACGCGGGCTAGCTTCTTCGTTGAGACCTCGCGGTCGCCGTGCATCAGGACGATCAGCGGCTTCTTTTCGTTCGTCTCAAGTACCAAAGTTTTCACCACGGCGTGTACGTCCACGCCCAACTGCCTTGCCGATTCTTTCGCCCCGCCTTTTTCGACATAATCATAAAGCCGCGGCACGAACTCGACCTTTTTCTCTCTCAAAAACCGGACTGCCGGCGTTATCGGGTATTCCATTTTTCTGTCAGGGATCATTTCCGCCGGCTAACGCGGGCGGTTCTGACACTCTTTATACCGAAAACACGTTCGCACATGGTCATTCACCAATCCGCAAGCCTGCATGAAGGCGTACATTATGGTCGAGCCGACAAAGTTGAATCCACGCTTTTTCAGATCCTTCGACATCGCGTCGGATATCGCTGTTTTCGCCGGGACATCGGCAAGCGTTTTTCGTTTTCCGTCGATCGGTTTGCTGCCGACAAACGACCAGATATAGCTATCAAACGAACCAAACTCCTTCTGCACTGCAAGAAATGCTTTCGCATTCCGCACAGCCGACGCGATCTTCAAACGGTTGCGGACAATACCTTCGTTTTGCATCAGCTTCGCCTGCTTTGCTTCAGTAAATCGAGCGACCTTTTCCGGGTCGAAATTATCGAAAGCCTGTCGATAATTCTCTCGCTTTGCCAGCACCGTATCCCAACTCAAGCCCGCCTGCGCACTTTCAAGGATCAAAAATTCAAAGAGCACTCTGTCATCATGCTGCGGCACGCCCCATTCCTCGTCGTGATAGCGTATCGCCAATTCATTTTTCGCCCAGCCGCATCGTTTCATAGGCCTATTGCGGAAAATGCACGTCGAGCGTCACACGTTTTGCCTGGCGGATATGCCGTTTGCAATGTTCGACAATGATCTCGAAACCGTCAGATAGCCGATACGTCATCAGTCCCATGAAAGGCGACGTAATGACCGTCTTGCCGAAATCGAGCTTTCCGGACTCAGCGACCCTCTCCGCGACCGTGTTGATATTCGCAACGAACTTCTCAACAATGTCCGCAGGCAGATCGCTCGGCGGCACGATCGCCTGCGAGGGAGCTTTGAATTTCTTCTGATCCGCACGCATGCTCTTTATCAGAAAACTGCCAAAGAAACCCGTCAACGGAGACCAATTTTCAAAGAACGAGTTCGCTTCTCCTGCAAGCTTCTTGTCCAGCGGCGCCATTAGCTGCTCGTTCGTCAATATCAGATGATCGAGACATTGTGCCACGCTCCAACTGTCCGCCGCGGGTTTCCAGTTCAACTGTTCTGCCGAAAGCGACCCGAACGACGCACCTGCATCGATCCCGATTTCTTTCAAATCATCAACCCAATTCTCGATCAAAGCGGACATGTCTTCTCTGCGTGCCCTGCGGCCTCTGCGTTATAGAGTTCTTTAGTTCCTCAGCGGCTTGCCTGTTTTCAGCATTGCAGCAATGCGTTCCTGCGTCTTTCGCTCACCGCAGAGCGAGACGAAAGCCTCGCGCTCAAGGTCGAGCAGATAGCGTTCCGAAACTTCCGCCTTGTGATTGATCGAGCCGCCGGCCATGATATGCGCCAGTTTGCGGCCGATCAATTCGTCGTGGTCTGAGATGAATCCGCCGCGTTTCATCATATGAAGGGCGAGCTTCATTGCGGATTCGACCGCCTCGCCGAATACCGGAATATCCTCGCGCTCGACGGGCTGCATGTAACCGGCGGCAGCGAGGTTCAGTACCTCCTGTTTAGCGTCCTGTATGAGTCGGTCGCCGTTCATCGAGATGGCGTCGCTCCCGCGAAGATATCCGAACGCCTTAGCTTCCTGTGCAGACGTGGCGACCTTGCCCATGCCGATGGTTTCGAAGGTCTTCTTAAGAAAAGTCAGTGGATCCGAATCTGGTGCTTTTTGCCAAGCGTCCATCGCCCGCATCGTCATTTCCTTTGTGCCGCAGCCGGCCGGAATGACGCCGACGCCGACCTCGACGAGACCGATATAAGTCTCGCCCGCCGCCCGCACTTTATTACCGTGCATCGATATTTCGCAGCCGCCGCCGAGCGTCAGGCCATATGGCGCCGTGACGACCGGCTTTGCCGAATACCGCAGCCGCATCACGGCGTTCTGCAATGCACGCACCATCATATTGATGTCGTCCCACTCTTCTTCCTGAGCGGCGAGCAGCAGCATCATTATGTTTGCACCCGCGGAGAAATTACCGCCCTGATTGCCGACGACAAGCCCTTCGAAATTCTTCTCGACCTCGTCGATCGCGAAGTTCATCATCGCGACCGTGTCGCCGCCGATCGAGTTCATCTTTGAGTGAAATTCCAAACACGCCACGCCGTCGCCAAGGTCGATCAGCGATGCTCCGGGATTTGTCTTGATGACGCCGGTTCGATCCTTAACGTCCTTCAAAATCAGAACGCCGGGCCGAGCGGGAACAGGCTTGTATTCACCGTTTACTAGGTCATAAAAGAAATGCTCGCCGTTCTCGTGTTTGTAGAATGTAGTTGCACCGCTTGCCAGCATCGCCTCTACATTAGCAGGAACGGGCTGGCCTTCTTTCCGCATTCGCTCGACCGATTCGGTGACACCGATGGCATCCCACGCTTCGAACACACCGATCTCCCAACCGAAGCCCCACTTGATGGCGTTGTCTATCTCGACGATGGTGTCCGCGATCTCGGGAATTCGATTCGCAGCGTATCGCGAAACGCGCGAGTGCGTTTTCCATAGGAATTCGCCCACGCGGTCCTCGCCCCAAACGAGCTGCTTGACGCGTTTCGCTGTGTCCTCGATCTGCTTTGCAGCGTCGAGCGACGGGAACTTCGTCTTTTCCTGCGGCTTGTATTCGAACGTTTTAAGGTCAAGCTCCAGAATGATCCGCTTGCCCTCTGCATCTTTTCCCTTCTTGAAAAATCCGCCCTGCGTCTTGTCGCCGAGCAGTTGTTTATCGAGGAGCGTTTGAATAAGTTCCGGCAGCTTGAAAACCTCGCGATCCTCGTCATCGGGCACTGCGGGATAGAGGTTGTTCGTTACGTGTGCCGTAACGTCCAGCCCGACCAGGTCGCTCGTTCGGAACGTCGCCGATTTCGCATGTCCGATGGCCTTGCCGGTCATTTGATCGACCTCGGTCGGCGTAAAGCCCATCGCGATCATCTCGTGAATGGTCGCCATCATGCCGAATACGCCGATGCGGTTCGCGATAAAATTCGGCCGGTCTTTCGCCGGCACGACGCCTTTGCCCAGCCGCTGATCGAGGAAACCTGAAACTTTGCAAGCGATCTCACCGCTGGTTTTAGAGCCCGGAATGACCTCGACGAGCTTCATGTACCGCGGCGGATTGAAAAAGTGTATGCCGACGAAATGCTGTTTGAAGTCATCGGAAAAAGGCTCGGCGATCGAGTCAATAGGTATGCCGCTAGTGTTCGTTGCGATGACGGCTCCGGGTTTGCGGTACTTTTCGACCTCAGAAAATAGCTTGTGCTTGATCTCTAAATTTTCAACGACCGCCTCGATAACGAAATCGCAGTCCTTCAGCTTTTCAAGGTCGTCCGTGAAATTGCCGAGTGATATCAGCTTGGCATTCTCGGCAAGCATGAAAGGAGCAGGTTTCAGCTTTTTGGCCGCCTCGAATAGCGATTTAACGATCTGGTTCTTGTCAGCCGCCGCGTCGTCCGGCGGAGCTATGTCGAGCAACAAAGTCGAAATTCCCGCATTCGCCAAATGAGCGGCAATGCCCGCTCCCATCGTTCCCGCACCCAAAACCGCTGCTTTCTTGATGATCATATTTCTTGTTTCGACTAATTCTTGATTCTAACTGAATGAACGTTCATTCAGCAAGTCGCGATGAAATCTTTAGAGGCATTCTTGACAGAATTCGGAACAAAGTCGATACTTTTCGGAAATAGAAAAACACGGGAGTTTCGGTGTTCGTTAGGCACGCTGTCGGGTCTCCCTTAATACACATCAACCAATACCAAAGGAGCGATCTTATGAAAAGAGTTCTACCGTTATTCGTTTTCGCCATGCTTGCATTCGCCGGCCCTGTTTTTGCCCAGGATCCCGGTGCGTCCGACACCTCGTCGAAACCTGCTGCCGAGAAACCTAAAAGAGGCCCCGTTTTCAGCCCGACAAAGGCTCAGATAAAGCAGGTTCAGGAGATCCTGAAAGGCCGCGGCCTTTATAGCGGCGAAGCAACAGGCAAATACGATCCCGAAACTCGTGCTGCGATCAAGGTCGTTCAGAATCAGGAAGGCATCCGCGAAACAGGTACGCTCAACCGCATCACTCTTGAACGAATGGGTGTCGCTCTTACGGACAGGCAAAAGACCATTCCGGTCACCGAAAGTTCGATGACGCCTGTCGAAGCGAAACCTAAAAAGGAAAAAGCAAAGACCGAGCGGATAGGCGACAACACCGATAAACCGAAACGCGGAGCGGTTTTCAAGGCAAATAAAGAGCAGATCTCCGCGGCTCAGCGCATCCTCAAAAGCGGAGCAATGTACGACGGCCCTGAAACCGGAAAACTGGACAAGGCAACGCGCGACGGCCTGAAGAAATATCAGGAAGCCAACGGCCTAAAGGCCACAGGCACGCTCAACAAGGACACTCTGGTGAAAATGGGCGTCGAACTCACTGATAAGCAAAAGGAAATGTAGATCGCAGACGGTCTTAAATACTTTGAAGCTGTCAGCAGCACCCACGTGCAGGCCGGTGTCAAAACCCCGGCCTTTTCATTTTTTTCATCCACGGCAACTGATCGAATTTCTGGAAACTATATTGATCGAATGCTCGTTATCGGTCTTACTATGCGAGCATTGACACGTATCGTTTTTATCGGGCTATTCTTAGCAGCCTCGATCTCAGCCCAAACCTCGGATCAAGCTAGCCCCTCACCCTTTCCAGGAATCTCAAGGATAGAGGCAATGCCCTCAGCCGGATTCAGCTACCCTTACTATCTTTACGTCCCGCCGTCCTTTTTCACTGTAACAGCGAAGGACAGGGTTAATAATATTCTCGTTATCCCGAATAATACCGGTAAAAATAGCGATGACCTTTCCATTCACGAGGCGGACGTCATACGTAGAATGGGCCAAAACAGCCGTTTTGTTTCCGGTCTCGATGTTGCGATATTGACCCCCGTTTTTCCACGGCCGGAATCGGACTGGAAAACCTACACACATGCCCTCGACCGCGATACCTTAATGCTCTCTAAGGAGAGCAATAAGGACTATGTAAGATTGGATCTTCAATTGATCGCGATGATCGATGATGCACGGGCAAAACTGTTGAAGGATGCTGCCTTGAAAACCGATTCCCGAGTTCTAATGCTCGGGTTCTCGGCATCCGGAATGTTCGTCAACAGATTCACATTCCTTCATCCTGAACGGGTTAAAGCAGCAATTGCCGGTTCGCCCGGCGGGTGGCCCATCGCTCCGTCAGACACTTATGGGACCAGTCGACTTCGCTACCCGATCGGAGTGGCGGATCTCAATCTTGTTTCGGGCAGAGCATTAGACATTAAAGCCCTTCAGAAAGTTCCACTTTTTCTTTTTCTCGGCGACAAAGACGACAACGACTCGGTCCCCTTCGACGACTCTTATGATAAAGATGATAGAGAACTGGTGTACGCAATGTTTGGAAAGAAACCTCTCGACCGATGGGAGACAGCAAAGGAGTTATACATGAACGCAGGTCTTCAGGCCACATTTAAACTTTATCCTGATACCGGGCACACTATAACCCCCGCAATACGCGATGATATCGTCGCCTTCATTGCAAAACACTGCAACTAGAAACCGCGGCGGACTATCCGGGAACATGGTTGCTTTCCGCTTCACTGCCGTGCAAGACAGGGAGCGGTCCCGCCAGTGATATTATGCTACCTTCGACAGCTGATCTTCTGGCGGCATCAATTACCTTCTGGACTTGAAAGCCGTCGGCAAACGTCGCGGCGTTCGGTATTGTATTTCCATTACGAACGGCGTCCAGGATGATAGGCGCAAACGTCGCGAAAGCACGAGCAAAGCCCGTATCGGGAACGCCGGGAAAACTCTCACCCAGATCGACATCGATGGGCTGCCACGCCTCGTCGCACTCACCCGCGTAAAAAACCTCGCCTCGGTGTTCGACGCGCAGAGAGCCTTTCGTGCCGAAGAACTCCATTCTGTTCACATATTCAGGCGACTGCGTCATCGATACGGCGACGAGCGCTGTCGTGTCTCTAGTGACGGTACCGTCGCGTAAGTTCAACAGCGCGTTGCACTCGTCGTCGCTCGTCACAGGCTGCAGAATTCCATTCGAGTCCTTGCGTTCCTTAATGTGAGCGCTCAATCGGCATGTGATATCGACGACATCCGTTTCGAGAAACCACTGCAGTGAATCGAAGATATGCGAGCCTATCGCCCCCAAAGCGCCGCCGCCCTGAGTTTCGTCATACCACCAATTCCACGGCAATTCGGCGTCACCGCGATGCGGAGCCTGAAAAACTGAACGCACGTGACGAATATCGCCAATATGGCCTGCCTGTATCAGCTTTTTTGCGAGGAGTCGCCCCGGCTGAAATCGCAGTTCGTGGTCGATCAGCGAAAGAACCGACGACGAATCCGCTGCTGATCTCATCTCCTCCGCCTCTCTGAGATCCATTGCCATCGGCTTTTCGCATAGTACGTTCTTGCCGCGTTGCAGCGAATAAAGCGCCATTTCCTTGTGAAAGATCGGCGGCGTCGTTATGCAGACCAGATCGACGCCGTCACGGTCGATCGCCTGCCGCCAATCATCCGTGAAAAACCCCGCCCCGCATTCTTCGGCGGTCGCTTTTGCATTTTCGATCGACGCGCTCGCGACCGACACGATACGACCGCCGGCCTTCACGAACGCCGGTATCTGAACACGCCTAGCAAACCCTGTCCCCAAGATCGCGATACCAACATCTCTGCTCATACCTTTGAAGTTTAATCATAAGACAGCAAAACAAAAAGGCTGCCTCATCTGACAGCCTTTCAAAAAAGTTGGTTCAAGGATCTACTTCACATCAGCATTTAGAGTGATAGCGGACGCAGCCCCGTTCAAACGCCCGCCTTTGCGGAGAAACATGGTATAGGCTTCTCGATCAGCATCGCTGCAGCTCAAAATATGCACACCGACGAGGAATCGTTCATCGTTGACATCAGAACCGATCTTTTCGTAACGCTTCCCAATAGCACCGAATTGTACTTTTCCTGTCGGTAACGAGATCTCGATCGTCAACTTTCGTTCTTGTCCAACGAGATATTTTTCCTTTAGTCGAATCACGGGAGTTGATATAGCTAACCCCGTCCTGCTCATATCGATGGTCTCTCCGGATATGAATGCCAAACGAGCCTTTTCACGTTCACTTTGGGTGTTGATGTCTGGCTGAAACCACACCTTTACAGGAGCACGGAATCGCCGTCGATTGGGGACGGTGCTTTCTGTCAGCTTTCTGCTGAATCGGTTGATTAGCTTCCTGATCATTTGGACGACCCGCAAACTACAGGGAAAACAATGTATAAACTAACCTGTGGAAAAAATCAACATTAGCTGTGGAAATTTTTCGCCGACTCCCTATTTTTCCAAAGGTTTTCCGCCGTTATCGCGGCTGGTCATTCGGGCGAGTCCGGTATTGTCGGGAATGACCCGGAAAGACAGCCTTCCGGTCTTACCATAAACCGCAGGTACCGCGTCGGCTGAGTATCCTCTTTTGCTATCGGAAAGTGTGATGGTGTAAATGTAGCCTGTCGATTCACTAGACAAGACATCCTGGGGCAGCAGCCCTGCACCCACCAACTGACGCAGATCGCCCAACATGCCATTATTTTGAGTCGCATAAGCGTATTGCGCCTTTGCGATGCGGTCAAGCATGGATCGCGCCTCATCCTCTTTGACCGTTATGCGAAGATTGTAAAGAAATTTCGTTCCTTCCTTTCGCATCTGTTCTTCAGAGGCCTCATCGACTGCGAGCATCATCCAAACGCCGTTTGATCGCCGTAACCTTACGGTATCCGTATCAGCATTTCCTTCCGGATCAGGCAGTTTGATCGTAACCGTCGCCGAATCGCCCGTTATGATCTCACCTGTGATCTCGATCTTTTCAGGCACTTGCCCCGCGATCGCTGAAAGATCGACCGAAAGGTCCGCCAGCTCCGCATCAGTTAATCCCTCGACCGCGGGCCGAAGATTCGTCAAGAAGATCGCTTCCCTGTATTTCTTCTCACGAAGCTTTGTATAGAATGAACGCACCGTTTCCGACGGCGAACCTTGTGTAATGGTTATTCCATTGCTCGGCTTTTCCTTTTCCGCCGGCTTTTCGGCAACGTTTTTCGAAGCGACATTCGAGCATGCGAGCGAAAAAGCCAGCATGGCAAACATGAGCAGCAGATTCCTTGGGGCGAAACGCGAGATGTTTCTCATTGCGGCAAAAAAGGGCAGACGAAACCCTGCCCTTCTATTGTAGCGTTTATCGACTAGAAGTAAAACAATTTTAATCGCTCGCTTTTCTTCCTCCAAAGATTCGTTCTCGGCCAACAAAATAAAGGAAAAACGCGAGTGCAGCGAACGGCACTGTTCCCAGTAGATCTGCGTAGGGACCATCGAAAAATGGGTTATTTGCCTCGGACCATTTGCCGAAGGTCTCGACAATCCCGCTGAAATAGACCGCCGAGAGGGCGATCAATATGCCGGCCAAAGCTCCGCCCGCGATATAGCCCGAGGCCAGTAAAACGCCCGTACTTTTGTCGGTCTCTGCGATGAATTCCTCTTCGGTCAGATCTTTATCCGCAAATTTCTGTTTCAGATACTTATCTACGCCCCAACGAACGAGTCCGCCGAAAAATATCGGCGTCGATGCCGATATAGGCAGATACAGCCCGACCGCAAAAGCGAGCGAAGATATGCCGCAAAGCTCAAGCGTTATCGCTATCATCACACCGAACAGAACAAGAGCCCACGGCAATTTCTGGCTCAAAATTCCCTGAATGATGTAGCTCATCAGTGTCGCTTTCGGCGCGCGGTATTTTTCGACCGACTGCGTGACCGGATTCCCATCCTCATCGACACCGATCTGAGCTTCCTTTATGACGCCGTTGATCCCGGGATCGACCAGATATGTAGGCTTGCCCTGCGGATTTATAAGAAACTTGCCCGCAGGCCCGCGGGTAGTGTCGGTATTGTGCCAGACGCGATAATTCGCCGCATCCTGCCCGCCGAGGTAGCCGCCGACGTTCTCCGAATGAAGTTTCTCGCCTTCGCGGACAAGTTCCTGCTCCGGAACCTGAAAACCGGAGGCAAAGGCTGTCGGTTCGACACGCTGATAGACCGACGACGATTCATTGAGTTGGATGAGTATCGGTCCAAGAAGTAAAGCAGACGACAGAGCACCGATCAATATTGCGGTCTGCTGTTTCCATGGAGTGCCGCCGACCCAAAAACCGGTTTTCAGGTCCTGCGACGTCGTCCCGCCGTTCGAAGCTGCGATACAGACGATGCCGCCAACGCTCAGCGCCGTTACGAAATACGGATCGGGCGCCGTCCAGCCAAGCAATAAGAAGGCAAGCGAAGTAAAAAGAAGCGTTGCAACGGTCATTCCGGAGATCGGATTTGACGATGAGCCGATCTCGCCGGTCAGCCTTGAAGATACCGTTACAAAAAGAAACCCCAGAATTATGATCAGAACTGCGCCGAGCAGGTTCATTTTCAGCGATGGCATCAGCGTGATCGCGATGATCAACGCCAAGATGCCGATGACGACCCATTTGAAAGAAATATCCTGTTCGGTACGCGGCAAAACAGCCGATTCGCCGTTATTGTTGTTCGCCCGCTTCGCCTGAAAATCTGTTATGCCGCCTCGAATGCCGTTCCAGATCGTCGGCAGCGAACGGATCAGCGAGATAATGCCGCCTGCAGTGACCGCACCCGCTCCGATATAGAGTATATATTCGCTCTGGATGCTCGCCGGGCCCTCGATGGCCATGTCCTTGATCAGCGTTGTCGTTGATGGAGCGAGCGGCTCGGCCAATCCCTCGCCGAAATAGCGTATCAGCGGTATCAGCACCAAATAGGAAAGCACGCCGCCAGCACACATGATGCCGGCGATCTTCGGACCGATGATGTAGCCGACACCGAGCAGTGCGGGGTTGTTCTCGAGCGAGACCGAACCGTTCTTGAACGGCACATCAAATTCGTTGGTCGGGTATTCTCGCCAGCCGCTGAATACCTTCATCACGATGTTGTACAAAAACCCGATACCAAAGCCCGCCGCGATGATGAAGCCGCCTTTTTCCGCTGCCGCTTCTCCTTTCTGCGCGATCTCTGAATGCTGTTTCGATTCTTCCGATGCGCTTGCTATCAGAACCTGAGCGCACGCCGTCCCTTCGGGATATTTCAGCAGTCCATGCTGATCGCGTATCAGCGCCCGCCGCAGCGGTATCATCATCAAAATGCCGAGTAGCCCGCCCAGAACCGCGACCATCGTCACGCGCCACACCTCGAGGTCGAATCCCAATATCAGTATCGCCGGCATCGTCACGCCGATACCGAACGCAATTGATTCGCCCGCCGAACCGGTCGTCTGCACAATGTTATGTTCGAGGATCGTCGCATCGCGTGCACCGAGCTTTGAAAGAATGCGGAAAAGCGTTACGGAGATGACCGCGACCGGTATAGATGCGGACACCGTCAGCCCGACCTTCAGCACCAGATACAACGACGACGCCCCGAAAATGATACCAAGCAAAGTGCCGACGATAAGCGGACCGGGTGTGAGTTCCCGCAGGTCGGTTACCGTATCGGGAATATAGGGGCGGAACTTTTCGAGGAATGGGTTTTTCATAACTTGACCGCTGAAATGTACGCCCATTCCGCAGATATTGCAAGCGTAATTTTCTAGGGCTTCGAATTGAGCAATTTTCCGGCAATTTATACTAAACTATCGATATATGTTCAGAAGTTTTTTCTCAGCGGCTCTCCGTCTCTGCGGTTTGATCTTCTTGTTTGCGGCTGGTGCCGCCGCACAGGTTCCGGCGCCCAAAGATGTCCTCGGTTTCACGCCGGGCGATGACCGAAAGCTGGCAAGCTGGGCACAGGTGGTCGATTATTTCCAAAAACTCGACAAAGCGTCGGACCGCGTCAAATTCGAAGAGATCGGCAAAAGCACGATGGGGGCACCGTTCGTTTACGCAACGATCTCGTCGCCCGCGAATCTGAAAGCCCTCGCAAAATACAACGACATCAACAAAAAGCTCGCCGATCCCCGCAAGATAGCCGGAACGCGGGCAACCCTGCCCGCCCGTGATGCCGCAGCTAAAGGCCTGATCGCCCAAGGCAAGACGATCGTCCTAATAACGTACGGCATCCACTCGACAGAGGTCGGCAGTTACCTGTCGTCGATGCTGGTCGCTCATCAACTGGCGTCGAGCGATGACGCGAGGACGAAGGGAATTCTCGACAACACGATCATCCTGCTCGTCCCGGCTCTCAATCCCGACGGCGTGGACATCGTCAAAAATTGGTACGACAAAACGCTAGGCACGCCGTATGAAGGCACTAATCCGCCCGAGCTTTATCACAAATACGTCGGCCACGATCTGAACCGCGACTGGTACGCGTTCACGCAGGTAGAGACGCAGCTCACGGTCGATAAAATTCACAACGTATGGCGGCCGCAGATCGTGCTTGATGTGCATCAGCAGGGCATTTACGGTGCGCGGCAATTCGTCCCGCCGTATATGCCGCCAGTCGAACCGAACGTGCCTAAGCAGATCGTCGAGGGCTTTACCGAACTCGGCTCTTACATCGCGAACGACCTCAGAAAGAATGGTTTTCAGGGCATCACGACCGGCACGACCTATGACGCCTGGACACCCGCACGAGCCTATTCGCACTACCACGGCGGCGTACGAATTCTGTCCGAAACCGCTTCCGCACGCCTCGCGACGCCGGTCGAGGTCAAATTTGAACAGCTAGGCACCTCGCCCGGCGGCCTCGACGCAAAGGTAGAATCCCCCAACTTCGGCCCCGTCTGGAAAGGCGGGACGTGGAAACTCCGAAACATCACCGATTACATGACCGCCACGGCGTTTAGCCTGCTCACCCACGCCGCCAACAACCGCGAAAAATGGCTTTCGAGGTTTTATGAGATCGGGAAAGAAGCGGTGCGACCGAGGAAAGATGGTCAAATGACCGGATTTCTAATTCCTTATCTCAAACCTTCCGGATCAGATGAGTTGACTGAGGCTCATTTCCGCCGACAGGAGCTTTTGACCCTTCTCCGGCGGGCAGGCGTTGAGGCGAAAACGATGAGGTCTCTCAAACTCGGCGAAATTCAATATCCCGATGGAACGGTCTTCATTCCATTGGATCAACCTTACGGCGGATTTGCGAAAGCTCTTTTGGAAAACCAGACCTATCCGAACCTCTTGGACGACAATGGGAATCCGGTGCGTCCCTACGACGTAACGGCTCACACGCTCCCTATGCTCTTCGATGTCGAGGTCGTTCCGATCTTCAAGAACTTTGATGTGAAAGGCCTTTCTGCCAGTCTCGGAATTGACAGAGGCTGCGTGGTCGGCGGACGCCGCGGCACACCGTCGAACGCGATCTATCGTTCGGCTTCTGATTCCATGGACGAGGGCTGGACCCGCTGGGTATTTGAGCAGCGTACTAAGGCAAAATGCGATGCAGACTATCGCAGCATAACCGATAAAGACATTCGATCAGGCGGCGATCTAGGAAGTTATATTGTTTTCCCCGACCAACCCGCAAATCAGATCCTAAACGGCTATGCGAAAGGTGCGATGCCGGATGAGTACGTGGGCGGCTTGGGACGAGAGGGCGTCGAGAATTTGAAGACGTTTGTCGAGGCGGGCGGGACGCTTGTGTTTCTGAATCGCTCGTCGCTCTTTGCGATAGAGCAGTTCAATTTGCCGATCAGGAACGTGACCGCCGGGCTCGACCGCAAGGATTTCTACATCCCCGGGTCGATCCTCCGCACCGAACTCGACACCAACCACCCCATCGCCAAAGGAATGACCGCCCAGTCAATCGCGTGGTTCGAAAACTCGCCGGCGTTCGAACTGTCAGAACCACCTGCGGTAGCGGGTGGTTTAGTTCGACCGGTGAACAACGACGGATCGATCACTCAACTTCAACCACCCGCTACCGCAGGTGGTACAGACAAAAAGGTCCGCGTTATCGCCCGCTATCCGTCCGATCCGAAGAACATCCTTCTCTCCGGCTGGGCTCTCGGTGCTGAAAAGATCGCGGGCAAAGCCGC
This sequence comes from Acidobacteriota bacterium, assembly GCA_019639155.1. Lineage (GTDB taxonomy): Bacteria > Acidobacteriota > Blastocatellia > Pyrinomonadales > Pyrinomonadaceae > OLB17. Next base: position 208,092 of record JAHBSJ010000003.1, on the reverse strand, counting down.
ACTGGTTGAAGTGACTATGGGAAAAGGCAAAATAATCCTCTTCGGCTTCCGCCCGCAATACCGCGGGCAATCGTTGGCGACATTCCCGCTGCTGTTCAATGCTATAAGCCAATAAAGGGTTTTAGCCACGAATTACACGAATTATGGATGACAGAATCCTGCATCGCGAACTTTCTTACCGGATCGTCGGACTTGCAATGCAGGTTCATACTGAACTCGGCTATGGATTTCTCGAGAAAATATACCAGAACGCTCTTGCGGTGCTTTTTGAGGAAAACGGGATCATTTATCAACAGTAAGTGCCGATAAACGTAAAGTTTCACAGCCGGATTTTGGTAGAGTATGTCGCTGACGTTGTGGCAGAAGATTCGATCATCCTCGAATTGAAGGCCGCGGAAAGACTAATGAACGCTCATCGGTCGCAAACACTGAACTACCTGAAAGCTACCGGCTTCCGACTTGCGTATTTGCTCAACTCCGGAAAACGCAAACTGGAATATGAACGGTTGATATTTTAGGAACAATTCGTGTTATCTGTGTAATTGGTGGCTAATTTTCTGCTTTTCGGTGTATGATGTGTGCATTCGTTCATCAACCGTATTTTTAGGAGATGCCCTGAATGGATCTTGTTTCGAGTGTAAATCTTTTGGTGCTTTTTGCCATCATTGGCGGCGTCGGGTTCATTTTTTTGCTGGCGTCGCTAATTTTGGGCGACATTTTTGAGATGTTCGGCGGCGAGGCTGACCTCGGCGGCGGCGACGGCGCGGATTTCGGGCTGTTCGACAGCCGCGTGATCGCTGTTTTTATTACGGCATTTGGCGGTTTCGGCTTTATCGGTGCATGGGCGGAAATGGGGGCGATCGCGAGTTCGATGATCGGATTGCTCGGCGGCGTTATTTTTGGCGGCGTCGTTTCGGCATTCGGACGGTTTCTGATCAGCCAGCAGGCGTCGAGCAGCGTCTCGGACGCGAACCTTGTCGGCCGCACCGCGCAGGTTACGGTCATGATAAAACCCGGCGAGCTTGGCCAGATAATGACAAAGATCGGCGACGAACGCGTGGAAAAGCTCGCCCGCACCACCGGCAGCGACGAGATCAGACCGGGCACGATCGTCAAGATATCCGCTGTCGCCGGCGATTCTTTGATCGTTTCGACAGAAGTGGACTAACGACTTTGGCCTTTCCGGAGAGTGATCCGGACGAGAGATAAGGAAATTCAAAATGGACTTTTTATTCGATTATTCAACGTTGATAATACCCGTTGTCATCCTCGGGATCGTCGTCGCGGCACTGATCGCGATAATGCTGATCAGCCGCAACTACATCAAGGTTTCGCCAAATCAGGCAGCCGTGATATCGGGCCGCGGGCGCAAATTGGACGACGGAACCAAGGTCGGCTATCGGCTGGTTCGCGGCGGTGCGACGCTTGTTTTCCCTTTCCTCGAAAAGGTCGAATATCTGAACCTTAACGTCATCACTGTGCCGCTCGCGACATCGCGGGCATACACGGTCCAGGGCGTTCCCGTGTCCGTTAAAGCCGTGGCGAACGTCAAAATCAAGGGCGACGATGGAAGCTTGCGTGCCGCTGCTGAACGCTTTCTCGGAATGCCGCAAGAGCAGTTTCACCGCCTGATCTTTCAGACGCTCGAAGGCCACCTCCGCGCGATACTCGGTACGCTGACGGTCGAAGAGATCAACAATGACCGTCTCAGCTTTGCGCAAAAACTAACAACAGAAGCCGCCGGCGACCTCGAAAAAATGGGCATCGGCATGGACGCCCTGACCATTCAAGAGATATCAGACGAAGAGGGATATCTGGACGCTCTTGGCAAACGCCGAACCGCCGAGGTCAAACGCGACGCCGAGATCGGCCAGGCCGAAGCAAATCGCGATTCTAAGATAAAGGCATCGCTCGCGCTGCAGGAAGGCGAAAAGGTCCGGCTCGAAACCGAGGCTCAGATAGCTCAATCCAACCGCGAGACCGAGATACAAAAAGCGCAGGTTCAGGCCGAGATCGAAGCTGAAAGAGCAAAGGCGAACCAGGCTGGGCCGCTCGCTGATGCACAGGCTCAGCAGCAAGTGACCGCCGAAGAGGTCCGCATCGAACGCATCCGCACGCAGGAACAGATATCCGTTCAGGAACAAGAGGTCCTGCGTAAAGAAAAGGAACTCGAGGCAACGGTCGTAAAACAGGCCGAAGCCGACCGAAAAGCCGCCGTGCTCCGCGCTCAGGGCTTGCAGGAAGCCGCAATTCTCGAAGCCGAGGGCCGCAAGCAGGCGCAAATAGCGATAGCCGAAGCCGATGCAAAAACGCTCGAACGCGAGGGCCAGGGCCGTGCCGCGGCCGTCGCCGCCGAAGGTAAGGCGGAGGCCGAAAAGATCCGTGCCGTCGGGCTTGCAGAAGCAGAAAAGCTGGAAGCAAAAGGCTTGGCCGAAGCAAAAGCGATCGAGGCACAGGGCCTGGCCGAGGCAAAAGCCATTATGGAAAAAGCCGCCGCGTGGCGTGAATTTAACGACGCCGCACGGCTGCAGACCATTCTCGAAAAGCTGCCGTCAATAATCGAATCGTCGGCCCCTGTTTTCCGCGCCGTAAGCGAACCGCTCGGCAATATCGACAAGGTCGTAATGATCGATTCGGGAAATAGTAACGGCGAACAAAGCGGCATCAACCGCTTTGCACAGACCGGTCCGACGGTGATATTCACACTGCTGCAGCAGCTGCAGGCTCTCGGATTGAACATCCCCGAGGTCATGGCACAGCTTGGAATAGACCAAAGCGATCCCGCCCCGGAAAAAACCGTAACGCCGTCAAAGGAACAACCAAAACCACCGCCGCCGGTTCAACCAAGGCCGCCGCAAAATCCGCCGCCGACTCGAAATGAACCACCGGAGTCGGGGTCTTGACCAACTGAGCACAAAAACCCCTATATGACCGCATCGGTGTTGATCTGCGTTCATCTGTGGTTAGCTATTCCTCTGTGAAAGAAGATATCGGAGAAACTCGACTTGAAAGCGGCTTGACCGTGCTGACGGACAGGATGTCGGGCGTGCGTTCGGCGACGTTGGGCTTTTTCTACCGTGTCGGTTCGCGGCACGAGCCCGTCGAACTGAACGGCATCACGCACTTCATCGAGCACTGCGTTTTCAAAGGCACGCCGCGGCGCACCGCGAAGCAGATCGCCATCGAGCAGGACCGTCTCGGCGGCAACCTAGACGCTTTTACCACGCATGACGAAACAGGCTTTGTCATCAAGGTAACGGACGACCGCATCGGCGATGCGTTCGATCTGATGGCGGATATGTTGACCCGGCCGGTGTTTGACGAAACGGACCTCGAGAACGAGCAGCGCGTGATCATCGAAGAAATGAAGATGCACGAAGACGCTCCCGAAGAGCTGATAAACGACATTTTCTATCGCGAATTCTTTCCCAATGACCCGCTTGGCCTGCCTATCACCGGAACGCCCGAAACCGTGCGGTCTTTCGGCAGCCAACGCACGCGCGACTATCATCGCGCGGCGTTCAACCCGCAAAATCTCGTCATCGCCGGTGCGGGAAATGTCGAACATGAACACCTGCTCGATCTGATCGGATCTGCCGACCACTTCAGCACTGCGTGCTCCGGGGATCCGCACTCCGCGATCCGCGATCCGCGATCTGCCGCCCCGATCTTCATAGAACAGCGTGGCGATCTGGAACAGGCACACATGATAGTCGCGACGCCTTTTACAACGGCGCGCGACGAACGCCGTTACGCCGCGGACATGCTGGCGAACATAATCGGGGGCGGCACTTCGAGCCGTCTGTGGCAGCGCGTCCGCGAAGAACGCGGCCTCGCATACAGCGTCGGCACATCGACCGCTATGTATGGCGACACAGGCTTTTTCGCCGTTTCGGCAGGCACCTCGCCCGACCAGGTCGAGGAAGTTTTGGACATCGTGATGGACGAGATGCGTTGGGTCGTCCGCAACGGCGTCAGCGACGACGAGATCGGCCTGATGAAAGACCAGGCTCGTGCGTCGATATTACTCGGGCTCGAAGATTCCGCGGGCCGTGCCGGTTCGCTCGCACATTGCGAACTGACCCACGGCCGCCAGATCGCCGTTGAAGAAACGCTCGCCAAGATCGACGCCGTCACACGTGATGACATCGCCGAGATCGCCCGTGAGTATTTCACTTCTGAGAATGTCGCGTTCGTCGCTCTCGGCGACCTCGAAGGCCTCACTGTTGACCGCGACCGCCTCGCGATCTGAACATCATCCGAACTTTGCGCTTGCAATAGCGTTCGAAAGGAGTAGATTTGCGGTTAGAGGCCGCGATATGAACCTTCGACGCTTTTTCCTTTATTTGCTGATCGGCTCTGTGACGGTCAGCGCCGTCATCGGTATAGCCGTCATCTTGATCGGTAATTTCGGCGAGCTCGAATCGAAAATTCTTCTGACCACAATGACCATCACCGCGACGAGTATCCTAGGCCTCGCATGCGGTGCCTATCTGGAAACTGGCCGCGGCCGCGTGATGCCGCTTGCGGGCATTGCGCTTTCCGTTGTTTCCGCAGCGATGTGGATGATCGTGATCTGGTCGTGGCAGGAAACGAACGACACTTTCGTGAAAGCACTGATGTCTGCCACGCTGCTTGCCGCGTCATGCTCGCATCTGTCGCTGCTGTCGCTAGCACGGCTCGATAAGCGGTTCGCGTGGTCGCTGATCGCCGCACACGCCGCCGTTTGGTCGTTGTCCGCGATCGTACTTTACCTAATATGGCTGACGCCGCCCGAGCCAAGCGAACTCATTGCCCGCATCCTCGGCGTACTCGGGATCATCATCGCCAGCCTCACGGTGGTAACGCCCGTGTTCCACAAACTCAGCACCCACGAACCCGACCTCGACGCGATCGACGAAAAGATAACAAGGTTAAAGGAAGAACTCGACGAATTGCAACGCAAACGAGACGAACTCGATGTTACTCGACAAGAGGATTGATAAGCTTCAGGCCCTCAAAAAGCCTGAAGTCGCGATCCGAAGACGCGAGTGTGGCATTATGAGAAATGGCATAGGCAGCGAGGATTGAATCAGAGTAAAGCGAACCAGCGGCGTTCGCCCCTACGCTGACGCTCTGAAGAACCTTTAGGTGATCGCCTCCCGGTATTAGAAAAGATACATTGGGAAGTTCCAGCCAATCTTCCACTACGGCAAAAGCTTCGCGCATTGTGTATGGGTTTGGCATCGCGCTCCTGTTTGTAGAGACCCTGATGAAGCCATTTACGGTTTCCCAGCAGAACGCCGGCCGGCCTTTGTTCATCAGCCCTTCAAACCAAGAGCTCGCCTGCAAAAAGCGCGGGTCGGCCGTATTGTGGGCGCAAATGAGGAGACTTACGTCAATCAGGATCATTTATGAAACGGCCCCTCAATTTGTTCAAGTAGTTCACCGATATTGTCGTAGTTAAGATGGGGATACCTGCCCATGTTCTTTGCACGAACCTTAAAAGGCTTCCTTCGCCGGACTGTTTCCTGCTCTATCTTTTTGTACCGGCCGAGCCGGATAAGATCGTTGACCGCCTTTTTGAAGGTCTTTCCCTCCCCCGATGTCATCTCGTCCTTGATCGTTTTGACAACATCATCATCTAATGTAAGCGTCGTTCTCATTTTGAAAAAGTAACATATTTGATGCATTGATGTCTATAACAATGCATCATGATGCTTCATATGGGATCGAATCTTTAACGCCGGCCCGTTCAAACCCTCGCAAACGCAGAGCGCACGAATCGCAGGTGCCGCAAGCGAGGTCTTCGGAGCGGTGGCACGACCATGTGAGATGCATCTGTGCTATCGATCATCGTCGCGGCGGTCGCGGTCGCTACACCTGTTTTCATCGATTGAATGTAGGAGAAACGATGTAGAAGCCATAGATGCGGAAACTGCAGTACTACGTGCAAAAATCGCCGAGCTAGACACAAAAAACTCGGGTTGAAACGCTTCAGTTCTTCGAGACCTGAATGCTAAAGATTTGCGAGCCGGGCTCATACTTCGTTGTGGTAGAATTCCGCCGAGCATAGACACCTCCATAAGTTCTGTATCTGATCCCTTTACGTACTCGTCGAAACGTTACGTACTCGCGCGATTCGATTGGAGAGATTATTATTTGCTGCACCCTTCCTAATATCTTTTCGGCGTTCCGAAGCTTCATCTCGGGGTGAATTCCATCAACCGTCTTGAACCTTTTGTCCCAGACTTCAATAAACTCGATCCGTCGCTTCCAGTTGATTTCTGCGTCCGCATCTTCTTCGCCGGCATAAAGACTCATCAAATGTCGGCTCCGACAGCTGACAGCAATTAGGGCGATCCTTTCACCATCACTCGAGCGCGTGAACCTGCATCCTCTTAGCGAACTCTGAGCCTGCTCAACGGTCATTCCGAGCTTTATCCCACCAGCCGAATTGCTCGTGATCCTAAAGTTCAACTGGCCAAAAGCAAGGCCGTTCGCCGAAGCGATGATCGCAACAATAACGACGATTTGTTTCATACTCACCTCTGGTAAGAAATAGGGTCTTTGATGCCGGCCCGTTCAAACCCCAGCAGCCGGAGTGCGCACGAATCGCACGTCCCGCACGCCACTTCTTCACTTCGGTAACACGACCACGTGAGGTGCAGCGGAGCGTTGAGCTCGACACCTTTCTTCACGATCTCAGCCTTTGAAAGATGTATGATCGGTGTCCGGATCTCAATGTGCGTCTCAGGCTTCGTGCCTGTTTTGATCGTCTCCTGAAACGCTTCGAAAAACTCGGGCCTGCAATCCGGATATCCGCTTGAGTCTTCGGCAACAGCCCCGATGTAGATCGCGTCAGCACCGATAACCTCAGCCCAGCTTGTCGCAATGCTGAGCATATTTGCGTTTCGAAACGGGACGTAGCTGGTCGGGATCTCCTTTGAAGACAGGTCGGTTTCCGAGACCGCGATATTCTCGTCCGTCAGCGACGAGCCGCCGATCTTAGCTAGATATTCGATCGAAACATCGAGTACTCGAAAAGCGTTATAAAAACCTGAGATCTTGAAAAACGCTTCCCTTTCTCTGACTTCCGTTCTTTGTCCGTACGATACATGCAGCATCGCGACGTGAGTATTCTCATTCCTCGCAATCGCAGCAGTTACACAACTGTCCAATCCACCTGAAACTAAGCAAATGCCCAACGGCACGTTTTGATTTGACGCGGAGGCAAGGTGTCCGCATATCAAATCAACAGTTGCTTCGATGCTCTCAGTCGTGAATCGTTCATCTGATCTGTATGTTTCGCAATAGAAAGGACAATTGCCGTAGCTGTTCTCAACATGAATCTCGTCGTGTTCTGCTCCTGGTATCCAGAAATACCAGATGCCATTGTCGTCGTTCGGATTGGACACCTGCAATTGGTCCACTCGAACATCCGGGAAACATTCCTTAACAAGGGAAATTACCTTATCGATGTCACGTTCGCTCATGCAATTTTCCAACTACCTCACCAGTCCTTCTTGTAAGATTTGCGAGAGTCGCCAGATCATCGCGTTACCCATGTCGTCCATAATGTATTGGACCACCGGCATATCATCGACCGTGATCGCCATCGCGATGCGGCCGCGGCGTGTGTAAACGATGCCGACGTCCGATCGCAGCCGGTCGAGCGAACCGGACTTCGACGCGACCGGCACCGTGTCGAGCGAGTTACGGCCGATGCCGTCCTTATATTGCTGTCGCCGTAGGATTGCGATCATTTCCGCCGAGGCCTCCTTCGAGACAACCTCGCCGTTCTCCAGCATTTCCAGCAGCCGCACCATATCCCTTGGCGACGACCGCCCGATGCCAAAGAGCTTGTTTAGCGGCTCATCCCAAGCCTTTGCATCGCCGCCGCCGCCGATCTTTCTCAAAGAGAGCGTATCGTTTAGGCCAAGCTTTGCCATAAAGTCGTTCACCGAATTGCTCGATATATGGTCAAGCACCAGGTTTGTCGCCGTATTGTCTGAGAGCACGATCATTAGGGCGGTCGCCGTCTTCAGGTCGATCTTCGACCCCGGCGAAAATTCTTTTAATATGCCCGAGCCTCCCGCAGTCTTTCCTGCCTCGATCATGAATTCATCGGTCCACGCGATCTTTCCCTCAGCCACCTGCCGATAGGCCTCCACCATTATCGGCAGCTTGATCGTGCTCGCCGTCCGAACCTGTTCATTTGCCCGAAGCCCATACTCTGCCCCCGAATCCAGGTTCTTTGCGTAGATCCAGACCTTTCCCTTAAAGTCCCCGATCTCCGCCTTGATCCGCTCATCAAGCGAGGGACTGCCTGCAGGTTGCGGCCTCGCCTGAGCGATCGCCGAAACCACAACGAAGGCAACCACCAGCAAAGCGATTATTATCTTCTTCATATGAATACCAACCGACGTTTCTCCGAAAAATTGTCAATTGAAAATTGGAACATTGTAAATTAGAGGAACAAGTGATCCTCGGCTTCGGTCGCCTCCCGGACTCTTGTCCAATTTACGATTCACGAGGCCTAAACCCCGTGAACGTCCGGGCCCCAGATGAACTTGTGCTGCTGAAGATTGAATCGCACGCGGAGTCCGCTGTTTGAAACGGCTTCAGCTAGCGGCCGCATGTCGATGCCGAAGACCGGCGAGATCAGTATCTCCTTCGCTCGTTCTTCGAGATGATACTCGGCAATTATGCCCTTCGCAAATTCCCAGTCTGCCAGGTCAGCGACCACGAACTTTACCTCGTCGAGGTCCGGGCGAAGCCGGCCTAGGTTCGGCCAATGATTGCGTTCGGCCTCGCCGGACGCCGGGCATTTTATATCGAGGATGATCTTTGCCCTGGGGTCAACCTGTTCGGCAGAAACAAATCCGCCTGTTTCGATCAGCACCTCATATCCGCGGTCGCAGAGCTCGGTGATGAATGGAAATACATTCTTCTGCGCCAGCGGTTCGCCGCCCGTCACTTCGACCAGCGGGCAGCCAAATTCTTCCAGCTTTTCAATGATATCCCCAAAAGCCAACCTCTCGCCGCCATAGAACGTATATTCGCTGTCGCACCACACGCAACGCATTGGGCAGCCGGTCAGACGCACGAACGAACACGGGCGGCCCGCGTGCGATGATTCGCCCTGTATTGAGAGAAATATTTCTGTGATCCGCAGCGTGCGGCCTTCATCCTGCATTTAGGTCATGCCGCATAGAATTAGCAATGCGGGTTACGATCGGGTCAAATCGCTTTTTCTCACGCAGCGGATAGTCGATCAGGAAATTGATAAATACATCGTCTGATTCGCGATAGAGCGTCTTTTGGTAAATTACGCGCCCGTTCTTTACGCAGGAAAAAGCGAACAACATCGCCCCGACACGCTCATAGTTTGTTTTGCCGCATTGCCTTTTCGCCTCGGCAAACTGTTCCTCGACCGAGCGAAACAGAGCGTTATTCTGGCCCCAGACCCGCATTTCGATCTTATTGTCCTTTGACTTAAAGGTGCGTCCATCGCCATTTTCAGGCGGCCGTTGCGGCGTAAGAATCGATGAAGGATACTCGACCAAGAATTCGAATCGGTCATTGACGTAAGACGTATATTTGACCTGTGCGGGAGTGCTGAGGGCCAGAACCGAAAAAAGAAAGAAAAAATAAAAATACTTCATACGAAAAGATCAAAAACCCAAAAGGCCCGAAATATGTATCAGCTCGCCGAGACCGAACGATGCCAGATTCGCGACGATCACCGCAACAAAACATCTGACCCAATCTGCTGCATCTAGAATACCCTTTGCGCGAAATGCCATCCAAAACAGCAAACACTCCGCCGCCGGTGCGAAAGTTTCTGCGACCGCCAGATAGACCCAGCGTTCAGCTCCGAGGAAGATCGCGGGCAAGACAAGGACGACTATCGGATATGTGCACGCGGTCAGCCATACGCCGCAAAGCAGCCTTTGCTTGAGGGTCAACTTCTTCGACAGCCCGACAAGCAAGATCGGTATCTCGATCAGGACAGTCAGCAAATAGCCGATAGGCATGAACCGCCACAGATCGCCGAGCGGAAGGTTTTGTGTCTGTACAAAATCGACTTCGTCAAATAGCAGCATCAGAGCATTTTAACGAGGAATGGAAATTCAGCCATCACATGGGCGATCGCAAAGGCGAAATAGACGTCGCGAGTAGTCGTGTAATCAAGCGAGAATCCGGCCCACAAGGCGACGACGAGCACGAGGCTCACCGCAAAGAACGCACCCGCGAGTTTCGGGAAACCCTGCTTGCTCGACATCAGCGGAATGTCCTTCAGCCGCCAAGGTATCGCCCGCCTGTCAACGAGCGGTATCAGCAGCAGCCACACAAAATAATGGATCGATTCGAGGAAAACGTGCGTCGCAACCAAGAAATGGCTGGAAATGCCTGGCACGATCCCGCTGCCTGCGTGCTGTGCGATACGCCAAAACAGCGTCGTTTCTTCCGCGAGGTTGGGCCGCGAAGCGAACGCCGCCCACAGTGCGATCACGAAAAACGGTATCGTCGCGAGACACGCGTGATACGCACGCAGCCATTCGGGCTTTGTACGCCGTATTTGCCGTTCGAGGAACCACATGGCGACGAACGGATGAAGATAGACGAGTGCGAGGCTCCAATATTGCGGAATGATCCACGCGGCGGCCGCCAACAGAAACACCAAAGGAAACGCCCACGACCAATCGCTTTTCGGCCGCTGCTTCCCTCTCAGATAAAAAAGAACACCGACCCATAATATGAAAAACGTGTTCCAGATCGCTGCCAAAACAGCCCAGCCCGCCTCACTCCAAAGCCAATTCCCGCTCGCGAAATACAAGCTCAAATATCCTGCGGTCAGAGCGACAACGCCGGCGATGCCGACCGAGTAGAATTCACGCGAGCGACCCCACCGCAACGGCATCCTCGCCGCAAAGTACCGAAACTCCATCAGGTTGTGAACTCCGGCAAACAGGAAGATCGTAATTATCGACGCCTCCAGCGGAGAGCTTCCGATCGCGGCCGCCCCGATCGCGCACGATGCCGCGAAACCGAAGAACAGCAATGAGCCGCTCGTCGGCCTCACGGCCAAGCCGATATTGGAACGCCCTATTTCGTACATCGCGTCAGCTTACTTACGATTGCCCGTCTCAACGCCCTCATCGGGAACGATAAGTTCGAAGGTGTCAGTGTTGCCGACCTCGACCCTGATCTTTCCGGAGATAAAGTTATAGGGGCGGATAACATTCGTATCGAAGATCTTTGACGTGATCTTGCGAGCTGACGGCGGCGGCCCGACGTTTGCGTAAACGAGAGAAACAGCCCCGCCTGCGGTAAGCATCACCGCCACAATACCGGTGGCAGCGGCCCCTTTACCATTCCGCTTTACGATCCAAAACCCGCCGAATACAAACGCTAAACTCAGAAACACACCGCCGACAATGGTTTGAATACGCTGTATCGAAGTACCGGCATCCGCTGTATTGTCCACATCGCCCTGATCAAGTTCATCGAGTTCGGCTCTGAGCTTCTTTAGGTGTGTCTTAGGAACTACGAGTTTTGCCTCCGATGCCCCCGAGTCAATTCGTATTACCATGTCCGCCTCGGGACCTTTCGGCTTGGGTACGGGCTTCGGCTTTACATCGGGCCGGGCAATGTCCGCAAATGCAGCAGCAGAAAGGGCGAGGGCAAAGATCGCCGCGATCATAATCTTTTTCATAATTTCAATTTGTCTCCGGAAATTGGTGTAAATTACGTCGAGGATTATAGCAACATTCGACAAATTAGGAACGCGAACGGAACCCCCAACGTGCACTTTTTTTGCGTTTTGTTTTGTATGCATTACGGGAAGGCGAATTTTGCGATAAAATCAGGACGTTATGCGAAAACAATTGAAACGCTTCATCGACCAACTTGACGAAAATTCTGTAGCGATCATACCTGCGGCTCATGAAAAGACCCGAAGTTACGATTCGGAATACAAGTTCCGCCAGGATTCCGATTTTTGGTATCTGACCGGTTTTCCTGAGCCGGACGCGATCGCCGTCATTACGCCCGGAGCAAAGGACGACTACGTCCTTTATGTACGGCCGCGCGATCCACTGATGGAAACCTGGTACGGGCGTCGCCAGGGCACCGAGGGCGCAGTTAAAAACTACGGCGCGAAGAAAGCGTTTTCGATCGAAAAGTTTGCCGACAATATCGGCAGACATCTAGATGGCAAAGACGTGCTTTACTATCGCTTTTCGTCTGACAACGAACTCGACGCAAAGATGCTTGATTATTTCTCTGAGCAACGCGTCCGTCGCCTGAAGACCGCATATCCGCCGCACACCATCAAAGATCCGACGCTGATCACCGGCGAAATGCGTCTGCACAAGACCGCCGAAGAGGTCGAACTGATGCAGATATCAGCCAACATCGCCGCCGAAGCACATATCCTCGCGATGAAAAAGGTCAAACCCGGGATGACCGAAGGCCAGGTCGAGGCCCTGATGGAAGCATATATGAAGGACAAAGGCGCAAGCGGCGTCGCGTACAATTCCATCGTCGGCGGCGGTGCTAATGCGACCATTTTGCATTACGTCGAAAACAACATGCCGCTGAAGGACGGCGATCTGCTGCTGATCGATGCAGGCGCGGAATTTCAGGGCTATGCCAGCGATATCACACGCACGTTCCCGGTGAACGGCAAATTCACGCCGGCACAGCGTGAGGTTTACGACGTTGTATTGGACGTTCAGAAAAAGTGCATTGATTTAACCGTCGTCGGCAATACGCACATGAAGCGGCAGGAATATTCCATCGAACTGCTGACCGAAGGAATGGTCAAGCTCGGCCTTCTGAAAGGCAGAACAAGCGATCTGATCAAGAAAAAAGCTTACCTGAAATACTACATGCACGGCGTAGGTCATTGGCTCGGCCTAGACGTACACGATGCCGGACGCTATTACGTCGATCAACAGGCGAAGCAGTCAAAACCCTATGCTCCCGGAATGGTGCTGACCGTCGAGCCCGGAATTTACGTGCCGCCCGATGATAAGTCCGCTCCCGCGAAATACCGCGGCATCGGCATCCGCATCGAGGACGACGTCCTCGTAACCGAAAGCGGCAACATCAACCTCACGTCAAAGGTCACCAAAGAGGCCGACGAGATCGAGGCTCTGATGGCAAAACGCAAATGAATTTCGAATGGGATGACACGAAGAATGAAGCCAATATCCGCAAACACGGGTTGGATTTCCAAGATGCTTGGGAGATCTTCGAAAAGGCCTTTCTGCGAAACATTGATGAGCGGGAAGAATATGGTGAGGCGCGCTACATCGGCATCGATTTCCTGCGGGATCTGATCGTTGTGATCATTTTCACCATACGAGGTGATACAATACGCGTTATCTCCCTTAGGAAAGCACGGAAAGATGAACGAGAGCGTTTCAAACAAATTATCAAGAACCGACTGGGCACGTCTGACCTTGATGGCTGACGACGACATCGACACTTCGGACATCTCTACGCTGGGCGCCGAGTTTTTCGAAACTGCCGACCTGATAATGCCCAAAGGTAGATCGTCGGTCCTCGTCACCGTTGACGCGGACGTTCTGGATTGGTTCGAGGAACAAAGCAAAGATAATCCGCACCTCATTAGTGATGTGCTGCGCGAATACGCCGAAACTCACCGCTGATGCATTTGGAGTATCTGATCATTCATTCTCCGGCCCTTTTCGCAGCCCTTTTTACCGCGATTCTTTTCCTGCAGTCTGGGCTCGATAAGGTGTTCGACTGGAAAGGAAATCTCGAATGGCTGACGGGGCATTTTTCTAATACCTTTCTCGCAGGCATGGTGCCGATAATGCTTGCAAAGATCACGGTGCTCGAACTTCTGACGGGTCTGACGGCCGCCGCGGGCGTCGTCTATTTTTTCATCGCAGGTTCGACGGTCGTGATCTTTTTCGCGGGTATTTTGGGGGCGGCGTCGATCACCGCACTCTTTTTCGGACAGCGCATCGCTAAAGACTATGCCGGCGCCGCCGTTCTCGTGCCGTATTTCCTGCTGATGCTTGCGATGTTATATTTCGCCCGCCCTGCGATTTAAGCTCGACTTAAGATCTTACTTGCCTCGGCCGCGGTAAAGCCTCTCTATCCCGTATATGATCTCGCGAACCCTACCTTGCGTATTGGAATTTGCAACGCCGCGGCGGCATGCCGCTAACGGCTCCTCAATATATCCCCATTTTTCCTGCTTTGCCAGAGCATATGCCAGCATGCAGGTATTGGCGATGATCGCGTAATTTTCCTCTTTGTAATGCAATCGAAATAGGATCAATGCCTCGCGCAGATACCTTTCGCCAACCTCAAAATTACTCACATCGGTATCGGGCGTGACGGCATTGAGAAATGGCAAATGTAAATTTTCGACTTCCGGACTAACTAAACGCGCCGCATAGGCTTCGAGCATATAGGGCAGATTTAGGTTCATTGGGTTTGTCGCACGCATCATTCTGATAGCGTGGTCGAGCTTTTGAGCCATCTCGGGTTCGTTCTCGGCCGTAATGGCATAGCTGTAAAAGATGTCTTTTGCGACAAGTTCATGCCAATCACCGTAATACTGCTTCCTCAGTTCGAGTGCCCTAAGGGCATGAAAGCGGTATTTTTTCATTAGTTTTTCCGACTCGGTCGGGGCGAGCGACGATCTTGCAGCCATCGCAAAAACCTCGGCAAATTTATGATGAAGCTCCGCCTGAATATCGGCTTGACCCTCAAATTCGACATCGATCTTGTCGCTAAGATCGTACAGTGCCTCGATGACCTTAGCCTCGCCGCCGAAACGATAGCCTTCGCCATACCAGGCAGGATTGCCGTAAGAGATGATCTTGGCCATGAATGAACTGATCTTTTCCGCCTTTATCTGCTCGCTTTTTGCCTTTTCGCTCTCGGTCTCTGCTGCTGCCGCGTGAGCCTGTGCCACATCAGCCTGCCACAATGCGAGGCCTGTTCCCGTTATCAAGCTCAGCAAAACGACAATTGCAGCCGCTGCTGAGAACCTATGACGCTTTATGAATTTCTTTGTTCTGTATAGCAGGGTCGCCGGGCGAGCCAATACCGGTTCACCGTCGATGAATCGCCAAATGTCGTCCTCTAATTGCTGAACCGTTCCGTACCGCTGCTGCGGATCGTCATCTATCGCCTTGGCGACGATATTGTCCAGATCACCTGCGACCTCGCTGCGATGAACGGGATGCCCCGCGGGAAATTCCGCCAAGCTCGGCGGCCTAATTTCGCTGCGGCCTGCATCGGTGTCTGCGGCATTTCTGTCGAGACCCGGGGTGCTGCCGGTCAGCAGTTTGTAAAGCACAACGCCAAGGCTGTAAATATCTGCCGCCGTCGTTACAGGTTCATTTCTTGCCTGTTCAGGACTGGCATAGTCGGGCGTCAGTGCCCCGATGAACGTGGTATCGCGTCGATCAGGATCGGTACCTTCCATTATTTTTGAGATGCCGAAATCCAAAAGCACAGGCTCACCCGAGCCGTTGACCAAAATGTTTGTCGGTTTGATATCTCGATGAATTATCAAATTCTTGTGGGCAAATGCGACCGTCGAACAGACCCGGTTGAACAGTTTGAGCCGCTGAATGAGACCGAGCCCATTCTCGCTACAGTACTTGTCGATCGGCATGCCGTCAACGAACTCCATTACGATGTACGGAATGCCGTCCTCGGTCGTGCCTATATCGATCAGGCTTGCGATATTCGGGTGATTCAATTGCGAGAGTATCTCGACCTCGCGGCGAAACATCTCGCGGGTCTTTTTTGTGTTTAGTTCACGTTTCAGCAGTTTAAGGGCGACCTGTTGCTCGAACTTGCCATCGCTTCGTTCGGCGAGGTAAACGGCGCCCATACCGCCTAGCCCCAGCTCGCCCACGATCGTGTAAGGGCCGACCGTCTGCCCGGCGGTTTGGTCCGCGGTATCGATACCATTCGCGAATACTTTGGTTGTTATTTCGAATGCCGAAGAATCTATGATCGAATCTTCGTCGCCGGCAAACGAAAGCAACTCCTCAACCTCGCATTGTATGCCGGGATCGAGGCGCAGACTCTTCAGATAGGATGCCCTCGATCCGGGCTCAACATCAAGAATGTCGCTGACCAGTTCTTTTACGATACTCCAATTGCTCGCGTTCATTTATGGCCAAGTGTCCCTATTCTTAAGATGCGGAGACCGTCCAAGAATCATGACAGATCATACTCAACATCACCCTAATTCGCGTTTCAGCCATAAACGCGCCGAACCCCATTCGCGCGCAACGGTTCGTTCGCTGATGCCGAGCGTATCTGCGATCTCGGAAATTGTAAGCCCGCAGAAAAAACGCATTTCCACTATCATTGCCTGCCGTTCATCTATAGCCTCAAGTTTTTCCAATGCACCGTCGATCTCAACCACCGTTCTAATATTCTCGTCTTCTGCGATCTCTATTTCGTCCGTCGAAAGGTGCTGATTCGAGTTCCCTCGCTTGATCGCGACGTGGGCGCGGGCATGATCGACGAGCACCTGTCGCATTATTCGCGTAAAGATACCGAAGAAATGCCCGCGGTCGTCCCATTTCACGCCTTCCGCCTCGCCGAGGCGCATTATCGCCTCGTGTACAAGTGCGGTCGGCTGCAACGTGTGGTCGGCCCTCTCTTTCGACATCAGATGCCGGGCTCGATTCCGTAGGTCCTCATACACGATCGACATAAGGCGATGCTTCGCAGCGTCATCGCCGTCGCTCCAATCCTTCAGGAATCGGGTTATTCCGTCCGATACCTCGCGGTCCCGTTCCGCTCTTTGATTGACGCCGCGATCTTTCATTTATTACTCGATTTTACCGTGTTACAGCGGAAATCGAAAAAAAGTTGGCATGAAACCTCTGCGGCAGACGCAGCTATTTGTAGAGCCCTATTTCATTAAGCTATTGATCTGGAAACAATATGAACAAGACAACTGTCGGTTTTCGCGTGTTTTTTGCTTTTCTAGTGTCGTGCGGCATCGCAGCCGGAGTGTTGCTCAATTCGTACGGCGTCTCAGGAACATCTGCTCATTCTGGATCGATCACGGACGACCCGAAAGACGTCCCGTCGATCTCGGCACGCGAACGCGGCAATCCGTACATGAATTTCGAGGACGGCCGCACGATCCCGCTTCCTGAAGGGGCCGCGGCGGGCTCACCTGCGCGTTCGATGGCAAAAGGCGATGTTGATTCAGACGGCACTCCGGATCTGATCGTCGCGGATTCGGGCGGTGCGATCCATGTTTATCGAGGCAATCCCGACTCGATATTTCCCAATTCGGCGGCCGCACAAAAACGACGCGAGTCGAACACTTTCACCGAAGACCCGTTCATTTACTCACATATCGCAGCGATCATCCCGACCGCTCCCGACGTTCTGGAGTCGGGTGATTTCAATGCCGACGGTCATATCGACATAGTCGCCGCGCGTTTTGGCGAATCCTCGATCTTTTTCGCGGCCGGCGACGGCAAAGGCAATTTCGCACCTGCAATGCGAATAGACGTCGGCGGCGCGGTCACGGCTCTCTTCGCCGGAGAGATCGGCCGCCCCGACGAACAGACGGACCTTGCCGTCGCGGTCGCGTCCCCTGACGGGCCGCGTATTTTAGTGTTCGAACATCCAGAAGGCGCTTTAAAGAACCCGGCCGAGATGTATGTCCTGCCTGCGCAGGCGACAACGATTGCAGCGGGAAATCTGGACAGCGATTCATACCGAGATCTCGCGATAGGTAGCGGGAATATTCTTACGATCATTCGCGGCCGCGGACACACTTATCCGTGGGACAAATTGAAGGAAGTTCAGCTTGAACGTCCTCGTCCGCTCGTCGAGTCAAAGCAAATGCCGTTCGAGATCGCAAGTATGGTCGTCGGGCGTTTCGGCAATGACAATGCAGAGGTATTGGCGTTCGTCACAGCGAGCGGAGCGATAGAAACGCTTTCACGTCCAGCTAAGAGAGCGGAGGCCAAGAAACCTGCAAGACCGGCCAAGGCTTTGGAACAATACATTCCTGTCGGCGCACGGGCGATGCGTTTGGCGACGATGGAATACGCCATCGATCAGGAAAATATGATCCGCAAGTCTGACATAAAACGCGGAGCAGAGTTGGTATCCAACATTAATGACCGTTCGGCATCAGAAGAATTCACGCCGAACAAGAGCGAGAATGATGTCGCCGTCTCGTTTACAACCCAGCGCGCCCGCGACGGATTCATCAAGTCAATTTCGCCCTCTGTTGAAGAGCCGCTGTTGAGATGGCAGACGCGTGAGGTCTTTCGTGACGCTCGTCTTGCGCAAGCGGCAGTTTTCGGCGGCGCGGCAATGCGGGCTGTCAGGGTGCATATTTCGGATTCCGGCCGCGACGAACTCGCCGTCCTCGACCGCGTCGGCAGCCAAATTCATCTATTCAGGCGCGGAGCTGTTTACGCAAACGGAACACGATCGACGGACGAGGTCGTTACCTTTGACTCGAACGCAGTTCCGATCGATCTGCTCCCGATGCGGCTCAATCGCGACGCACTATCTGACCTGATCATTTTGCACGAAGGTTCTACAGTACCGTCGGTCGCGATGACCGCACCGATGGCAACCTATGTCGTCACCACCAATGACGACGTTAGCGGCTGCGGCTCTGAGATCTGCAGCCTTCGCGGAGCTATTTCACAAGCGAATAACAATCCCGGCCCTGATCTGATCACGTTCAGCATCGGCAGCGGGCCGCAGACCATTGTTCTGAATACTCAGCTGCCGGATCTCCGTTCCGCCGCAACGCTCGATGCGACGACGCAGCCGGGCTTCGTCAGTTCGCCGCTGATAGAGGTCGCAGGGCACAACATAGCGAACCGAAGCGACGGCCTGCAGATATCCGGCAGCAACAGCGTGATACGCGGATTTGTTGTCAATCGCTTCAAGGGTGAATATGACGCGTCGATGGGCGGCATTGTTGGCGGAAACGGGATTGCCGTTTTTACGACGCTCGGAAGCAGCACGTCCATCAACAATTTCGTCGAGGGCAACTACAGCGGAACCAACCTCGCGGGCACGTCTGACCTTGGGAACGACACGACGGGCGTGAATATCTTTGATGCTGACGAAACAACTGTCGGCGGCACGTCCGACGATGCCCGCAACGTACTTTCCGGCAACGGCTCAGACAACGACCCGGACATCTTACCTCGCAAGTTCGGCGCAGGAGCGGCGGTATTCGGCGGACAATACAATGTTTTTAAGGGCAACTACATCGGTACGAACGCGGCGGGCTCCGGCAGGATAAATAACTCAATAGGGATCCGAATGGCCGGCGGAAACACACTGGTCGGCGGAAATGAGGCCGGTGCAGGAAACGTCATCTCAGGCAACGGTGACAGATTCACGGTTTACAATCCCGACGGCTGCATCGGCCCCGGCGTCGAAGAAGAGACTGTTTACGACCCTAACACGCTCGAATTCCTTACGGTCTTTAACGACTATCGCGGAAACAAGATCGGCACCGATGCTGCAGGAACGGCAGCCGTCGGCAATTGCTCAACGGGTATTCGCACCAACCCCAGCCACATGTCGTCGATCGGCTCGATCGTTTCCTCGGGACGAAACATCATCTCCGGCAATCTCGAAAATGCTCTCTATTGTTCGCCGATGCCGCGTGGTTTCGGCATTGTGCAGGGCCCCGTACCGCCTGCCGGATACTGCTCTATCGCCGGCAACAATATCGGCACGGATATCACAGGAAATCTCGCGATCCCGAATCGCGATTACAACAATTACGACTTTTTCATCCTATTCTTCGGCACGGTAGCCGTATTCAATTCAGACACGCTGTCGAATGTCGGCGGTCCGGGCGGGACGTCCGCCGGTCAATGTCAGGGGCATTGCAATCTTATTTCGGGCAACGAGACGGAGGCTGTATTCCGCGGCAGCGCTCTTGGCGAGGTTGCCATATTCAACAACTTCCTCGGCACCAACAGAAGCGGAACGTCCGCGCTCGGTAATGACACCGGCTTTCGCTCTTTCGAGAACGGCATCACGTATGTCGGCGGCGTCGGTATCAACAATGCCCACGGCGGCGACGGCGGCCTGATCCCGTTGGGAAACCTGATCTCCGGCAATCTTTACAACGGCATCACGATGGATTCGACGCCGCCGCGCAGCTTTCTGCCGAAATACATTCAGAACAACAGGATCGGCACCGATGCAGGCGGCACAAACGCTATTCCGAATTCGACCGCATCAGGTTTCGGACTGCTTATCGTAAATGAAGCCGTCCTGATCGGCGGCAGCAATCCGATGCATCGAAATATTATTTCCGGCAACGCCTTCGATGGCATCGTTATGTCCGGATCGATCGGCAACCCCATTATCGCCAATAACTACATCGGTGTCGGCTCTACCGGACAGCCGCTCGGAAACGGTCAGGACGGCATTAGGATAAATGCAAGCGGAGTTACGGTCGGCTACGATGCAGACACCGGAAACGTTATCGCAAACAACGGCCGCGTAGGCGTTTTCGTTTCCGCTAGGACAAATGCGCCCGGCCCCAGCCAACGAAATAGATTCAATCCGATCAGATTCAATTCAATTTTCAATAACGGTGCACTCGGCATCGATCTTAGCGTCGGCACCGGCTTTGTCGTTCCCCCCGATGGCGTGACGCCGAACGACTGTTTTGACACTGATATTTTCGCGAATGAACGGCAGAACTATCCCGATCTTTCCACCCCTGTTTTCAATGGCAACGGCACCGTTTCGGTCGAGGGCGTGCTGCGCAGCGAACAGGAACGTACCTACGTCATCGATTTCTATGCAAGCAGCACAGCAGACCCGACGAACTACGGCGAGGGTGAAACCTATATCGGTTCGACAACCGTTACGACAGACCTTTTCTACGGCACCGCCACGTTCAATTTCACATCTACCGCCACGGTCGCACCGGGCTCGAAGATCACCGCGACCGCAACTGACCCTGACGGCAATACGTCGGAGTTCTCTTGTGTTGCCGGCGAGTGTTCGGCGACCGACTGCGTCGTTCCGATAGTAGTAAACGTGACGAACGACCTCCCTGACAACAGTCCCGCAAACGGCATCTGCGATGTGGACCTCAGCACACCCGGACTGCAGTGTTCGCTGCGCGGTGCGATCCAGACCGCTCAGGCGATGACCGGACCGAAGGTCATACATTTCGCGATCCCGGGCGGCGGTCCGCATACGATCACTCTCGGCAGCGAGCTGCCGACGATCACCAAGCCGATACAGTTCGCGGGCAATACTCAGCCCGGTTTTACAGGAACGCCTCTCATTCAGGTCACGGGCAACGGCGTCCGCAACAACTGCCTAAACCTCGGCGTAGGGAGCAACGCATCTGAGGTCAAAGGCCTTTCTTTGACGCGCTGCCAAGTCGGGCTCAATATTCAGTCGAACAATACCCAGGTCGAAAGTTCCTATTTTGGCGTAACGCCCGCTGGCGCGCCCGCAGGTGCCCTAGGCGATCAAACGAAAGGAATACGCGTTGCGGGAACCGGCAACCGTATCGGCTCGACCGCCGGGAACGGCAACGTACTCGGAAACAATGGCACCGCGATCTCGCTCGAAAGCGGCAGTGGCAACGCTGTCCTAGGCAACTGGATCGGCGTACCCGAAAGCCCCGGTCCCGCAACTCCGAATAACATCGGCATCAAGATCCAGAATTCGACCGCCAACCAGATCGGCAACGGCAGCGGTCCGGGTTTGAACGCCGTTGCGAACAATGTCAACGCCGATATCGATATCGGCGCCGGTGCTGTCGGCAACGATCTCAACATGAATCTGATCGGCCTTTCATTCATCGGCGGCGGTTCGCCGACCACCTATGCACGGCAAACCGGTGTCGCTATTGGTTCCGGAGCCGCAGAGAACGTCGTTCGTTCGAATATTATCGGCGGCTATACGCAAACCGCTGCCGCCGTCGGTGTCCGCATTAAGCCCGACGCCGGTGCCGCGAACGATATCCGCCAAAATTTCATCGGCCTCGTCCCCGAAACACTTACGAATATCGGCAACAGCTACGGCGTGGCGATCTTCGCCGACGGTCAGAATATCGAGAACAACACCATCGGCTTTAGCGCCGAATCCGGCATCTTCGCCGCACCTGAAGCGGAATCGAGCAATCCCGTGGTAAATGGCAACACCATCAACCAAAATAAGATCGGCGTTTCGACTGAAGGCGAGTCATTCCCGAATGCGAAGTTCGGGATACATTTGACCGGCAGTGCGAACGCCAACGCCGTCGATCAGAATATCGTTGCGAACAGCGGCGTCGCGGGTATCGCTCTTACCGAAGGTCCGGACGGGAACACCGTAGAGGGGAATTTTGTCGGGCTCACCGTTGATACCACAGAATTTTCAAACCCGATAGGCATTTGGCTGCGAAACGCCTCGAACAACGAGGTTCACGACAACGAGGTTGACAATAATCCCATCGGCATTCTGCTTGGAACCGATATCGGATTTGGCGACACGAACCCTGCAGCATTGACCACGGAATTTCTTGTCAACCGCGAAGGCACATCACCGACGGAGACAACGGGCAATCAGCTCGGCGGCAACTTTGTCGCAGGCGGCACAATCGGCATTGCTATCGGAGATGACACCGTAGGTAATACCGTCGGCCCGCCATCTCGGTCATTTAATGTGATCACCAAGGTTACTGATGCGGTCGGAGGCATCGGTCTGCTCGTCGGGACAGTGAACGCTGCCACTACACCTCAACGATTCTCGCGGCAGAATACGGTTCAGCGAACGATGTTGGGCTTCAATCCCAGAAATCTGGCGATCAGCGGCAACCGTGTCGGGATGAAGATCTCCGGTGCATTCCAGAACATCATCGGGGGAGCGACCGAAGAAAACGCAGTGTTCATCTGCGGAAGCTCACAGGACGGTCTGGTCGCTGCAGATCGCACTACCGAGAACACGATCAGAATAAACAAGATCGGCGTTGCCCCTAATGGCATACCGGCGGGTAACGGCGGTAACGGCATCCTAATTGAAAGCGGTTCGACAGATACCGTGATCGAAGGCGGTGATTCTGAACCCCAGCCGCCGCCTCCCGGAAATACGGTGCCGAGCGGCGTTGCGGTGGTCAACAATGCAGCCAAAGGCATCTCGATAATGTCAGGTTCCGTTGGAGCGAAGATAAAGAAAGCATTCGTGTCTGCCAATCTTTCCGACGGCATCGTGGTCGGTAACGCCCCCGGCACCGAGATCGGCGGAGCCATCGCAACAGCAAAGAACGTCATCGGCAATAATAATGGCCACGGCGTCAAGGTGTCGGGAGTCACTGTGCCTGCGACCAACGCCTTAGCTGTAAAGATCATGAGGAATGCTATCGGAGCATTTGGCGAAAGCCTGACAGGCTCTATTCAGAACATCGGCAACTCGCTCTCGGGCGTTATGATCGAAAACTCGGTCGGTGTGGTGGTGGGCACGAGCGCCGGCGGTATGCTTTCGGGGTTCAACGGTCAGAACGGCGTCACCATCGATTCCGATTCGACCGACATTACGGTCGAAAATTCTACAATTCTCGAAAATGAAGGCGATGGCATCCTTGTCGGGAACGCGCCCGGCACTCAGATCGGCGGCACGTCCGATGCGACCGCGAATACTATCGGCCGCAATAAGCTTAACGGCCTTCGTTTCATGGATGTATCCGGCCCGTTCTCGCCGGAACGCTTTGCAAAGGCTCTCCGCAATAAGATTGGCACCTTTATCGACCCGAAAACCGGCGAGCCTGTAAACATAGCCAACATCCAATCAGGGATCAGGATCCAAAACTCGAATCGCGTCCGCATTGGCACCGAGGACGGCGGCCCACTGGTCGGTTTTAACGGCCAGACCGGCGTCAGGATCGATTCAGGTTCATCGGAGATCAAGGTTGAGAATTCGACGGTCATCGGAAATTTCGGCGATGGAATTCTTGTCGGCAATGCTCCCGGAACACAGATCGGCGGCGAAACAGGCACAACGACGAACATCATCGGAAACAACGGCGGGCACGGCATCAAAGTCGTTGGCGCAGGGACCTCGGGCAATCCCGAACAGTCCGTGAAGATCGTGCGTAATTCTATCGGTGCTGTAATCGATCAAATTTCGGGCATCACGCAGAACATCGGCAATATCTTTTCGGGCATTCGCATAGAAAATTCTATAGGCGTTCGCGTAGGAAATGATGCAGGCGGCGTTGTATCGGGCTTCAACGGCGAGAGCGGCATTTCGATAGTTAACGGCTCGTCCGAAGTTGAGGTCGTTAATTCGACCATCACAAGCAACGATGGCGACGGCATCGAGATAATTGATTCTTCGGACAACGTCATTGGATCGCCCGGAAAAGGAAATTCCCTGATCCGCAACGCCGCAAATGCTATCAAGATAATCAGTGCAATGTCGCAAAACAACAAGATCGAATCGAACGACATCGGCACGGAACCGAACGCGCCTCTTCTCGAGCGAAAACGTCTTCGCGGCAGTACGCTTGGTAATGGCGGAAACGGCATTTTGATCGTTGACGCGCCAAATACACGGATCGGCAGTGCGACCCCCGGAACCGGGAACCGCATTTTTGATAATGACCTTTCCGGGATCAAGATCACGGCATCTACAGGGCAATTTCCGGCCGGGGCACAGGTGTTTGTGACAGGCAACGAGATATCGTTCAACGCCCACGACGGTATCTCGAACGTTAGTCGGCACGAGGCTCTTCACGTTCTCCAAAACAACCGCGTCGAGGCAAACAACGGCAAGGGCATCGATCTGGACGAATCGAACAACAACTCGGTAACTCAGAATTTTGTTGCGGTGAATGGCGAAGAAGGCGTCGTACTTGCAGGCCCGGCGACTCGTCTTAACAACGTCCGCGGCAACATAATCGCCGAAAATGTCAGCCACGGCGTGAATATAGACAATGGTGCAAATACGAATAACGTCGGCGGTCCGAATTCGGGGCAAGGCAACACCATCCGCAACAACGGCGGTGCCGGCATCAATCTGACGCCGACCGCAGGCTCAGGCAACAATCTCGACCCGAACAGCATTTTCGGGAACGTTGGTCTAGGCATCGACCTCGGCGGCGATGGGTTCACGATAAACGACCCGCTCGATGCCGACGAAGGTCCGAACCGGCTGCAGAACTATCCGACGATCATGTCGTCGCAGATCTCGAACAATGAGCTGGTCGTCAGTTATTTCATGGATTCGTTGCCCGGCAATTCCAATTACGGCACCGATGGCATCTACATTGAGTTCTTCAAGGCCGACATAAACGGCGAGGGCGAGATATTCCTCGGCAGTACCTATTATACCGAGGCGGACTACAACGGACTGGCACCGACGGTCAAAAGCGTAAATCTCGGCGATATCGATGTATTGGGTTACACGCCGACAGACCGCGTTACATCTACCGCGACAGATGCGGACGGCAACACATCAGAGTTCTCTCCGACGCTCGGCCCGACATCTGCGGGCGTGTCTGTTTCGGGACGCGTTCTGACCGCAGCCGGTGTTGCGATACGTGGGACGACCGTTACTATGACCGATGACAACGGCGTCGTCAGAACGGCGGTTACGAGTTCGCTCGGATACTACGCGTTCGAAGGCATCGCCGCCGGACGCACCTACGTCGTGACCGCGGTCTCGCGAAGATACCGCTTCACACCGCGCATCGTCAGCGTCGCTGATCCGATCTCAGACCTCGATCTGATCGCGTTGGAATAGAAAAGGTCGAGATCATTCAAATAGAGTATCGATCTCTTTCTGCAGACCCGGATTGTCGATGCCTCTCAATTCGCGGCAGGCCGCCGCGTATATAGAATTCGGGTCGCGTCGCCCCTTTTTCTTTCGGATGAGTGCGATGCGGCAGTCGTTATTGATGATGGCCAAGTTTCTTTCGGCGTAATTCGCTTTGAAGATCGTATCCGCTTCGACGGCAATCCTTTCAGCCCAGTCCCAGACGCCTTCGCCCTGCCGCGGACCGACCTTCGATGCCCCGAACGCGGCACGCTCAGCGTTATAGCCCGGGGTGACGAAATATGAAACGATCACCTCGATCATGTACGCAAGATTGACATCATTAGGTGCGGTCTCGCGCATCATGGTAATGGCATCTGCGAGGAATTCGTGATGTGGCCGTCCGTCCGTAATCCCGTTGTAGTACATGTACAGCATGTCTTTCGCCACCAGAGCATTCCGTTCACCGTGATAGGACCTCCTAAGATCATAGGCTCGGGAAATATGTTTTTTTGAAAGTTCCTCGGCGCCGGGTACTGCTTTATTCAGGAATACCTCTGCGAACCGATGATGCAATTCAGCAGCGACGTCCGGCTCTTCTGCAAATTCTCTATCAATGCTCTCTCCCATCTCGACCATAACATCATAAACCGCCGCTTGTCCCTGAGTTCGGTAGCCGAGAGCATACCATTGGGGATTTGCATAGCTCAGCACGCGAAACATGAACTTGTTTATCTTTTCGGATCTTCGCTTTTCTTCGTCAGCCTTTAAGAGATTTGATTCTGCAACAGATCTTGCATCGCTAGCCGCAGCTGATTCCGCACGGGCGACACCTGCCTGCCACAACGAAACGACACCGCCGAGAGCGAGGCTAATAGCGATCAGCAAGGCGGCCGAGACCAGCAGTTTATTCCGAGCCCACAGTTTTGAAAGCCGATAGCCTAAAGCCCCGTCGTACGCCCCAACGGGCAGCCCGTCGATAAACCGCCAAATGTCCGCTGCAAAACTCTCAGCTGTTCTGTATCTAGTTGCAGGATCGTCTGCGGTCGACATTGAGACAATGCTGGCGAGGTCATTCGGAACTTCGTCACCGATCAGTCGCCGCAAGACCGCTCCGAGCGAGTATATGTCTACAGCGGTTGAATTATCATCGACGCTGCTTGCGGGGCTCGAATATCCCGGCGTGTACGCTCTTAACGGACGCTCGTTCGACATTCCTTCAAGTGCCGCTATGCCGAAATCGAGCAACTTGACCTGGCCGTTGTTTGTAACCAGCACATTGGCGGGTTTGATGTCGCGATGGATAACCAGATTTTGGTGCGCGAACGCGACCGCATCACAAACCTTATTGAAAAGCTTCAGCCTTGAACTAAGAGAAAGGGCTTTCGAATCACAATACTCGTCTATGGGTACGCCTTCGACGTATTCCATTACGACATAAGGAACCGCATTTAGAACGCCCGTATCGTAAACCGAAGCGATGCAGGGATGATTGAGTCTTGACTGTATCCTAACCTCGCGGTCAAATGCGAGCATCAGATCTGAAGAGGAAAAACCTGTGCGAAGGAACTTTACCGCGACCGTCTGATCGAACTTTCCGTCGATCCGCTCCGCCTTATAGACGTGACCCATGCCGCCGCGACCTATCGGCGACACGATCTTATATGGACCGATCACCTTGCCTGTCAGGTCTTCGTCTGCAAACAGGTCCGGAACATAGTCGGCGGCATCAACGGTCAAAAAACCATCGATCCGACTGTAGTTCGCAAGTAGTTCTTCAGCCTTGGCCGCCGTATCAGGGGCAAGCCCCAAGGAGGAAATGAAATCTCCGCGTACCGATGGATGAAGTTCAAGTGCGTCGCAGATTATCTCTCTAAGCTGGCCGTTCTCGGTTGGTCGGATCGTCACAAAATTATCCCCACCAAGCTAATGCGAAATTCGTCAACGAAAGCTGACACTCGTCGATCATTCGGATAGATAGTTGTAAAGCCACAGCCTGGCCGAGTGCCATTCGCGAATGACCGTTCGTTCTGAGATGTCCAAAGCCTCGGCGATCTCGGCGTTGCTCATTCCGCCGAAGAACCTCATCTCTACAACTGTCGCCAGTCGCGCGTCCTCCTTTTCCAGTACATTGATAGCCTCATTCAGCGCGACGATCGACGCGGCCCGATCCTCGACCGGTGCGTCGAGATCGGAGAGCGAAAAATTCAGGCTCTTTCCGCCTCGCTTGTCGGCGCTGCGTGTCCGGGCGTGATCTATTAGCAACTGCCGCATTATTCTCGAAACAAGCGCGTAGAAATGCAGCCGGTTATCTATTGATTCCGGCATTGATCGCTCGAACCGCATTAACGCTTCGTGTACAAGAGCAGTGGGCTGTAAGGTATGTCCTGTGCGTTCGCTTGCCATGATCTTGCCCGCACGCCGACGCAGTTCGTCATATACCGCCGAGAGCAGTTCGTCGCGCGCTGCACCATCGCCGTTCCTCCAGTCAACAAGGAACCTCGTGATCTCCCTTTTATCCGCACTGTCCATCAAACACTAAAATGTCGGCCTTTTCGCTTGATTATAGCCCTTTTTGTCTTTTTCGCCGAGGACTTGTCACTTTTGGTACACGATTTCCGCAAAACCATACTAAGGAGTCCCCTTTTTCTAATTCAGATGTCGAAAATAATGCTCAAAACAGGCCTTTTCTCGAAATGTGCTTTCGTTCTTTTCATCGCCGTCAGCTCAGCCGCAGTTTACGAAATAACCGTGGAAACGGCACCGCAAAGAGACGAAATTGCGGATATCAAGATCAACGCAAAGGGAGTTGGCAACCCACATGTAAACTTCGACGACGGCAAAACTATCTCTTTGCCGGAAGGGGTTGCAGGCGGTGCACCGCTAAAGACTATAGGCAGCGGTGACGTCGATTCCGACGGCGTTCCTGATCTTATCGCTGTAGATGCCGGCGGCGGTATTATCGTTTTCAAGGGCAATATCGATACCATTTTTCCGAATTCACCAGAAGCTCAGCGTCGCCGCGCAGAAAATACGCACACCGACGAGCCATTCATTTACAGCCATCGCTCCTCTGCGTTTCCGATCGCTCCTGACGAGATAGCGGTCGGTGATGTTTCCGCGGACGGCTTGCTCGACATTGTCGCAATAAAATACGGCGACAGCCGAGTTTATATCGCTGCCGGCGGCGGCAACGGCCATTTCAGCCAACCCGTCGCGTATCCGCTTGGTGGATCGATAACTGCCTTCACCTCCGGCGAGATCGGCCGTGCCGATGGCCAATTGGATCTTGCTGTCGCTTTCAGCAATAAGGGCGGACATCTCGTTGCAGTATTCGAAACTCCCGGCGGCGCGTTCGAAAAAGCTCCCGAGTTGATCAGACTTGCCTCACCCGCTATGAGTCTCGCAGTCGGACATTTGGATACGGATTTTTATGGGGATATCGCCGCCGCATCCGGTAACAAATTGACGGTGATCCGCGGCCGCGGCCACGTCTCGCCTTGGGACAGGCTCGAAGGTTACGACATTCGGAGGCCCGAACCAATTGTTCAAACGCGTACGATGCCTTTTGATATTGCCAGTCTGGCGGTTGGCGATCTCACTGAAAACCGCGGCCAAGACCTCGCGATGCTTTCTCGAACAGGTGTGATCTATACGCTGGACGATCCCGTCGACACCCGCGAGGACACTAAACAGGTTTCTCCGGAATTTGTCGGCAAGAATGAGGCTGCTCCATCTAGGGGCATTGGGCAGCAGTTTGCAAAATACAATTTGTTCAAAGAGAGGGCTGTCGCCGGCGACGGTGACGATCCGGTCGCAGAATTACGCAGATTTGAAAATGGCTTAATGAAGCCGCTAACCCAAACGTCTTCAGCACAAGATGGGCGTGAAAATGTGGAAAAGACGGAATTCGCGGGCATCAGCGGGACATTAGCTCAACAGGATAAAAGAAGGACCGTTGAAAACTTTTTACGAGCAGTATCTCCAAAAAGAGCGGCTAACCTGTCGCGATGGGAACTGAAAGAAATCGTCCGCGATGGCCGCTTGGCGAACGCTTCGGGAGGCTGGTCGCCGAAAATTATCCGTGTTAGAGTTTCAGATTCCGGCCGCGATGAGATCGCCTTAATTGACCAAGGAACCAATAAGATCCATGTGGCGACCCAAGAAGATCCCCGTAATAAACGGTCGGTTTCAAACGATACTTTCGTCTCGTTTGAATTATCATCAGCGCCAACCGCCATTCTCCCGATGCGGCTCAATGAAGATGCACTGACGGATCTTGTAGTCCTTATTGAGGGGGCGATCTCGCCTTACGTCTTAGCGACCGCTCCAACGGCGACTTATGTAGTAACGACCGCCGATGATGAAGATAATGGCTTTTGCGGTGAAACGTGTTCGCTTCGTGATGCGATCGAGGAGGCAAACCTCAATCCGGGCGTTCACACAATCAGGTTCAACATCCCGGGCGGCCCGGCCTTGATCCAACCCCAAACCGCTTTACCCACAATAACCAAAGCAGTGACCATCGACGGAACGACTCAGCCGGGATATGCAGGTTCTCCCGTGATCGAGATCCGAGGCGACCAGACCGGCGACGGTGAGAATGGACTAAATATCAATGCTGCAAATTGCACGATCCGCGGTCTGGCGATCAATAGTTTTCGTTTTGCTCAGGACGATCCCGAAGAGCCCGGCGTGGGCGGATATGGCATCTCCATCTTTAATTTCATCGGGCAGACAACTGCTCAGTTCAACATCATAGAGGCCAACTACCTTGGAACAGACCGGACCGGCTCTCTCGATCGCGGAAACGAAATGGCCGGACTCTACATCTATGATTCCGACTTTAATATCGTCGGCGGATCGGCATCTTTTCAACGCAATGTGATGTCAGGAAACGGCAACGGCGAGGTGGTTGGCGGCAATCGTTTTGGCGCCGGACTGTCGATCGTTGCGGCAAATAACAATCTGGTCATCGGCAATTATGTCGGTCTTGCGGCGAACGGTTCATCGGCATTGCCAAATTCGGTAGGCATCCGCGTCCTCGGCAAAAACAACACGATCGGAAGCGATGGCGTGGGCACCGGCAACGTCGTATCAGGCAATCGTCATTTGTTTGCCCCCACAACGACATCACAGGGATGGTGCGGCGGCGTAGGTATTTTAGATGAATCGCTGATCGATCCAAAGACTAGTGAATGGCTGACCGAACTGAACAACTACCGAGGAAATCGAGTTGGAACCAATGCGTCAGGCACGTCGGCAGTCAGCAACTGCAGCACTGGCCTGAAGACCAGCCCGCGCAACAGTTCGTTCATCGGCTCGGTCACATCTAGCGGCAGAAATATTGTCTCGGGCAATAGGAATGGCGGCATTGTGTGTTCGCCATTCATGCCGTTCGAGTTTTATCCATATAATTTGGTGCCAACACTAAATACGGATGGGGCAACAGTTCCGGAGGGTTTCTGTAGGATCACCGGCAACAACGCCGGGACCGACATAACCGGCAACACTGCGATCCCAAATAATCACGATTCGATCGTGTTGGCGAATACTAACGGGGTCTTTCTCTTTTCACCGGCGGGCGGTATCGGCATTCTTAATACCAATACTCTCTCGGACATCGGTGCGGTAAATGGCACCTCCGCATCCGGATGCACCGGTTTTTGCAATCTCTCATCGGGCAACCGAGCCGCAAATCCTAGTGCACTACTTGACGACGGCATTGCAGGAATTGTGCGGCGCGGCGGTGGCGACGTATCGATCTATAAGAATTACGTCGGGACGAACGTTAACGGCACGGCCGCACTTGGGAACCAAAACGGCATACAGTTCGAGGGCATGACCTATGTCGGCAATGTACTTGATCCGAATACAACGCCAATCTCACTCGGCAATCTCGTCTCGGGCAATACGAGCACTGCCTCCGGAGCCGGCGTCGGTATCCGCGGAGACAGCGGCTTTCTCAACGTCATTCAAGGAAACCTGATCGGGACGGACCGTAACGGAGCGTCAGCGATCCCAAATAGCAGCGGTATGATACTCGGCAGCGCGACCGGAGCGACGATCATCGGCGGCGAACACCCTGTCGCTGGCAACGTCATTTCGGGCAATGCGGGCGCCGGCATTGATATGACCTTGGGGCCGTCGGCGGCGACAAGGAACAATCGCATAGGTGTCGGCGTCAACGGAGAGCCACTGGGCAACAGCGGCGATGGCATCATCATTCGCAGCAACTTTGAATACATCGGAGCTGAGGGCGCCGGCAACATCATTGCCAACAACGGCGGCAACGGCATCCTCATTTTGATCGGCACAACACTTTCGGTTGGCAATCAGATCCGCTTTAACTCTATTTACAACAACGGCGGACTTGGCATTGACCTTTCTGCTGACAACACGCCGCCACGTGAGGGCGACGGAGTAACCCCGAACGATTGCGAAGATCCGGACACCGGTCCAAATATGCTTCAAAACTATCCGGTCCTGACCGCTCCTGTTTTCAACGGCGACGGTACGGTCACGGTCGGCGGAGCTTTCGACAGCACGCCGTCAACGACGTTTACCGTAGACTTTTATTCCAATACAACCGCTGATCCGTCAAACTATGGAGAGGGAGAGACGCATATTGGATCTACTTCCGTCACGACCGGACCGAACGGAAGAACCTCCGTTCTTTTCAACTCGACGGTTCCGGTCGCTCCCGGCCGTAAGATAACCGCTACGGCTACCGATCCGAACGGAAACACGAGCGAATTCTCTTGCTTTGCGGGAGAGTGTTCACTGACCGGTGGACTAACCGAAGGATCAGAGATCGATCAGATACTTGGCTCCGGCTGCCAGATCGGCTTTGTCGTCAATATCAACACCGACGAGTCCGACCCCAACCCCGCTGACGGCATCTGCGATGTCGATCTCTCCACACCCGACGAGCAATGCAGCCTGCGCGCCGCGATCGAAACAACGAACGCCGTCGCCGGTACAGACTTCATAAACTTTGCAATTCCGGGTGCGGGGCCGCATACGATCACACTCAACAGCGAACTGCCTATCGTCGCCGAGACCGTGATCATCGCCGCCAGCACACAACCCGGCTTTTCCGGAACGCCGCTGATCGAAATAACCGGCGGAGGGACGATCGCGACCGGGCTACAATTTGCGCCAGGTGGCAGCGGATCGTCGGTCAGTTCGATATCTTTCACGCGAATCACATCGGCAATTGTCTCCGTTGCGAACGATATAAGGGTAAGCCATTCGTATTTTGGGATTGCGCCCGACGGCAGCGGGGCCGGCACGACGACCGAACAAGAATTCGGTGTCGCGATCAGAGGCTCGAACAGCGAGATCGGGCCCGGCAACTATTTTGGCAATCACGCTTATGCTGTCGGAATTGAAGACGGAGCCAACAACAAGATCTTTGGAAATCGGCTCGGTATAGGTCCGAATTCAACGACGGCGATACCAAACTTGATCGGCATTCTTTTAAGAAACTCGGACAGCAACGAGATCGGCGACGGCACTGCTCAGGGTGCAAATATCATAGCGGGTAATCTGGGTGCCGCATTAGACATCCAGAACGGCTCAGAGTTGAATGAAGTAGCCGGAAACTTTATCGGCGTCTCTTTCGACAACGGCGGTCAGCCCGTTACCTACAACCGAAAAACGGGCATTTTATTGCGGGCCGCAGCAACCAAGAACAAGATACGGGCAAATACGATAGGCGGTCACAAACAAGATGATTCTTCTGCCGGAGTCCTTATCGACGCAACCGCAGCCGACGAGAATGAGGTCCTCAGCAACTTTGTTGGTATGACCCCTGACACATTTCTCGATATCGGCAACAGAAATGGGGTTGTTGTTTTCGCCGACAAGCAAAAAGTTGTCGGTAATAGGGTCGGTTACACATCTGAGGCAGGTATCCTTGTTGCCGTACCGCCCGACTCGCCAAATACTGAGGTTACTCAGAACGAGATCGAGCTGAATCAGATCGGGGTTTCGATACAAGGCGATGCTTATCCGAATGAAAAATTCGGTGTTTTGTTGAATGGACAGGCAACCTCCAATCTGATCAAGCGCAACGTGATCGGCAACAATGGGCTTTTCGGAATAATTGCGGCCAACGGAGCGGACTTAAATACGTTTGAGGAGAATGTGGTCGGTTTTATCTTCAATGGTATCGACCATGTAAATCCGGGGGGCATTTGGCTGCGGAACGTATCGAACAACATCGTCACGAAAAATGCCGTTACCAAGAACCCGATAGGTATTCTTTTGGGAACGAACATCGGCTTCGGAAACACCACGCCGCCGGATGCGACCGGCTATTTCACGACAAAGAGAGACGGAACACCTACTCAGTCCTCAGGCAATCGCCTAAGCGGCAATGTGGTCCGCGACAGCTCGGTCGGCATCGCGGTCGGCGACAATACAGTTGGTAATTTCGTTGGACCAGATGACGGTGATTTTAACGTCGTCCTCGGCAGCAGCGGCTCAGAACTAGGGGTCGGCATTCTTGTCGGCACACTTGATGCAGGTGCAAGTCCATCGGTTCTTGCCCGCCAGAACACGATACAACGCAATGTGATTGGATTCGATCCTCAGACCCAAACCGCCAATGGCAATGTTATTGGAATGATGATCACCGGAGCCGTCGAAAATCTGATCGGCGGTGCCACCGACGCCAATGCGAACTATATAGTCGCAAGCACACAGGACGGCCTGATCGCAACGGACAGGGCGGACGACAATACCCTTCGCATCAACAAGGTTGGCGTTGCACCGAACGGCCTGCCTATCGGCAACGGCGGGAACGGTATCGTCGTCGAAGACGGGGCGACCAACACCGTAATCGAAAGCGGCTCCGAAAAGCCGGGCGTAATGAAAGACGGCTCCTCGGTACCCTCCGGTACCGTTATCGTCGGCAGCGGGCTGAACGGCATCGTGATCCGCACAGGCGCCATTGGAACCAAGATACGTTCAGTACTCGTAGAGGGCAACCAAGGCAACGGAATTGTCGTAGAGAGTTCTGATGGGACAGTGATCGGCCCGAGCAGTAAACTGCAGTCGGTGCGTGTGACAGGTAATACGGTTAATGGCATTTTCGTGAAAACCGGTGCGCTGGCGACTAAAATTCTGAAGACGCTCGTGGAAAATAATGAGTCAGCAGGGATCGCCGTTGAGAACGCTCAGCAAACCGAGATCGGTTCAGACAAAGGCATCGACGACGGCAACATTATCAGCGAGAACCAAGAGGCCGGCATTCGGCTGGTTAACAGTGTCGGCGGACTTCTAAATAGCAACACCGTGATCAGGAACGGAGGGCCGGGCGTACACGCATATCGGTCGAGCTTCTTCACGATCCAGCAGAACGCGATCGGCATCATCAGAGATGCAGATGTACCGGATTCTGGCAACCAAGGTGCAGGCATCCTGTTGGAAGAGTCTCCCGGTAATACGGTGGGCGGGACCGTGAACAGCATGTTCAATCAGATCGGCAAGAATCTGCAAAGTGCCATTCACATACTCAACACTCATCAGAACTCCAACCCGCTCGTCGAAACAGGCAGCGTCGGGCCGACCGTGATAGAAGGCAATCTGCTCGGCGGCCGAACATCATCATTCGGCGGCATTGCGAACCGCGCGTCAAATGCGATCGGAATTCACATCCAGAATTCGTCTCGCGTCCGTATCGGCGGCTTAAGCTCCACATCTGGAAATTCCGTCGTCGCAAATAACGGTTTCGGTGTCAGGCTGAGCGGTGGCCTCACTTCGCTTGTATCGATCGCGAATAACGCGATCGGTGCGATCGCTGACCATCACGGCACCGCGACCGAGCCCATGGGCAACGGCAGTGACGGCGTTCATGTTGAAGACGGTGCCGGGAATAATAGCATTGGCGGCGAAGAACAACCGCGTGGGCTTCGTGAAGGAAACTCGTCAGCTCCTAACATAATTGCAACGAATGGCGGAAGCGGGATCACTCTTGCCATGAATGCGGGGGATGGAAATCGATTTCTCGGCAATAGTATCTTTGGAAACGCCGTTCGGGGTATAAACATAGGCTCCGGCGGTCTGATTCCGAATGACCCCGGCGACCCGGACGAAGGACCGAACCGCCTCCAGAACTATCCCCAAATACTCTCCCGTCAGATAGTCGGCGGCGAACTCATAGTGTCGTTCGTTGTCGATACTGCACCCGCGAATGCGAACTACGGCACGAGCGGCCTCGAAGTAGCCTTCTACAAGGCTGATGGTTCCGGTCAAGGCGAAAAATATCTCGGTTCGGGCTTTTACACGGCCGCAGATTACAAAGGCGGCCTTATGGCGGTAAAGACCGTAAACTTAGGTTCAATGGTCTTGCTCGGAATAAAGCCGAATGATCCGATCACGGCTACCGCGACAGATGCGGACGGCAACACTTCGGAGTTCACACCGCCATTGGGGCCGACGTCTGCGGGTGTGACGATTTCGGGACGCGTTCTGACCACAGCCGGTGTTGCGATACGCGGGACGACCGTCACCATTACAGACGAGAACGGCGTCGTCAGGTCAGCAGTGACAAGCTCACTCGGCTACTACGAATTCGAAGGCGTGCAGGCCGGCCGCACTTACGTGGTAACTGCGGTCTCGCGAAGATACCGCTTCACACCGC
Source organism: Acidobacteriota bacterium (assembly GCA_019639155.1). GTDB lineage: Bacteria > Acidobacteriota > Blastocatellia > Pyrinomonadales > Pyrinomonadaceae > OLB17. The sequence goes on along the minus strand of JAHBSJ010000003.1, from coordinate 171,668 downwards.
GCATCGTGAACATCGCCGACCCGATCTCAGACCTGGACCTTATGGCGTTGGAATAGCAAAGGCCGAGATCATTCAAGGACGGTGTTCATCATTTCCGTCATGCTTTGGAAAGCAGCTTGCTCTCCGCAGTAGGCTGCGAAGTATCTCGCGTACCCTCGCACGCACCTTCAACACAGTTCCTCCCGTCAACAAGGAATCTCGTGATCTCCCTCTTATCCGCTCTGTCCATCAAACCCTGAAATCTCGCCTTTTTGCGTGATCATAGCCCTTTTTGTTTTTTTCCTTGAAAGTTTGGCGAACTTCGAATGAGTTTTCCGCATTGTTTTCAAAGAGTTCCCCTTTTTCTAATTCTGGAGTCGCAAATTGTGCTGAGAACAGGCCTTTTCTTGAAGTTTTGTTTTGTTTTGTCCATCGCTGCATCCGCCGCCGCGGTTTATGTCACAACCGCAGAAACCGCTGCGCTGCCGAACGACCTAGTCGATAACACGATCCGAGCAAATGGGCTCGGATTTCCGCGAATAAACTTCGAAGACGGCCGTCCGGTCAACAATTCTGATGGTCGAGAGTCAGGATCAGGTCAGGCTCGAATGCTAACGGCCGCTGATTTCGATTCTGACGGAACCGCGGACCTCGTGACCGTCGATTCCGGTGGCTCCGTGTGGTTTTATAAAGGCAACGTCAACTCTATTTTTCCGATAAGCAGCCAGGCGGAAGATCAAGAGACCGTAAGCACAAACGCCGAATCACCGTTCTTCAAAGGCAAGCTACTGTTTTCAATGGCTGTCGTTCCCGACTACCTCGAAATCGGCGATTTTAACGCCGACGGATTCCCCGACATTCTCGCCGCAGCCCGCGGCGGTGACAGTATCTATGTTTCCATCGGCGATGGCAACGGCGGCTTCGTACATACGACCGAGTTCAAACTTCCGGGTTCCATCACCGCTTTGGCTGTTGGCGAGATCGGACGTGCCGACGGCCAGGCTGACGCTGCAATAGCAATAACCGGCAGTGCAGGTTCAAGACTCATCGTCTTTGAGAATCCTTACGGCTCATTTAGCCATCCGCCTGAGATCCTCGAATTGGAAAGTGCAGCAACGTCGATAGCCTTGGGAAATCTCGATCTAGACACCTTTGCAGATATTGCAGTCGCCGGCGGAAACAGACTTACGGTGGTTCAGGGACGGGGCCACACCCAGCCTTGGGACCGCATCGAAACAAAGATCGAGCGGCCATCAGCTGTGGTTTCTACCAGAGTAATGCCATTTGAGATCGCCGATATCTCGGTCGGTCGATTTTCAAAGGGACGCCGCGATAGCGTGGCCCTTCTTACGACCGACGGAATGATCGCGACCGTCACATGCCCGGACATCTCAAAGAGGAAAGGCTTCAGGCCCGGCAATGCAGCAGAAAAACAACAAATTCTTCCTGTTGGGTCGTCTGAAAAAGGATTTAGCGATCACGCCGAATATCAGGTTCCGACCAAGCTTGTTACCGATGTGAATGAAATACCGGGCGACGTGCGGATCCTGGAAGCTGGCAAGCGTTTTGACGAGCTGAAGTCCGCCAAACGCCCCGAACCAACACCGGATAAAGTTGCGATGGAGGATGTCATCAGTGTCACAAACGCTGATGCATCGACTAACAGTTCTAAGGAAAATTTCATTCTATCCAATTCTCCTTCGCCTGCTCCTACCCTAGAGAACTGGAGACTGGAGTTCGGCATTCAAGACACCAAACTGATCGGTTCTGCGTCTCGGCAGGAATCCCGCAAGATGGTGAAAGTGCGGGTTTCCACATCCGGTCGCGAGGATCTGGCACTGATCGACCATGAAGCTCTTCATATCTATTTGTGGCCTGACGAAAAGCGCGGGATCGCGGCCGACGTAGTGTCGTTCGATGCGGCCAGTTCGCCGACCGCCGTCCTGCCGATGAGATTGAACCAGGATGCACTATCGGATCTTGTAGTACTTCAAGAGGGCTCATCGATTCCTTCTGTGCTGATGACCGCACCGGCGACGACCTATGTTGTAAATTCGACCGCTGATTCCAATACTTGTTCTGGAGGCACATGCACGCTTCGCGGCGCCATCATCGCGGCAAACGCATCGTTCGGTGCAGACATGATCACCTTTGCGGTCGGCCCCGGCTCATCCTTCACTCCGTCAACTACGTATCCAACCATTAGCGAGACCGTTACCATAGATGGATCTACTGCGCCTGGGTATGTGAATCAACCGGTCATTAGCATCTGGGGAACGATCCCACTGGGAGCCAGCGGCTTCGCTGTAAATGCCCCAAATTGCGCGATCCGCGGCCTGGCGATTACGAATTTTAGAAGACAGATCACTGGGTCGTCGTCGATCGGCGGCTTCGGTATAACCATATTCAATTTTGGCGGGGAAGATGAGACCGTGAATACTCTGGTGGAGGGCAACTTCCTGGGAGTTGATCTGGGAGGGTCAGGTGACCAAGGCAACGAGAGCGCCGGGCTTCAGATCTTTGACTCTGACTTTAATATCATTGGCGGCAACGCACCGCTCGCACGAAATGTGATCTCAGGAAACGGTAACGGTGAGATCGCAAACGGCAACAGAAGCGCGCCGGGCATCTTGGTCATCGACGGTAGAAGTAATCTAATACGCGGCAACTATATTGGAGTGACCGCCGCCGGGACGGCTGCTCGTTCAAATTCCGTCGGAATCTTCCTCACAGGATCAAATAATGAGATCGGCGGTGATCCGGCCGGCTCTGCAAACGTCATCTCCGGTAACCGGCATAGCATTCCCGACAGTGAGGATCCCAATGCATGCCAAGGCGACGGCATAACGGAAGCAACTGTTTATAACAAGGAAACCGGAGAATTCATTACGCACGACAATCGGTTCAAGGGAAATCGGATCGGGACGAATGCCGCGGGAAATCAGGGTATAGGAAACTGCCGTTCCGGGATAAGGACCAACCGGTATAACTCTCCGACTGTGGGTTCTATAACTGCGGGTGGCCGCAATACTGTGTCAGGAAACAGCTTGGGCGGCATCTACTGCTCGACGCGTCCGCCTTGGATCGGCTTCAGCAGTCAATTTCCAATATGGTCCGGCGAGGGATCAGGACCGACCCCGCCTTCTGGTTTTTGTAATATTGCCGGCAATAACGTGGGCACGGATATAACAGGCAACGCGTCTATCCCGAACAATTTTGACAAAGCGACCTCGCCATTTGCTATGTGCACCGGCGGTGGTGCGTGCATGATACTTATGTACGTTTGGGGAAATGTCATTGCTGACAGTGAAGGTACATATTCGACGATCGGTGGTCCCGGCGGAACGTCGTCCGCCTCATGCACCGGTTTCTGCAACCTTGTTTCGGGCAATCGACGATTGGATCCGTCCATCTGGGGCCCGGAAAACATTCCTGCCATCTCAGTCATGGCTTTAACCGAATACGAAGAACCCAAAAAGCCTGAGAACATTCAGCCTGGCGAAGTCGGAATATTCAATAACTATGTTGGGACGAATATTTCCGGAACGGCCGCTCTTTCTAACCCCGGCGGTGGCATATCGGCTTCAGGACGATCCCGGATCGGCGGAACTTTTACGGACATCGGAGGGGCCATAGGCGGATTGGGAAACCTCATCTCCGGAAATACCAACCCCAGCATTTTTGAAAAAGCTGTAGGAATCCGGACTATCGGATTCTTTAATGGAATAGAATTTGACTATTCGATAGTCCGGAATAACTTTATTGGAACCGACCGTACGGGAACGGTCGCTATACCGAACGACACGGGGATATGGTCGGACGGAAACGGCTCTGCGATAATAATCGGCGGTGATGATCCGATAGATCGAAACATCGTTTCCGGCAACCTCGGGCACGGCATCGAGTTTGGCGGATTGACGACGCCCTTAAGGAACAATTATATCGGCGTGAATGTTAATGGCGACCCATTGGGCAACGGCGGCAGCGGCGTGGTCTTTAACGATAGCTTTAACTGGGTAGGTGATGCGGGGATCGGAAACGTCATCGCAAACAATAGTGGCAGCGGTGTGCTCGTGGCTAGGGGGCCTTTTTCAAATTCGCCATTCCGTCGCGGAAACCGAATTCGGTTCAACAAGATCTACAACAACGGCGGTCTCGGCATTGACCTTAGTATGGATGATACATTTCCATTCGAGGGCGACGGTGTTACCGAAAACGACTGCGGCGACCCGGATGTTGGTCCGAACGGTCTGCAGAATTTCCCGATCCTCACCTCACCGCAAAACAACGGCGACGGGACCCTAACGGTAGGCGGAGCACTCGATAGCAGGCCCTCCGCGAGCTACACGCTCGATTTTTACTCGAACTCGGTCGCCGATCCATCCGGATACGGCGAGGGCGAGACGTATATTGGTTCGACACAAGTAACGACGGACGAGGACGGCATCGTTGCGTTCCTTTGGACATCTGACTTGCCGGTGCCTCCCGGTACCTTCATCTCAGCGACCGCAACCGACTCTGAGGGAAGTACCAGCGAATTCTCCTGCATAGCGGGACAATGCTCCGTATCCGGCGTCACTTTGGACGAACAGATCGAATCCGCTCGCAAGGCGGTCGGCGGCGGCTGCGAGATCGCGATCATTGTCAATATCAATACCGACGAGTCCGATCCCAATCCCGCCGACGGCATCTGCGACGTCGATCTCAGCTCCTCGGGTTCTCAGTGCAGCCTCCGAGCCGCAATTCAAACCGCGAACGCCATCCCGGGCACAAATCTAATAAACTTTGACATCCCCGGCGGCGGCGGCGTTCAGACGCTCTCACCGACGTCAGCCTTGCCGGATATTACGAGTAGGGTCTTTATCAATGCGACAACCCAACCCGGATATTCGGGCACACCGGTTATCGAGCTTCGCGGGAACCTTAGCGGAAGCGATGGGCTCGTGTTTGCTGCAGGGAGTGCCGGATCTTCATTAAAGGGAATGACCATAAACAGATTTAAGACCTCGGGCGGGAACGCACGCGCGGGCGTGGTCCTGTTGAGTGACGACAACAAGGTCGAAAACTGCATCATCGGATTAATGTCGGACGGGTTGCAGGTAGACGGGGAGAACATTCAAGACATCGGCATCCGTGTGGAGAGAGCAAACAACACTATAGGTGGTCAGCGAGGGAGCGGTAACACACCGAACAATGTCATTGCGGGCAACTCTATCTCAAATGTCTTTATTACTGGACTCCCGGCGGGTAGAAATAAGATCAAGGGAAACAACATCGGGCTGAATCTCAACAACCTGCCGCTTGAGTCTGCATCCAGTGTAGGTATTTATCTCAAAGAAAGCGTCACTCGCACTGAGATCGGCGGAGGGTCGGCATCCGAGTCAAATATAATATCTGCCAACACCGGAATCAGGATCCAAAACACAGAGCCTGGCGGATTATCGGACGGACTTAACGTAATTTCGGGCAACAGCATCGCCGGCTGCGATCCGGCCGGTATATCAATAGAAGATTCTGGTCAGAATACTATCGGCGGTGTTCTGGGATCTGATTCGAACTATTTTTGGGGAAATAGTACCGCGATTTTGATCAACAACGAGGGAACTCTTGGGTTTTTAGTTGATGAGAATTGGATCTTTGGCAACTTTATCGGTATGCGGCCGGATTCAAACTACATCGGGAATGAGTTTGGTATCGCTATATACAAGGCGGAAAACAATTTCATAGGTGATGGAACGTCCGAGCATAAGAACATCATCGTTTCAAACGGGAGCGGCATCACATTAGCCGAAACAACAAAAAGGAATGTCGTCCAAGGTAACCATATAGGGATCGATGCCGGAGGCACGGAAGAGCACGGAAATGACCGGGGAGTAACAATTTATGGCCTTGAGAATAGGGTCGTTGGAAATGTAATTTCCGGAAATGGAACAGGGGTTTCGGGCGGTGTCATTTCAGTAGGACAATTCGCGGACGGTAATATCATTGAACAGAACCGGATCGGACTGGCAGCAAATAGCGACTCGGCAATTCCCAACAATACAGGTATCAGCCTCTTTACCGGCAAATCGATAGTTAGAAATAACACGATCTCCGGCAACTCCGACAATGGAATAAGCATTTTTGGAAATGAAAATACCGTCACCAATAACAGGATCGGCACGAATTCCGCCGGTACTGCGGTAATCGGGGGTCCGCCGGATGATCGGCAGGACGGTATCCATCTCATAGGAACACTCAACATTGTGTCGGGAAACACGATATCCGGAAATTCACGCGGAGTTCAGGTTTTTCGCGGATCGTCCACCGACCCGATTCCCTCAAATAACAGGATCGAAGGGAATTTCATTGGAACTAACGCTTCAGGTACCGCAGGATTGGGTAATCTTTCTGATGGGGTCTATTTATCTAACAATGCAATCGACAACAAGATCGGCGGACTTACGCCCGGTGCCGGCAACGTTATTTCGGGAAATGGCCATAATGGGATACGTATAGCGCATTTCTCCAATCCCGGTGAGGTAGCTCCTTTTGAAAACAAGATCCAAGGAAACCGCATAGGCACAGACGTTACCGGCAATTCGGCGATCGCAAACGGCCGTGCAGGGGTCAAGATCAGCGGTGGCATCTCAAATCGAATTGGCGGCGCGGGAGCTGAGATGCCCGCTGCCAGAAACATCATTTCCGGAAACACCGACGATGGCGTGCAGATCGTCGACGGCTCTGCAGTAAACCGCATTATGGGAAATTATATCGGCACGCGTGCTGACGGGACGAGTGCCCTCGGTAATGGGCGTAACGGGATCTTCGTTGATACCAGCGCGGTCGGCACACAGATCGGAGGAACGGAGCCGAATTCGGAGAACATAGTAGCCTTTAACGCAGCGAATGGGATCCAGATGTCAGGCGGCACAACACCTTTCGCGAGCCGTGGAACGACTGATGGTATACCGCAAACCGTGATACTTAAGTCTAGGATCCTGAGCAACGGCGAGAACGGCATCCTGATCGATACATCGACAGGCGTCAAGATCGGCGACGCCGGTGCCGGCAACGAGATCGCAGGTAACCAGCAGGACGGAATTGGATTGTCCAACTCTGACGAGATAGAAGTGTATTCGAATTCGATAGGGTTTTACGAGGAAGCTGTCATTCAGATCCTGGGTAACGGTGGAAACGGCATTTCGTCGTCGCAGTCGAATAATATCTCCGTCGGCGACCTCGATAACGCCCGAACAAACATCGTCGTCGCAAGCGGCCAATACGGCATCTTGCTTGACCAACTGACTGAAATTCTGAGAATCAGAAATAACCTCGTCGGAACGATAGTACGGAACCTCCCACGCAGGTCACATCCGGGAAATGGGAACCCCGATGGGCAATTATACGGAAATCAACTGGGCGGAATTCTGATATCTAATGGCTCAAGACTGAACGTCGTCGGCGGACCGCAGCTGAATTCCGGCAATGTCGTCGCCAATAATGGCGGGCCGGGAGTTTGGATAGACGAGACCGCAGGTACTGGAAATCTGGTCGATCCTAATTCGATCTACGGAAATCTGGGGCTTGGGATCGACGTCGGACAGTTAGGGCCAAATCCGAATGACCCGACCGACGCTGATGTCGGCCCGAATAATCTGCAGAATCATCCGGTGATCGTTTCCAGGCAGCTCGTAAACGGCGATTTGATCTTAACATTTAACGTTGATTCTGCTCCGGAACATTCGGCGTATGGCAAGAACGGCATCTATGTCGAGTTCTTCAGATCAGACCTTACGGGTCAGGGCGAGACGTTCATCGGCAGCACTTTTTACACGCTGGCGGACTACAATTCGCTCGCACCGGGTGCAAAGACCGTAAATCTCGGCCCGATAGCGACGCTGGGCATAAACCCGAATGACCCGATCACATCGACGGCGACCGATGCCGAAGGCAATACGTCCGAATTCAGCCCTGTCGCGTTCGGACCGACGTCGGTGGGTGTGAAGGTTTCGGGGCGTGTATTGACAGCTTCAGGATCATCGATACGCGGGACGACCGTCACCATTACAGACGAGAACGGCGTCGTCAGGTCAGCAGTGACAAGCTCACTCGGCTACTACGCATTCGAAGGCATCACCGCCGGACGCACCTACGTCGTGACCGCAGTCTCCCGAAGATACCGCTTCACACCGCGTATCGTGAACATCGCCGACCCGATCTCAGACCTCGATCTGATCGCGTTGGAATGATCTGGCGAAGTTACTTCTTGACGGCTTTGACCGAGATTAATGCTTTCGGGGTATCGCGGCTTGGATTTGACGTGTCGGGATACGGCGTCAGGTCTTTGAGGCTCAGATCATAGCCGAAAACGGTAACGGTCGTCGGCTCGATACCGCTGTTCAGCTCAACCTCTTGTGATCGTTTCTTGCCTTTGGAAACAAGGAGCTTGAGCTTCGCGTTGCCTGCCCAGATGCAATTCACATCACGCGGGCAGCGGGAATCTTCAACGACCTCGACGAACTTTATCGTCAGGCGGGCGCCTTTTACGTAAACCGACTTCCCTGTCTCGATAGTGTGCTCCGAAACTTGCGCCGGCACGATGACCGCCGCTGCGAAAAGCGATATTGTTAATGCGAGAACTCTCATCACGCTTCCTCCGTAATTAGAACGGAAAAGCACACCGCGAGTTGCAGTCGATTCACGCTGCGGCCGAACGTTCGGCGACTATCTTTTCCTCTATAGCACGCGCAAACTCGTTTGTTTTCGCCGTTCCGCCAAGGTCTCGCGTGATGTGTTCGCCGTCCGCAAAAACGGCCAGCAATGCACGGTCGAGCCGCTCGGCGGCGCCGCGTTCGCCGATGTGAAGCAGCATTTGTATCGCCGAAAGTATCAGCGCGGTCGGATTCGCGATTCCCTGCCCGGCGATGTCCGGTGCCGAACCGTGCACCGCTTCGAATACGGCTCCAAGTTCGCCGATATTAGCTCCGGGAGCCAACCCCAGACCGCCGATCAGCCCGGCACACAGGTCCGAAACTATATCCCCGTATAGATTTTCAAGCACCAGCACGTCAAACTGTTCCGGCCGCATCACAAGCTGCATACAACAATTGTCGATGATCTTGTCGTCGGCCTCGATCTCGGGAAATTCCTTCGCGACATTGTAAAAGCAATCGAGAAAAAGCCCGTCCGAGAGCTTCATTATGTTGGCTTTGTGGACAGCCGTTACTTTTTTGCGGCCGTTGTCGCGAGCGTATTCGAACGCATATTTCGCGATACGCGTCGATGCTTTTTCCGTTATGATCTTCAGCGATTCGACCACGCCCGGCACGACCACGTGCTCCAAACCGGCGTATAGATCTTCGGTATTCTCGCGGACGATCACGAGGTCGAGTTCAGGGTAGCGGCACTTCACGTTCGGCATCGCCTTGATCGGGCGAACGTTAGCATAAAGGTCGAGAGCCTTTCTGAGGCCCACATTTACCGAAGTAAAACCTTTCCCGACCGGCGTCATTTGCGGCCCTTTCAGCGCGACCTTGTTCTTGCGGATCGATTCTATCGTCACATCAGGCAATGTCGTCCCGACCTGTTCAAATGCCTGTGCTCCCAGTATTTGCGTTTCCCACTCGATGTCGACGCCGGTCGCCTCAACTACGCGGACCGTCGCCGCCACTATTTCCGGCCCAATGCCATCGCCGGGAATCAGGGTTATGGTGTGTTTCATAAGGTTATCCTATAATTGAATTTACAACGCCGGTCGCGGGCATAACAACCTGAACGGAGTATGCGAACTGAAATTCTGATAATTGGCGGCGGCGTGATAGGCCTCAGCATCGCCTACAAACTGCGGATTGCAGGCACACGGCGGATCGCCGTGGTCGAACGCGGCACGCTTGGCAGCGAAGCGTCGTGGGCGGCGGGCGGCATGCTCGGCGTTCAGGCAGAGACAGATTCGCCGGGGCAATTTCTTGACCTCTGCAAAGCCTCGCTTGCACGATATCCCGAATTCATCGAAACTCTCACCGCTGCGACCGACATCGACGCCGAACTCGACCGCACAGGTACGCTGAAACTTGCTTTTAACGAATCTGAGACCGCCAAGCTGCAAGAACGTGCCGAATGGCAGCGAAATGCCGGCCTTTCCGTCGAACAGCTTTCTGCGACAGACATCAGAAGAACAGAGCCTTTTGTCTCACCGAACGTCGCATCGGGTCTTTTCTTTCCGGACGACTGGCAAATAGACAACCGCAAGCTGCTCGCTGCTCTTCGCCGATTCGCAGAAATAAGCGACATCGACATTTTCGAGAATACTGAAGCGGGATCAATAATTGTTGAGAACGGCCGTGCCATCGGCGTTATGACATCGATAGGTGAGATCCGCTCCGATCACATCGTCCTAGCAACTGGGGCATGGACGTCGCTCATCAAACTCGGCGACGTGCCGATTCCGCTCAACATTAGGCCGATTCGCGGACAGATGCTGGAATTTCACTCTGCGAAACGCATTTTTCATCACGTCCTGATCGGATCCGAAGGCTATCTCGTTCCTCGTGCTGACGGGCGCATACTTGCCGGCTCGACGACCGAGGACGTTGGCTTCGACAATTCGAACACACCGCATGGCGAAGCGGTGATCCTTAACACGGCGATCCAGCTTTCGCCGAGCATCGCCGGATTGAACGTGAGCAGCAAATGGGCCGGGTTACGGCCAATGGCGGCTGACGGAATGCCTGTGATCGGGACGATCCCCGGTTTGGACGATATGACCGTCGCCACCGCACATTACCGAAACGGCATATTGTTGGCTCCTTTAACCGCTGAGATCGCAGCTGGCCAGATCCTGAACGAAGAAGCATCGCCGTGGATGACGATCTTCGGCACGCAAAGACTGCGGTTCACCGAGCAGGTGTCGACAACTAGAGCATTTTGATGCACAAATTTTTCACAATTTTGCTTCTGACGATGTTCGCTGTTTCCGCTTACGGGCAGTCCGGCCGACCTGCAGGAACGCCATCGCCTAATGGCGACGCTGACGAGAAAGTAGCGGTCAAGGCTCTTTTCGAGGAAGCTAACTCATACACCAAGAACAAGATAGCGGAATTTGAAGAAAAGAAGGTCCCGTTTTCCGACCGCCTGCTCGAACGCATGCGGCTGGAACAGCGTCAGCTCGCGGCGCGATACGCGACTGAATCCGGCACACGTGACGGCCTCGAAGGCGAAGATCACTATTATCTCGGAATGCTGCATTGGATCGCCGAAAATCTCGACGATACCATCGCGGCATTTTCCCAATTTCTAAAACATGTAGATGCCGACCGCGGCAAGCTGCAAACCGCTCGTTCGATCCTCGTCGTATCGCTTGCCAAGCAGAAAAAGACCGCTGACGCCGAAACGGTGCTTGCAGATTACCTAAAAGCAGAGCCGCAAAAATTGACCGAGCTTTCGCGGATGCGCGGCGAAATGGCGAAAGCGTATCAGATACAGAAGGATTTCGCCCGAATGACGCCGCACGCTCTTGCCGCGTATGAAAGCGCCAGGTCGCTGCTGCCTTCCGCTCAGTCGCGTGCACGCGGACTCGACGAAATTCTCGATGCCGGAATGCTCGTTTTCGAATCATACCGCGACCGCGGAATGACCGCAGAAGCGGACGCTTCGCTCGACGACATGCGAAAGACCGCCGCTTCAATTCAGTCCGTCAGCATCTACTATTTTGCCGTCGATGAAAAGGTAAAATACATGATCGAAACAGGCCGGAAACCTGCCGCACTTGCATTTTTCCGCACGGCGATCGACAACATCGCCAAAGAAGTGCCGCAGCGTCAGCTTGCACTCGATATCACTAACCGCCTGAACCGCCGCGCGAGAAATTACCGCCTGCTCGGCGAGGACGCGATGGAGCTTTCCGCAAATGCCATCTGGTTTCCCGGCAATGCCCGGACGCTCGCAAGTATGAAAGGTAAGGTCGTTCTGCTGGATTTTTGGGCGACTTGGTGCGGGCCGTGCTTTGACGCTTTCCCGAAACTCATCGATTGGCACAACACGCTCAGCGACAAGGGTCTCGTCATTCTAGGCATCACCCGGATCTACGGTGAATCTTACGGCTTGCCGCCGGACCCGGCCGAACAACTCGCGTTTCTGAAGAATTTTCGCGAAAAGGAACATCTCCCGTATGACTTTGTGGTTATGCGCGACATCTCGGCACATGCGATGTACGGAGCGACTGCCTTGCCGCACGCCGTTTTGGTCGACAGAAAAGGCAAGATACGCTACATTGAAACCGGCACCAGTCCGCTGAGAATGAGTCAAATGCAGGCAGCGGTCGAAAAGCTCATCGCAGAATAGCAAAATGCCGAGGAACGGACGCGAGACCAAAACGAAAACCCAAGGACTCTACGACCGCATCGCCGATGTTCATAATCTGGCGATGAAGCTGAACGGCTATCGCGATTCGGTCGCCAAGTACCTACGCTCGCTTGACCTGAACATCAATTCCGATTCGCTGGTCCTCGACGCCGGGAGCGGCACCGGCATCGTAACGCACGCGTTTCAGGACGCGGGTTTTAAACCGAAGAACGTCGTCGCTCTGGATATCTCGCACAAGTCCCTGGAAGTCCTCCGCGGCGAAACACGCAAACGAAAAAAGAATGTCGTCCCGACAGGTTGCGTCCAGGCGAACGTGCTTACTATGCCGTTCGCGGACGAGACGTTCGACTTGCTGCTGATGTGCGGTGTGCTGGAATACACGCCGCTCGATGACGGTCTTCGCGAAGCCGCCCGAGTGCTGAAAAAAGGAGCTCCACTCGTTTTTCTACCGGTGAAACCGTCGATCGTCGGCTCCGTTTTGGAGCTTCTCTACAAATTCAAAACGCATCCGCTCAAGAAGGTCCGCGAGACGGCGTCTGAATACTTCAACATCTCCGGCAATTTCGAATTCCCGATCACCGAGCCCATTTCCTGGTCAAAAACTATCTTCTTGCTTGAAAAGAAATGAACGCGTTGCCCCGAATCATCGCTCACCGCGGCGACAGCGCTCATGCGCCTGAGAACACGCTCGCCGCTATTAAGATGGCTCTCGACGCGGGGGCCGAAGGCGTCGAGTTCGACGTCCGCCTGTCAAAGGACGGCGTGCCCGTGGTGATTCACGACGAGACATTAAAACGGACAGGCGGCATCGACAAACACATTTCGGAATTGACCTTTGCAGAGCTCGGGAAATTAGACGTCGGTTCGTGGTTCAACAAGAAATTTCCGACTAAGGCAAATGAAAGTCTCAGCGAGGAATGCGTTCCCTCGCTGCAAAATGTCCTTGATCTTCTAAGCAGCTTTGAAGGCCGTATTTATGTCGAGATGAAATGCACGCCGGCTGACATCGTGGCATTGCCGAAGGCTGTGTGTACAGTTTTGAAAGGTCAAAATGAACGGGGACGGTTCGTCGTAAAGAGCTTCAATCTAGGCTCGCTGCCGGTCGTGCGTTCGTTGTTGCCGGACGTTAATATCGCCGCACTTTTTGACGTAAGCATCGAAACGCTTCTGCGTCGTAAAAGCTCGATCCCGTTTCTGGCGTTCGAATTCTGTGCTAATGAGGTATCGCTGCATCACTCGCTCGCAACGCCGAAACTCTGCCGCATCTTGAATGAGGTCGGTATGCCGATCACCGTCTGGACGGTCGATAAGAAAAGCTGGCTGGAAAAGGCACGCAAATTTGGCGTTTCCGCCATCATCACCAACGATCCCGCCAAAATGCTTGGCTCACGAAAAGGCTAATCCTTCCAACCCCACGGGGCCGGCGGTGCGGGCACTTCTTTTGTGATGTCGAACTTCACGGAGAACAGCCTGCCGCGGCCCAAGCGTCGCAAATTGTAAATGTAGTGTTTGCCGGAAACGAGCTCGATCCACCAGATGTTGGCCGCCGCCGACGGTGCGTCGTCCTTTGGTTTTTCGACAACGCGCGTCGTCTGCTGATCGGCGGGGAAAAACTGTCTGATCGCTTCGCCTTCGTTAGTTGACCAGCCGCCGTACATCGTCACGGGATCGGGCTTGCCGTCCTCTTTTCGGTGATCGTGTTTCAGTTGGATTCGGTTGCCTTTTTTGGTCAGCACCCAGGTCCGCGAGCGATCCTCGCCGACAAAGAACGGTATCCTAATGCGGTTCCGTTCACACGAACGCACGTGCATCACTAGCCGCTTGCCCGCAAAATCAGGGTTATTCGCAGTGTCTTCCGCAATCACGCCCTCGAAAGCCTTGCCGCAAAGCTTTTTCAGTTCTGTCCAAAATTGATCTGTCGGTGAGGTTTGTTTTGTCTGTTGAGCTTCCGCCGAAACGGTAAAGAGCACAACAGCCGCGGCGATGATAAAAAGTTTCATTTTTCAATGATACCGCAATTCTCAATACGGGATAACTTCGATCCGCTGCAAAGCCCCTTTCTTAAAATGCAGCACCCAAAACACGCCGTATTCGCTCTCAGGCAATTCGCGAAAGATGAGCTTGCCGGCGAACAGGTTTGCGAGGAGCGGGATCGTGTTGCTGTGGCCTACGATCAGATTGTGATCGGTGTCGCTTGCCATGATCTTCTTGACCAATTCTGCCTGTTCAGCGACGGTGTAAAGTTGGATCTCCTTCTTTCGCTGGGAGGCTATCGGCTCGACGGTCTGTCGTGTCCGCTTGAAATCCGTCGAGAATATCTCATGCGGCTTGTACCGTTTCGCTATCTCCTTTAGTCGCATTGCCCTCTGACGGCCTTCTGCCGAAAGGTCGGGGTCTCGTTTATCCGCCTCCGGCGAAATATCTTTCTCGCTGTGCCGCACCAGAACGATTGTTTTGTTCGCCGACTGCGCATGCAAGCCGCCACACAAAAACCCCGTCGTGATCAACGCCGCAGCTAAAATTAGCGTTGTCTTCAAATTCCATTTCATACCGGCAAACTTTCGTATATCTGCATTCAGGCTGTCAAGCAGGCAGGTGAGCAAACAAGATCCGACCCAAAGTCCGTTTCGGACCTCGCCACGGTTGCCGAGGCCGTCGAGTTCTTCGTTGCTGAACCCGCGTGAGCTAAGCCCCGAAGCATCGGTAAACTGCCAGCCGACGATCTGTGTATTCGTGTCGGTCAACTCCTGACGTGCCACCACCCCGCCGACAAAAAGCCGCGACCTTAATACTGTATACCAGACAGTTCTATTGATTTTGTACCTCTTTCTTCATCCAAATACCAAGACCTTCCGCCTTGGCATTTTCTTCTGCTTCCAGTATGCGATTCTTGATTTCTAAATATAGGTCCCGCGGAATAAGTATATACGGCTCGTTTTCAGGATCGAGTAGCATGGTAGATGCGTTACAAGCCCCTCGTCGGACAAGCTCGATATTTAGAATTTTCCCAGAAGCGATTACCCAAACGTAAGCCTCTCTTGCATGATTCATACCTTGGCTCTTAAGAAAAGGGTAATGGTGGATCTCAATGACAGCTGATCGCGGATGCTTTTGAGCCCATTCGGACTTGATCCGTTCAAAATCAGGGTCTACCCGAACTCGTTTTAACTTCGGAGTTTCTAATGAGAAGATGGTTGGGAACTTTAGCTGCTTACTCTCAACGACAAGCAGCCCTGTTGACCAAGGCTGAAACTTCTCTAACGTAAGGACATCCGAACGGAACTCCCACTCTTCAAACGTATAATATCTTCTATCTTGCGCCCCAGTATGAAACGAAAGGCCAAATAATAACGCAATGACGAATATTCGTTGCCAACAAATTCTTGATATCATTTTTTCATCCGGGAGGCTTAAAAAGAGCAAATTCCTTTCGAGCATCATCTTATTCTTCCTAAGGTTTTGGAAAACAATGATCGATCACAAATCGCTGATTCGCCAAGGACCTGGCGGCATCATTTCCATCAGGATCGATTAGACCTCCACCTTTGTCCATGCTTCCATATTTTTTTCTGATCGCGTGTCCAATCTCATGCAGTAGTGCTGCTGCCCAAAAATCAACGAAAGACAAATGCCCAACATCTCTTGACAGTTTGTCTGAAAATGCAAATGTGTTGGAATTAAAAAGTTGTGAGGTCGTGTTGAGAGTGATTACCGAATATTTCTCACGACCAATAGTAACGGTCTTGCGTTGAGAGGTTACCGCATATTGGTCGGGGGCTAATCTTTTTCCGTCGGCGTCTTTGTCGCCAAACCTCAACGCTTGCCCCTTTCCAATGCTCTTTTCATACGCATCCAGAAACTCCATTCCCTTACCCGCAAAGAGGTCGGCGCAATCAAGTCCAGACGGATCCTTCCTTTTCGTATTTAGAGCTCGACGAGCACTATCAAAAATTGATCTGATTGCGTCTTCAACTGTCTTGTTTTGAGCCCCGAGTAAGAAACTCAAATAGCCAGCTTCATAAAGTTCTCGCTCGGGGCGCTCTGGATCCCCAAGTCCTCGTGGCGGATCAGTCCTGTTCTGTCTCAAGATGTCGTTGGCTATGAACATCGGATTGTTCTTGGCATATCTATATTTTCCATCTGCTTCGAAGGGTAACCGGTGGCGTTTGCTGAAAAAAGTGCCCCAGTCTGCCATATATGGCGAATCGTAACCCTCGAAAATGTATGCCATCGAGCAAGGCATAAAGGTGCCGTTGTATTGGCAATCGCCCATGCCCATGTCCGTAAATGTCGGGGATTCGCCGGTGGTCATGGCGTCCTCAATGCGGCTGGAGGTGAGGTTTGGGAAGATGCCGACGTTGTTGCCGAGGCCGTCGAGTTCTTCGTTGCTGAAACCGCGAGAGCTAAGCCCCGTAGCATCCCTAAACTGCCATCCCACGATCTGTGTATCCGTGTCGGTCAGTTCCTGACGTGCGATGGTCCGGCCGCCCGCCGCGACGTATGTGTAACGCTTCTTTCCTGTCTTTGTCGCCTCGCTCACAACTCTGCCTGTCACGCTGGAACTGATAAAATAGACGTGGTCCCAATCGTCCCACTCTTCCTCTTCACCGTCCCAAACCCTCTGCGACCGCTTCGCCTCGCCGCCGTCACCTTAAGGACAGCTATTTCTTGGATCATTTGTCCTTCTCGGTTCGGCAATACCCGTCGAATATTGCGCCAATAGCTTCGATTGTTGTTAAATCAAATCCACCTCGCACCGCCTCGGTTTTCGAATAAGCCTCTTCTGCCTTTTCGCAAGAACCATGCACTGAGTACAGCACTATCAGGTCAAGATAACAGGAACCCAGCATCTGCTCATTGCAGCCTCCGAAGTAAATGCTTCTTGAAAGATTTTCCGCACAGAGCTGGATTCTTTTCGTGAAGGCTTTTTCAGCCTCCTCGAATCTGTTTTGAGCAGAATATAACCGGCCAATGTAACCCAATGCAATACTTTCACCTACTTCGTCGTTTTTTCCTCGCGCAATGGATATCGCGTCATTCAATCTCATTTCGGCGTTTTCGTGGTCATCAATCAGCATATATTCGGTCGCGTCTTCCAGGGCTCGGTTAAAATTGCCCTTTTGGCACGACGCCAACAAAACAACAGTAAAAATGCAAGAACTAATCAGGAGTTTAACGTAAGACTTTTCGTACTTCATTCTCGCATGCCTCCAAATCATTAGGTTTTATTCCATGAGTAGCAGTCTGTAGAGCTCCCCCCGCATAAACACCATGGGCGCAGCCGAAGATGCCGCCGACAAGGGCACCCAATGGCCCGCCGGTCAAGCCCCCAGTAACGACACCTAAACCCGCACTCACTAAACAGCCACCGACAACGTTGTTTCTCGCGTCTCGCTCTCTTTCTCTCTTTTTCCGTCGTAGGCACTCATCCATCATGCGTTTTCGAAGACCATTCTTTTTCGGGGCGCGTTCTTTAGACCATAAACCCGTCGAATTGCCCACTACTGGAACCCCAACAAAAGGGCCGACGCTCACTGGGTGATGGAACGGAAGGCCGGTAGTATCTTCCGGAATATAAACATCATGAAAATCGAGCCAGAATTCCCGAAATCCATGGTCGTCGTTCTTAATAAGGTTTCCTTCTTCGTCACGCATGCGTATATTCGTTTCGGTGACAACTAGGGTTGTGAATGTACCTCTTCCTGGAAGATCGCCCGAAAGATCTTTCCGAATGACGGTGGTGCCATCGCGGATTTCCATCTGAATAGCTTCAATTGAGCGAGAAATAAATGAACATGGAACCATGATACCGTCGAGTTGGCATTGGCCGAAAGTTACGTCGTCGAATGTGACGCCCTGTGTCGGGGTCATTGTATTGCCGATCTTTTCAGGGCGGTTCGGCACGGCGAATGTCCCGACATTGTTTCCGAGTCCGTCAAGTTCTTCCTGTTTGTAGGGGCTCATGATGCCCCCAGATCCGCGCGAACTATAGCCGCTGGGGTCCGTAATGCCGAAATCCACAGTTTCAACATCACTGTCGCTGAGAAACTGCCGTGCGATCTCCATTCCACCGCCCATGACATAAGTGTGCCGCTTTTTACCTGTCGCCGTCGCTTCGCTGATCACGCGGCCAAATACGCTCGAAGTTATGAAATAAACCGTCTCCCAATCACCCCATTGCTCAAGTTCTGTGTCAAATGTCCGCTGCGACCGCTTCGCCTCGCCGCCGTCACCGGTTTGTGCCAAAAGCGTCTCGTAGCGGTCATAGTAGCGTTCGGTCTTTACAATCCGCCCCGCTGCATTATATGTGAAAAAGATTACGTCTCCGTCATCAGTTTCACTACTGTATTCGCGGCCGTCTGCATCATAACCTGACCCTGCGACACGGTTGTTGGACATCGTGTAAGAAAAACTCCAATCGCCATAGTCCCACAGCGTTGAATCCCTGCCGGTCAGATTATCAAAGGCGTTATACGAGTATGTTTGTCGAAAAGGTAGTTTTGTAAGGTCGGTCTCCGTTCCACCGTGAGCTTCGATGCCGCTCTTGGCATCCTTGACACGGCCAAGATGATCATAGCTGAAAGAACGGTCAAATTTATCCAAAAGCGAGATGTTCTCATCTATCAGGCTAATGCGTCCGTCCGCAAAATAGTCGTAGGTCTTATCAAATAGTTTATTCGTCGGAGCACTGATCTGATTTGCCACAAAGCTCATCGGAGCGAGGCGGTCGTTATAATCGATCGTTATCTGATTAGCGCTGCCGAATTTGAGATGCTTCAGCCCTCCCCATGCACGATATGCCGGATCATAGGCATAGCTGGTAACCCCGCCAAAGCTCGAACCTGTTACGGTCGAGAGCCTTCCGGTTCGGTCGTTTGCGTAGTTGATCTGCTGGCCGTAGGGGTCTTTGAGAGATTTTAGCTGGCCGGCGAGGTGGTATGTGTATTCGAGGCGAAAGCTGTTGTCAGGCAGAGGGGCGTTTACAAGCGTGTCCGTGAACGAACGCGTCTCCGCCGTCAGCCGCGAAAGCTCGTCGTATTCGTAAGTCTGCGTCCCCAAACCGTCGGTCATCTCTGTGCGGTTGCCGAGGTTGTCGTAATCGAACCCGACAGCGGCTGTTCCTGTGACACCGGTCGATCCCACATTCCATGTGATGCCCGTCACCAGCCCTCGGTTGTTATACTCATAATTCGTCACAACCCCGCGGGCATCCGTCTGTGTCAAGAAACCGGTGAGAAACCGGTGTCACGTCTGATGTTATAAAAGACGGTTTCTCGAGGCATCGAGTTAGAATCGATGTTGACAAAAGAATTCGCTCTTTGACAGGAGAAACCGTAATGACATTGTACATCGGAGTTGATTTTCACGCGCATCAGCAGACAGTATGTTGGTGTGACACGGCAACAGGAGAGACTGAGACGGTCGAGATCAAGCACGATCTTGAGTCGGTCCGGAAGTTTTACGCAGGGTTTAAGGAACCGGCGGCAGTCGGTATCGAAGCATCATCGAGGGCAATATGGTTTGAGAAGATGCTCTCTGAGACAGGTCATAGGCTATTTGTCGGCAATCCGGTTTTGATAAGAAAGCGAGCGGCATCAAGGCACAAGAACGACCGTCGGGATGCCGAGTTGATACTGGAGCTTATGATGAGGGGGGAGTTCCCGGCGATCTGGCGGAGGCCGGATGAAAGTAGCCAGGTGATCGAGGTGATGGGATTGCGGCAGAGTCTTGTGCGTCAGCGGATCCAATGTTACAACCGGCTGCAGAGGCTGGCAAATAGTATCGGGATGCCGAAAGGGCGTATGAAGACAGCAAAGGTTCAGAAGGTTCTCAAAGCTTCGGAGATGAACGAGGCCGATGCGATGAGACGCGAGCACCTGTTCTCACTGCTCGAACAACTCGACGGCCAGATCGAAAAGCTCAATGAATGGCTGAAGAAGAAGGCTGAGGAGAACTCTTCTGTTCAGCTTCTTCAGATGCAGATGGGAGTCGGGTATCTGACGGCCCTTGTTACCGTCCACACGCTTGGAGATGTAACACGCTTTAAGAAGGTCAGTAAGGCGGTCGTATCATTTGCGGGTCTCGATCCGCGTGAGATGTCCTCTGCCGGACGCACACGGTTCGGTTCGATAACAAAGGCCGGGTCGCCTCTTCTCAGACACTGCCTCGGCCAGGCGGTCATGACCGCTATCCGAAGCGACGCTCGTCTTAAGGCCTTCTACAAACGGCTCGCTAAAAAGAAACCGAAGGCTCTTGCCCGTACCGCCGCCTCAAGAAAGCTTCTGGTCAAACTCTCGATAATGCTGCGTGACTCGATCACCGCTCAAGATTTTGACCAGCGTGGACGCACAGTTGGCAATGCTCGTAGAATCGCACGGCCTGAAATGGCCGCCGTCTGATAGAGCTAAGCCAACCTTCTCCAGACCTATAAGGAGTTGTGCGGATCTATACATCATGGGAAATAAGGAGATCTATGACACACATTTCCTTCCAATGCCCGAAGAGATGAATGAGTGAGCCACGAAGTGCTCTACTCGAAACAGTCTGAAACCACGCTTCAGACATGCAACCTATATTGAATACAGTGAGCGAATTCTTTTCTCAACAGATCCGACCTCTCCCAACCGCCCTAACCGGCGGCTCACTCGAACCTTGCCTTGACACCGAAACCGTCTTTAGAGATGCGATATTGCGATTCTCGTGGATCTGCGCCGATTCGCCGCCCGCCATCGCAGACGAAGATGATAAAGATAATGATGCGTCAGATCACCTCATCCAGCCGCTCATCCCACTCCACGGGTTTCGGTTCGCCGAGTTTGCCGATGGAATTCGCAACTATCATCGACACTGTAGCATCGCCGGTAACGTTTATAGTGGTTCGACACATATCGAGCGGCCTATCGATCGCAAAGATGAGGGCGAGGCCGACCTCCGGAATACCGGCCTGAGCCAAAACGATGACGAGCATGACCATTCCAGCTCCCGGAACTGCAGCAGACCCGATCGAGGCAAGCGTCGCGGTCAGGATGATGCCGAGTTGGACGCCAAGGCTTAGTTCCATACCGAATGTCTGTGCGATAAATACCGCGGCGACTGCCTGATAAAGGCTTGTCCCGTCCATATTTACTGTCGCGCCGATCGGCAGCACGAAACTGGCTACCTCCTCGTCAACGCCGAGGTGTTCGGTAACCCGCTCCATGGTTACGGGTAGTGTTGCGGCACTGGAGCTCGTCGAGAACGCAAGCAGTTGGGCGGGAATGATACCCTTCAAAAAGAATGACGGCGAACGCTTTGCGAACACCCAAACTAGCGTCAGGTACAGGCAATAGAGCAATGCCAAACCCAACACGACCGACACGGCATACCAGAGCAAGGCTATGAAGAGATCGGTGCCCGGAGCTTCAGCAACGATCGCGGCCAAAAGGGCGAAAACTCCGAATGGAGCCGCCAGCATTATCAGGTCGATCATCTTCAATACGACGTCGTTCAGTCCTGAGAAAAACCCCTTTACGGGCGCCGCACTCTCCTTGGGGATCAATATCAGCCCGATGCCGAAAAATATGGCAAAAACGATAACCTGCAGCATGTTGCCGTTTGAACTGGCAGCCGCGACGATGTTTTCAGGCACGAGGTCTTCGAGCGGCTTAAGCGGGCCCGCCTGCTTCTGTTTTTCGGCTGCCGTGATCCGGTCGCCTGCCTGTTTCTCATAGCTCGCCATTAGCTGAGCACGGGTATCTTCTGTAACGGCGTTCCCGGGCTTGACCACATTCACAATTACAAGCCCGAGACTTACTGCCAGAACTGTCGTCATTACATAAAAACCGAGAGTTCGGAATCCGATCTTTGAAAGCTGCGTTATGTTGTTCAGATCGGAGATGCCTTTGATAAGCGACGCGAGGATCAGTGGAATCGCTATCAGCTTCAGGACGTTGATAAATATTGTCCCGAACGGCTTTATCCAATCAACAATAAAGCCCTTACCCCAACTGAATTGGATCAATATCGCGGCGAAAATAACGCCGGCGGCCATTCCCAGCAGTATGCGCCAATGAAGTGCTAGTTTTCCCATGCTCGGAAGTTTCGCCTTTTTTTCCAGCTAAATCAAACTCGGATTTTTTCCGAAGCGACCTTCGTATAGCGCCTCACGCAGCCAGACCGAAATGTCTTCTTATTGTTGACCGGCAAGTTTTGGCTTGCTGTGGAAGCAACTTTTGTTGATAATCGCGTGCGGCGTTCGTCGCGGCAGCAAGTTGCCGTAGTTTCGAACGGCGACCTGATCATTGCACCTTCAATTGAGCATTTTAGACTGGCCCAAAGTGACCTATGGCAAACAACCCTAATGAATACGAATATGAGCTGACAACCGACCTCAATGACGACACGCCCGACAGACCATCAGGAATTCCGCTTCATACGAAGATCTTCATTGGTTTAGCGGTGGGCGTGGTCGGCGGCCTGGCGGTAAATTGGACACTGGGCGGCAAAGACCCGTGGGTCGAATGGACAGTAGAAAATTTCACACGGCCCATCGGTCAGCTGTTTTTGAATCTTCTGCTAATGATCGTGATCCCGCTGGTGTTTTCTTCGCTGATCGTCGGAGTATCCGGAATCGGCGACATCAGAAAATTAGGGCGGATCGGAGCTAAGTCGTTTGCCTACACGTTGGTTATCTCTGCTATATCCGTGGTGATCGGCCTGACATTAGCAAATACCATCAGGCCGGGCGAGAGGATCAGCCCCGAAACTGCTGCTGAATTGAAAGCGGAATTCAGCAGCGGAGCATCAGCAGCAACCGAGGCTCAGCGTAAAGCTGCCGAGGCTTCCAAAGCGGATACTGCGCTTATGCAGGTGGTGAAGTCCATAGTTCCCAGCAATGTCTTCAATTCGATCTCGGGTGCGAGCCCAAACATGCTTCACATCATGTTCTTCGCCCTATTGATCGGTATTTCCATTACACTGCTCCCCACCGCGGTCTCGTCTCCGTTTGTAGGTGTCATGGAGTCACTATTCGCAATATCGGCAAAAATAATCGACATCGTGATGAAATTTGCACCGTATGCCGTAGCATGCCTATTATTCAACAACATCTCCCAGTTTGGAACGGACCTGTTGTTATCGCTCGGATGGTTTGTTGCGACAGTACTTCTGGGCTTATCAATTCACTTTTTCGGTGTTTACTCCATTTCTGTTTGGTTCTTATCGAAGATAAGCCCCATCGAGTTTTTCAAGCGAATTCAAACGGTTATACTGACCGCATTTTCGACATCGTCATCAAATGCGACCTTGCCGACCGCCCTGCGCGTCACCCACGAAAATCTGCATGTACCTAAGGAGATAAATAGCTTTGTACTTACGGTAGGGGCGACAGCAAATCAAAATGGGACCGCACTTTATGAAGGCGTGACCGTACTCTTTCTTGCCCAACTCGCAGGAGTTGACCTTACAATATCGCTGCAGTTGATGGTTGTTTACCTTGCGATACTTGGCGGCATTGGGACCGCCGGTGTTCCCTCCGGTTCTATTCCGTTCATAATCGGGATCCTATTCATGATCGGGATCGATCCTGCTCTTATTGCCATAATCCTCGGTGTTGATCGGCTTTTGGATATGTGCAGGACGACGTTGAACGTTGTCGGGGACATAACAGCCGCGACCTACGTCGCACGAAGCGAAGGGCATCAATTACTCGGACCTTCCACGGATGTTGGCGGTTAGTGCCCCATCAGATAGAATGATGATTGAACCGCTGGACAGACTTGACTCGCACGAAATGCATCGCTATGCATCAGATCTGTTCTAAATGCACGTTCAGAGGCTAGCAAATGTTCCCCATTGGTGATGACAATACCGGCAACCATCGAACGCCATATGTTAACTATGTGTTCATCGGGATAAATCTGGTGGTCTTTCTTCTGCTTCAGCAGATCGGCGGCAATGATGCCTTCACATATGCGTTCTCGCTTGTTCCCAAGGAGATACTTTCAGGGACAGACATCAACGGGGCCGTCACAATCAAGGACGAGTTCGGCAGGATCCTTGGCGAGATCACTCATTATGAAACGCCACTGCCGGTTTATTTCAACTTTCTGAGCTCGATGTTCATGCACGGCAGTATCATGCATATCGCCGGGAACATGATGTTTCTCTGGGTGTTTGGCGATAATTTGGAGAACTTGCTGGGGCATTTTCGCTTTGCGGTTTTCTATCTTTTCTGTGGTTTTGCGGCGGCGATCGCTCAGATCGCTATCGAACCTTGGTCAGTAATACCTATGCTCGGAGCGTCGGGCGCGATTTCGGGCGTGCTTGGCGGATATCTGCTGATGTTCCCGCGAAATCCGGTCAGGGCGATCATACTAAACATGGTTACAACTGTTCCCGCCTTTGTCGCACTGGGGCTTTGGATAGCTTACCAATTGGTTGTTGGCTATTTAGCTCCATCCGGGGTTGGAGGTGTCGCCTATGCGGCCCACATCGGCGGATTCTTTGCCGGGCTTTTCTCGGTACGAATATTTGCTATCGGAAGGGTGTGAAAAGGACGCGAAACGGCCGAGCGTGCATTGTTGCGACATTTTCCTTGAACTGTAATTTTAGCAACAACCTACTCGACCTGAGCATCTAAAACTCGAAGTTTGGCTAAAATTCATCTAAAATCGGATTTTGCCGGTCCATTGGAATACATCAAATACTATGCGTGTATCAACAATAATTTTGTCTGCGGCATTCCTTCTCTCTGCGGTGAGCTGGGTTTCTGCTCAAGAGACCACTTTCAGCGACCCGAGCGTTGAATACACATTTTTGCTGCCAGACCCAAAATGGAAACTCACGCTCCGTCCCACCGCTGCCAATCCTAACGTCGAATTCGTTCACGAAGACCGTCTGGACTGCCATTTGCAGGTTCGACGCCTAACGGTGGCCAAAGATGCGATGCTTGCCGACTTGATCGAGGATGAAGAACAGCGGCTTCAGATAAGGCCGGGTTTCGTCGCAGGAAGAGAGGAGAATTTCGCCGGGCGTTTAAGGGGCTCGGTATTTAATTTCGAGTATTTGGCATCTGGCCGCAGCATGGCGGGCAGATTCTATTTCCTCAGAAGCGGCGACAATGTCGTCTATACCCTGCGTTTCACCGGCCAAAAGGACATCGTGAGATCACTTCGCAATCAGCTTGATTCGATAGCACGAAGCTTCGGGCCAAAATAAGCCCGAAACCAGAATGTTGTTCATTAAGAGGGGAGGCATTTTGCCTCCCTTCTTAATTCTCTAAAATGGTCATCCGCTCGATTCGATCCGCTCTGATTTGCCCCATCCCACCCTCAGACAAATTCTCGCCATTTTACACTTTGTTAACCTTAAGTTCTATGCTAATCTTCCGTAAAATTCGCGTTGAAACTTGCCATTCTTGACCGTTTCAACAGGAATTCCCCAACTAATCACAAACAACATTTCGGAGGGTAAATGAAAAAGAGATTGCTTGATAGAGTATTCGCAGTGTTCGCCTTGATAGTGTTCACCTCAGTTGTGGCTTTTGGACAAGGCACCACGTCCCGCATTACGGGCAGCGTTACTGATAGTACAGGAGCTGCCGTCGCAGGCGCGTCAGTCACCCTTACAAACGAGGCGACCAATTTAAGGCTGACCACTACTACCAGTGGAAGCGGGACTTACGTTTTCGACCTGATACAGCCGGGCTTCTACAAAGTTTCGGTCGAGAAGGAAGGATTCAAAAGATTTGAGTCTTCGCGAAATCAGGTACTGGTAAATATTCCGTCCACTATCAACATTTCTCTTGAGGTCGGTGACGTCTCGGCCACTGTGTCCGTTGAATCCTCAGCGGAACAAGTCACAACAGCAACTTCAGGTAATGTGGGTTCGACACTTGATACACGTCAGATCGAACTTCTGCCGATCGTCGGAGCCCGAGGCCGAAACCCGTTTGACCTATTGAACTATCAACCGGGTGTTGTTTCGGGTGCCAACACAGGCGGCGGTGTTCACGTTCATGGTTCCCGCGACCGGGCATTCAACTTTACTCTCGATGGCATCGACATCAACGAATCCACAGCAGGCGGATCGAATTTCACACCTCTTCGTCCAAATCCTGATTCAATTCGCGAGGTCCAGATCGTGACCAGCAACTTCACTGCTGAACTCGGACGTTCATCGGGCGCTCAGGTCAGCCTTACGACACGATCGGGCGGAAATCAGTTCTCCGGCAATCTCTTTGAGTATTATCAAACGCCGCGTTTCATTGCGAATGAATGGGAATTCAACAAGCAGAACATCGCACGCCGGCAGTTCGTCCAACATATCTACGGCGGCAGCTTGGGCGGTCCGTTGTTCAATCCCGGCTTTGGTGAGGGCACAGATTTCGGTTTTCTGCGTGACAAGGCGTTTTTCTTTGTAAACCTTCAGATGCTGCGGGCCAGCGAAACAAGGCTTCAGACGCTGACCGTTTACACTCCGCAGGCACGGGCCGGACTGTTCCGGTTCGTACAGGGCGGTCGAAATGCACCTTTCGGCACGGCCACATCTGCGACGTTCCCGACAGGTGCCGCGGTCACTGCTTCCGGAGCTCCGGTATATCCTGCATGCGGCCCGGGCGTGCCTAACCCTTGTATCCAAACCTACGATATCGCTACAGGCAGGCCGGTTACGCTTGACCCTTTCATCATCAACCTTTTGAACTCTCAGCAGGCTCCCAACGACTTCACGGGCGGCGACGGCCTGAATACCGCTCTGCTTAGATTCGTTGCCCCTCAGACCGAGAAGCAATACGACTTCACCGTAAGATTCGATTTCAAACTGTCCTCAAAGAGCCAAATGTATATCCGCTACGCTCAAGGCGAACAGAACACATTTGGAGATATCGCTAACGCGGGACTTCAGAGAATTCAGGGCGGAAAGAACTGGATCGATACGTTTCGAAACCCCAAGAATCTTGCCATCAACTATCGATGGGCTCCGACTTCGAACTTCGTCAACGAGTTCATTTTTGGCATGAACCGATTCGGCTTCAAGTTCGAGTATCCGGGAGCGAACGGCGCAGTTCCGTTTGTGCTCAATACGGTAACGGATTTTGACAGGAACTTTGCGTACAACGCCCGTAGTTCGCGAACTTGGCAGTTTGTCGATAATATGACGCTCATCCGTTCTAAGCACACACTTAAGTTTGGTCTGAATTTCCGCATCGGCAATCAAATAGACGATCGTTCGAGCGCCGGCGGACAGATAGAGCCGCAGATCGGTTTTGGGACCGCGGCAAGTGATTTTGTGCCTTGGAATGTGCCCGTTGCGGGTGCTTCGAGCATTAATGCTAACGACCGCACGCTCCTTCTGAATACTATAAACAACCTGATCGGCCGCATCGGCAGTTTCTCGCAAGGCTTTGTGGTCAGCCCGGGCAATCCGAATGCTTTCGCACCGGCCGGGACAAGGTGGATCTTCAATGCGACCTATCCCGAGTACGATTTCTACTTCCAAGACACATGGCGCCCGAGGCAGAATCTGACCTTTGACCTTGGTGTGCGTTGGGAAGTTAAGTTGAGCCCCGGATCAAAAGATCTCCCGATCTTGACGCCCTCGCAGCCATTTGCGGTTGGTGCCGCACCTTCAAGCGCTCTTCGTTGGGAAGAAGGCAAATTGTTCAAGAACGACTACGACAACTTTTCACCGTCGGTCGGGTTTGCTTGGGATCCTTTCAGCAACGGAAAGACCTCAATCCGGGCAAATTACAGGCTTTCTCAAGACCGATTTCCCTCACAAGTCTTTGCAAATTTCGTTTTTCAGAGTGCTCCGGGTAATACATTCAGTTACTCGGCAGCAGGTATAGGTTCACAAAACCTGCTTATTCGCAACGGGATCCCGACAATTCCTGCGATATCGACGCCTCAGCAGTTGAGGACCCCGCCGGCATTTTCAACGGGCAGTATTACTGCGGTCGATCCGGACATCAAGTTTCCTGAAAGCCATGCGTGGTTTGCGGGCGTCCAAAGAGAGATCTGGGGCGGCAACGTACTCGAGGTCAATTACATTGGACGCCGGGGGGTTCACCTTTTCGGAGCATATGACCGGAACCAAGTGAACATTTTCGCCCGCGATCCGCGATGCCCGGAGAACTTTCTTGAGGCATTCAACACTCTCCGAGGAAATGCTGCGGCAACTTCATGCCTGATCAATGTGATGTTCACCGGCAATCCTACAAACAACGCCGGGACGACCACATTCCGAGGAATCCCCGTGGTTTCCGCCGCCCTTCAAGCTGGTGATGCAGGTGGCGGTGTTGCAAACGCTGCGTGGGCTGCGTCGCAGCGAACGTGTACGGCTACGGATGTAACGAACGGTATTTGTACAGCATCAGGACTTCAGTTGCTGTCGCAAGCATTCGGAAATGCATTCTTTATTCAGCCATATCCGCAATTCACAGGCGGTCTGAATGTTTTGGAGACAAATGACACATCAAGATATAACGGTGTCGAGATCATTCTTAAACGGAGACTGATGAATGGGTTTAGTTATCAGGGAGCATATACATACTCGATCTCAAAGGACACCCGATCTTTTGACCCAACATTTGCGACTGCTAACCGTACAGCAACCACCGGTTCCCAGCCATTTATTACCCCGCAGTCCGCTGCTAATACTCCTTTTGACCTTGGAAATCGCGATTTGAACTACGCTTGGTCCGATTTCGATCGCAGGCATGTTTTCCAAGCCTACTATACATATGAGATCCCAGTAGGTCGAAGTCAGAAATATGGACGAGGTATGAACCGAGTCCTCGACGCAATCATTGGAGGATGGCAGATAGCCGGGCTATTCAATTGGGCGACAGGGAGGCCGTACACGTTTTGGTCCGGACGGAACTCTGTCAGTCAGGTCGTTCAATCGACAGTAAATTGTAACGGTTGTCCGCGTAATTTGGGCTCGGTCGCACAAGTCAACGGGATTCCGGTTTGGTTCACACCAGAACAAATCGCCCAACTCTCTGTGCCTAATCCAGGTGAGCAGGGCAATACTGGCCGCAACTATTTCATAGGACCTCGTCAATTCAACACGGATGCTTCGCTTTCTAAGAGATTCAGCTTCAACGAAAGGTGGAAATTTGATCTGAGAGTTGATGCAAGGAATCTGACGAACACCCCGACCTTTGGCATTGGCGACGGAGCATTGGTGCTTACGCGTCCGGAACGAGGGCAGATCAACAATACTGTCTCAAGCTTCGCTCGCAGAATTCAATTCTCCGGAAAACTAAGTTTCTAAGGACAGGCGTCGCTTGATGAATACTTTTCCCGCCCGGCTAATTCGGGCGGGATCTTTCTTTTATGTTGATGGATGCAGCCCGCGGAAGGATATAGCCGGTCTTACCGCCGGATTCGACAAATTGCTTAAGGTCAGGAAACTCTATCTTGTCGAACCCAAATGATCGAGAAGTTTCTCGGTCGAAATTGCTGACGATCAAGATATTGAATCGCTCGGATTTCTCTCTGATGCTCCAAGCCGTCTGGCCATTTACCTGGTACTTTTCGCAAAGCCGATGTGCAAGTTCGCGACTGTCGGAGGCGTCGAACCATTTCGACATATCAGATCGGCCGAGGCCTTCTGAACACTCCGCGACCAACACGATGGTCCCGCCGTCGCGGCATGCATTTGAAGCCGCATCTAGGGATTTGTGAGCCTGAATCAGATTTATGTCGTATGGCGATCCGCCGCACGAAGCAATCACCAGATCACGTTTCTCTTTGATGTCCACCGAGTGGTTTACGGCGTATGCCATACAAGCAGCCTCGTGTGAAGCGACCAAGTCGCCGCAAAAAATATCCACGCATTCTCCGACCTCATCAACGATTGTATTGATCAGAAATGGACGAGGTGCAAATGCCGCAGCTTGCACGAATGCCTCATGAACCGGGTTGTCATCCAATATCCCTGTCCCAACGCCCATTCGGCGCGAAAAAGTCCGGCAATCGAATGCCAGCCTGTGAGTTTCCGCTATAGTACGAGACGACGCTAATCCCGGACAAATGAGCTTTCGCCCTCCCGTAAACCCCGCAAAGTAATGAAATGAAACACTCCCGATCAAGAACACATGGTCATGCTCGAACAATGCTCGATCAAGTTCTACGGGGATCCCTGTTGCCGTTTCGCCAACCTTCAATAAACCCATCAAGTTCATGGGGTCGTGGTCTAGCGTCTTGATCCTTTGGTATATGAATGGCGACAGGATCTCCGCCTTCTCGGCATCGGATGCCTTTTTATGGATACCTGTCGCGATGATCGCTCTGATATCGTAAGGCTGGATGCCTGCCGCAATTAGGCGACGAACAAGGAGGTTCACGATCTGTCCGGACGCGGAGGATCGTGTGGCATCGGGGACGACTATCAATACAGAGCTGCCATTTTCGACGCAGTCCTCAATATTGGAATGGCCAATGGGAGAATCCAACTTACATCCGATCTGGGAATCGGAAAGAGGAGGTGTCGACTCAGGTGCTTTGATGATGTCAAAACGATCCGTGTCAAATTCGCAGCTTAGCCCGCGGCTGCCATAATTAAGAGTTACAATGGCCATACGAGCGTGGATCGATCTGTTTCAGTATCGTCTAAGGACTGTTCCTGTTCGCAACGAAATGACAAATCCGGTGCGGTTGCCGCGATCATCGCTTATCTCAACGGATGTCTCGATTGACGGCGTTGAAATCTGAAGCTTGAACAAACCGTCCGGGCCCGATAGCGTTTCACGCCCCTGCGACCTCACGAACATTCCGGGACTTGTGCGTCCATTGATCAGATATACATTGCCGCCGACCCTTTCGACCGTCCAATTTGATGCGTCGATAGTTACACCCCCAACTGAACGAACGACAATGAACTTCCATGCCTCATTCCAGTTGGTGAGCTGGCCCGACCTTGCCGTCGCACGAACCCGCCAATAGTAAGTTCCAGGCGATAAACTTGAAAGCCGAAATTCCCGCACAGACATATTGCCGCGGTCAACCAATAGTGCATCGCTGGCGAATGTCGGAGATCTTGACACCTGCAGGTGATAGTTTGACGCTGATGCCCCTTCGGCATCGGCCCAAGAGAACGATACGGCTACACCGCCGCCCCGATCAACCAGTTGAGCTGAGTTGTTTGGCGATATAGGTCTAGGGGGAGCCATAAGTCTTTCGCGTTGGGACAGTCGGCCGCTTTTTATTGAAGCGAATTCATTCTCCCCAATGATCTGCTTTTCGCCGCCGATCGTCGTCTCAACACCTCCTCGGCTGATCCTTATCTCACCCGAGTTCGCCTGGGGGTCTGCATTAAAGCTGGCATCTGTCTTCGGCAATAGTTGATTTTCTGTGTCCGCGACCTCGACGATATTTTTTGCGTCCTGAGGCTGCTCATCGGTGCGAACATTTAGTTGGCCATCGTCCAACGCCACTCGCACATTCTTTCCGCCAAAAAAAGAAGTCGTGTCTTTTACCACCATCGTACTGTTTGGCCGAACCGAATAGACCGAGCCGTCGATCATTTGTATGATCGCTCGGCCATCGGCCTGAGTCTGAACCGTGTCGCCCGCACCGACGTACGTCTCTCTTGTCACGAGGATGGTCTCACGAGTAGCGGCCCGGGTGATACGGACCTCACCTTCAAAAGAGACTATTCGGGCCGCGTCTTTTGGGATAGTGAGGTCTTGCTCTGGAACGAACCAATTATTTCGAGACGCCCAAATGCCGCCGCCGACGAGAGAAACGATGAGTACCGTTCCTGCAATAAGAGTCCAGACGGTACTCTTCCGAATATTCCACCATTCGACGTAGAATTTGCGGTATTTGTTTTCCATTGGACGGGCAAATGACAAACCTAGAGTTCGTCATGTCTGCGTTTGGGCGGCAACAAAAGCGATAACGCAATTGATAGGGCTATGGAAACGGCGACCACGCCGAGCGAGATGTTGATCACCTCTTGCTCAAATTCATGGGCTACAAAACGCCTGAGAAGACCTACAAACCAAGATTCGCTTTCAGACCCGACTAACATTATCAGTCCTTCCGCAATGAGGGGCAAGAGCATCTTTACTCCAATAAACGTGAGAATGAATGCGAGCCCGTACTTAAGATAATGAAATCTGTCGGCGAGATCTGCCAAGAGAAAGAAAAATGTACGTAGTCCGAGGATGGCGAAAATGTTCGATGTGTAAATGATGAAACGATCCGTCGTTATACCAAATATTGCCGGTATCGAATCAACAGCGAAGACCACATCCGTCAGCTCTACAGTTATCAAAACGAGGAGCAAAAGAGTCCCGGTCCTTACGCCGTCCTTAACTGTGATGAACTTCTCGCCGTCATATTCTTTAGAGATCCGAACGTTACGCGTGACCAGTTTGATAAAAAAGCTCTCGTGCGGCTCAAAATCATCATCCGAGCCCTTGAACATCTTGAGGCCGGTGTATACAAGAAAAGCTCCAAATATGTAAATGATCCAGTGGAACCGCTCAACCAGTTCGGCCCCTGCGAAGATCATGATCATGCGCATCACAAGCGCACCCATAATGCCCCAAAATAGTACGCGATGCTGGAACTCCTTTGGAACCTTAAAAAATGTGAAGATAAGCAGGAAAACGAATAAATTATCAACCGAAAGGGACAGCTCGATCAGATAGCCTGTTAAAAACAGCTTTGCGTGATTAAGACCAAATTGATAAAAGATGAAAATGCCGAAACTGAGTGCTAAGGATACCCAGACAGTGGCCCAAATGAATGTCTCTCTCCTTGTCGGAGCATGTGCTTTTCGATTAACGATAAGTAGATCTACAGCAAGAGCCGTTAAAACGATCGAAAAGAAAAGTATCCAAACCCAGTAGGGATAGTCGATTGGTGTCATGTCTTTGATCAAGCTCTAAAGTCCCGAAGACCGAACGAGCATATTACATATCGTTTCAAGATTCGAGGCATCATTTTCCGAAAAGTCATCTAAGCGATCGCTATCAATGTCCATGACGCCGATGACCGATCCATCAGACCCAAAAATGGGAACAACGATCTCGGATCTTGACGATGAAGAACACGCGATATGGCCGGGGAATTCATCAACATTTGGGACGATCATTGTTTCTTGGCGTTGCCACGATGTACCACATACCCCATGTCCAAATCCGATACGAGAGCAGGCTATCGGACCCTGGAACGGGCCCAACACAAGTTCATTGCCCTTTACCAAATAGAATCCGACCCAAAGAAATCCAAATGCCTCCCTCAGAGCGGCCGCCGCGTTGGCAAGATTGGCCACCGGATCGGTCTCACCCGCAAGCAATGCTTCGAGTTGTGGGAACAACTCTTCATAGATCGAAGCTCTGCTGCTGTGGTTTGTAAAAGTTAGGCTTTCAGCCATAAACTCTGAGTGTAGCTTTGACGCTTATGAATTAGCAATCAAGGATGCGGTAGCGAAACTATGGAATTAGCGGTCCGATTGTGCTTCATAGGTATTGGGGGAGCATTCGGTGCTATTGCCCGCCATTTGCTCAACATCTCACCGCTGGCCGGCCATTTCGAGAAATTCCCGCTGCCGACCTTTATTATAAACATCACCGGCTCGATACTTCTGGGATTTCTGATGATCGTGCTTTCAGACAAGGTCGTTGTGAGCGAGAACCTTAGAATGGCGATCATTGTCGGCTTCTTGGGCGCGTTTACGACCTTTTCGACATTTGAAGCCGAAATATTCGGTCTTCTTCGAGAACGGCTCTGGGGCCTGACGCTGCTTTACATGTTTGCAAGTGTAGCTGTCGGATTCTTTGGATTATTGGTCGGAGTTTGGCTGGGACGCAAGATCTGATTCACGCCTTTTCTAGTAACATTTGCCTCGCCCTGCGAACGATCTCCGCCGCCGCTTTTGGAGTTTCATCAGTAGCCGTCAAATGCCCCATCTTTCGGCCTGCTCTTGGCTCTGATTTTCCGTACAAATGAAGAGAAACATTTGTTGCTGAAAGTGCCT
The DNA here is from genome assembly GCA_019639155.1 of Acidobacteriota bacterium. Taxonomy (GTDB): domain Bacteria; phylum Acidobacteriota; class Blastocatellia; order Pyrinomonadales; family Pyrinomonadaceae; genus OLB17. The sequence continues at coordinate 137,372 of JAHBSJ010000003.1, read as the reverse complement.
TTGCCCAATCCGGTTCACCGCCTGTCCAAATTTCCCCTAGAAGATTCGCAATGGCAGCAGGGCGATAGAAGCCGGTCGATCCCAAAGGAAGCCCGCAAACTGCCCGCGCCTGCTGTTCGAACTGCGAAGTAACGCAAGGCCCAAAGGTAAGATGCCCTGAATTATGTGGCCGCGGAGCTATCTCATTAACCAGCAAACGATCATCTTGCGTTAAAAAGAATTCGACGCACATCGTGCCGACATATCCAAAAGCCTCAGCTATATTTTGTGTTATCTCAACAGCTTCGGCGCATACAGTTCCGCGAACATTTCCCGGAGAAAAGGATAGATCGAGGATATGATCCTTATGCTCGTTCTCGATCACTCCGTAATGAACGAATTCGCCATCGGCTCCACGAGCGCAAACGACAGAAACCTCTTTCTGAAACTCGATAAACGCCTCTAAAACGGCTTCGCTGCCGTTCATTGCGACGAAGGCCGATTCAATATCACCCGGTCCAGTGAGCTTTTTCTGACCTTTGCCGTCGTAACCGAACCCTGCAGTTTTCAGCACACATGGAAATCCGATCTCCGCGGCTGCATCATACAAATCCTCAATGAGTCGAATTTGGCGAAAAGGTGCGACCGGAAAGCCGTTAATTGAAAGAAAGGTCTTCTCTCGAAGCCGATTCTGCGTAGTGTGGAGAACTGAACCTCTTGGATGCACATCGACGAACTCGGCTGCAGTTTCGATAGTTGCAGCAGGAATGTTCTCAAACTCGAACGTTATGACATCAACATCTCGCGCAAATCTTCGGACCAGATCCAGGTCATCATATAATGCCGTCGTCTCGATGTCCGAAACATGCCCCGCCGGCGTGTCGGAATCGGGTGAAAACGTATGCACGCGATAACCCATTTTGCGAGCCTCGATAGCAAACATACGGCCAAGCTGGCCGCTGCCGAATACACCAATGGTCGAGCCGGGAAGGATTTGTCGAGTCAATTGTTTACACCTTCAAGAGTCGTTAAAGGCGATAGCTTACCCTAGAAAGCTTTGGAATTGAATTCCGATTGAGATGTTTACACTATCGGTCAGGACTCGGCCGACCATTTTCGATCAATTTGTTCGTTTGCTCAAGACGCTTGTCGGACTCGCGAATGCCTGGACTTTTCTCTATCGCATCGAAATATGCTCCCTTCGCTTTCTGCTCTTGCTCGCGGCGAACAGAAAGCGTCGGATAGGGCTGCGGGGCTGTCGGCCGCTCAGAAGTTGTCGAGACCCGATCATCAGCGGACGTTCCGCCGAAATACCAATACGCGGCGAAAAGGGCGAGAATAAGAAACAAGATCGGTCGAACAGGGATAGTGAGCGAAAAACTCGATGACGGCCGCGGCTGAAATAAATTTACTTCTACGAGTGGCGAGTAGCATCGTCGGCACTTATCGTCCGATACGGTATTTACCAGCCCGCAATTTGTGCATTTTAGCCGTTCCATCTGGTCGGTTCTGCCCGGAGGTCATCCGACCGGGCATGCTTCTATTCTATCAGCCGTACGGATCAAAGTGTCAACAAGTTTTAACGCTTGAGCTGCGAGAATGAACCGGAGATCTTTCGCTAAGAAGTATTCTCGGCAATCATTTGCCGAGCTTCATTTTTAAAACCGAGTTCGTTTGTTCGAAGCGGAAGGCATGAAGACTTTCGCGGAGATCTGGGCGAGAGTTAGCGAGTATTGCAACCGCCAACAAAGCGGCGTTCTTAGCTCCTGCTTCGCCTATGGCAAGAGTTCCGACCGGAACACCGGAAGGCATTTGAGCAATTGATAAAAGCGAGTCAAGGCCTTTGAGGGCGCGGCTTTCGACAGGAACGCCAAGAACGGGCAATACGGTTTGTGATGCACACATCCCGGGAAGATGGGCGGCGCCGCCGGCTCCGGCTATTATCACCTCGATACCGCGTCCTTCTGCAGATCTTGAAAATTCGAAAAGCAGATCAGGCGTGCGGTGGGCGGATACGACCTTTTTCTCGTAGGAAATACCGAAATCATCAAGCACCTTTGCGGCATGTTCCATCGTTGGCCAGTCACTCTTGCTGCCCATTATTATCGAAACTAAGGGTTGTTCAGTTCGCTTTGTCATACGGCTGTTTACGATTCGGCCCACATGAGCCTAACCTGCCCGGCACCGCACACCGTCAATATAGCAGATATTCGCGTCGCGTTTCTCCTTCGTATCCGTATAAAAAGCGATAAAACCGCTCGACAACACTTCGTTAGAAAAGCTAAGCGGCCGGCCTCGACAGCAGCTAAATTGAAGCATTAGAAATAGACCCACTGCGGATACCGAGGTGAAAAGTCTACCGGAGCATTACATAACGGGCAAAATTATAGAGGCGTAATCCCACTTTGTTCATTCCAAGGCGTCAGGTGTGGAATTAGGCAACCGATGGTGGATAGAGCCGTTCGAATTCAGGGTCTCCGTGAAGTATCGCGAGGTCGGGATCTTTACGCGTCCAAGCTGAGTTTCGATTGCCGCCTTCCCAGGCTTTCTTGAGGGCGACCATAGCGTCCTTTGGATTATTCATTGCACAGAAGACGCATGCAGTATTGTAAAGGATCATCGTGTCGTCGGGCCGTAGAGCTATCGCCATATCCGCTTCCCGTTTAGCGTCATCTAAACGCCCCTGCATCGCGTAATCACTAGCAAGCAATACCCGGGCTCGTGCGTCCTCGGGCACCTTCTTCAGATGCTCCTCAAATACTGCGATCTCGCGGTGAAGAAAATTATTCAACGCGTCCTTCTTTCCGAGTGCTCCAAGGGCGTTGTGAATTGGAATGGTCGTATTGTAGTTCTCTCCGGCGTGAGCCAATGCATCCTCCATTATCTCGGCGATCTCCTGGTACCGCCCAGCTTCAAATAGAGCTCGTCCGAGCAGGTAATACCCACCGTCAAGGTCAGGATCACGTTCGAGAGCCAGTCTTATCTTTTCAACCGCTGCTTCATATCGACCCTCTGCAAAATCAACCCAAGCCTCGGCCAGTCGTATCTCGGGAGCATCATTGCCGCCGGCACTTGCCTTTCGGGTCGCAGCGATCGCGCGATCGATCCACTGCTGCTGACGGTCGAAATGGTAATAATACTGAGCACATACATTTGCTACAGCAGCGTGCGCGAGTGAAAAGTTCGGATCAAGCGCCGCCGCGTTCTCGTACATCTGAAGAGCAACCTGAAGGTCCTGACGGCCGACCCGTCGCGCGTAGTTTCGTCCGCGCAGATAAAGGTCATATGCCTGAAGGTTCTCAGTTGGTTTTTCGGCGAGGGCCTCCTGCTCTTGGGGCGAGAGCGTGATTCGAAGTGCAGCCGCGATCTTTGACGCAATCTCGTCCTGCACCTCAAATACATCAGCCATTTCGCGGTCATACCGTTCAGACCATAAAGGAAAGTCTGTTGATGCATCTACAAGCTGAGCATTTATACGCAAACGATTGCCGGCCCGGCGCAAGCTCCCAGTGAGCACGTATGATGCTCTCATCTCCTTGCCGACCTGCCCAGCCGTCACCGGCTTGTCTCTATAGTTCAGGACCATTGCTCTGGAAAACGTCTTCAGCCTTTTTATTTTCGAGAGTTCCGTTGTTATGTCTTCGGTAATTCCGTCACGAAGATATTCGTCCTCTTTCATCCCGCTCAGATTCTCAAAATAGAGAACGGCGATCGAATGTTCGTGAACTGCCTGCGGTGTCCGCGTGCGATGGATCGCGCTTGTCTCGCCTGAATGCCGACCCGAGTCTAGGTCGCGCTTCAATCTTTTAAGTGCAGTTTTTAACTCCGTCGCGCTTTGAAATCGAAGGTCGCGATCTTTTTCCAAGGCCTGCCCGATTATCCGGCCGAGTTCCGGTGGAAGCATTGGTATAAGTTCGCTCAATGGGACCGGGTCACGATTAAGAATGGAATCGAATACAACTGCCGATGTATCTCCTTGGAACGGCATCGTTCCCGAGGCCATCTGATAAAGTACTGTGCCGAAGGAAAAAAGATCAGTCCGGGCATCAGTTACTTCGCCTCGAGCTTGTTCCGGCGACATATAAGCGATCGTGCCCATAGTTGCTCCCGCCGATGTCAATCCATCCGCAATTGCAGTTGCAACATTGGATCCGACATCGGGTTTCTGCTGGTCGATCTTTGCTAGGCCAAAATCAAGTATCTTTGCCGGTCCACGGGATGTGATAAATATATTTGCCGGCTTGAGGTCTCGGTGAACGATGCCCTTCGAGTGGGCCGACTCGAGTGCATCTGCGATCTGCACACCGAGTGTCAGAACCTCGTCGATGTCGAGCGGGCCTCTGCGAATTCGGTCCGCCAGTGATTCACCTTCGAGAAGCTCCATGATGATAAAATGCTGATCCTCGAATTGCTCGATCCCATGGATGGTGCAGATATTCGGATGATTGAGCGACGATGCTGCCCGAGCTTCACGCTGAAACCGCTGAAGCAAATTGTCGTCATTCGCCATCGAAGGTGAAAGGAATTTTAACGCAACATTTCGTCCAAGGTTAATGTCCTCCGCTTCATATACCACACCCATTCCGCCCTCTCCGAGCTGCGAAATGATCCTATAATGTGAGACATTTTTGCCAAGCATCAATAACCTCCGATATCTTAAACAGACATAACGAAATGGGCTGATTCAGTATATTATCCAATGACGGTTAAGGCGAATGCGATAATGCCGAACCTAAGTATCCAAAAAAAAGAAATGGCGAGGCCGGCGCCCCGCCAAACACGTTCAAAACAATTTAATAAGGTCAGATAGAGCCTATTGTCCCTGTCCGAGCGAATAACCCGGTTCGCCGTCGAAATTATATAGGTGTTCCGTCTTGATGAAATCCAGCCCCGCACCCGCAACGCGGCCCAGCAGGTCGATCACCTGTTGGTGGGTGATAGTCTCGCCTTGGTTTTCGGCCATAAAGCGGCACCGCCAATGATCGACGCAGAACGTATCCGGCTGTCCTTTCGGATAGACTTTCGTACCGCGGTTCGAGATCATTACCAGTTTCAACCCATTGCCGTTTGCCTGTTCAACGATAGGGCCGAGTTCGTTCGCAGCACCGTAGAAATTGCCGTTCCACCAGTTAACAAAAACGTCCACTCCAACAAGATCTTTCTTCTGCGGTTCGCGGATAGAATAGATCGGCTTCCTTTCTTCGCTCAAGCCTTCGTCTTTCTTATACTCGACCGCTTTGAGCGTCGCAGGTTTCTGCCCAAGCCGTTTGACTACCTCTTCACCGAATTCTTTGGTCCCGACGGTCTGTTTGGTCGTGCCTTCTCGAGCGATGTCGTAGGTATGAACGCCGTCTTCGATGGTCTTGAGCCATGCGTTGTGGGTCAATTCCGCAACGTCCGGCTGACCGATGTGAACGAGCATCATCACAGCGCCGAGGAACAAGCCTGAGGGATTAGCGACGTTTTGGCCCGCACGACGCGGAGCACTACCGTGAATGGCCTCGAACATCGAGATGTTCTCTCCGATATTAGCCGAACCGGCAAGCCCGACCGAGCCCGTCATCTGTGCTGTTACGTCAGAAAGGATGTCGCCGTAGAGATTAGGCATAACGATGACATCAAAATCCTGAGGAGACGTTGCGAGCTTAGCTGCACCGATATCAACGATCCAATCTCCCTTTTGTATGTCAGGATACTCAGCACCGATCTCGTCAAAAACACGATGAAACAGGCCGTCGGTCTGCTTCATTATGTTATCTTTCACAAAAACTGTTACTGTTTTTCGGTTGTTCTTTCGAGCATACTCAAACGCGTATCGAACAATTTTCTCGCAGCCCGGCCTTGTAATGAGCTTCAGACACTGTTCGACCATATCTGACTGGCGATACTCGATGCCGGCGTAGGTGTCTTCTTCGTTCTCCCTAACGATAACGACGTCCATTACGGGATGTTTTGTTTCTATGAACGGATGATACGAAACGCAAGGGCGTATATTCGCGTACATACCGAGCGTCTTGCGGACGGTCACATTCAATGACTTAAATCCGCCGCCTTGAGGAGTCGTGATCGGGGCCTTAAGAAACACCTTGGTTCGACGCAGCGAATCCCACGATTCGGGTGCTATGCCGGCAGTGTTGCCGCTCAGGTAAACCTTTTCTCCGATCTCGATCTCTTCAATATCGATCCGGGCGCCGGCTTCTTTCAAAATATGCAGCGTTGCTGCCATGATCTCAGGACCAATTCCGTCACCGTGAGCTACTGTAATAGGGACATTTGACATAGTATTTTTTGGATATAGTTAACTTATTCTCAAAACTTAGATCGCATTTATTCTAGCGGCGAGAGCAATATCAACATCCGTTACACCGCCGCGGTCGTGTGTCGTCAACACAATCTCTGCGTATCCCCAACCAAATGTTATGTCCGGATGGTGATCCGCTTCCTCTGCGAGGGAGCCAACCTTGTTGACAAAATCCAACGCCGCCGCGAAATCCCGAAATTCAAATCGCCTCTGAATACAGCTGTCAACAGCATTCCAATTCTCCATTGCAGCGAGCGATCCGCGCAACTCAGCTTCAGAAAGAATTTTGCGTTGCATTGGTTCTATGCTTCCTCAAAACTACAGTATAATCAAGTTTTTGAGCTTAGCGAAAATGAGAGCCTGCTATTTAAATAAATTCCTCGTATGTGGATTGATCTGCGTCTTTTTTGCCGCGTGCGGTTCTCGTGAGCCTGCGACCCCTGTCGAGACATTCAAGACTTACGTTAAAGCAATAAAGTCAAAAGACGCCAATGCTATTAAAACGCTGCTTTCAGAGGCAACGTTGAAGATGCATGAAGAGCAGGCTAAGGCGCAGAACACCACGATCGACGATATTTTACAGCGAGAGACATTGGTAGGCCCGAATCAAACAACAGTTGAGTTTCGAAACGAGAAGATCGACGGGGAAAAAGCGACCATTGAAGTGAAGAACTCGTTCGGAACGTGGGAGACGGTCCCATTCATCTTTGAGAAAGGACAATGGCGGATCGATAAGAAGGGCTATGCTCAACAAATGCTCGACGAAATGGATGAAAGCAACCGGCGACTGAACGAAATTATTAACGGCAACACTCAGCCGACATATTGAAATTTTGGAGATTGATCTTTTGTGGCGAAAATAGAGCCTTTTCGTGCACTCCGCCCCAGACCGGAGATAGCAAAGTCGGTATCGTGCGTCCCTTACGATGTCGTTTACGAATCCGAAGTGCGGGAACACATTACCGGCAACCCAAACAGTTTCTTGCGGGTCACGAGGGCGGAGGCGGAATTTCCCGAAGGCTCCGGGCCCGAACTTGACGATATTTTCGACAAAGCTCGGGCAAACCTAAACTCCTTCATTCAGGATGGGATCCTTGTTCGCGATGAGGAGCCTGCGTTCTTCGTCTATCAGCTGGCAGCAGCCAGCCATACCCAAACCGGGCTGGTTGCTTGCTGCTCATTGGATGAATACGAAGAAGGAAGTATCAAAAAGCACGAAAAGACGCGGCCCGACAAAGTCGATGACAGGACCCGACATCTGCTTGCCGTCAACGCACAGACCGGCCTGATATTTCTCGCCTTTCGGGGAACTCGTGCGATCCATGAGTTACTTCTTCGCGCAACGGAAACCGAACCAATATATGAGTTCGAATGCCCAACCGGAGTTCGACAGCGAGTTTGGCGTGTCTCGAATATCTCATCTTGGAAGACAGCATTTGCGGAAGTTCCGTCTCTTTACATTGCTGACGGCCATCATAGGGCCGAGAGTGCCGAAACCGCGCGGCAAAGTCTGCGAACGGCGAATCCGGGACATGACGGTTCTGAGCCTTACAATTTTGTGATCGCCGGTTTGTTCCCCGCTGAGGACCTCCGGATCCTGCCATATAATCGCGTAGTAAACGACCTGAACGGCCTTTCCGAAGAGGAATTCCTCGAACAGATCTCAGCGAGTTTTTTGATAGAAGAGGCATTAGAAAAGGTGCCGCGTCACCACGGCGAGATCTGTATGTATCTCGGAGGCAGATGGCGCAAACTGAGATTTAATGTTCAATACGTCCGAGAACCAGATCCGATCGAGCGGCTCGACGTAAGCATATTGCACAACTTTCTCCTTGCTCCGGTCCTAGGCATCGGCGATGAACGAACCGACAAGAGGATTGGATTTGTAGGCGGCATTCGCGGAACCGCGGAGCTAGAGAGATTGGTGGATGACGGGACGGCGGCAGTCGCGTTTTCTATGTTTCCGACGACTATGGACGATCTTCTCGCAGTAGCAGATATGGGAGAGATAATGCCCCCAAAATCGACGTGGTTTGAACCTAAGTTGAAAGACGGATTGCTCATTCACCAGCTTTGATATGGAATCGACCGAACTCGCAGGCATTCGTAAAGAGTATTCGCGCGAGGAGCTCTCAATCTCCAGCGTCGATCCCGATCCGTTTGTTCAATTTGACAGCTGGATGAATGAGGCACTTTTGGCCGAGTTGCCAGAACCGACGGCGATGACGCTTTCAACAGTAAGCTCTAAGGGGCGGCCGTCATCGCGTTTGGTCTTGCTGAAAGGGTTTGATTCAAAGGGATTAGTTTTTTTTACGAATTACGAAAGCCAAAAGGGGCGTGAACTGATCGAGAATCCTTTTGCAGCATTGAATTTCTTTTGGCCTGAATTAGAGCGTCAGATCAGGATCAACGGTAGGGCTTCGAAGGTATCTTCCGCAGAATCTGACGAGTACTTCGCATCGAGGCCATTTACTAGCAGGATCGGAGCCTGGGCATCAGATCAAAGCCAGCCGTTGACTTCCAAATCCGTCCTAATTGCCAAAGTTGCCGCTTTGTCGGCAAAATACGCGATTGGAGGCGTCCCGCGACCGCCGCATTGGGGCGGGTTTCGTATCGAACCCGATCATTTCGAATTCTGGCAGGGCCGTCCGAGCCGCCTGCACGACCGCATTTGCTATACTCTCAAGGATGGCGAATGGTCGATCGAACGCCTTTCGCCCTGATAGAACCGCGTGATAGAGACCGAACGACTATTTCATCGCCGATTTACCCGCGACGATCTGCCGTGGTTAATAGAGAACCGCGCTCCGGCCGCAGTCAACCGTTACCTTGGCGGGCCGAAAATGCAAAGCCCTGAAGCCCTGTCGAAACGGCTCGATTTCTATATAAATTGTTACGAAACAGCAGGCGTTGGGATGTGTGCTATTGGGTTGAAAGAGACCGGCGAGCTTATCGGTTCCAGCGGGCTGCAGCCGCTCGAAAACACCGGCGAGATCGAGGTCGGCTATAATCTGGCAGAAAAATTTTGGCGGCAGGGTTACGGCTACGAAACGGCGATTGGATGGCTCGCCTACGGATTTAACGTCATGGGGCTCGAACGCATCGTCGCCGTCTGTCATCCCGAGAATACCGGTTCACATAAGATAATGGAAAAATGCGGTATGCATTACGAAAAGACTGACTGGCATTACGGACAGGACTGTCTTTTTTACGCCATCGAACGTGCAGATTTTCGGGGATGAGCCCTAATTATCCAAAACTCAGTTTTGCGATCCTGGTGTCGATCTACTTTTTGACGATCGCATACGACCCGATGCAGGGCAGCTTTTTGGATAACGTCGATCTGCCGATACATGAGACCGGTCATTTGATCTTTGGAATTTTCGGTGAGTTCATTGGCGTCGCGGGTGGCTCACTGTTTCAAGTATTGTTCCCCACAGCTTTCGTCGGGTACTTTTGGTGGCACGGGAAATTCTACTCCGCGGCGATCGTATTGTTTTGGGTAGGACAGAGCATACTGAATGTTTGGGTCTATGCCGCAGACGCACAAGTGATGCAATTGGTCCTTCTCGGCGGGCTGACTGGAAGCGAGGGCAGCTTTCATGACTGGAACTATTTGCTTGAAAGGTTTGGCCTGCTGGATTCGACTAAAACAGTTGCCGCCGTCATAAGGATTATTGGCACGCTGACCATTGCATCAGCCGCCATGCTTGCTATCTATTTTTCGTTCGTCCGGCCCGCGAATGAGAGTGATCACGTATGAAAGCAACGCTTATAACGGGAGCGTCCAGTGGAATTGGTGAGGCGTTTGCCCGACGGCTCGCTTCTGAGAAACATGACCTGGTGCTCGTTGCCCGCTCAGAAAAGGTGCTCCATGGGATCTGCGATGAGCTGATGCTGAAGCATGAAATAACTGCACATTACATCGTGGCGGATCTCACCGACGCCGATGCACCGACCAAGGTCTTCGCTGAGACCGAAACGCATGGATTCGAGATCGACTGGCTGATAAATAACGCAGGATTCGGATCGATGGGCGATTTTGCTGAACTTCCTTTGGAAATAGAACTAATGATGATCGATCTGAACATCAGGTCTTTGGTCGCCTTAACGCATTTGTATTTGCAAGGGATGCGTTCGCGCCGTCGCGGGAAGATCGTGAACGTGTCGTCAGCTGCAGGCTTCCAACCAGTTCCCTACATGGCAGCTTACGCCGCCACAAAAGCATTCGTAACTTCATTCTCAGAAGCCATCGCTGAAGAGAACCGCGAGTTTGGTATTCAGGTCTTGGCGCTCTGTCCGGGTTCTACTAAAACGAACTTTTTTGCGGCGTCAGAAATTGACCGGCCATTCGAACTAAAAGGGCAGCAGACCGCAGAAGATGTGGTGGAAACCGCTATGAGGGCTATCTCAAACGGCAGAACTAAAGTTATATCCGGCTTTGTCAATTCGGTTGTAGCCACAGCGACGAAGGTAATGCCCACAATGGTGTCTCGCAAAGTGGCCTCGAAAATGCTCCGATCTCGATTAAAATGAAGTTCACGGTCTTAGGTAGTGGCTCCACGGGGAATTCGGTCCTCATCTCAAGCGGGAATACGAATGTCCTGGTTGATGCGGGCCTTAGCTCCCGTGAGATCGTCAGACGACTGGCGGTTGTCGGGGTTGCGCCTGAGAACCTAGATGCCGTTTTACTGACACATGAACACGGCGACCACGCAGGCGGATTACGAGTTTTGATGTCGCAGATCAATTGTCCAGTCTTTGTTTCAGGCCTAACTCTCGATGCCTACTTCAGTACCCGGGCAGGCGGATTAAATGGTGATAGCGAGTCTTCAAAACGTCAGGCGGCACTAGCTGACAAAACTGTAGAAATAGATTCGTCCGCTGAGTTTCGCATCGGGAACATTGACTTCGAACCATTCTCTGTTCCGCACGACGCCGCGGACAACTTTGGGTTCGTAGCACGAAGCAATGGGATCCGGGTAGCCACACTGATGGATTTTGGTCATTTCACGGATCTGATCCGCGAGAAACTGCGCGGCTGCGATTCCATCATCGTTGAATCCAATCACAGCCGAGATATGTTGAGAGCCTGCTATGTCTATTCTTGGGAGCTAAAACAACGGATCAGTTCGAACACCGGCCATTTGTCGAACGAAGACCTTGCAGATTGGCTTCAGTATGAGTTTGACGGAACCGCTCGCGAGGTCGTCCTCGCCCATCTTTCTCAGCGTGCGAATGAGCCGAACTTGGCACGCATAACCGCTGAGTCCGCACTGCAAGAGCGTTCCCCTCTATTTCGTGCGGAAACCAGGATCTCGATCTCGCACCCGAAAGAACCATCAGAATGGATCATGTTCTGACGTTGTTACCGGCGGCAAAACCCCACGGAATGAGAGCCGGTGGATAGGACACGGGCCATGTTCCCGAATTGCCGCAAAGTGCTTCGCAGAGCCGTAGCCTTTGTGGCCCGCGAAGCCATATTGCGGAAACTCTGGGTCGTAGTCTTTCATCAGGCGGTCGCGGTAGGTTTTGGCGATTACTGAAGCCGCAGCTATAGAATATGAGATCGAATCCCCTTTGATTATCGACTTTTGAGGTATTGTTAACTCTTTCAGCTTGACCGCGTCGATCAGCACGTAATCAGCATTCGGCCTAAGCGAATTGACCGCGAGAAGCATAGCTCTCTTTGTAGCTTCGAGAATGTTGATCCTGTCGATCTCATCGGCCTGGATCTCGGCAACTGAATATGAGAGCGCGGTCTCTCGAAGAGCCAACGCGATCTCCTCCCGGTGTCTCGCGGATAGCTTCTTAGAATCTGTGAGGCCGGCCGGCACCGGCAATTCGGGGTTCAGAATACAGGCGGCGGCGACGACGGGCCCGGCCAAACAACCGCGGCCGACCTCGTCGACGCCTGCGATCAAATGAAAACCCTCACTCCGCGCTTGCTCCTCAAAATCAAAGCCGATCGTCCATTCAAAACGATCGGCTTGAAGTCTGAAATCACTCACGAGTGAATTCTAACACGCTTCGCTTGTCAAGCATCCGTTGCCGGCAACTCACTCGCGTTTGAAAGATATATTGCGATTTGGGTATACAAGGCCTCTTGCAGCTACTTTGCTGACTGGGCCTTGTTTCTCGTATCGCGCTCTTTGATTCGAGCCGCTTTGCCTCGCAAATTACGCAAATAATACAACTTAGCACGCCGCACCTTACCACGGCGGACAACATCAATATGATCGATCACCGTCGCGTGCAAAGGGAATATACGTTCGACACCAACGCCGAAACTCACCTTTCTTACGGTGACCGTTTCCCTCGCACCGCCGTGTTTTCGGGCAATGCAGATCCCTTCAAATGCTTGGATACGTTCCTTGTTGCCCTCTTTGATGCGCACATGCACTCGAAGTGTATCGCCAGGCTGAAATGCGGGAATATTGTCCCGCAACTGGGTTTGTTCAACTGAATCAAGTTTGTTCATATCGCTTCTCGGCCAGAGGTCAGTTACTCATTTGGGAGCAACTCACATTTCACCATTTTCTCCTGTCAAAAGGTCTCCACGGATTGTCCGTGTCTTTTCCAGCGCCTTTTCATGGCGCCATTTTTCAATTTCGGCATGATTGCCATTCAATAACACATCGGGAACTTTCATCCCTCGAAACTCTGCCGGCCGTGTGTAATGCGGACAATCGAGCAAGCCATTCGAGAATGAGTCGTACACGGCCGATGTCTCACTTCCCAACGCGTCCGGAAGAAGCCTTACAATGCTGTCAACCAACACGACCGCTGCCGGCTCGCCGCCCGACAGTACATAATCGCCGATCGATATCTCGTCGGTGACAAGTGCTTCATTCACCCGCTCATCGACACCTTCGTAACGCCCACAGATCAATACGATGTGATCAGAATCATCCGCAAACTCACGTACGATCCGCTGTTTGAGCGGCCTTCCCTGTGGGGAAAGCAGAGCCACACGGGTCTTCGGCGGATAACGATCACGGTCGGACGCACCTATCAAATTTTCAATCGCGGCGAATATCGGTTCCGGCTTAAGTACCATTCCGTCGCCGCCGCCAAATGGCCGGTCATCGACCATTCTGTGTTTATCGGTCGCAAAACCGCGAAGATCATGCACCGAAATATCAACTATCCCTGCGAGCTTTGCCCGACGAATGATCCCGAAATCGAATACGCGGTCAAAAAAATCGGGGAATATTGTAAGGACGTCGATCTTCATATTTCCAGGCGTCCTTTCTAACTATCAAAACTCCAAAAGTCCTTCAGGGGGATCTATAATTATCCTTTTGTTTTGGATATCCACCGCGACGCATATGGCCTCAACAAACGGTATCAGGTGTTCCTTGATGCCATCGCGAACGACTAGAAGTTCCGGCCCGCCCGTTCTCATCAGAGTCTCAACGATCCCGATCGCATTACCCGTTACATCCTCGACCAAACACCCTTCGAGTTCCCACTCGAAAAACTCGTCAGACTCGAGTTCGACCGCCTCGCTCTCACCCACGCAGATCTCTGCTTTTCTTAAATCATCCGCGTCATTCATCGAATCGTATCCGAGGAACTTCAAAACAACACGACCTGCCTGAAACCAGTGGTTTTCAATTGTCAATTCCTGTCTTTCACCCGTCTGAAGGACAGCTGTCACGTTTTCCAAGCCTTCAAACCGCTCTGGAAAATCGGTCAATAGATCGGCGATAACCTCACCCTTGATCCCCCGTGGTTTTGCAACCCTTGCTATAGCGACAAGATCGTCCATAGCAATGACAAATCAATCCTCGACAAGGTCGAGAAAATATCGGCAGCCATTCTTCTGCCCCGCAGCAAAAAGTATATTGCGGATCGCCTTTACGGTCCGGCCTTCGCGGCCGATGACCCGCCCCATGTCGCCTTGGCCCACACGAACCTCAAATCTGACATTCCTGCCGTCCGGATACTCCTCTACCAACACGGCATCTGGATCACCGACCAGCGAACGGATGAGTTTTTCAACCGCGTCTTTCATTAAAATGCTCTATTCTACAGGCTCTTCCGGCTTTTCCTCTTCAGCCGGGTCAACCGGGTTTTCGGCAGCCGAATCTTTTACAGAATCATCACCTTCCGGCTGGCTTTCAGAAGGTGTATCCTCAGTTGGCGACTCCGCGACATCATCGGCCGTTTCGGAAGACTCCGCGGCAGCGGCCGTAGCGGCTGCTTCAGCTTTCGCCTTTTCGGCAGCTTCTTTCTCCGCGGCTTCAGCTTCGGCGGCCAAACGAGCATTTTCAGCCCTTGCCGCCTCCAAACGAGCCGCTTCAGCCGCAGCTTTCTTTTCAGCACGCTCTTTGAGCATCGCTTCGCGCTCTTCGGCGCTCATCTCAGGATTGTGCTTGATCAGGCTGGCGACTGTCTCGGTCGGCTGTGCTCCGACGCCTATCCAGTAGCGGATACGGTCGTGGTTGAGGGTGACCTCTGCGGGATCTTGGAGCGGGTCGTAGGTGCCCAAATTCTCAAGATACTTACCATCGCGCTTTGAGCGCTTCTCCTTTACAACGACGCGGTAGAAAGGCCTTTTCTTCGCGCCCATTCGCATTAAGCTTATTGCTAACATAATTTTCAGTTTTCGAGAGGTTAAGTGCCTGAAACAGAGCATTTAACGTCGTTTTTTGTGTCTTTTCTTCCTTTTCAAACTGCTTCGGACGGAACCGTTCGGTTCGTCGTCCGAGTGATCTATCGCCGAGCCGCTGCCCAGCATCCCGAGCGGGTTTCCGCCGCCCAACATCCCGCCTAAACCTGACGCGGCACCGCCCGCCATTTTTCTCGCAAGTCCGCCGAAAAGCCCGCCTTTATTGATCTGCGACATCATTTTTCGCATCTGATCGTATTGGCGAAGCAACTGATTGACCTCGGCGATGGTCGAGCCCGAACCGCCCGCAATGCGCGTTTTTCGGCTCGCGTCGATGACGCGGTGATCGTTGCGTTCCTGCCGCGTCATAGAGCCGATTATGGCCTCGGTACGCTTCAGCTGATGATCGACGACCTCGGATTGTTCGTCGGTCATCTGAAAGCCGCCGGTGAGTTGGTCAGGCAGCATCTTCATCAATTTCGACATCGAGCCGAGCTTTTTGAACTGCCCAAGCTGATTGCGGAAATCTTCGAGCGTGAACTGATTGCTCGTCATTTTCCGCAGTTGTTCCTGGGCCTCTTTTTCGTCGATCTTGCCCTGAACTTCCTCGATCAGCGTGAGGACGTCGCCCATGCCGAGAATGCGTTGAGCGATGCGATCGGGATAGAAAGGCTCGATGGCGTCGTATTTTTCGCCGACGCCGACAAATTTCACGGGTTGGCCGGTGACCTGGCGTATCGACAACGCCGCACCGCCGCGAGCGTCGCCGTCCATTTTTGTCAGGACGACGCCCGTAATGCCGATGCGCTCGTGGAACACTTGCGCCGAGTTAACGGCGTCCTGGCCGGTCATCGCGTCCGCGACAAAAAGTATCTCGACGGGCTCGGTCTCGGCCTTTATCTGCTCGAGCTCGACCATCAGATCGTCGTCGATGTGGAGCCGGCCGGCTGTGTCAATTAGAAGCGTGTCGTGGCCGAGTTCTGCGGCGTATTTCAAGGCACCGCGGACGAGCGTGAGCGGGTCCGAAGTGTCTTTTGCCTCGTAAACAGGAATGTTCACGGCGTCGCCGACGACCTTTAGCTGTTCGCGTGCGGCGGGGCGATAGACGTCCACCGAAACGAGCAGCGGCGTGCGTTCCTGATTGTCGCGGAGCCAACGCGAGATCTTGCCGGTAGATGTCGTTTTACCCGAGCCCTGCAGCCCGACGATCATGACGACGTTCGGCGAACGCTTTGTAAATACAAGGCGTGACGAAGTCCCGCCCATCAGATTTACAAGCTCGTCATAGACGATCTTGACGACCTGTTCATGCGGTTTCAGGCCGTTCCAGACCTCTTGGCCCTCGGCCTGCGAGCGGACGGTCTCGACAAAATCCTTGGCGACCTTGTAATTTACGTCGGCCTCGAGCAAGGCCATGCGGATCTCGCGAAGTGCGGTGTCCACGTGTTCGGGCGTCAGCTTGCCCTGGCCGCGCAGATTGCGGAGGGTATTTTTGAGCTTGTCTGACAGCGATTCGAACATATAGACACACTTCGGCTACAAGAGTCGAAACTAAAAATACTACATTTATAACGCAAAAATGACAAGTTTCGCGCACAAAAACACACCAAAAGGCCGCGGCTATACTGAGGCCCCACGCGGCACCGGATCATTTCGTCCTCGACCACTCTGCAGAATGCCCGTCAGACCTCAACCGGATCATCACACCTTCGCCGTCCGCACCTGCCGACACGCCGTCCGCCGCGGCCCCAAAACCAAACCGCCGCCGCCCATTCGGCAACATCATTACGCACCACACCCGCCGGACCATTCTCTCGGAACCCCTCCTTGCATTAGCAACGAAGTGCCGTAAGTGTATATGCTCATCCGGCCGGCATTTTTGGGGAGAAGCTCATTTTTGGATTTCGTTGCACCAGTAGTTGCCGGTTTCAATCCTAAACATCTTGAATTGAAATCGTCTATAGGTGATACTAGCTTCCTCTGACAATGCTGAAATCTGACAATATACTCGACATTAAACAAGCGAGCATTTGGGCATCCGAATTTCTTGGGAAAACAGTCACGCCGTCTAACATTTCTTACTTGATCAGCTATGGCCGCATCCCCAAGATTTGGGAAAACGGAACGGTTCAAGTTGCAAAAGAGGATCTTCTGAAATATTACGCGGGTTACAAGAAAGCTAGGGAGATCACATGGACGGAGCAGCTTGGTGAAGATTTGAATTGGGCTCTGTCGTTTGACAAATACTCTGAGGCGGAGACAACCAAGCATGTTCATCGCCTTCATCCCTATAAAGGTAAATTTATCCCTCAACTCGTGGAGTATTTTCTCGACGACCACACAGACGATTTCAAGAAGGAAGTCTTTTTCAATCCAGGCGATATTGTTCTCGATCCATTCTGCGGTATCGGCACGACACTTGTTTTGGCAAGCTGACTACGTGTTTGAAGAATTTGGCCTGGTACTAGGGCAACAACAATGACGAAAACTTTTGATATTGAACTCAAGGAAACACGCATAACATATAGGGTCGTCCAAATCGAAGCCTCAAACACGGATGAGGCAGAGTCAATTGCTTCAGAGAGTTTCAAAGCTGACTACGACGATAGTCGCTCGCAATTTGGACAGTGCGGCCGTCGCTACGTTGACATTGTTAATGTTCGCGAGTCGTGAGCGGATGACGAGGATTAGTATGAAAAACTACAAAGTATTCCTTCACAGAGATTATGTGGTTGAAATGAGTGCCCAAGACGAAACCGAGGCGAGGAAATGTGCCGAGTTCTTCGTCACAGACGGAGTTGACGGCTCGACCAAAGAGCATCAGAATCGCTACAATTTCGAGATTACGAGTGTAAGATCGATGACGAATGACGCATATGAAGTAGAAGAAATCGACAATGGAAACCCCTGTTTCAAATTCTGACCAACTTACCTTTGACTTCCTCGAAAAGGCAAAACGGTTTCAGTCAGCCGTCGAGCTCATCCGAGTTCTAAAATCGAGAACCTACAGGATCGGAGAGGCAAATGTCTTAGTGCGTGCCTCATCGGAAGGCAATAAGCGATACTTCTTCGGCATCAATTATGTAACCGTTGAAGAGATTGCAAATCTGGACAACCCTTTCATAGCGTTCATTTGTGGCTCGATAGAGCGAGTGGTGATAATTCCTGCCACGTTCTTCTTCAAGCATTTGGACCGAATAAGTCACGATAGAAATGGCGAATACAAAATCAATATCGATAAGGATCTGAATGTTGTTTTGACGGGACGAGGCAATCGTCTTGATTGCAATGAATTTATCAACAACTGGGACCTGCTTTTAGCACCGCCAATATTTCACGAAGAAAATACGCGAAATACAGTGGAAGAGAGTTTGCATACTGTTTTGCAAGGACGATTGCTCGAAATCGGCAATTTGCGCGGCTTTGACACCTTTTGCCCCGATAAATCTCGAAAATTTAACGATAGGAAACTTGAAGACATTTCAACATTAAAGAAATGTCCCGAATTACAGTTTTCCGATTACAACTTATTGCGGCAGATCGATGTGATTTGGTTTCGGCCTCGTGGAAACTACTTCATACCGGAATACGCTTTCGAAGTCGAGTTATCTACTGGGGTCTGGAGCGGCGTTGGCCGGATGTCAACGCTTATTGATTATAAGAATGTAAATTTTTACGTCATTGCCAACGACGCACGAAAGTACAAACAGGTCATCAACTCATTCAATGAACATGGCGATAGATTTAGGTTCGTCGCCAATGATTTGGTTGGGAAACTCTATTCAGCAGAACTGAACTTAAGAGAATTAAGAGTCGAAATTGGACTTTAACAAGGTGAGTTGGGTCAGAAAGAAGATATACGGGATAAAGAGTAGACTAAATGGACTTGGTGGACTGAATGGACAGGAAGGATAAGGCTGAGAGACTTATACCGCCGCACGGCGGTTACAGAAAGCTTAAGAGCTTTCAGGTCGCGCAACTTACCTATGATGTAACGGTGCGTTTCTGCGACCGATACATCGACAAACGCAGCCGAACGCATGACCAAATGGTCCAGGCGGCGCGCAGTGGTGTACAGAATATTGCGGAGGGCAGTCAAGCGAGCGGGACTTCGAAAAAATTTGAGTTAAAGCTGACCAGTGTTGCACGGGCAAGCCTTGAGGAACTGAAACTCGACTACGAGGATTTTCTGAGGCAGCGAGGTTTGACGCAGTGGCCGCGTAGTGATGATCGTCGAGTAACTCTAATAGATCGCCGTCCGCAGACGGCGGATGAGGTGGCGGCCTGGGTTAAAGAGGTAAGAAGTCGACGAGGTGGTCCGATTGGGCAAGAGTCGGAGTCCATTAAGTCCAATGAGTCCACAATGTCCACCTTTCCGGAAATTGCGGCTAACGGTGCTTTGGCTCTCATCGCTGTGGCGTCCAGTTTACTCGATCGGCAAATCGCGGCACTCGAAAAAGCCTTTGTGAGTGAGGGCGGGTTTACTGAACGGTTATATCGAGTGCGTACTGCTTCACGGAAAAAATCATAAATAGCCTAAACATACCAACGATGGACAATGAAAGGAATGCTCGATTTGAAGCATGAATTAAGAGTCGCCGAAGAGTTTTGGGATTTTCTGGGTGGTGATGGTGCTTATCATGATCTACTAGAATGTTTTGAAAGAGCAGGCATCGAATTGCGCCCCGAAGTAGACAAACATTTTTCGAAGTTCAAATAGCATTTCATATTTCGCCTTAGTGAGACAGCCGACGGTGTACGGCCGATCATCTTCGCAAGCCTGATGACGTCGGGATTGGCCTTTACCGCTTTGCTAAACGGCATTTTGCAATAGAGATTGAAAGTAACGATGAGCTGTTCGCGGGTCCAGTTGTTCGGCATATTGGGATATATTTAGCACAGAATCCCAAACTGCGTCGCGCGGTGAGTGAGATTCGCGGTGGGAACGGATGTCAGAACCGGGAGCGATAGCGACCGGGCTCTTGAGGGGCGAGCGAGAGGTGTGGTAGATAGGTGTCGAGATACCGAAAGACCCTCTCGCTATCGCTCGGGGTTCTGACCGGGGAGCAGGTGGTTCGCTTATAGACCCTCTCGCTATCGCTCGGGGTTCTGACACTTGACACGAATGTTGCATCTGTGATACAAGTAGTTATCTATGAAAGCAACGGAAAATGACGAAGTTAGAAGGCGGTGGGTCGAGGTGCGGCGAGGGGAATGCGGCGGGGCGTATGCTTCGATCAAGCCGACGGGCGAGATATCGATAGGCGGCAAAACTCACGTAAAGATGGGTTCGCCAACGCATTATGTGCTGATGTATGACAGGGCGACGAGGGCGCTGGGGCTGAGGGCGGCGATGCGGGGCGAGGAACGGCAGGGGTTCAAGGCGTTGCGGCGTAATTCGAAAGGGGCTTATCGAGGAATAAGGGCGGCAGCGTTCCTGAGATCGGCGGGGCTGCTGCCTAAAGAAACAGTTGTTTTCAAAGATTGCCCGATCGAACGCGGCGTGCTGGTGCTGGAGATAGGAGCGAAGCGATGAGTTACACGCAGGATGTGAACGTAAGGCGGCGGTGGGAGGTTTGCGAGAGGGAGAATGTCGAGAGCCGCTGGACGTCGATGTATGTTTCGATGAACAGCCTGGGCGATATCGTGCTGAATCGCGTGGCGTATGAACAATTGGGCGAGCCGCCGGCGGTCGAGCTGCTGTATGACCGCGAACGCGAGACCATCGGCGTCAAACCGCTGAGTTCGGAGACGGCGGACAATGCCTTCCCTGTTCGCCCGCGGGGAAACCGCGGCGGCTATCGCATTCGCGGCAACCGCCTTCTTCGCGATTTCGGTATCGACATCGGGCGGACGCGGATATTTCCCGGCTGCCAGATAGACCGCTACGGCGTGCTCTGCCTCGATATCAGGTACTCGAAACCGCTCGGCGGCGGGCCGAATTACTAAAGTATCAATGCCGCGATGTTGAAATAGAACACGATGGTCAGGATGTCCGTTACTGCCAGCGTGACGGGTCCGGCGGCGATCTTTGAATCCTCGTGGATCGCGTGGAGCAGCGTCGGTATGCTGAGCCCGATCAGCCCGGCCGCGAAAACTGACGCGAGCACGCTGAGGCCGATGATCAACGCAGCCGCGGGCTCGCCACGCCACAGCAAGGCGATCGTCCCGACCGCGGTTCCGCACGCCAGGCCGAGCAGGGCCGTCGCGGTGCCTTCGCGGCGCAGCCATTCCAGATAGGTGCGAAAATCCGGTGTGCCGACGTGCAGATTTTGCAGGGCGACGGTCATCGACTGTATGCTGACGCTCTCGCCGAGTGCGAGTACGAGCGTCATGAAGAACGCCAGGACGAGCGCTTCGGCAAGCGTCGCCTCGTAAAAGCCCGTCAACAAAGCGCAGATCGTGCCGGAGATCATCGTCGCGATCAGCCACGGAAAACGGTATCGAAAGATCGTAAAAGGCGAGCGGCCCTTTACCTGCTGCAGGCCGAAACCGATCATCTGGAAAACGTCGTCAACGTGTTTCCGCTCGGCGAAATTCATCGTCTCTTCGGTAAACAGCCCCGCATCGACCACGCCGAGGATGCGGCCTTCTGCATCGACGACCGGAAAGGCGAGCAGTTTGTGCTGCAGGAACATCTCGCAAGCGTCGAGCACGTTCGCGGTGTCCGGTATGGAGACGATGTTCGTTGACATCAGCTCGCTCAGCCGTGTCGAGGGCTTTGCGGTGAGCAATGCCCGCGTGGCGAGAATGCCCGTCAGTTTTCCGGTCTCGTCTATCACGTAGAAATAAATGACGCGTTCGCCGATACCTTTCAGGCGAATGATCCGAAGCGCTCCTTCGACGGTGAGCGTTTCGCTGAAACGCGGAAAATCGCGGCGTACGTACTTAACGATCGGCTCGAAAAGATGATCCGGATCGTTGGGGTTTATTGTGTTGTGTATGTCTTCTGCTGCGGAATAGGGCATCTGCCTTTACCTCGTTGGTCTAAGTCTGATCGTCTATTGAATGTTCGGTCGACGAGCGGGCCAAACTTGGGATCTACGGTCAGGCAAAGCGAGGCGGCGAACGGTCAGATGCGGAGCAATACAGCATTTTGCTGCACGGCAGGGCACCGGAAAACGTCGGCTGAACGGCGGCGTCGTCAGGTAACGAGGCACGGCCGCTGAAAGGAATTTCGCAGTTCGGAGCTGCTTGGCCGGCGTCGCACGACGGCAGGTCCTGCTTTTTCAGGACAGGCGAGCTCTCCTGATTAATTATCGAAAATGTGTAAACGACCTCGGCTGTGCCGGCGGCAAATTCAGAGGCAGAGCCTCCGTCGTCGAACGGAAACAGGTGGATACCTTCGCCGCGTGAGACACACAGCGAGAGCAGCAAGACCAGCAATATCGGCAAGCTTTTCACCATCGAACTGCGAAAACATCATTATAACACGCCGGACGGCCGAGACTGAACGAGAACGCGTTCAATGGCGTCGGCGCCGGCCGCAGCCGTGACGCTTTTGATGCATTTCGGGTCGCCGAAGACCTCGCAGGTATAGCCGGGACACGGCTGGCAGTCGAATTCCGTAAATACGATCTCGTTCGGTGCGTCGGTCCACGGATACCAGTGCGAGCGATTCGATGAGCCGAAGATGACGACAGTCGGCGTCCCAACCGCGGCGGCAATGTGGGCGATGCCGCTGTCGTTGCCGACGAAGATGCGCGCCATGGCGGCGAGTGCCGTAACTTCGGGAAGCGAGAGGTCGTCGAATGTGGTGATCGGGGCTTTTGATGCGTTCGTCAGTTCGTCGAGTACGGCAGTCTCGTCCTTCCCGGCGATGGCGACGGAGGCGATGCCTTTCTCAGCAAGATGTTCGGCGACGCGGGCGAAATTCTCGACGGGCCACTGTTTGGTTGCGAAAGCGGCCGCGGGATGCAAGAGTGCAAACTCTGATGTCGGCAAATGCCGCCCGCTGACGCAGGCGGTTCTGACAGGAAGGCGGCTTTTGGGAAGGTCGTGGACGGGAACGCCGATCGAACCGATCAAAGCGAGCTGCTGTTCGGCAGAGTGCGTCTTTTCGCGGCCCCAGAAATCGGCGGACGACGACAGTAAATGGTTGTAAAGAAAGGAGTATTGGTAATTCGCGTAGCCGACGCGATGCCGTGCACCGCTCGCCCGCACGAACATCGTCGCGGTTGTGCCGCCGTGCAGATTGAACGCAAGATCGTAGCCGCGGCGGCGTAATTTCAACGCGGTTTTGAGGCGTTCGCCGCCCGAGCGGCCGACGGCGATCGCGTTGACGCCTTCGAAGCCTTCGAGAACAGGTGCAACCTGATCCTCGAGCAGAATGTCGATCTCAGCGTGCGGAAAATGACGCCGCAGAGCGATCAATGACGGCGTCGCAAGCACAGTGTCGCCGATCGAGCGCAATCGGACCGCGAGTATTCTTTTCACAGTCGCAGGATCGATCGGGTTTTGGTCTTTGGCCTTTGGTTTTTGGCCTTCGGCGGTCATCGATACAAGATTAAACCACAACCGGCCACCGGATACCGACAACCGACAACTATTTGCGCGTTGTTGCTTCCTCGATGATCATCACCGGTATCTCATCGCGGATGGGATATACGAGGCCGCATTCGTCGTTAAGGCATGCGAGGCTGGTTTCGGCGTCGTCGATCTGCAGCTCGGATTTGCATTTCGGACAGCGGAGAATTGCGAGTAGTTCGGGGCTGATGGGCATAACTAAATATGGAATAAAGAATATCGAATAACAAATACCTTGGCCTGTATTCGTTATTCGATATTCGAGATTCAGGACCTGTCGTTATTCGGCGTCCGTTTTCGTGCCGCATTCGGGGCAGAATTTTGCACCCGGAGCGAGTTCAAAACCGCAGTCGGCATTGGAGCATTTCTGCTTTTCCTGCGAAGAACCGCATTCGGAGCAGAATTTCGCACCTTCGCGGAGCTTGGCGCCGCATTTTACGCAGGGCACCTGGACGACCTCCATTTTGCCGCCGCAATCCGCACAGAATTTGGCTGCCGGAGCGTTCGCTTTGCCGCACGAAGGACACGCGACGGTCGCGGCCGATGCTCCCGTGCCGCCGCCTGCGGCCTGCTGGCCGAAAGCACTCGCCATCTGTCCGCCGACCGCAAAACCGGCACCTAATCCCGCACCCAAGCCCGCACCGCCGCCTTCATTCTGAGCGGCGTCGCGGAGAGCGTCAGCGGCCTGGAACTGCATGTAGCGGTTCGCGTCGCCGAGGGCGCCCATCTGAGCACGTTTGTCGAGAGCGGCCTCGACCTCGGGCGGGAGGCTGATGTTCTCGATAAAGAATTTCGTGACCTCGAGGCCCCACGAGTTGAAATCGACGTTGATGGCACCGCGGATCTGCTCGCCGAGCTCTTTGTATTGCGACGCGAGGTCGAGCGCCGGGATCTTCATCTCGCCGAGGGCGTCGGAAAATTCGGTGACGATGGCGCGTTTCAGCTGGCTTTCGATGTCGTCAGCCTGAAAATGGGCGTTCGTGCCGGCGATCTCGCGGATAAAGCCCGCGGGGTCGGCCACGCGGAGGCTGTAAGCACCGAAAGCACGCAGACGGACGATGTCAAAATCGGCATCGCGGAGCATGATCGGGTTCGACGTGCCCCATTTCATATCCGTGAACTGCTTGGTATTTACGAAGTAAACCTCGGATTTGAACGGCGAGTTGAAGCCGTATTTCCACGCTCCGAGCTTGGTCAGAATGGGCGTGTTGCCGCCGTCGATCTCGTATTTGCCGGGCGTGAAAACGTCGGCGACCTGGCCTTCGTGGACGAACACGGCGGCCTGCGATTCGCGGACGATCAGCTGCGCGCCGTTCTTTATCTCCTGCCCGTGCACGGGAAAGCGGTACAGCAGCGTGTCCTTGCTGTCATCGAGCCACTCGATGACCTCAATGAACTGGTTCAATGCCTCTTGTTTGATCTTGTCAATAATGCTCATCAAATGTACTCCCGGGAAATTAAAATGCTGAAAACACTAACGATAGAATATGACACAAAGTTGCCTGAATTGAAAGCAAATTGCTGTTTTGAGCGGGTGAATGGTAAATGCCGCGAAATTGTGTCCACAACCCGCACGTCAGAAAGGGCTCAGCGTAGAACTGTATGTCCTGAGCGATCGTATTGACGTACATTATTTTCAAACGCAGAGGCCGCAGTGACCGCAATGGGAGTCCCGCCGGACCGTTCTTGTCAGAACCACCTGCGGTAGCGGGTGGTTGTACGCCGAACCGCACGCCTGCCAGCCTGCATCTTGTCAGAACCACCTGCGGTAGCGGGTGGTTGAACGTCGGACCGCGGGCAGCTTGCCTGCACCTAACCTGCATTAGAATTGCCGTCGGCTTCTGCCGACGGTTCAGATGCACATTTGGGAATTGGGCTTTAGCCCAAATATTCATCCGGGGCTAAAGCCCGGAGACTCATTATTGCCCTGTGTTCCACGCTCTAAAGAGCGTGGCAATTCAAAGAGCGCGGCAATGCCGCCGGAGCGCAGGCAGCTTGCCGGACCACTGAATCGATCATATTCAGCCCAAATGATGCTATATTTTCACTTATAATGTTGCGATCACCCCGAAATGGCCGAGAATGTGCATCGACCCGTGAGCCAAAAGCGATCAAATTCAAGAGCGAGAATCGCAATATCGCAGACCTGACCCCAATTGGTTCTTTTAAAATTCATAACAGACAGAGCGTTTGTCGCAATTCATGAATTGGTTCATTTCAGTTTTCACGACGTACCTCTGGCTCGGGCCGTTGCACAAATGAATGGGGATATGAATTCTCGATTTGACTTTAGGGATACAACCGCAGCGAGTCGATATTGGAACACAGAACTGAAAAAGCATTGTATGCCAGATTAGAACTATTAACTTGTTATTAGATTATGAAGAGACCAATATTCGCATCAATTATTCTCGCAGTTTACTGTCTTTTGATTTGCAGCGCATTAATCGGACAGGCTTCAGCACCAATTGATCAGGGCTGGAGATGGGTGATTCCATTAGCGACAAACAGGGCTGAAATAGAAAGGGCCTTTGGTGATTCAATAACAAAGGATAAATCTTCGCCATTTCAGACCTATGTTGCTGACTTCGGCAAGATAACAATTAATTATGCAGTGGCGAACCAATATATTAAGGAGTGCTCTTGTGCCGTTAGTAAAGGAACGGTCATTGAAGCGATGATTTCGCCGTATAGATTTCCCATTAGCCGCCTCAATCTCAATCTCGATAAGTTCACGAAGGATTCAACATTTTCGCCCCGTGAACTTTCGTATTTCAATAAGGATGACGGCATCCTAATTGTAACTGAGATCGTCGAAACAAGTGACAGGGTGATGGTTGAAAGAGTTGTCTGGATTGAATATCGCCCAAGGCCTAAGCCTCTTCACTGATCATTCCGGAGCAACAAGAGAGTGAAAATAGCACCTTGTTATAATGTGATCGGCGGCGAGGCGAAGCGGTCGCAGAGGGTTTGGGACGGTGAACAGGAACAGTGGGAAGATTGGGACCACGTCTATTTCATCAGTTCGAGCGTGACAGGCAGCGTGGTGAGCGAGGCGACGAAGACAGGCAAAAAGCGTTACACATACGTCGCGGCCGGCGGCCGGACCATCGCACGGCAGGAGGTGACAGCTACTAATACACAGTCGGCTGGCAGTTTACCGATGCCACGGCAAGGTTGCACAAGCCCGCGCGTGATCAAGGGCGATAGCGAACGACCGGCACCAACGAAAAAACCGCACGCATCTTCTACCCGCGTTCTTTCCGTATGACCACGCTCCGGATATCGCCCTTGCTCACGCGCGGGCTTCTGCAACTCCCGGCTAGCCGGATCGCTCGCTAGCTGAAAGCGAGAGACATTTGTCGCGACGTGTTCGTCCCTTTCAGGGACGGGCACTGGATTCCAACCCGAACCCCGGGGAGGCTCTCGCTTCGCTCGTTTTCCCCGGGCTATGTTTGTTTGTCGCCGTTGGCGACGGACCTATTCGCTCCGGCACAATTTTCAGTCGCTGCTGACGCGGCGAAAGCGGGTCCAGAGCCATACCGCAAGGACGGCGGTGATGCCGCCGGCGGTGTCGAGGAGGACGTCTTGATAAGTTCCCGTGCGTGCGGATGAAAAGCTCTGATTGAATTCGTCTATCGATGCGATGGCGATGACGAAGAGTATCGGTATCACGAATTTGTAACGCCGCAGAACCTCGAAATGCGAGGTCGACATCGCTCGAAGCACAAGCAGAGCGAGGACGGCGTATTCGATAACGTGAGCGGATTTGCGGACGATGCCGTGGATGATCCCGAGCGATGACTCGCTGATATCGGGGAAGAAGAACAGTACAAGCGGGCGTAAGAACCGCGAGGTCTCGTTCATCGAGCCGCTGTCACTGGACAGGTAAAAGATGACCGCGACCCACAAAAAAACCGGCGCGTAGGCTGAGAGCCGCCCGCGCCGGCCGTTGTCAGAAACCACAGACGCCATTAATTAGGCATATTGAAGCCCGACGAAAATGCGAGCCCGCCGCCGACCACAAGTGCTATCCAGCCGGCGATGACGAGGATGAGGGGGACCATTCCCTGCTTTCTCATGATGAAGAAAACAATGCCGCCGAGCGGCTGGCAAAAGAAATTGACAAGGCCCCAAATGACCTTTTCCTGTGTATTCGAACCGGTCTGAATGGCCGTCACGACCAGCCAAATGGTACCGACGAGAAGAAGAATGTAACCGAGAATCGCTATCATAGATGTTCCTCCAAGGGGGTTTGTTTTTTAGTCAGGAATTTTATTTTTCAGACAATACTACCTCAAGACCTCGCCGATCGACGTGGTAAAACCGTAGCCGTAAAGCACTACACCGATGATACCGAGCACCATCGGGACGAGTCCCTGTTTTTTCACTGCGTAGAAAATGATGCCTGCCAAAGGCTGGAAAAGCAGATTGACGATGACCCAAATGACCTTTTCGCCGGATGACGCTCCGGTCTGAACGCTGAGTACAACGAACCAAACGATACAGATCAACATTAAAAGCCCGCCAATGCCAATTAACATAGCTATCCCTCCTAAGTGTGAAATTGAAAAACGAAAAGCAGGCAAAGCATAAACGAATTCTCGCGAGAATTCAAATAGCTTGCCTGCTATATGTTGAAGTGAATGCGCTTATGCAGCGGCGGCGCCGGAAACGACCTCGATGATCTCCTTTGTAATTGCAGCCTGGCGGATGCGGTTCATGTTGAGCGTCAGCGTGTCGATGAGTTCACCTGCATTTTTTGACGCGGAATCCATCGCCGTCATTCGCGAGCCCTGTTCGGACGCGACCGATTCGAGCATGCCGCGATAGATCTGCGTTTCGACCTGCTTGGGCAGCAGACGGCCAAAGATCTCGGCCGCGGGCTGTTCGTAGATATACTCCGCGGTCGGGCCGGCCTCGCCGTCTGCCTCCGCTGTTTTCGGGATCGGCAGAAGCTGCTGAATGACGGGCTTTTGCGACAGAACGGTCTTGAATTCGGTAAAGACGACAAACACCTTGTCGATGGACTCGTCCTCGGTGAATTTTTCGATCAGCTTGTTCGCGATCTCGACGGCGTCGGCGTGATTCACCTGGCCGCTGCCGGTCAGGCCGATGTATTCATCGACTATCTCAACATCGCGGCGTTTGAAAAAATCGCGGCCCTTTCGGCCGACGGTGATGAGCTCGGCCTGTTTCGCTTCGTTCTCACGAAGGAAAGCCTGCGTCGCTTTGATGACATTAGCGTTGAATGCACCGGCAAGGCCTTTATCAGCGCTGATAAGGACGATGAGGTATTTTTCGTCGCCGCGTTCATCGAGCAGCGGATGCGAAAATTCGCCCGCGACCTTTGAACTCAGATCGCCGAGCACTTCGCTCATCTTGCCCGCATACGGACGCGACGCCGTCACGCGGTCCTGCGCACGCTTCAATTTCGCCGCGGCAACCATCTTCATCGCCTTGGTGATCTGCTGTGTGTTCTTGACCGACTTGATGCGTCGGCGCATGTCCAAAAGACTTGGCATTACTTTCCTACTCTCAAAAAATCATCCAGCCTCATGCCGATGTCGTCCGCGATCTTGCGTAGCAGCAGCGGCGATATGTCGCGGCCTTTGTGATCGGGGACGGTCGTCGCCCGTCCGTCCGGATGCCTGAATTGTTTATGCGAGCCCCGCTGTCTGACCTCAATAAAACCAAGTGTCTCGAGTATTCGGATCACCTGTCGAGGTTTCAGTACAGGAACGGTTCCCATTTCACCTCAATTCGATAAGCTGCGTTCCGACGAACTCTGCCTGAAGCACAGGCTCTCCATCTTCCAGCAGCATGCCTACGACCTCACGCAGATTCTCATTGACCTCGTCGAGGGTTTCCCCTTGAGTATGAGCCCCGGGAAATCCCGGGATATAGCCGACATAAAGCCCCGTTTCGGTGCATTTTTCGACTACCGCGGTGAAGCTATGGGCCTTCATACTAATTTACGCTGCGGCCGACGCGGCCGATTCCCAGCGTGTTGCCTTGAAATCGTCGATGGCCTCGGTCATTGCCGCTTTGACATCGTCGTCGATGCTCTTCTTTTCGCGAAGCGAATTCAGCACGCCCGGATGCGAGCTCTTTACGAAGGTCATCAGGTCGTCTTCGAAACGGCGGATGTCCTCAACAGAGATATCATCGGCGAAACCATTGGTCACCGCCCAGATGATGAACACCTGATCCTCGACCTCCATCGGCACGTACTGCGGCTGCTTGAGCACTTCGGTCAGGCGTTTGCCGCGTTCGAGCTGCGATTGGGTCGATTTGTCGAGGTCCGAACCGAACTGTGCGAAAGCGGCCAGCTCGCGGAACTGTGCAAGGTCGATACGCAGCGTACCGGCGACCTGTTTCATCGCCTTGATCTGTGCCGAACCGCCCACACGCGAAACCGAGTTACCCACGTTGATAGCGGGACGCACGCCGGAGTTGAACAGGTCGCTCTCAAGGAATATCTGTCCGTCGGTGATCGAGATGACGTTCGTCGGAATGTACGCCGAGATGTCGCCTGCCTGCGTTTCGATGATCGGCAGCGATGTCAAGCTTCCGCCGCCGCGTGCTTCTGACATTTTCGCGGCGCGTTCGAGCAAGCGGCTGTGGAGATAGAAAACGTCTCCGGGATATGCTTCGCGGCCCGGCGGACGGCGGAGCAGCAGCGAGATCTCGCGATACGCAGCGGCCTGCTTCGAGAGATCGTCGTAAATGGTCAGTGCGTGGCGGCCGTTGTCGCGGAAATATTCGCCCATCGCGCAGCCTGCGTACGGAGCCAGGAACTGCATCGCCGCGGGGTCCGAAGCGGTCGCCGAAACGATGATGGTGTAATCCATCGCACCGAATTCTTCGAGCTTTTGACGGACCTGAGCAACGGTCGACTGCTTTTGGCCGATGGCGACGTAGATACAGATGACGTCCTTGCCTTTCTGATTGATGATGGTGTCGATCGCGACGGCGGTCTTGCCGGTCTGGCGGTCGCCGATGATCAGCTCACGCTGGCCGCGGCCGATTGGAACCATCGAGTCGATAGCTTTCAGGCCGGTCTGAAGCGGCTCTTTAACGGGCTGACGGTCGATGATGCCGGGAGCGATACGCTCGACCCGAAAATAGGTGTCCGTGACGATGTCGCCCTTCTGGTCGATGGGGTTGCCCAGTGCGTCAACCACGCGGCCGATCAGTGCGTCACCCACTGGCACGCTCATGATGCGCTTGGTTCGCTTGGCTTCGTCGCCCTCTTTGATCTTTTGAAAATCGCCGAACAGCACGCATCCGACCTTGTCTTCTTCAAGGTTGAGCGCGAGGCCGCGGACGCCGTGCGGGAATTCCAGCAGCTCGCCCGCCATGACCTTGTCCAGGCCGTAGATCTCGGCGATACCGTCGCCGACCTTGATAACGGTGCCGACCTCGGCGACCGTCATCGACGCGTCAAAATTCTCGATCTGTGCTTTAATGATCTCGTTGATCTCGTTAGCTTTTATCGCTTCCATATGTTTGGGTCTTTGGTTTTGGGTTTTGGGTATTCGAAAGCCGATAGCCAAAAGCCAAAAGCCTATCCGCTGATAAGTTGTTCTCTTAAATTCTCCAATTTCGTTTTGACCGAGCCGTCATAGACGGTCGAGCCGATACGCGTGACGACGCCGCCGATCAGGCCGCTGTCCACCGCAAAATCTATCTTCACTTTCTTGCCCGTGAGCTTTTCGAGCGAACGTTCGAATTCGGCACGCTCGTCCGCCGGTAGTTCCGCCGCGGAGATGACCTCGGCAGGGACGACGCCGCCGCGAAATTCAAGCTCCTCTTCAAATTTTTCCCTGATGACGGCGATCTCCGTCAGCCGCGAATTGCGAAGCAGGACACGCAGGAAATTTGCCGTGATCTGCGACGGCTTCGTTCTGGAAAGGATCTCTTCGAGGACCTTTTCTTTCGACGCGTGCGGGATCGAAGGATTGGCGAAAACGTTCGACAGATCGGCATTTTCGGCAAGCATTGCGGCAAAACCGGCGATCTCGTTTCGCACGGTGTCGGCTGTGTCATGCCCTGCGACGACGTCTGCGAGTGCTGTGGAATAACGGCGGGCTACTACTTCGATGCTCATTAATTCAGCCCTCCGATCTCGTTGATGCTCGCTTTGACCAGGCGTGCGTTCGTTGCCGGGTCGATCTGCGTTTTCAGTTTTTCTGTCGCCAGACGAATGCTTTCCTCTGCCGAGAAACGGCGAAGCTCGGCACGCGACTGCGTTGCCAGGCGTGTGACCTCCGCCTCGGCCTGCTGTGTGAGGCGTTTCGCCTCGGCTTCGGCAGCGTCGGCGACGCGTTTTGCCTCGAATTCAGCTTCGGCCTGCGCTTTTTCGAGAATCGACGCCTTTTCAGCGGCCGTCGCCGCCTCTTTTTCCGAGGCGAGGGCGAGGCGTGCTTCGGCTGCCTTTTTCTCTTCTTCGGCCCGTATCAGGTCGGCACGTATCTCTTCGCGTTTTGCTTTGAAAGCCTCAGAAAGCGGCTTTTTCAGGACCTTGTACAGGATGGTGACGAAGATGGCGAGGTTCAGAAAGCGCCAAAGCTCGAAGCCCGGAATGTTGAAATATTTATCGTAAAATCCGCCGCCGCCGGCAGCGAACATCATTAGCAGGAATGTGACGGTTGCCAACATATAAAATTACGCTTTCAGCATCTCCCCTGCGATCTTGTCCGCGAGCTTTTCGGCCTCGGCGGCGATGGCGTCGCGGGCTTCGGCGGTCTGCTTGGAAATGTCCGCCTTCTCCTTTTCAACGCGAGCAGCTGTTTCGCTGCGGAGTGCGGCGAGCTTTGCCTGGCGTGCGGCCTCGGCTTCCTGCTGCTGCTTTTCGATCAAGGAATAGCCCTCGCTGCGTGCTTCGAGCATCGCGGCGGTGTAAGCGGATTCTTTCTCGGCGGCCTTCGCGATGATCTCGTCGGCCTCGCTGGAATGTCCGCCGCTGTATTTTTCGCGCTCAGTGATGACCTTATTTATGGGCCTGTAAAAAGTGCGGTTGAGGATATAGATCATCAGCAGGACGAGCCCGATGTGTATGAACAGCGTGCCGTCCGGGAAAAGCTGAATTGATCCGGCAAATGCCAAAAGCTGCATAACCTTTTTAATACCGTGTTAACGGTCAGAACCGGTGAAAATACCGTCCGATTCTCAAAAGATATGAGGTTATCACGCGCGCCGATTTAGGGTCAAGGCAGGGCAGGCTTTGTAGTTCAAGACTGGATTGAACGCAGAGACCGCGGAGACCGACAAGCGAGAACCGCTTCCGGCTAATGTAGGCTGGCAGCCTGCGGTCCGGCGGAAATGCCACGCTCTTTGAATGGCCACGTTCTTCAGAGCGTGGAGCGCAGGGCAATAATGAATGTTCGGGGTTTAGCCCAATTTATATGTTGGGCTGAAGCCGACGGCATTGTCGTGTTCGCTTCGTCAAACCGCTGCCGGATCGATGATCGTGATATTCGAAAATCGTTTGAAATCGTCGCCGTTAAATGTCAATAGTTGGGTGATCTGATTTACATTCATCGACGCGACCAGCCTTGTGTCGTGGACTTGCTTGCCCAGGATAGAATGTGCAACGACCAATCGCCGCCATTCCGGGTAGATCGCCGGACTATCAGCCAAAATTGTGAAATTGGATTCTATTGCTCGAACATCCGCTTCGGTCTGTGCGGCCGTCCGACCGAGACCGTTGTTACCGGCGGGCCGAGTGGCGACGTTCCAAAATTCGATCAGGTTTTGTGGCGTGAGACAAAGGTTATGCCCTTGGGAAAGGAGTGTTTTTACCGCGCGAAGGGCAACCGCGTGCATCGGATGAGCGGGCTGGGCAAGGCGCAAGATAATGTTTGTGTCCGCAAGACAATCCATCTACAGGCGCCGTCAATCCTCATAAATAGTTTCGCGTCGATCGTCGAATACTACCGGCGTCTCGATGCTGTGGCTCGTGGCCCAACGGTCGATCGCATCGGCCCTCTCCTGCAGCGTTCTATGCTTCGAACCGTTGTCGCGGATCCTATTTTTCTGTAGCAAAAAATCGACAAAATCGATCACCTCGTCGATCTCAGACGGCGGCAAATTGTTGATCTTAGCAATGAGTTTTTCTTCCGCGATCACTCCTGTAACTTACCAATTTACCGCCACAATAGCAATATTTTGGTCCGAGCATCCGCTTCAGCCGCCGCCACGACCGCAGCCCGCGAAAAACTCAAAACCGACCGCAAACTCACCTACGCCCGTGATCAGGTAGAAAAACTATACCTCGCCAAAATCGCAGAATCGGGGACCTGACACCGGTTTCGCTCGCGACACGAAAGCGATAACTGTGTGATCGCCGCCGCCGTCAGCCGCGAAAGCTCGTCGTATTCGTAAGCCTGTGTCCCCAGACCGTCGGTCATCTCTATGCGGTTGCCGAGATTGTCGTATTGCATCTCGACAGCGGCCGTTCCTGTAACACCGGTCGATCTAATTTGATTCCCTTCAGCCAAACAATTATCCGTGTAAATCATGCTTCCTTATGCGATGGTCCCAGATACGCAAAACGTGTAACAAGATCACCGTGATTAAAATAACAATTAGCAAAAGTAAACAGATCCAGTCGATCGGGTAGGCAAATCGGGCAAGTTCTTGAAGAGGGATATTCCAAAACGCATCCATTGACCAAAGCCGCTTTTCGGCCACAATCGACCCGTATTGGTAAATTGCGAGGAAAAGGAAAATCGAAAACGCTAGTTGAAAGGTGAACGAAGAAGTTCCTGAGGTTTTGACATATTTCCTGTGGCATGCCGTGAGAATCCAGGCCACCAAAAAACATAGAATATAACCGGTAGCGTAACTATATTTTCGCCCTAGATACTCATATGTACTTTCGCCAGATCCTGAAAAATGTTCGTTTACCTTATAGCTAGCCTCAGAACGAGGAATATTTTTGAGCATTAGCGTCCAAGCCTCCCCAGCAATGAATCCCCGGTCGAATGATACGGAAGACAAATAGAGCCCCGCAGTTGTCAGTAGGACAGACAAAGAACCTGTCAAAATGACCATTTCGAGAATCTTGAGAACTTTGGTACTTGCCATCATCTATTCGCAGAGGTCGTGGAACCGATTGGGGTCAGACATGCGATATTGCAATTCTCGCTCTTGAATTTGATCGCGTGGCTCACTTGTCGATGCACATTCTCGGCCATTTCGGGGTAATCGCAACATTATAAGTGAAAATATAGCATTATTTGGCCTAATTCTGATGGTTCCGGCGGTCCGGCAAGATGCAGGCTGGCAGGTGCGCGGTTTAGGATCGTTTCAAACGCAGAGACCGCGGAGACCGCAGAGGCAGAAAGAAATCGGGGAGAACCACTTCCGTAAGGAAGCAGCTAACGCACTCTGGCAGCGTGCGCTCCGGCGGAATTGCCACGCTCTTTAGAGCGTGGATCGAAGGGTAATATGAAATTTTCCGGGCTTTAGCCTAATTTACATGTTGGGCTAAAGCCCAATTCTCAAATGTGCATCTGAACCGTCGGCTGAAGCCGACGGCAATTCTAAAGCACAAGATGCAGGCAAGCTGCCTGCGGTCCGGCGGAATTGCTCCATTCTTGGGAATTACCGCGCTCTTTGAATTGCCACGCTCTTCAGAGCGTGGATCGAAGGGTAATATGAAATTTTCCGGGCTTTAGCCTAATTTACATGTTGGGCTAAAGCCCAATTCTCAATTGTGAATCTGAACCGTCGGCTAAAGCCGACGGCAATTCTAATGCAGGTGCAGGCTGGCAGGCGTGCGGTCCGGCGGGGCTCCCATTGCGGTCGCTGCGGTCTCTGCGTTAGAGCGTTCCCGCAACGACGCGGCGTGTGGTAAAAGTATGTTAATGAAGATCGCGACGTGGAATGTGAATTCGGTGAATGTGCGTGTACCGCATCTGGTCGAGTGGGCGAGGCGTGAGCAGCCGGACGTCATTTGCCTACAGGAGACGAAATGCGTTGACGAGAACTTCCCTCTGCCGATCGTGAACGAACTCGGTTACGACGCGGAGTTTTTCGGGCAGAAATCGTATAACGGCGTCGCGATATTGTCGAAACACGCGATGTCGGACGTGCAGAAAGGCTTTGCGGACGACACGGACGAATCGCCCAAACGCCTGATCGCCGCGACGGTGAAAGGCGTCCGCATCGTCAATACGTACATACCGAACGGCACGGAGCTCGGCACGGACAAATTCGCTTTCAAGCTGGACTGGCTGCAGCGGCTGCGGCATTTTTTCGACGCGGGCTGCGACACGGCGGACGACGTGCTGCTGTGCGGCGATTTCAATGTGGCGATGGAGGACGAGGACGTCTGGAGCGTGCCGCATTGGCAGGGCAAGCTGCATTTTACGCTGCCGGAACGAGCGGCGATGCACTATGTGAAGCAATGGGGCTTTGACGACGCGTTTCGCGTAAAGAACGGCGACGCGAAGCAGTTCTCGTGGTGGAATTACCGCGAGGGCGCCTGGCAGAAAAATCAGGGCCTGCGTATCGACTACATCTGGACGTCGCCCGGCCTGACCGCGAAATGCACGTCGTGCGTGATCGACACCTCGACACGCGGGCTGGAAAAACCGAGCGACCACGCTCCGGTGATCGCGGAATTCGCGGTCTAGCATTATCTGATGAGCCTAATTTCGCAGATCGGCAGGGCGTTTCGCGAGCCCGGGAAAGCGTGGCGATACGCAAAGATCGCGATACGCACGATCCCATTTCGCACTCGGCTCATTCGGCTGCTGCCGCGGTCTTTCTCGCTGACGCACGCTCCGGAGCGATACGTCACGCATCTGCCGAAGTACCGCGAACGCGGCGGGCTTTTCGATCCCGCGGATTCGGGCAAATGGCTGAGCGGCAATCCGAACAACGCCGGCGATATGCCGCGGTATCATTTTCTGAACCTCAGCTGCGATCAGATATTGAAAGAAGGCATCTCGGGCGATGTCGCCGAACTTGGCGTTTTTCGCGGGAATTCGGCGTTTTTGCTGGCGAAATTGGCGCGGCGGCTCGGCACGACAGCATATCTTTTCGACACATACGAAGGCTTTGACCAACGCGATCTCGAGGGCGTTGACGCTGCGGCACCAACGGCGTTCTCAAATACGTCGCTGGACCGCGTGAAACGTCTGGTAGGCGAAGAGAACACGGTTTTCGTAGCGGGCTATTTCCCGGATTCGCTTGCAAAGGTCGAGGGCGACCCGCGATTTTGTCTTGTTCATCTTGACTGCGATCTGTACGCGCCGATGAAGGCCGCGCTTGAGTATTTTTATCCGCGGCTTGTGCCCGGCGGCTGGCTGATAATTCACGATTACGCAAGCCTCGTGTGGGACGGCGCAGAAAAGGCAGTTGATGAGTTCTTCGCGGACAAACCCGAGAATCTGGTACTCATTCCCGACAAAGCAGGAACCGCGGTGATTCGCCGCTTATCAAGAATGCCCTGACCTCATACCGCAAAGTGCCCATTTTTGTTGACAAAACTTTACAGAGCCGAACTGCGTATAAGTGCTGTTTTCGTTGCAATCGAATTTTTCGAGTGCTATAAAGACCGTAGATTCAGTAAAGCCGACCCGCAGGTGCGTCCCCCTCTTTGAAAGAACGCCCCAACGGAATTTTCGCTAACTGACGTTAAACCGCTATTCACAAAACAACCGGAGGAAATCAGATGTTTAAGACCGCAGGACGCGGCTTGACGCTAGCGTTCGTCTTTTCGATGGTCGCAGGGTCATTGCCCGCGCAGACCCCGACGCCGGCACCTTCGCCGGCTCCGTCGCCCGCACCATCGCCGGGCCCGACCGGACCGCCGACCGGCGGCCCGGGCGGAGGAATGAGGCCCGGAATGCCGGGCGGAGCTGGAGCCGCAGCCGCTTCGCAGGACCCGCAGCCCTATGACAAGGTGATCACGAGCGATGCCAAGACAAAGAAGGGCATTTTTTCGGTCCATCAGATAAAGGACAAGTATTATTATGAGATCCCGAAATCACAGATGGGCAAAGAGTTCCTTTGGGTGAC
This sequence comes from Acidobacteriota bacterium, assembly GCA_019639155.1. Taxonomy (GTDB): domain Bacteria; phylum Acidobacteriota; class Blastocatellia; order Pyrinomonadales; family Pyrinomonadaceae; genus OLB17. The sequence continues at coordinate 99,912 of JAHBSJ010000003.1, read as the reverse complement.
GCAGATCGCCCGCACGACGCTCGGCGTCGGCTACGGCGGACAGGCACTCGGACGACGTGTTGTCCGCTGGGAGCTCAGCGACAATAAGGTGCTGCTGCGCGACGTGAACTACAGCATCGTTGCAGATCCCACGCTGCCGATCGCCGAGGCGGTCGCAAATTCGAAGAATGAGACCATTCTGATGTCGTTCCCTGTCGCCGCCTACGGCCCGAACAACGACACCGCGGTCATCGATGTCGGCAAGCTGTTCACGACCGACGTTTTCGAATTCAGCGCACGCCAGCGTCTGAACGCGACAACGATGGACACGACACGCAGCTTTGTCGAACGCATCTCCACATTCCCCGAGAATATCGAAGCCCAGGCATCGCATACGTATGTGCGTCAGCCTTCGCCCGCGGGTGCTCCCGCACAGCAGCAGGGCGGCTTTGGCGGTTCGGGAATGCCGCCGGGAAGCGCGACCGTCGTGCTGCACTACAGCATGGTCAAACTGCCGGAAAATCCGATGATGCCGCGGCTTTTTGACGAGCGTGTCGGTTATTTTTCGGTATCGCAAATGGATTTCGGCCGCCCCGAGCATCGTGCTCAGCAGCGTCGTTTCATCACACGCTGGCGTCTGGAAAAGAAGGACCCGAACGCCGCTCTTTCCGAGCCGGTGAAGCCCATTGTTTACTACGTCGATCGTGCGACGCCGAAATGGCTGGTGCCGTTCACGATACGCGGCGTAGAGAAATGGCAGAAGGCATTTGAGGCGGCGGGCTTTAAGAACGCCATCATCGCGAAGCTGCAGCCGACGAAAGCCGAAGACCCGGAATTCGATCCGGAAGATGCTCGCTATTCAGTGATCCGCTGGCTGCCCTCGACCATCGAGAACGCTTCGGGGCCGCATATCAACGACCCGCGAACCGGCGAGATCCTGGAATCCGACATTCAGATGTATCACAACATCATGAACCTGCAGCGTTCGTGGTATTTCACGCAGGTCGGCCCGCTCGATCCGCGTGTACACAAGCTGCCGATGCCCGATGATCTGATGGGCACGCTGGTCGAATACGTCGTTGCTCACGAGGTGGGCCACACGCTCGGTTTCCAGCACAACATGAAGGCGAGCTCGCTGTATCCGCAGGACAAGGTCCGCGACCGCGAATGGGTTAAGAAGATGGGCCACGTCGCGACGCTGATGGATTATTCGCGTTTCAACTATGTCGCACAGCCTGAGGACAAGATCGCGGTGGAAGACCTCGTTCCGGGCATCGGGCCGTATGACGTATGGGCGACGATGTGGGGCTACAAACCCATTCCGACCGCCAAAACGTCCGACCAGGAACTGCCGACGCTAGACAGTTGGGCACGTCAACAGGATGAAACGCCGTGGTTCCGTTTCTCAACGCAAGGCTCGGCGGGCAGCGACCCGGGCGAATTGACCGAGGCGGTTGGCGACGCTGATGCCATCGCTTCGACGACGCTCGGCATCGCAAATCTTCGCCGCGTGGCAAAACTGCTCGTTCCCGCGACGACCACGCAGGCAGGCCAGCCGTATTCCGACCTGTCCGAACTCTACGGCCGCATGCTCGGCCAATGGGTGCTCGAACTGAATCACGTCGCGGCGATCGTCGGCGGTTTCGATTCGCAGCAGAGACACATCGGCCAAACGGGCGTGCGGTTCACAATGATCCCGCGTGCACGGCAGGCACAGGCCGTCAAGTTCCTGAACGACAACGCGTTTTCGCGTCCCGATTGGGCGATCGACAAGGACATCCTCCGCCGTATCGAGCCCATCGGCGCACTGAACCGCGTACGCAACGCACAGAACAGCGTGCTGAACAATCTGCTCTCGAGCCCGCGTTTCGCACGCATGATCGAACAGAACGCACTCGACGGCCCGTCGGCATATCATCCGGCGGATTTTCTGGCGGACGTCCGCGGCGGTGTGTGGTCCGAGCTGAAAACGGACGCACCTGTGATCGACGCTTACAGGCGTAATCTCCAGCGGTCGTATCTTGATATCGCAAATAACAAGATCACCGGCCCGCCGCCGACAGCACCGGCGAACGTCCCGGCAGGTTTCCAGGCGATGTTCATATCGAGCGGCGACGAGCGTGCGTTCTATCGTGCAGAGCTTCGCGAGCTGGTCAGCGAGATCAACGCTGCTCTGCCGAAAACGACCGACCGCACGACGAAGATCCACCTCGAAGCGACGCTGGATCAGATCGGCAAGATACTCGATCCGAACGCACCGTCGTTCTCGAACCCGGCGGCGAACCGTTTTGCGATGGAGTTCCTTGAACTTTATCTGAATCCGACCTCGTGCTGGCCGGATTACGTGATCGAGCCGTAAGCACTCTTACGGTCGAACAGATATGCGCGTGGGGCCTGATGCCGCACGCGCATTTTTTTGCTTTGTATGACCCCTTTTGTGCTGTTTTCTCGTTTAATTTTATAGATATACAACCATCTTCCCGCAGAAACTCAAGAACAGGAGAGAACCGAATTATGACCTACGCAACCTCACAAAGCGGCGACCGCGAAGCGATCGTTCATACACTCAACACCTACATCAGCGGCGGCATCTCCGGAAAGAGCAGCGATATGAGGCCGGCGTTCCACGACGGGGCGACGATTCACGGCTACTTGGGTCCCGACCTGATCGCAGGGCCGATCGAAGGGCTCTTCGGCTGGATCGACGAGAACGGGCCGGCAACCGAACTGAAGGCCGACATTTCCGCGGTAGATATTTGCGAGACCATCGCCACCGCACGCGTCGAATGCCATAACTGGGGCGGACACCGGTTTACCGATATGTTCACGCTGCTCAAGGCTGACGGCGAATGGAAGATCGTCAGCAAGGTATTCTACCTGCATCCGGAGGAATGAGATGAACTCGTTCCGTAATTCGACCACAACTGCCGCGAAATAAATATGAAACGATGCCCTCAATGCGGCCGCGAGTACGACAATACGATGATGTTCTGTCTCGATGACGGAACGGAGCTGCTGTATGGCCCGGCGAATAGGTCAGAACTGCCTGCGTCAGCGGGCGGCCAGTTCGATGAGCCGCAGACGGCGATCTTGCACTCGACGGCTCCACCAAGCGAGGCTCCGACTCGCGCGCAGATTCATACTACGGAACAGACTGCTGTGTTTCCGCGAGGAGCGGAGGCGGAGCCTCGGGAATCTTTCGGCGCGGTTCCGGAGAAGCAAAGCTTCTCCGCAAATAAAGCGGCAAAGCCGCTAATTGCCTCGGTGGTCGCTATTGCTGTTTTGCTCGGTGGTTTCTTTGGGTATCGGTATTTCAATCAGAGCGGCGGCGGGCAGATCAATTCCATTGCTGTGATGCCGTTCGTGAATGAGAGCAAGAATGAAGAGTTCGAATATCTCTCGGACGGGATGACCGAGACGCTGATCAAGAGTCTGTCCGAGCTGCCGAATTTGAACGTCAAACCGCGTGCGACGGTCTTTCGTTACAAAGGCAAAGATACCGACCTCAAAACTATCGGCAAAGAGCTTAATGTCGAGGCGATCTTAAGTGGTCGCGTGGTTCAGCGTGGCGAACAGTTGACGCTTTCGTTGGAGTTGGTTGATGTCCAGAACGACAAAGTGCTGTGGACGGAAAGCTACAACCGAAAGCAATCCGACCTTGTCACGCTGCAAAGCGAGATCGCCCGAGATGTTTCGACCAAACTCAAATCAAAACTTTCCGGCGCAGACGAAGCGAAAGTAATCAAATCGGGAACGGCAAGTCCCGAAGCGTACCAAGCGTATTTGAAAGGACGTTATTACTGGAATAAACGTGACCCAGAAAACCTCAAGAAAGCTATCGAGCAATTCGATCTCGCAGTACAAAAGGACCCTAATTATGCACTGGCGTATGTCGGTCTTGCCGATAGTTATGGAATTGCCGGCAATTTCCCCGGTTTGTCCGTCAAAGAATCCCTTCCGCGAGCAAAAGCCTACGCTGCTAAAGCACTTGAGATCGATGATTCGCTGGGTGAGGCATATGCGACTTTGGGGCTGGTCAATGCCCTGCAATGGAACTGGGCTGAGGCGGAAACTGCCTATAAACGGTCGATAGAGCTTAACCCAAATTATGCAACCGCACGGCAGTGGTATGCACGATTACTAAATACGCTCGGGCGAAAAGATGAGGCTCTCGCAGAGATCAAGCGGGCGAATGAGATCGACCCGTTGTCAGCGGTTATCCTCAGTAATGTCGCGGGGTTTTATCGGGAAAGGGGAGATTACCAGACGGCGCTCGAGCAAAACAACAAGATCATTGAAATTGATCCGAACTATATCGCCGTGCACGTGACTTTTGCAGAGATATATCTCGACCAGAAGCGTCCGGCTGAGGCTCTGGCAGCAGCGGAAAAGGCCCGTGATATCCCAGTCGTCGGTGTAGGCATCTTGGGTCGGGCATATGCCCAGTTGGGAAGGCGGGATGAAGCGCTCGCGGTGATTAAGACACTGGAAGAAGATTTTGCCAAGGGCAATAACGGTGCGGCAACTAGTATTGCCCGCATTTATATTGAACTTGGGGACAAAGAAAAAACCTTTGAGTGGCTGGAAAAAGCATTTCAAGCAAGGGAGACGGACTTGCCCAGGTTCAGACTCGGACCGACGTTTGACCCGATCCGCGACGACCCGCGATATGAGGATCTGCTGAAACGGATGAATCTGCCGGAATAGGGGGTTTATGGAAAACGATTCACGACATTTACTAAAACTGTTCGTCATATTGGTTGTTGGTTCCGGATGCCTTGGAAGCCTGCAGAGCATTCCTGCGCAAATGTTGCCGACCCCGAAGACGGACAAGAAAGGGCCGAGTCTTAAATTTGATTTTCCGAACATGCTTGTCGGCGTGGCGGAATACGATGAAGGGCCGACAGGCACTACGGTCTTTTACTTTCCCAAGGGCGTAAAAGGCGCGGTCGATATGCGCGGCGGTGCTCCGGGCGAGGTTAACGCGGAGATATTGCAAAACGCCTACGAACGGTCGATGGTGCAGGCGGTCGTGTTCTCAGGTGGTTCGTGGTACGGACTGTCTGCGGCAACAGGCGTTGCTAACGAGCTAAAGCGAATGCGTGCCGAAGAGATCGACTACATTCCCGGAGTTGTAGGGGCGATCATTTTCGATGTCGGCGGGCGGCGGTTCAGCCGCATCACGCCGGATGACGTGCTCGGAGCCGCTGCAGTGCGAAGTGCGGAACCAAATTGGTTTCCGCTCGGAGCACGCGGTGCCGGACGGTTTGCGATGCAGGGCGTGTATTTTCATCGGGGCGACGGTGCTGAGAATTACGCCTCGTGGCCGCATTCAGGGCAAGGCGGAGCATTTCGCACGGTCGGGCCGACAAAGATCGGCGTTTTTACTATCGTAAATGCTCTCGGCTCGGTCGTCGATCGAAGCGGTAAGGTCGTCCGATGCGGTCGAAACGATCCCGGTCAAAACTGTCAGTCTATCGCCGATAGACTGAAAAACTTCCCTCCGATCAAACAAGCGTCTGCGGAGACCGGCGGGCCGACGCCAAACACCACCATCACGCTCGTCGTTACGAACCAAAAACTACCCTTCTGGTCGCTGCAGCGTCTCGCGACTCAGGTTCACACATCAATGAGTCGTGCGATCCAGCCGTTTGCGACATCACGCGATGGGGACATTCTCTACGCGGTTACGACCGATGAGATAGAAAATCCATCGCTCGACCCGACGGACCTTGGCGTGATCGCCTCAGAAGTTGCATGGGACGCGATCCTCGCCAGTGTACCTGCCATCCCCGAACGCCCAAAACCACTGACCACAAAGCCGCGGCCGGAAGCCCTGCAAAAACTTGCGGGCAGTTATGAATTCTACGGCGGCGGAAAACTCACCGTAAGCACCGACAATGACTCGCTATCTGCCAAATTCGACGGCAACGGCAGGATGTATTTCGACAAGGATAAGACGTACTCGATCACACCGGCTGAGAACGGACTCTTCATTGTCGAATCGCCGGGTCGCGAGGTTTTGCGATTTGATGAAAATGGCGGCAAAATTACCGGCCTAACGTTGAACCCGGGGCCGTGGGCAATAAAGGCCCCCAAAAGACTATGAAACGATGCCCGCAATGCGGAAGAGAATACGACGCCTCAATGATGTTCTGTCTCGATGACGGAGCAGAGCTGCTCTACGGCCCGGCAACCGGCAGGTCAGAACCGCCTGCGTCAGCGGGCGGCCAGTTCGGCGTTGAGCCGCAGACCGCGATCTTGTCGGAACCACCTGCGGTAGCGGGTGGTTTGACTGGAGCTACAGACGAGACAGACGTGAAAACGGCTATCCTTCAACCACCCGGTTCTGGCACAGACGACGTGCCAGTGTTGCGGACAAGCCCGGCAACCGCCGCAGGTGGTTCTGACAGGCGGGCGAAGCCGCTGATCGCGGCGTTGGCTGTGGTTGTCCTCTTGCTCGGTGGTTTCTTTGGGTATCGGTATTTCAATCAGAGCGGCGGCGGGCAGATCAATTCTATTGCGGTGCTGCCTTTTGAGAACCGGAGCGGGAGCGGCGATACGGAGTATCTATCGGATGGATTGGCTGATTCGCTTATTTATCGGCTTGCTCAGTTGCCGAATTTGAAGGTCAGCCCGACGAGCTCGGTAATGAGATACAAGGGGTCAGCGACGGACGTTGCCCGGATAGCTGAGGAGCTTGATGTCGATGCGGTCATGTCGGGCCGGTTGTCACAACGCGGCGATGACCTTTCGATAAGTGTGCAATTGATCGATTCTCGTACTAAGAAATTGATATGGGCCGAACAGTACGATCGCAAAATGACCGATCTTCTCGCAACGCAACGTGAGATAGCAACGACAATTACGCAAAAGCTGCAATTGCAGCTGTCGGGAGAAAGCGAGCAAAAGCTGGCCAAGAAATACACCAATAATGACGAAGCCTATCAGCTCTATCTCAGAGGCCAGTATCACCTGGCCAGACGATCGAAAGACGACCTTCTAAAAGCTATTGAATATTACGAGCAGGCTATAAAACTCGACCCCGACTTTGCCCTGGCCTATGTTGGTATGAGCTATGCGTATAGCAGCGGGATCGGAAACTCATTCCTTCCTGTTTCCTACGAAGAGGGGATCTCCAGAGCAAAGAATGCGGCTGTCAGGGCCGGCGAGATAGACCCGAATTTGGCTGAAGCTCATTCGGCGATGGGAACAGCTTTCCGATTAGAATGGAAGTGGCCGGAAGCTGAGCGGGCGCTAAAGAAGGCACTCGAGATCGACCCTAACAATGCAAGCGCGCATTACTTTTACGGGCTCTACCTACAGTCCGTCGGCCGCACCGGCGATGCGGTTCGAGAGATCAAGATGGCCGTGGACCTGGAGCCCATGTCATTGATAATGCAGGCAAACCTCGGCGGAGCTTATCTCTTTGACAGGCAAAGCCAATTGGGGCTCGACCAAGCCAAGAGGACATTCGACCTCGACCCTAACTTCATCTCAGGACGCTTTTGGCTCGCATACGCTTACACTGTGAATCAGAAATTTGCCGAGGCGATCGAGCTTATGGAGTCAGCTCCGATAGACGAGGTCTCTCAGCGATTATTGGCTCGTTTTCGTGGATATGCCTATGCGAAAAGCGGACGACGGAGTGAAGCTGAAGCGATACTCAATAAATACAGATCGGATCCTGAGTTCTCGGCCCAATCGGCCGCAATGATCTATGGTGCGTTAGGCGAAAAGGACAAGGCTTTCGCCGCATTAGACATAGGTTTTACCAGAAAACAGGATATGGCACGAATGAAGGTCGATCCGCTATTCGATGACCTCCGCGACGATCCGCGATTCGCGGCCTTGCTGAAACGAATGGGTTTGCCGGAATAGAAGTTGGGCAACAGCTCTAAATAACTGGTCATCTGACTGGTCATCTGTTAGAATCGAGGTGTCATGAAACAGAAAATAAAAACCATAAGCGCGAGCGAATTCAAAGCTAAGTGTTTGCAGATATTCGATACGCTCGGCGCCGAGGGCATCGTTGTCGAAAAGCGGGGCAAGCCGGTGGCGAAGGTAATACCGATCCGTGAGGTCGACAACGCCGGTCTCATTGGCTCGATGAAAGGGCAGATCAAGATACACGGCGACATTTTCTCAACCGGGATCAAATGGGATGCTGAATCTTGATACGCACATTCTTGTCGCCGCCATCAACGACGAACTGAGATCAGCCGAGGCGATTCTCATCGAAAGGGAGAGGTTGTTTATCTCTGACATCGTTTTGTGGGAACTCGCGAAACTCATTCAACATGGGCGACTCGAACTCGATATGGACGGCGCCGCATTTCGCCGTGCATTACGATATCTGACGGTCTTGCCGATATCAGTCCAGATAGCCCGGCAGAGCGTTGCATTAGATTTTCGTTCTGATCCGGCTGACGAGATCATCGCGGCGACCAGTGTTGTTGAAAACATTCCATTGTTGACCCGGGATCGAAAAATGCTCAAGTCCCGAATGGTGCCATTCGCCAAGTAAAATTATGAAACGCTGCCCTGAATGCAGACGGGATTATTACGACGACACCTTGCTGTATTGTCTCGACGACGGCAATGCGCTGCTCGAAGGCCCGGCGAGCGGCTCCGGTTTGGGCGATGAACCGGCGACGGCGATCTTGTCGGCACCACCTGCGGTAGCGGGTGGTTTGATTGGAGCTACAGACGAGACAGACGTGAAGACGGCTGTTCTTCAACCACCCGGTTCTGGCACAGACGACGTGCCAGTGTTGCGGACAAGCCCGACAACCGCCGCAGGTGGTTCTGACAGGCGGGCGAAGCCGCTGGCCGCTTTGGTTGTGGCTGTTCTCGTTCTCGTTGGCGGTTTTCTTGGATATCGATATTTTTCGGCATCGGGTTCGACCCATATCAGTTCCATCGCGGTAATGCCGTTTGAGAATCGGAATTCGGATGCTGACACGGATTATTTGTCTGACGGTTTGGCGGAATCGGTGATCTATCGCCTCTCGCAAATTCCCGATCTGCGGGTCAGCCCGACGAGTTCCGTCTTTCGTTACAAAGGCAAGGAAACCGATCCGCAGACCGTCGCGAAGGAGTTGGGTGTTGATTCTGTGATGACGGGACGCATCACGCAACGCGGTGATAACTTGACCATCAGCGTCAATCTCGTTGATGCTCGAAACGCCAAATCGCTGTGGGGCGAGCAGTATGAACGGAAACTTTCGGAATTGCTGACCACCCAACGCGAGATCGTAGCCGAGATCGTCAGCAAACTGCAGCTAAAACTGTCGGGCGAAAGCGAGCAAAAACTCGCGAAGAAATACACCGACAACAACGAAGCCTATCAGCTCTATCTGCAGGGCCGTTTCCATTGGAACAAGCGCACGAGAGAATCGCTGAAACAGGCGGTCGAGTTTTTCAACCGGGCGATCGAAAAAGACCCGAAATTCGCGCTTGCCTATTCGGGTTTGGCGGAAAGCTACGTGCTGTTTCCGAATTACAGTGTCGCATCGCCGCTCGAAGCGATGCCAAAGGCGAAGGCTGCGGCTCTGCGGGCGATCGAGCTCGATGATTCGTTGGCGCAAACGCACGTTGCTCTCGGTATTTACTATTCTCTCTTTGCTTGGAACCCGCCTGCCGCCGAAAAGGAATTTCGCCGTGCCATCGAACTCGACCCGAATTACGCGACGGCGCATCAGCAATTTGCGATCGAATGCCTGAGCATAATGGGCAGATTTGACGAAGCAATTGCCGCCGGCAAACGTGCCGAAGAGCTTGACCCGTTCTCGCTGATCATCGGAGCTGATCTGGGCAACGTCCTGACAAATGCCAGACGATACGACGAAGCGATCGCACAGATCAAGAAGGTTATCGCGCTCGACGAGAACTTCTCGGTCGGCCATTGGTACCTTGGGCGGGCATATCACGCCAACGGGCAATACGCGGAAGCTGTGGCGGCATATAGAAAAGCTCTGTCGTTAAATGAAACTTCGTTCATTAAAGCCATGCTCATCATTTCGCTGGTGAAAGTGGGTGAGCGCGGCGAGGCAGCTAAACTGCTCGGCGAATTGCAGGAGGAATCAGTCCGACGCTATGTATCGAATTCGGCTCTTGCTATCGCCTACGCCGCCCTAGGCGAAAAGGACAAAGCGTTTGCCTATATGGAAAAAGAGATCGCTGAACGTTCGTCGCGGGTGCCGACACTCAAAGTGAATTCCACCTGGGACGGTCTGCGAGACGATCCGCGATTTGACGATCTGGTGCGAAAAGTTGAGCAGGCTAAAATGGACTGAGTTGCGAGACGACCCGCGATCTAAGGAATTGGTCAGACGAGTCGGGATCCCGGAGTAGACTATGAAACGATGCCCTGCATCCGGACGAGCGAATGGCACTAAGGTGACGGGGTGACCCGCCCAAATTGGCGAACTGAAATGAATATGTCCGACTACACCAGAACAACACGCCGCTGCGGGTTTGCGGAATTTACGGGAGATGCCGCGACCGCGATCAGGAAATACGCAGAAAAACACGGACTTGATGATGTTGAGGCAGCCGCCGAACACTGTTTCGAGACCGTTTCGACCAAAGAAAAGAAGGGCTTTTTTCGTTCGAGCACGGAAACGGTGGTCACATCTATCGTCGTAACGCCGCATCACCTTGTCTGGGCAGCGGCGAAAAACGACGAAGCTCCGGCCGTGCTGGCGGCAAGGCTGCGTGATATTCACGTACAGGATTACGAAACTTCAGACATGTACAAGCTCGTCGCCGATACGGGCGTGAATATCTCCGGCCCGCTCGGCGATGCCATTCGGCCGTCCGCCGCGTTCATCGGGCTCGGACCGGAACAGGCGGCGGCGGAATTTCGCGAGATACTCCATTCGCGCACATCTCTTTCCTGAACCAAAGTATTAAGATTTAACCTCCTTGTAACATTCCGTTAATATTCAAGTAAGTGCTGCGACATAATCTTTAGCCTACGAGGGCTAAGGTTTTAGAAAAAGTTAAAAATATATGCAGCAGACCATTCTGATCGTTGAGGACGATGCAGACATCGCCGAAAGTTTGCATTACAACCTCAGACGCGAAGGTTTTCGCCCCGTCATTGCCGAATCGGGCGAGAAAGGGCTACGCCTCGCCTTGGACGAAAAGCAGCCGCCGGCTCTTGTTTTGCTCGATCTGATGCTGCCCGGAATGACGGGAATGGAGCTTTGCCGCCGGCTGCGCCGCGAATCGCAGACGGAAAGAACGCCGATCATCATGATCACGGCGAAAGCGGCGGAGGGTGACAAGATACTCGGGCTGGAATCGGGTGCGGACGATTACGTTGTAAAGCCTTTCTCGATCAAAGAGGTGATAGCACGCGTGCGTGCCGTTCTGCGGCGGTCGGAGAGCGAGACATCGCCGACATACGACGACGGCATGATGCATATCGATTTTGCGGATATGCGTGTGACTTGCACCGGCGAAGGCGTAAAACTGACGCGTAAGGAATTCGCATTGTTAGAACATCTGATACAGAATTCCGGCCGCGTCGCGTCGCGTCAGCAGCTGCTGGACAACGTCTGGGGATACAGCTACTTCGGCGACACGCGAACGCTGGACGTCCACATTCGCCGTTTGCGGCAAAAGCTCGGCGACTGCGGCAACTGCATCGAAACGGTCGTCGGTGTCGGATACAGATTTATCGGTACGAAATGAACGAGATGCTCTCAACATCATTCCCACCGCGAACCGCTGCTCAGGCGGACACGCCGATCATACTTCAGCGGCTGCTTGACGCGGCCCGCGAATGCGTGATCGTCGTTGACCGCAACATGCGCATCTCGCACTGCAACATTCCCGCGGCCGTCACGTTCGCACGTGCCGGGCTGGAGCTTGAGAACCGACGTTTGAGCGAGGTGATACGCGACCCGGACCTGCACGAAGCTTTTAGGAAAGCGATAACGACGCAGGTTTCGAGCGATGTGCGTCTGGAACTTGCGGCGATGGAAAAGCGGAATTTCGATATCCACATCGCCCCCATCGACATAAACGGCCACGCATGCGCCATAGGATTTTTCTACGAAACGACGCAGATCGACCGTCTGGAGACGATCCGTCAGGAATTCCTGTCGAACATCTCGCACGAGCTGCGCACGCCGCTGACGTCGATCCTCGCATTCGTCGAAACGCTTGAGAACGGCGGCATCGAGGATCGCGAGAACTGCACGCGTTTCCTCAGCGTGATCCGCCGCAACGCCGAGCGTATGCGCAGCCTGATCTCGGATATCTCGGAGCTTTCGATGATCGAATCGGGCAACGTGACGATGGACATCCGCGAGGTGAAATTGGCCATCGAGGCGCAGGATGTGATGAATTCGCTCGCAAATCGGGCCGCCGAAAGGAAGGTCAAACTGAAGAACGAGGTTTCATCAGACGTTTCGGTTTTTGCGGATCCGATCAGGCTCGAGCAGATGCTCGTCAACCTGATCGACAACGCCATCAAATTCAACCGCGAAGGCGGCACCGTTACCGTGTCTCACCGCATTGAGAACGGCCGCGACATAATATCCGTCAGCGATACGGGCGAAGGCGTGCTGCCCGAACACGCACAACGCATATTCGAACGCTTTTACCGCGCGGACCGTGCGCGCACGAGCGACGTCGGCGGGACGGGACTTGGGCTTTCCATCGTAAAACACCTGGCAAGGCTGCATGGCGGCGAAGTAACGCTCGCGTCAAAACTCGGCCACGGCTCGACGTTCTCGATAGAACTCCCGGCTTAGAAGTTCCTGTAACGCAGAGGCCGCCGGGATCGCAGAGCAAGACATCTCCTCGTCTCCGCGTCTCCCTGTCTCCTTTTTTTCTTCCCCAACCGCGAATAAGTGCGCTATACTGTTTACATTCCTACAGATCAGCTCGTTGAGATCTTGGTTTGAATTCGGCGCCGCCCGCAACGGGTTGGCAGCTTCCACGTCGGCGCCACGTGGGCGGATGAAAAAGCGATGCAGCTAACCATCGGACAAAAGGTCGCATACCCGAATCAGGGCGTTTGCCTTGTTGAGCGGAAAGAGCTTCGCGAGGTCGGCGGCTGCGAATGCAGTGTTTTTGCGCTGCGTGTGCTCAAGGACGACTCGCTCATCTTCATTCCCGCCGACAATGTCGATAGCGTGGGCCTGCGGCCGCTGATAAACCGCTCGCAATGCAAACGCCTGATGGGCGCGCTTGCGGACAGCATAGAACCCGCAAGCCGCGACTGGAAGGTGCGAATTCGCGAATTCACGGGCAAGCTGCAGTCCGGCGATGTCTTTGCAGCGGCCGACGTATTCAAGAAGCTCGCTCTGCTCAGCCGCGAAAAATCGCTGTCATTCCGCGAGCAGAATATGCTCGAACGCGCCAAGGTCCTGGTCGTCACAGAGATAGCGAATATCCATGCCAAGAAACCCGACGCGGTCGAAACCGAGGTCGTCAGCCTGGTTGACCGCGCTTGCAGCAGGTCGCTGCCGAACGGTTCGCAGCAGCTTTCCGCCGCAGGACACTAATCTTTCCTTTCGTAATTCGCAGTAACCACGGTCTTTATATTGCCGCGCACGTTGTAGTCGCCGATGACCTCGGCACGCACGGGATCGCAGGCCGCGACGAAATCATCAAGTATCAGATTTACGACGTGTTCGTGAAAGATCTTCACATCGCGGAATGAGTTGATGTAGAGTTTCAGGCTCTTGAGTTCTACGCAGAGCTTGTCCGGCACATATTTGATGCGGATCGTGCCGAAATCGGGAAAATCCGAAAACGGGCATATCGCGGTGAATTCCGGCATCTCGAAATCTATCAGGATCTCGCGGCCGGGATATTCGTATTCGAACGTATCGAGCGGGAAAAGGTTCATTTCTTCCCGCGGCGTCGAACGAATGTCGAGGCCCTGCTTATTCGAAGGGGTTGGAACGTGGTCTTCGTGCATAGAAATTCTTTCGTGACGCGTAGTCGCAGGCGGCGGCGACGTTGCTGATGCCTTGGTCGTGCAGACGCGAAACAAGATCGATAAAGATGTGCGCCGTCGCATAGGCGTCCGCCGCCGCTCGGTGATGATCGACCAGATCGAGGCAGTAATATTCGGCGACGGTTTTCAGTTTGTGATTGGGAATGTCCGTGATCAGACGCCGCGAAAGCTGCACCGTGCACAGACACTGGTTCCGCAGCCGATGCCCCGCGAAAACACGGCCGATCTCGTAATTGAGGAACCGCATGTCAAAGCCGGAATTGTGCGCCACCAGCACGGCGTCGCCGATGAACTGAAGGAAATCGTCAACGACGTCTGCGAACAGCGGGGCTTCGCGAACCATTTCGTCGCTGATGCGTGTCAGCCGCGTGATGAACTCCGGAATGTGCATTTCCGGATTCACCAGCGTATGAAATTTGTCGATGACCTCACCGCCCAGGACCTTATAAGCACCGATCTCGGTAATGCGCGACGGCGGCGTTTTCGAGCCCGTCGTTTCCAGGTCGAAAACCACGAATTCCGTTTCCGCCAGTTCCCTTTCCTCACTGCCGTCAGAAACGAGCTCGACGTATTCACCGTTCAGCTGCAGCCGAGGATCGGCCGATATGAGTTCCTCGGCGAGCGAGATCGCAAGTTCACGGTCGGGCCGCCGTATCTTCATCACAAAATCGACCACACTGACCGCCGACGCACGCCCGCCGAACGAGCGAAGCAGCGTCACGGTCTCGCTGATTAGCAATGATTCTGAAATTAGGTTAGGATACGGTGGCACGTGAGAAAGTTTAGCAAAGTTCGCCTCGGAATTTAATTTACGAGGCGTCTCAAAAGCAAGATGGATGAACTGATATTGCGGCATTTTATGGAAAAAGGGGCGCTGCTGGACGGGCATTTTGTGCTGTCGAGCGGGCTCCACAGCCCGAAATATCTGCAGTGCGCACTGGCACTGCAGGAGCCTGAGGACGCGGCACATTTCGGCCGCGAGATAGCGAAACATTTTGACGCGAACGACTTCGACACGGTCGCTTCGCCAGCTATCGGCGGGCTGGTGATAGGTTTTGCAACGGCTCTCGCCCTTGGAAAACGCTTCATTTGGACCGAACGCCAGAACGGCGAGATGACATTGCGTCGCGGTTTCACGATGAAAGATGGCGAGCGCGTGCTTGTGGTCGAGGACGTGATCACCACAGGCGGCTCGACCCGCGAGTGCATCGCGGCGCTTGCGGCCGAGGGCGGCCGTGCGGTCTCGGCCGCGTCGATAATCGACCGCTCGAACGGAACCGCGGACGTCGGCGTGCCATTCGTTTCGCTGGTCAGCCTGAAAGTCCCCGGCTATTCCGCCGACGAATGTCCGATGTGCGCCGCCGGGATCGAGGCAACTAAGCCCGGCAGCCGCAACGCTGCAAAATGACCCGCCGTATCTGTTTTCTCTCGATGGACGACCTCGCGGGCTACGTCTCGGATGACGACCTCGCCGTGCCGCATCTCGCCGAGTTCGGCATACGCACGGACATTCTCTCTTGGCGGCAGACGGCGGTTGCGTGGAGCGAGTTTGACGCCGTGATAATTCGCACACCGTGGGATTATCAAAAATATCCGCAGGAATTTATCGCCGCACTCGAAGACATCGAAAGCCGAACCACGCTGCACAATCCGCTCAAGATCGTACGCTGGAATCTGGACAAAACTTACCTTCGCGACCTCGCGGGAAAAGGCGTCCGCATCGTGCCGACGATGTGGCGTCAGCATTACGACGACGCGTCATTTACACGCTGGCTCGATGAGCTTTCGACGGACGAGGTGATCATTAAGCCGACCGTAAGTGCAACGGCTACCTTTACTTACAGGCTGCGTGAGTTTGATGCATCGCTTGCTTCCATATTTGGGGAACGCGAATTTCTCGTTCAGCCTTTTGTGCCGTCGATACTCGATGAGGGCGAATATTCGCTGTTCTATTTCAACGGCGAATACAGCCACGCGATCGTCAAACGGCCGAAGCCCGAGGATTTTCGAGTGCAGGAAGAACACGGCGGCATCATTACCGAGATCGACGCTGGCACAGAGATGCGTGCGGCCGCCGCGGACGTGCTGGAACATTTTGACGAAGATCTGCTTTATGCACGCGTCGATCTCGTCCGCCACGATGACGGCAAATTCGCATTGATGGAGCTCGAACTCATCGAACCGTCGCTCTATTTGCGTATGAACGCCGACGCTCCGGCACGCTTTGCCGCGGCGATAGCTGCACGTTGAGTTTGCCCGCGAAATACGCGAAACATACGAAAGAAGTTGTTCGGCCTTTCGTGTTTTTGGCGTATTTCGCGGGATCGTTTGTGTTTTTCCCAAGAATGCGGACGAATTGGCGCAACAGACGCTCGACGTGCAAAAATGGAACGTCTATTCCGCCCGCTGAGGCAGGCGGTTGTGACAAACACAAGTGAATTTTAGGCTGCTTTTACAATACGACGGCACGGATTTTCACGGCTGGCAGGTGCAGGAGAACGACCGCACTATACAGGGCGAGCTTGAGCGTGTGATCGGGATGCTTGCCGGCGGCGAGGTTTCCGTGACAGGCTCGGGACGCACGGACGCGGGCGTTCATGCCGAGGGCCAAGTCGCTAACGTTCATCTGCCGGACGGAAAATTCTCGCCCGAAAAACTTCGTGCGGCGATCAACGGCAATCTGTGGCGCGATATTCGGGTAATGAAATGCGAGGCCGCACCCGACGATTTTCACGCTCGCTTTTCGGCAAAGGGAAAGACGTATCTGTATCGCGTCGTGAATGCTCCGGTGATGTCGCCTTTTTGGCGTCGCTACGCGGCACACGAGCCGAAGCCGCTCGACGTGGCACGAATGACGGACGCAGCACGGCTTTTTCTGGGCGAACACGACTGGACGGCGTTCTCGTCGGCGCGCTCAGACGCCGATTCGCGCGTCCGAACGATCACGGAGTTCACCGTTCATTCGCGTTGGGACGAGCGTGCACAGGCGACGATCATCGAATTTCGCATTTCGGCGACCGGCTTTTTGCGTTATATGGTCCGGTCGATAATGGGCACGCTGCTCGATGTCGGGCGGGGCGAAACCGATGGTGATACAATTCAAAAAGCCATAATAACGGGGGACAGACGCCTCACGGGCAAAACGGCTCCTGCACAGGGGCTGACACTGCTGAGGGTGGAATATTGAGGTTTGCCGGATGCTGATATATCACATCGTTCTGCCGGAAGTTTGGGAAAACCTGAACGCAGAGATATACAAAGCGGCAAGCCTGGAAACCGAGGGTTTCATCCACTGCAGCTTTCGCGAGCAGTTGGACGGAGTGATAGAACGGTATTACAGTAATGCGGAGAGCCTGGTCATTTTGGAGCTCGAGACCGAACGGCTGATGTCACGCGTCGTCAACGAGCCTTCGACCGGCAACGAGATATATCCGCATATTTACGGGCCCATAAATGTGGACGCCGTCGTTTCGCAAGAGATCCGAGAGCGATGAAAGAGAATTTTGCGGGCGTGATAGAACCGAATTCTGCCGAAGCTGAAATGCTCGCGCAGTTGGACGAAACGCGCCTGCCGCGGCACATCGCGGTCATCATGGACGGCAACGGCCGCTGGGCGAAAATGCGCGGGCGGCCGCGTATCTTCGGCCATCGCGAGGGAGCCGAATCCGTCCGTTCGATACTCGACACGTGCGCGCGGCTCCGCATTGAGGCAGTTACGCTTTACGCATTCTCGACGGAGAATTGGAAACGGCCGAAAGCCGAGGTTTCGGGGCTGATGTCGATGCTGAAACACTACATCCGCAGCGAGATGAAAGAGGTGAACGCCAACAACATCCGCTTTCAGGCCATCGGCGACATAAACGGCCTCGCCGCCGACGTGCAGAAAGAGATCGCGTGGGCGACCAACAAAACACGTGGGAATACGGGAACCGTTCTGAGCGTGGCGCTGAACTACGGCGGGCGTGCGGAGATAGTGCGTGCCGCACGGCTGGCCGTCGCGGATATCGAACGCCGTAACGACGTCATCGATCATCTGACCGAAGAAGACATCGAACGCAATCTTTACACGCATTCGCTGCCCGACGTCGATCTGCTCATTCGCACTAGCGGCGAGATGCGTATCTCTAATTTTCTGCTCTGGCAGATCGCGTACGCCGAGATAGTCGTCACACCGACGCTGTTTCCCGATTTTCGCCGGCCGCAGATTTTTGAGGCACTGCTGGAATATCAAAAACGCGACCGCCGCTACGGCGGCCTGAAGGGAGACGCTGCCGCTTCATGAAGACACGCCTGCTCACTGCCGCTGTCGCACTGCCAATATTGATCGGCTCGATAATTCTGCCGCTGTGGCTGCCGGAGACGGTTTGGATATTCGTCGTGCTGGCGGTTCTGGCGATCAGTGCGGGGCTGTTCGAATTTTTCTCGCTCACGAAAAAGCTGGAATTGAAAGCGGACGCCGGTATGGCTTATCTCGGTGCGGCGGCGCTGATGACGGCGTTCATTTTCGACGCTCCTGCAAACGCTCCCGAAATGCTGCTGATGACGCTGGCACTGTCAGTGATAGTCGTTATCGTTGCGGAAACGTTCCGTTTTCAAAAGGATTTCTCAAAGCTGCTCATCGGCCTCGGCGTGACGATAACGGGAGTCGTCTATATCGCATTCCTCGGCGGCTTTTTGATCGCAACGCGGGTCGGATTTGACGCGTTTCCCGGGCTTTCTACAAAGCTCTTGGTGTTCTTTTTTGCGGTCATTTTCGGCTCTGACGCCGGCGCGTATTTTGCGGGACGCGGCTTTGGCAAACATAAACTTGCACCTGCCATCTCGCCCGGCAAGACCATCGAAGGCCTGATCGGCGGCATTGTCGCGGCGGCCGGTATTTCGGCTCTCTGTACGCTGCTTTTCTTTCCCGAACTTCCCTACCAATACTCCATTCCGCTCGCCGTTGTTATGGCCGTTGTCGGCGTCCTCGGCGACCTCGCCGAAAGTGCGATGAAACGCGGTTCCGGAGCCAAAGACGCCGCAAACATCCTGCCCGGCCACGGCGGCATTCTGGACCGCCTCGACAGCTTGCTTTTGAACGCCCCGATACTCTATTATTTCGCTCACATTTACTTCCGTTAGAACTTAGAAAACTAAAAAGGAAATCAGATGACTATGAGCGAAGATAATTCGACAGGTACGGATAAGTTTGAATTTTACGCCGCTTTGTTCCTAGGCATAGCGGCTATTTTTACGGCCCTTGCCAGCTTTCAGTCAGGCCTGTGGGGCGGCATACAGGCAGAGGCTTACAGCAAAGCGAACACCGAGGCGACAGCCGCCGCAAGTGAGCACAGCCGCGCCATCGTGGAGATGTCCAAGGACGCACAGATCGACATCACTGCATACAAATTGATACAGGACGGGCTGAATCTGGAAGGTTCGAATCCGGCCGCAGCAAAGAGCTCGTTCGAGATAGCGACCTATCTTTACACACGGCAGCTAAGCGATGCGGGCTATAAGGCGATGGGGCTGCCGCCCGAGGCAAAGAAAGAACCCGTCGAAACCGACGACCCCGCCGCGGATGAAGAGCAGACAGAGGCCCTGAAAGGCGAGATCCTGGACAAGGCAAGCGAGGTGGACCTGGTAGGCGACGCGAACTATCAAAAGGAGATGTTTGCGAAATCTGCAGAACTGGTCGAACAGTCGCAAAAGACGTTCAAGGAAGGCCAGGCAGCGAACAAGACGGGCGACAGTTTTGAACTTGCAACGGTGATATTTGCCGTGAGTATGTTCTTCCTCGGCATCGCACTCGTTTTCCGGACGGACGTGCGATGGAAAATGCTCATCGCAGGCGGCGTGCTGCTCGCCGGCGGCGTGATCTATATGATCACGCTTCCGTGGACATTCTGACGAAGCGTCTTTTTGCCCGCGAATAGAACGAATAGAGCTAATAGGTAATGTCGGAGCTGCTTTTGAGAGATGAAAGTTACCGGATAGTTGGCGCGTGTTTCGAGGTGTATAACCAAAAGGGTTTCGGCTTAACTGAGCCGATCTATCAGGAGTGTCTTCGCCATGAATTTCTGATACAGAGGATTCCGTTTCTTGAACAGCCCCGCATTCCGATGGTCTACAAGGGCATTGAAATGGAACAATGCTTTGCCCCCGATTTCATTTGCTTTGACAAGATCGTGGTGGAGCTAAAGGCAGTTTCGCAATTGACTGACGCTCATCGGGCACAGGCGCTGAATTATCTGCACGCATGCGAACTCGACCTTGGGATTCTGATAAATTTCGGCCAATATCCTAAACTTAAATACGAAAGGCTCGTTCGGAAACGGCGCGACGACAATGGAGCAGAAGAAAACTGACCTTTAATTCGTTTGATTCGTTTTATTCGCGGGCAAGATCTTATTTATGTTGGATGTTTTGGGAAATTTGGAGCGCACGCACACGTGCGGAGAATTGCGGGCAGAGGCCGTCGGGACGCAGGTCGTACTGATGGGCTGGGTCGCGAAAAAGCGTGATTTCGGCGTTTTCACGTTCATCGACCTTCGCGACCGCGACGGTGTGACGCAGGTCGTCGTCAGCGAAGAGACCGCCGCTGAGGCACACGCAAAGGCAAAGAATATCCGCGGCGAGTTCGTGATCGCCGTGAAGGGTGAGGTCGTCCGGCGCGACGAAGGTGCACGGAACGCGAAGCTCTCGACCGGCGAGATCGAGGTAAAGGTCGCGGAGTTGCTGGTTTTGAACGACGCCGCGGTCCCGCCGTTTCAGCTTGAGGTCGCGGGCAGTGAAAATCTGGCTGACGAATATACGCGGCTTAAATATCGCTATCTCGATCTGCGTCGGCCCGCTCTGCAGCACAACATACGCACGCGTGCGAAAGCCGTCGCAGCGATCCGCGAATACTTTGACGACCGCGGTTTTATCGAGATCGAGACGCCTATTCTGCTGAAATCCACGCCCGAAGGCGCACGCGATTTCATCGTGCCGTCGCGTATTCACGCGGGCAAATTCTTCGCTCTGCCGCAGTCGCCGCAGATCTTGAAACAGATCACGATGATCGCGGGTTTTGATAAGTATTATCAGATCGCCCGCTGTTTTCGCGACGAAGATCTGCGTGCGGACCGCCAGCCGGAATTCACACAGCTCGACATGGAGATGTCGTTCGTGAACCGCGAACAGGTGTATCGCGAGATCGAGGGAATGTTCAACCACGTCACGCGAAAGGTCGGCGGCATCGAACTGCCCGCAGAGTGGCCGCGGATGACCTATGCCGAGGCGATGCGGCGTTACGGCTCAGATAAGCCGGACCTGCGTTTCGGAATGGAGCTCATTGACCTGTCGGACGATCTGCGGGACACGGATTTTGCGCCGTTTGCGGCGATACTGTCGGGAACGCGGGCATCCTTGCCCGCCGGTGAATCCGAAGAGCAGGCCGGCGGCCTGCGGTCCCAGGGCGAGGTCAAGTGCATCGTCGTCAAGGGCCGCGCAGACTATTCGCGAAAGCAGACCGACGAGCTGCAGGAATTCGTCAAACGCTATGGCGCAGGAGCTATGGCGTGGATCAAGGTCGGCGACGAAGTGACTTCATCGCTGCTGAAAGTACTCGGCGAAGAGAAGATAGATCAGTTGATCGCGACCGCCGGAGCGGAACGCGGCGATGCAGTTTTGATCGTTGCTGGAAAGAAGAGCGTCGTCGCTGCTGCCCTCGGAGCATTGCGGAACGAGGTAGCTCGCCGCGAAGATCTGATAGACCGAAGCAAGTTCGAGTGCCTGATCGTGACGGAATTCCCGATGTTCGAACACGACGAGGAAACGGACGCCTACGTTGCAGCGCACCATCCTTTCACGTCGCCGATGGACGAGGATCTTGAGATGTTCAAAACGGCGGTCAACGATCCGTCGCAGCATCATCTCCTCGGCAACGTGCGTGCGAAAGCCTACGATGCAGTCATAAACGGCTACGAATGCGCCGGCGGCTCGATACGTATTCATCAGAAGGAAATTCAGGCACTGAACTTCAAAGCGCTCGGCCTGACGCCCGAAAAAGCACGTGAACGGTTCGGATTTTTCCTCGACGCGTTGGAATACGGCACGCCGCCGCACGGCGGTTTTGCCGCAGGGATAGAACGCACGTGCATGATCCTATGCGGCACCGAAAACATCCGCGACGTGATGGCATTCCCGAAAACCGCATCGGCTCAGGACCTGATGATGGACGCTCCGGGCGACGTTGACGAGGCCCAGCTCGACGAACTCGGGATCATTGTAAGGAATTCCTAACGCAAAGACGCGGAGACGCCGGGACGCTAAGAAAACTCCGGACCTGTTCATCCGGCCTTTGTGACTTTGCGGCTCAGCGGCATTGCGTTTAGCGATTTTTTCGAACATTGGCGGCACTTCTGACGTAGAATAGCTGAAGTGTAAATTGCCGCTCGCTCAACCGGGCGGCTGTGACAATGGCGACAAAGTACGACACAAACCCGCTCGATCCGGAATTTCCGGAGAAAGTAAAAACCGCTGCTGCCGAGGGCGGCCATACGAAGGTGTTTCGCGAGGGTTACGCGGGAACAAGCCAGGTCGATATGGCCGCCGCCGTAGAAGCACAGCCCACGCTGATACTCGAACCGCAACCGCAATTTCAGGCGCCGGTTCAGACACAGTATCCGCAATATCAGCAGCCCCAGTATCAGCAGCAGGCGCCGCCGCAGTTTCAGCCGCACGTCGCGGCTTCGCCGCTAGCTGCCGCTCAGTCGGATCTGGCGGCGATCAATCAGGCGATCTCGCGTAAGGTCGAAAAGCTCGGCCTGCCGGAAAATCTGCTGATCGCAGCCCCGTATATTCCTTGGTATATCGGCCTGATCGCAGGAGTCGTAATACTTTTCATCACGCCGAAGACCGAAACAAAGGTCCGCTTTCACGCTGCCCAAGGCTTGGCCGCACACGTTGGCGTGCTGATCGTGACGACCATTCTGGGCATTCTGGGCAATGTTACCGACATTGCCGACCTGGGCAATTTCATCTTCGTGCTGGTTACGTCGATAATGCTGACGGTCTTTGCCGTGAAGGCATATCGCGGCAGGCCCGTTCACATTGAGTCGGTCGAGAACATGACGAATTGGCTCGAGGACAAGATCAGCCCGTCGAGCCTGAATAATCCATGATCTTTTGTTCGAACTGCGGAAATCGTCTCGCCGAAGGGCTGAAATACTGCAACAGCTGCGGTTTTCGGCTGTCGGCCGATGATGATGATAATGACGGCAAGCCCGGCAAGATGCTGGACAACGTCCTGACGACCATATTTTTGATAGTGCTTTTCGGGCTCGGCATTTTGGTAGGACTGGTCGCTGTGCTGCTGGAAAAGAATGTCGTTCCGCAGTTGGTCGGCATCATTGCCGTAGCTTATATCGGCGCGATATTCGGGATCTGCTATACGCTGCTGTCGCAAGTTCCGAAACTGGTTGACGCTAAGCTGAACGAAAGAAAACAGAACCGGCTGCCCGCTGCCTCACCGCCGCAGCTCGAGCCGGCGAACACCGCCGAATTTATCGAGGGCCCGATCGCAAGCGTTACCGACCACACGACACGCGCCCTCGACCACGTTCCCGCCGGGAAAGACCAGATCTAGGCTCCCAAAACTTCCTTTAGCATCGCCGCATATTCAAGTATGGCCTTTTCACCGTCGCCCGTGAAAACCGAGCCGTGCATAGTCGCAACCGTTGCCGGCTTTTCACCCGCGATGCGTTTCAGCGTGGCATCTGTTCCAACGGCGTACGGCAGATAACCGGCCAGAGGCCCCGCTTCCATTTCCATCATCGTTTGTCTCGCACGCTCGGTCACGCTGTCGGCGGTCAGCGGTTCGACGTCGCCGTTCTGATGCAGCAGGTCAGAGCAATAAAGCGTATTCGTCGTTATATCGTGAAAGAGCCCTGCCTCCCAGCAATGCGGGACGTGCGGCGTCTGCAAAAAGCGGAAAGTGTGTTTGCCGATGGAGAATTCCTCGCCGTCGGTCATGCCTTTTGCGGGATTTTTCGGGGCAAAATCATCAACACTTACAAGCTTGCCGACCAGGCTGCATACCGGCGTCGCCATTGGAGCGACCTCCTGCCATTCGTTCAGCGAACCGCATTCGTCGGCCTCAAAATGCGAAAATCCGATCCACCGCAGTGTTGACGGGTCGATCAGCGATGCGACCGCCTCGTGGACGAGCGGGAACATCGCCCGCGGGCCCGTGTGTATCAGCAGCGGCTCTTCGTCGCGGATCAGGAACTGGCTGAATCCAAGTCCGAACTCGGGAATGTAGGCATTGATGCGGAAACTGTCCTCAGCGATCTCGTAGATGTTCATCATAATTAACCTCTTTGGCCGTAGCTTAACTGGTTATACGGCATCAAAGCCGATATCGTTCCTGTCATCTTTTCTCAGCCTGATCCATGCTGTGACCACGAGAAAAACGGCAAGAAGTATCAATATCAGCGAAGCGACGCCGTTGACGAGCTTGATATCAAAGCCCTGCGACGCCTGAAAATTGCCGATCACGAGACTGCCGAGAGCCCACAGCGTGATGGTCAGAACGAACAGCATCGGCAGCAGAGTGAACGCGATGCGGCGGCGTGCCTTGTAGAGCCAAACTGTAATAGATAATAGAGTTAACGCGGCAAGGAGCTGATTTGACGCACCGAAAAGCGTCCAAAATTCGACCCACGAGCCCGGTTTTGCAAAAAAGATAAGGAAGAACGGCAGGGCGACCATCGCGATCGTGCCGATGACGGCGCCGACGCGGCCGGCAATGCCGATAAGTTCCTGTACGAGGTATCGGCCGAGCCGCATCGCGACGTCCAGCGTGTCGAAAACGAAGGTCGAGAACGCCATCGCTCCGAACGTGATCGCGAACTGCAGATTCTCCTTACCGATGATCAGCGTCAGAAATTCGCCGATGCCGTTGCCGTAGATCTTGCCCGCGGCGAACGCTTTGCCGTCGGGCCCATAGAGCATGTCGTTGCCGGCGATCATTACGACGACGATCGCCATAAATGCGACAAAGCCTTCAGCCAGCATCGCACCGTAGCCGATCGGGCGAGCGTGCGATTCTTTGTCGAGCTGTTTCGACGTCGTTCCCGAACAGACAAGCCCGTGAAAGCCCGAACACGCACCGCACGCGATGGTCACGAAAAGGAACGGGAAAAGCATTCCGGTCAGCCCGCCGGCGTCCCACGTTTTGAAGGCGGGCTGCTGAATGGTGTAGCCGCCGAAGAAAATGCCGATGATACCGACCGCGATCGCCGTGTAAAGCACAAAGCCGCCGAGATAGCCGCGCGGCTGCAGCAGCGCCCAGACGGGCACAAGCGAAGCCGCGACGCAATAGACCAGAATGACGAACGCCCACGTCTGATGGCCGAATGCAAAGACGTGCGAATACATCGTCCCGACGTAGGCGAGGGCGAACGTCGCGGGAACAAAGATAATCGTCGCGAGCCAGAGCGGCGGTTTGAGAAAGCGTTCGACAAGGCCGAGGACGACCGAAAGCCCGAGATACAAAATGCTCGCCATCGCTACCGCACCGCCGGGATCGAAACGCGTCTCGCCCGCGAGTGCATCGTCGCCCGCGACGAAGGTTCCCGCCGTGATGTCAGTGAACGCTACGATCACATACACCAGCGCCAGCCATATAAAGCCCATCATCGCACGGCCGGCCGCACCGCCGAGCTTTTGCCGTGTTACTTCAGCGATGGAACACGCACCGTGGCGGACGGACGACGTCAACGCCGAAAAGTCATGCACGGCACCGATCAGCACGACACCCAATGCTATCCAAAGCAGCGACGGCAGCCAGCCCCACGCAAGACACGCGATGATCGGCCCCGCGATCGGGCCCGCGGCGGCGATGGCGGAAAAATGCTGCCCGAAAAGATAGAACGGCGAGATCGGCACGAAATCCTCGCCGTCGTTGAGCGTGTTCGCGGGCGTTTCGCGGGTGTCGTCCAGGCTGAATTGCCGTGCGATCCAGCGGCCGTAGCCGAAATAGCCGAAAACGAGCCAGCACAGAAAAGCGACCGCAAGAAGTGTGAGCATACTTTTAGGCGAATACTTAGTTGACGCTAAAATCTACGACAGCTTGGCATTGCGATTCAAGCTGCAAATGAATCTTGACAACGATCTCACGATTACCTAAACTCCCTCTTTGACAATTTGGCAAGGGGAGTAGATAGCCCTCGAGCGGTCCTTCAGGTCGTCAATACGTGCAGCAATGCTCCGGCCTTTAGGCGAAGTATCAAGACCTTGCGCGACATAACACATGTCCGCGTGAGGTCTTTTTGCGTGCGGACGTGTTCTTGATGAGTTGAGTTCACGTATGGGTCTTTTTCCTTTAGCAGAATATTGGTGGTTCTATCTTGCATTCACCGGTTTTGTCCTCTTGATGCTCGCTCTCGATCTGGGAGTTTTTCATCGAAAGGAACACGCGGTCAGCATCAAAGAAGCCAGCATCTGGAGCGCCGTCTGGGTGACGCTGGCGCTCATTTTCAACTACCTTCTCTATCAATACGCACTCTGGAAATTTCCGCAGGACGAGCGGCTGCTCGCGATGCCGGGCTTTGTGCCTGACGTTGCCGCGTGGAACGTGTCCCTGGAATTTCTGACGGGCTACATCGTCGAAAAATCGCTCTCGGTCGATAACATCTTCGTTTTCGTCATCGTCTTTGCGTATTTCGCGATACCGGCGAAATATCAGCACCGCGTGCTGTTTTACGGCATCATCGGCGCGCTTGTTTTCCGTGCGATATTCATCGGAATGGGCTCGTGGCTGATGCAGTTCCATTGGGTCATTTACCTTTTCGGCGGCTTTCTGATCCTGACGGGGCTGAAGATGATGTTCGGCGCCGAAAAGGAGATCGACCCGGAAAAGAACTTCGCGATACGGCTTTTCAAACGCTTTATGCCCGTAACGGCAAAGCTGCACGGCAAGAGCTTTTTCGTACGCGAACACGGCCGCTGGGCAGCGACGCCGCTCTTTATCGCACTGCTTTTCCTTGAGATGACGGATATCATTTTCGCGGTCGATTCGGTGCCGGCGATCTTTGCCATCACGGCGGAACCGATGATCGTGTTCACGTCCAACATCTTTGCTATCTTGGGTTTGCGGTCGATGTACTTCATGCTCGCGGGAGCGGTCAGCAAGTTTCATCTGCTGAAATACGGGCTCGCGGTGGTGCTGATATTCGTCGGGCTGAAGATGGTCTGGCTGAACGACGCTTTCGGCGGCAAATTCCCCGTAACGTGGTCGCTCGGCTTTATCCTGACGACCATCGCCGCGTCGATCGTCGCGTCGCTGCTCTTCCCTGTCAAAACGGACGAGGATGAGAAACATAATACGGCGTCGTAGCCGCGTTGTGCTAGACTGCCGAATTATGGACCAAACGAAGTCGATACAGGAGACGTATTCGCCCGCGGGGGATCAACCAGGCTGAATTGCCGAGCTGCCCAACGGCCGCGGGCAAAACAACCGAACGATGACCGAGTGATCACACCGAAAGTGAACAAAGCGAGAACGCGATCATTGTCTTAAGAACTGGATGTGTGGGTCATTATCGTTCAAGTTCTTGAGTTGAATATGTCCACATACTTCTGGAACATGAATAATCTATTCCGTTTGTAACCTGTCATTTCCCGGAAGATACCTGCTTCCTCAAACGCTTTTGCGAGCGAATTGGCGGATTGGGGCGTGATCGCAAGTATTGTCGCGATATTTCGCGGTGTAACGATCGGCTGAGTATACAGTCTATTCAACAGCTGTAGAGCCTTTTTCGCTCGTTTGCCCATTTGCATGACCGCTCGTTCGGATTCTGTTCGCAGTGAAATGATCGCCTCAAAGGTACGCTTGCTGCTCAGGGCTGTTTGTTGGACCCCGACCAGAAAGAACTTGATCCAATGTCCGATGTCATTTTGGGTCCGAACAAGTGTAAGTGCATCGTAATACGACGAGCGGTTTTGTTCGAAGAAATCTGACAAGTAGAGTACGGGCTTTCGCAAAATACCTTTGTCAACAAGATAAAGAGTGATCAGTAATCTGCCAATTCGACCGTTTCCATCTAAATATGGATGGATAGTCTCAAACTGATAGTGGCTTAGAGCGATCTTGACCAGGTGCGGTATCGAGAGCAGATCATCGTGCCAGAATTTTTCAAGATCGGATAAAAGGTCGGGAACTTTCTCAGCCGATGGGGGAATGAAAAATGCGTCCTTTATCGTGGCACCGCCGATCCAATTTTGACTTCGACGTATTTCCCCCGGTGCTCGGTTTTGTCCGCGTGCACCTGACATTAAGATTCGATGTGTTTCATTGAGCAATCTCATTGTGAGAGGTAGTTCTTCCAGACACTCAAGCGCATAGTTCATTGCTTTGGTATAGTTTTGAACTTCGTGCCAGTCGTCGCGGCGTTCGGGCTTGACCTCATTCTCGTCGAGAAGTGCTTCGCCGAATTCGGTGCGCGTTCCCTCGATCGCACTCGAGGCAGTCGCTTCCTTAAAAGTGTGCATTCGAATGAAAAAATCTACGTCGGGAATCAAAGTCGAGTAGGCGTTCAGTTCCCCTAATAGCCTAGTTGCCTCCTCTAGCAGGAGATCCACGTCCAATGTATGCCAATATTTGCTCGCGTCGGCAATGTTGCTTGGAAGAAAACTCTTATACTGATACTCTTGTGTGTAAATTCCTGCGTTGAATTTTTCTTGATCTTCCATGGCTTGAACTTTTCTTACAGATTTTTATACGAAAAGAAAATAGCGTAACTTTTCGTATAAGTTTTATACGAAAAAAAACACGATTACCTTTACATATAAATTTCCTTATGTAAAGTTTAGAACAACAATGACTGAAGAACTTTCGTTACAAGAGGCCTACTCTCCGAACAGCATCTGCTTCGGCTGCGGGCCGGCGAATGAGAAGGGCCTGAGGATACGCAGCTTTGCAGAAGGCGATGAATTCGTCGCGACATGGCACGCCGAGCCGCATCATCAGGCTTTTCCGGGCATTTTGAACGGCGGCATAATCGGTGCTCTTCTGGATTGCCATTCGAACTGGGCGGCCGCGTACCACATAATGAAACAACGCGGCGAGGATCATGCCCCGTGCACGGTAACAGCGGATTTTCACGTCAAACTGCTGCGGCCGACGCCCGTTGACGGGCCGATCACGCTGAGAGCGCGTGTGGTGGAATCATCGGAAGACCGAGCCACCGTCGAGGCCGAACTGATCGCCGGCGGCAAGGTCTGCGATACGTGCCGCGGGACATTCGTCGCCGTCAAAGAAGGCCATCCTGCGTATCACCGATGGTAAAGGGCATTTAGCCCGCGAATAGAACGAATAAGCACTAATCGAAGACAGTGGGCTGAACCTTCCTTTATTAGTGTTTATTCGTTCTATTCGCGGGCAGATAACTATTTTCCCGCGAAACACGCGAAATTCCCGAAAAAGGTGTCGATAGAAAGCAGCTTTGGAAAGATGAAGTGCTCCGAAAGTCCGGCATAGGGCGGCTCTGAGAAATTACCTTTCGCGTTTTTCGCGTATTTCGCGGGAAAACAACCTCTCTTGTTGGCGGGTGAATTCTTCGGTTAGGCCGAGTTTTTCCAGCCAATCTTTTTGCTCCGCCATCAGCCGCGGCAGGTGAAAAACGTCCGACAGAGCGTAATCGACAAGTGCGTCGGTCCAGACGCCGTTCCAATTGCGTGTGAATTTCGCACGCTGTGTTTTGTCCAGATCGACGGCGAAATAGCGATAGAGCGTATCGGCGAGCGAGGCTGACTGATTAGCACCGCGCGTCAGCACCTTTTCCGCGATCATCGTATCGAAAACGCCGCGGACGGTATGTCCTGATGCGGACAGAAAATCCAGATCGAACCGCGCGTTATGGAATATCTTTGTGGTGCCGTCGTCTGCCAGAACGTCGATGAATGGCCCCATCTCGACGCCCTCGCTCAGCGGTATCAGCACGCCGAGTTCGCCGTCGGAAAATTGGATCGAATAGAGCTTGCCGTGGCTTGGGTTCAGGCCCGAGGTTTCGGTGTCGCAGCCGAGTGCTGCCGACGCGGCCAGGCGTTCATGTGCGGCGGCGATCTCGTCCGGCGTCCTTGCGAGCAGAATTTCCATCGCCTAAATTGTAGAATATAAATAGCCTGATCTAACAGATGCCTGAACCATTAACAGAAATAGAAGCCCGCATCGTCGGAGCACTCGTCGAAAAGCAGCTCACAACGCCTGAGTATTATCCGCTGACGATGAACGCTCTGGTCAATGCCTGCAATCAAAAGAACAACCGAGAGCCGGTGATGTCGCTCGACGAGCCGACCGTCGCACGAGCGATACAGACCCTGCGTGACCGCAATCTGGTTTACGTTTTTCACGGCAGCACGAGCCGCGTGCCGAAATACAAGCATATGCTGCCGAGCTATTACGAGCTCGACGAAGGCGGGACGGCTATCATGACCGTGATGATGCTGCGCGGCCCGCAGACCGTGGGCGAACTGCGCGAACGCACGGGCAGAATGTATGAATTTGCGGATCTCGGCGAGGTGCACACCGCTCTGGAAGGCCTGATCAACCGCGACGAGCCGCTCGTCGTAAAGCTCGACCATCTGCCCGGCCGCAAAGAGCCGCGTTACGCGCATCTGCTTTCGGGTGAGTTGGACGTTGAGGAAATTCAGGCGATCGCGGCCGCGACACCGGCTTCGGTCAGCTTGGCCGGCGACCGAATTTCAAAACTCGAGGGCGAGATCACCGCATTGCGCGACGAACTCACCGCACTGAAAGAGGAATTCGCCGAATTCCGCAAGCAGTTCGATTAAAAGCTAGATCACGATCACGTATTTACCGATGACGATGATCGCAGGCAAAGCGATGGTCGAGGCGATATGACGCAGTTGTTTTCTCATCCGAAATTCCTCCTTTGGAACGCGTGATAATTAAGAACACCGCCGCGATGGCGTTTGTGACAAGGAAAAAGCCGCGAAGCGAATAATGCAGCTTCGCGGCTAAAGTTATCGTAACGGCCTTCGCTCTAGTTCCTGCGGCGTGCCGGCGTCGTCTGACGTGTTGGGACGACGTTCTGAGCTTTCAGAATATCAAGATATTCTTTTGCTCCCTGTTTCATTTTGTGGCCGTCCGGAGCGACGCCGGCGAATTTCTGCAGCAGATTAGCTCCTTCCTGTGCCATTTCCTTGTCGTTGTTGTTCAGCCACGACATGTCCACGAGCACGAGCCCCAAGTACGCCATACCGTCAATGTTGTCAGGATATTTTTCGAGCAACGCACGGTAGGCCGTAACGGCATCTTCGCGCTTTTGCGCTTCGCGATACAGGTCGCCGAGAATGAGCATCGCGGTCGCCTTTTTAACGTTGTCCGATTCGGCGTTCAGATATTCCGGGATCATCGCCTTAGCGGCCTCGATGACCGCAGGATCGACCTGTCCGGTGGCGGCCGCGACGCGAAACGTCTCGATAGCGCCGTTCAAAGCTCCTGATCTGGTCGATTCAAGAAGGCTTTTGTCGCTAAAATCCGCAGGTGAGGCTGTTTTCAGGATGTTCCAGGAACCCAGAAACCCTTCGGCCGATGCGGCGAAATCGCCCTTTGCCGTCCGCTGAAGTTCCATTTTTTCAGCGGCATCTGCGGTCTTTACCGCCGAATTGTAAGTGTTGACGCCGCGCATGCGATAGGCGGTGCTGCGGTTGTTCATCAGGATCGGCGCTGTACCGGCAAAGACCGGATCAGCGGCGATGCCCTCAGAATATTTCGATATCGCGAGCTCGAAGTTCTTTGCCTCATAGGCGGCATTGCCGGACTTGAGAGCTTCGCCAACGATCTCATTTACCTTTTTGGCCTTCTCGTTCTTTTCCGAGACCTCTTTCAGTTTTGCCTGATATTCCGCTTCTGCCTTTTTCTGTTCTTCCGATGCCTTTGCATTCTGCTGGGCGGCCGCTTCGCTGTCAGGCCCTGTGACGCCGACAGCTCCGGCTCGAACCTCGGCCTCGGTCAGCTTGCTGCCGTCGCCCGGATACAGCGTGATCAGGATCTTGTCCATGCCCGCACGGACATTTGCGAAAACGGTCGGTGCACAGTCGGGAGCGCTCACAGCAAAAACGAACTGTGCCATATACGGCAGGCCCGCAAAGCTGAACTCGCCTCGCCGATTCGTCTTAGCAGACGGAAATCCTGCCTTGATATCGACGCGATAAACCTCGATCAGGGCGTTAGTCACCGGCTCGCGGGTGCCGTCGGCGTTCTGTTTTTCCACTTTGCCGCTGACGGGTGCCGACTGTGCCGATACGCTGACCGCGGCAAGCGAGAACGCCGCCGCCATAACCAAAAAAGTGCCAATTTTGCGAAACATCTCGATCCTCCAACGTATTATCAAATCTACGCCGCTCTGTTTGATGTCTAAAATGCGGCGAATAGTTTGCGCTTGAATTTAGTTTACTTCATTTTCCGAGGTGCCGAAAAGCCCGACAGATACGGTTTTCGGCTGTCTATGCGGCGAAACCGAGGGCTCCGCGGTGCGTGCCGCCGCGGCGGTGTGATATCTTACAATTTCGGCGGCAAATTTTATGGCGGAAAGGATATTCAATTTCAGTGCGGGCCCGGCGGTTTTGCCGGTTGAGGTGTTGGAAAAGGCACGCGAAGAGATGCTATCGTTCGGCGGCATCGGTATGAGCGTGATGGAGATCAGCCACCGTTCAAAGCATTTTGAAAAGGTGCTGCATGCGGCGGAAAACGGCATTCGGGAACTGCTCGGCGTACCGGAAAATTACAAGATCCTGTTCCTGCAGGGCGGTGCGACGCTGCAATTTTCGATGGTTCCGCTGAATTTTCTCGGCTCGGGCGAGACGGCTGACTACGTGATAACCGGTGCGTGGGGCAAAAAAGCACTGAAAGAAGCCAAACGCTGCGGGAATACCAACGTGATATTCACGACCGCGGATGAGGGCTTTAAGTCCGTTCCGCAGCAGTCGGATCTGAATTTCACTGAAGGTGCGAAATACGTCCACTACACGTCGAACGAGACCATTGAGGGCGTTGAGTTTCACTACGAGCCCGACGGTGCGGGCGTTCCGGTGGTTTGCGACGCATCGTCGAACATACTGTCGAAGCCGCTCGACATCAGCAAATACGCCCTCATCTACGCCGGTGCGCAAAAGAATATCGGCCCGAGCGGCGTCACGCTGGTGATCATCCGCGACGATCTGCTTGCCGCTGTTCCCGAAAACCAGCATTCGATGCTCGATTATCGTTTGCTTGCGGAAAACGATTCGATGCTGAACACGCCGAATACGTGGGGCATTTACATCATCAGCCTGGTGTGCGAATGGCTGCGGTCAAAAGGAGGCCTCGACGGCATCGCCAAGATGAACCGCGAAAAAGCCGCAATATTGTACGACGCGATCGATTCAAGTGACGGCTATTACCGCGGCCACGCCGCCCGCGACGCCCGTTCGCTGATGAATATCACATTCCGCCTGCCGTCCGAGGAACTCGAGAAGCAGTTCTGTGCAGAAGCGACCGCAGCCGGGCTTGACGGGCTGAAAGGCCACCGTTCGGTCGGCGGCATTCGCGCGTCCGTTTACAATGCGTTCCCGAAAGAAGGCGTCACGGCATTGACAAGCCTAATGGCAGATTTCGCGCAAAAGAACGGTTAACACGGCCGGGAGATCGTTTTATTCAGTGGAAAGTGACAAGTGCGAAGTGGATAGTTAAACAGACCGTCCACTTACTCATCACTCATCACTCGTCACTCATCACTCGTCACTTTTCCCTTCGTTCTGGAAGCCGCGGCTGTTTTGCCGTTTCTATTAAAAGGGGCTTCGCGTAAGCCCTCCTACCATAGAGGCGCACAAAATGGCACTTATCGGAAATAAGCTTTATCGAAACGTTCAGACGAAGCAGGACGAAGCGGCGGAGATCGATCTGCAGCTTACGCGGATGGAAGAGGACATCCGAAAGCTGAAGATCGATTTCGATATCTATTTTAACGGTGCCACAAAGCGGCCGCCGCTGGAGGCGAAGGCAAGGTTGGAATCCATAGTAAAGCGCATCGCCGACAATCGCAGCCTGACCTATGCCCAGCGTTATCATTTCAACACGCTGGTAGCGCGGTTCACGTCATACCGCGAACTCTGGCGCCGCACCCTGAAAGCCAAGGGCGAGGAACTTGTCTGACAATATAGATCTGAGGAGAGTTCGATCAAAAACATAAGGCACGGCATCAGATGCCGTGCCTTTTGCGTTCTTTACGGATAAACCGTTCTCGTAACAAACTCTGCCTGCGGGCCTTTCGGGCCGTCTGAGACCTCGTATTCGACCTCTTCGCCGGGCACAAGGGTCTTGTAGCCGTCGCCGCCGATCTTTGTGTAATGCACAAAGATATCCGGTTCGCCGGGCTTTTCGATAAAGCCGTAACCCTTTTGGTTATTGAACCATTTCACTTTGCCCAAGGACTTTGCCATCTTAGGTGGATCCTCCAAAAACTTCGTACTCCGGGAATATGCCCGCACCGGTGGCGGGAACAGTTCTATTTCGCACAAAACTTCACGAGAAGAATCGAATTCTTAAACTGCAAGATATCGGTTTTTCTGATATGTGTTGATAGACGAAAGGAAATTTAGCGGAAAGTTAAGGCTGTGTCAAGAGATTTTTCAGTCGACCACTAATCGCGCCGGACAATATTGGCGCTTGCTCGCAGTTTAACGTACTCCCTCAGCGAGGGACTGAGCAGACCTAAACGCATTCTGATTCGACTTATTGAAGTGGATAAATCTTTCAAAGCCTGGCTCACGGCTATCTCATCATGAGAAAGCAGATCCGACTTGACGTCAGGAAACGCAACATCATCGCTCCATGAAAAGCCGCTGAAGTTTTCGTGCGGCTCTTTGTCAGCTTTGTTAATAGACCGAATCGTCTTTTCAAATGCACCCAGACTGTCTGCCCGAGAAACAGGGAAATACAGATCAATAAGATCAAGATAGATGTCAGCCGCTTCACTGGGAGAGATATAAGATCTTGTCAACTCATTTTCGAGTTGATGCAAACAATCCCCCCGGAATTGTTCGGGCAGACCAACATCAGAATTTGTGAGAAGTCGATTCCGAACCAACGGCCTTAGGTTTGCGGGTGTTTTGTCCAGATAGTTGTATGCTGCGGACAAATCTCCTTCTCGAATCGCCTTGATCACGACATGATACGCCGCGGTTATCCTCCACGAACGCCATCCCGGTTCTGAAACTGAACGAAAATCATCGCCCTCGAATCCGTCAAGCAATGAGATCATGCGAGCGTATTCATCTTTTTCGCGAAGACGGGACAGCCCCAATCGATAGAGACCGAGCTTTCTGTCTTTGTCATTTTCATTTTTCGCTTTTTCGAAGATGTCGTTGGCCGTTGCGACTTCGTCGATTCCGTCGCTTGCAAATGCGATGTTCCTTGACCGCGGGCCGATGTATGGCGTACAGAGATCAACGCTTTGATCGAAAGCCAAACGACGTTCGGGAATGAGCTTGCTGACGCGTTCGCGCATCGAAACTGCGTAGAAAGCCATCCCGCATCGAGCTGGCCTCAGATCTTCCATCGCCGCCGCATCGATCATATTCGAAACGAAGGTATTCAGGATCACCTTTTGATCTCGAAGTGAAAACGGCTTCCCTTCGCTAAACTCGAACGCATGCCTGTCAATATTAAACAGCATCCGTGCCGAACTATCGGAAAAGTTGAATCGTGTCTGCTCGATAACCCTGCCTATCACCCTTGAACCGCGATCGGGATCGCGTCGATACAACATCGCAACGGCTGACGGAAGCAAGTCGGACAGACTCCTCTTAAGCGAAGCGAAAATCAGGTTCTCGGTAAGTGCAGTGTCTCGATCTGTTGTCTTCAATGCGATAGTTGCCAACAGATCGGACAACGTGCCCCCCCCGTCACCGAGAGTGGCTTGGCGATCTTCAACTGTCTTTAAGAGATTCGCTACAACCCTAATTCCCAGCCTGCTATCGAAGTGCATAAGGTCATCGATAGCACTCGAAAGTCTAAAAACCTCGATCTGCGAAAGAGTTTCCGAATCTTTGATCGAAGCACTTATGGCTTCTGTCGCGATCGATGCAAAATCCTCGGCAACGCTTCGGTCAAATTGGGCACCCATACGTATTGACCGCGAGGCGAAGTATGCTCTGTCCACATGCTGCAAACCCCTGAGATCCGCCCGAGTCTCATTGAATTGATCTGCGAGTATGCGCGAGTGCCGTGCGATCCGGCCTTTTAGCTCATCGGCAACGCTGAGGCCACTCTCCTGAGCCCGCAAATTAGGCAACAAGAGCGACATCTCGATGACCAGTATAGCTATCGAAAGCCCGTATCTTGATGCCAAACATTTACAGACAACTCTCATTGCGACCTAAAGTCTTGGACGCGGTGGCACACCATTAACGTAAACTCCAGGAATAACGGAGCTCGACCAAACGCACCAAAAGCTAAAAACACTCAATTAGGTGGGTTTGCGCATTTGTTAAGAGGATTACAGTAATTGCTTATGCAATGATTGTTGGAACAACACTTGCATCCGTTTGGCCTCGGTGCCTGCGCGGGACATCCTTCCTCAACAATTGCCCGTCCACCATCACATTCGTCTGCAACAACGCGAGTCTCTGTCACATTATAGATCGATATGGTTAAAAGTATAACCAAGAATAGTCTCAGAAAAGCCATCTTTGTACCTCCATTTGTGTGTGTGTTACATTTCCATTAGCCCCTCTAGTGATTTTACTAAAAGCTATCAAACGTCTTGGATAGTTCCAGTTTCTCATTAGCTTTGAGCTTCCCTTCGTAGATCTTTTTAACAGTATCCTTCTCGTCAAGGATTAACACAGTAGGCGTCGCCCGAATTCGAACCTGTTCGAAGCTGACTAACGCCCCAATATCGGCAGGAATGTTTTTAGAAGCTAAATAGCCCGACATGTCAGTCTCTGAATAATCAAAAAGAAATATTAGATGCGCATTTGGGGCATTTCTGTATAGTTCCAAAAGCATTTTGTAGTCGTCTATGCTCTGCTCGCAAAACTGACAGTCTGAGTCAAGGAATATGGCGATCTTTATCGAGCCTGCACTTTTCGAATCAACCGGAAGCGGCACATGCTGACCGACCCCAACATACTCTCCCGAAACATCCGTTTCCACTTTCCGTTCAAATACAATCCAATACACAAAAACAACTGCCAATCCAATTGTAGCGATGTTAGCGATTTGAGAGAGCGTTCGATGCGTGCTCGTCATAACAAGTCCATGGTCCTTCTGATCACCTAGATTCGCAACGATCAGAAATTGGGGTCGGGTTCCTCGAGAAAAATTTCCGTCATTATAGCCCCCCCCGGAATTGTCAAGTGTTTTTTCGCCCTGTTGACTCATGCTCAGTCGACAATTAGATCGGAAGTCGACATTTTTCGGAACCTGTAAAGGAGTTCCTTTCTGGCGAAGCCCTCGAGCGACCAGCGCCCCAATCGGTCGCGATTGACTTCAAATCTGCGATGAACGAAGATAATCGCATAATTCCCCGGCGCTTTTTCACCCCTCTATGGCTAATGAATACGGCAAGGACGCACCGCTTTCGTACAACAAATATCTGAAGGTCCGCGAGCTGATCGAGCTGCAGGAACCGCTTTCCGAGCCCGAAAGCCACGACGAACTGCTGTTCATCATTATCCATCAGACGTATGAGCTGTGGTTCAAACAATTGCTGCACGAGCTTGACGCCTGTATCGCCTGGATCGGCGAAGGACGGCTGTTTCGGGCCAATCACTCGCTGCGTGCGGCGGTTTCGATCGAGAAGATACTCGTCACTCAGATACACATCCTCGAGACGATGGCGCCGATCGGTTTTTTGGAATTTCGCGATCGGCTCAACCCCGCGAGCGGTTTTCAGTCGATGCAGTTTCGTGAGTTGGAATTCTCGTCGGGAGCAAAGGACGAGCGGATACTCGAGTCTTTCAAGGATGATGAATTTGCATATGAGCGGCTGAATCGGCGTTTTCAGGCGCCGTCGCTGGCAGACGCTTTTTGGTCGCTGCTGGAACGCAACGGTTTTGCCGCCGCCACGAACGATGAACGGATCGCCGCCATCGTCGAAATACTCACGCATCCCGAAAAATACGCCGATATCTACAACATGCAGGACCTTCTGATCGAACACGATGAGCTGATTATTGCTTGGCGTTACAACCATATTCAGATGGTCGAACGCATGCTCGGAATGAAACGCGGCACGGGCGGCTCGGACGGCGTCGGATACCTGATGACGACGCTGAAAAAGAAGTTTTTCCCCGAACTTTGGGAAGCGCGGACGCATCTCACAATTTAGTTGAGAGTTCAGAGTGGAGAGTCTAGAGAGTCCAAGTCTTTTTACATATTTATGACCCATGCCATGCTAAAACGATCCGTTCTGTTTGTAGTTTTGTGTTTTCTGTCGGCCTCGGCTTACGGCCAAAATGCCGAAACAGTACGCGTTACGTTCCTGCATTTGAACGACACGTATCAGTTCACGCCTGTTGACGGCGGCAAACGCGGCGGGCTGGCACGCGTGATGACGATACGCCGCCAGACGCTGAAACAAAATCCGAATACGCTGATGACGCTCGGCGGCGACACGCTGTCGCCTTCTGTCGAAACGCGCACGTACCGCGGTAAACAGATGATCGACGCGTGGAACAAGGTCGGGCTGGATTACAGCGTGCTGGGCAATCACGAATTCGACATCAAAACCAACGAGATCCTCGACCGCATAAAAGAGTCGAATTTCACATGGCTCGGATCGAACGTCATCGACACGAAAACCGGCAAGACATTCGCCGATCTGCCGCCATTCGTGATCCGAGAATTCGGCGGCGTCAAAGTGGGTATTTTCGGATTATTGCTCCCCGAAACGAAAGAAACATCGTCGATAGAGTCACACCTGAAGATCGCCGACTACTGCGAGACCGCACGCGACATGGTCGCGAAGATCCGCGCCGCGGGTGCAAATACCATTATCGGCCTGACACATATGTTCATGGCACAGGACAAACGCGTCGCACAGTGCGCTCCAGGCATCGACCTGATATTAGGCGGCCACGAACACACGCTGCTGCAATCGTCGGCAGCCGGTGTCCCGATCTTCAAAATGTGGGCCGACGCCCGCGAGGTCGGCCGTTTTGACCTTTTTATCGACAAGAAAACGGGCAAACTGCATAGCATGGACTGGCAGATCATTCCCGTAACTGACGCCATTCCGGACGATCCGGATTTCGCTCCGGTCGTCGCGAAATACAAAGAACTGCTCGATATGCTCGAGATCCGCGTCGGTGCGACCGCGGTGCCGCTGGACGCACTTTCGCACTCGGTACGCTCGAAGGAAACGGACATCGGCAATTTCATCGCGGACGCCTACCGCAACGCCGTCGGCGCGGACATCGGATTTGTCAACGGCGGATCGATACGCGCAGACCTTTCATACAATCCCGGCCCGCTTACCAAACGCGACGTGCTTTCGATGCTGCCCTTTAACAACCCGATCGTAAAGGTCGAAGTAACCGGCAAGCTGCTGATGGAGATACTCGAACACAGCGTCGCCCGCAGCGGCGTCGGCGAGGACAACGAACCCGGACGCTTCCCGCAGGTTTCGGGCTTGTGCTTTAAGTTTGACCGGCTCAAACCCGCCGGCAGCCGCGTTTCCGACGTCTGCATCGGCGGCGAACCGCTCGACCTTAACAAGTCCTACACCATCGCCACGTCGGATTTTCTCGTTTCCCGCGGCGGCGACGGCTACACGATGTTCAAGAATGCGAAAATTTTGATCGACGCCGAAAAGGCACCGAAAGATTCGGACGTTTTCGAACAAGCGATCAAGAATTCGCCAAATTCCACCATATCGCCAAAGGCTGAAGGCCGAATCGTGAGGGTGAATTAAAAAAGTTATGCGATCTGACCAGTTCTGCTGTACACTTCTGTCATTATGGCGGTTGCAACAATAAATCCGCATATTGCGTTAAATGAGCTAGGCAAACCTGTGGTTCGAGGAACGCGCCACAAGGTTATTCATATTGCTAAGGAAATGACGGGCAAAGGTCTTTCGGCTCAGGAAATGCAAACTGAGTTCCCGCATCTTACGATCGCCGATATCGAAGCTGCTATGGAATATTACTACGAACACAAAGAAGAGCTCGACGCTGACTTTGACCGAGGCATAGCACGCGCTGAGAAGCTACTTCGTCGTATTGGCCCGTCAGAACTTGCAATTAAAGCCCGACAAATGAGAGGCCGCAAATAAATGCCGGTCGGCATTTACACTGATGTAAATGTTACAGGCGCAATTGTTGCTTCGCTTCGCCTCCGCGGCATCGACGTCCTAACTTCCTCAGAGGACGGCACCCGACGCTTTTCAGACAAAAAGTTACTCGACCGGGCAACTGAACTCGGCAGAATTCTTTACACACACGATGACGATCTTGTGAAGGAAGCTGTCAGGCGGTTGCGAATCGGGAAACTTTTCTCAGGTGTTATCTATTCTCACCAGCTTTGGTCTCCGGTCAACCGATGTGCGGAAGACATTCAGCTAATCGCGGAATCGATAGACTCGAATGAATTAACTGGCGTGCTGGAATTTATCCCTTACTGAATAAGAAACTCTCGGTCTATCGACTTATCTTCCCTGCCTGACTGACGGTTTTGACGACTATCTCGCGGATGCCGCGGTCCGCGGAAAGCGATATCGATGTGTCGCCAGACGGCAGGACGGAATAGCTCCAACCG
Organism: Acidobacteriota bacterium; assembly: GCA_019639155.1. Taxonomy (GTDB): domain Bacteria; phylum Acidobacteriota; class Blastocatellia; order Pyrinomonadales; family Pyrinomonadaceae; genus OLB17. The sequence continues at coordinate 59,161 of JAHBSJ010000003.1, read as the reverse complement.
CTGTCATCGCGGACGTACACGACGTACTGCAATGCGTTCGGGATGCCATTCCAGTTCGCACGGACGTATTGTTCGCCGCGTTCGATGCGGACACGCGGGCGTTTCGGCGTCGCGGTCTTTATCCACGGATAATCGGGCAATACGGCATCGCGGCGAAACACCTCGTTCTTCAGAACATTCTGGATCCCGCCGAGGTCGTTTCGCAGCGACTTGTGACTAAAGAAGATGCCGCCGCGGACGCGCGTTACGCTGCGCACACGCTCGATCTGCGATGCGATCTCGGCGGCGGTCATGTTGTCATTCGCACCGATGCGATAGGCGGCTATGCCCGGCCAAACGTGGCGGCCCGCGGTGTTCTGTTCGAGCCACCAATCGAGCAATACGGGAAAGCTGAGGCCCTTGCGCGCCGTTTCCCAATAAAGCTGCGGTGCGAGGTAATCGACCGTGCCGTCCTGCAGCCATTTACGTGCATCGGCGTAAAGCTCGGCGTAGGCGTTGAAACCGGCGATGTCGCGCTCGGGCATCGGCTGCCAAATGCCGAAAGGCGATATGCCGTAAATGATGTCGCGGCGGATCTTTTTTATCTCGCGGCCGACCTGTTCGATAAAAGTGTTCACATGCCAACGGCGCCAGTCGGCACGCTGCATCTTCCCGCCCGAACGCACATACGCCTGCCAATTTTTCTCGTCGGGAAAATCGATGGGCTTGTTGTCGGCGTCGCGTTCGGCGTACGGATAGAAGTAATCATCGAAATGCACGGCATCGACGCGATAGCGCCGGACGACGTCCTTTATCACACGCAGCGAATGCTCACGCGAGCCGCGTTCCGTCGGATCGAGCCACATATAGCGGCCGTATTGACGCGTGATGTCGGGCCGCGTTTTGCTGACATGCGATCCCGCGACGGTCTTTGCAGCAGGGTGGAACGCACGAAAAGGATTGAACCACGCATGCACCTGAATACCGCGGCGGTGGGCTTCGGCGACAAGGAATTCAAGCGGGTCGAACGCCTGCGGGCGGCCCATTTCGCCTGTCAGGAATTCCGACCACGGCTCGATCTTTGACGCGTAAACAGCGTCCGTCATCGGTCGAACCTGAAAGATGACGGCGTTCATACGCAGGCTGCGGACGAGGTCGAGAGCCTCGGTGATCTCGCGTTTCTGCTCCTCGACGGGCAGCCCCTTTTTCGTAGGAAAATCGATATTATCGACCGTCGCGATCCACACGCCGCGAAATTCGCGTTCAACATCGGGAAGCTGCTGTGCGGCCGCGGCAATAGCCAAGATCAAAATTGCGGCGATGGTTTTCATACGAATTCGGCGAACACCTCATTTGAGAACAGCATTCCGCGCCGCGTCAAACGCACGCGGCCGTTCGACACTTCGATGAGGCCTTTTTCCGCGAGGCTCGCTGTTTTTTCCGCAAGGCCGATGCCGAACTTTCGTTCGTATTCGGCGGTGTCGATGCCGCGGTTCATACGCAGGCCGAGGAACGCAGTTTCGGATGACAGGTCGATCTGTTCGCGATATATCTCGGCGGAGCCTGCCCGTTCGATTATCTCAACGTATTTCGCGGTGTCGCGTTCGTTCGCGTAACGCGAGCGGCCGTCAAACGAATGTGCCGACACGCCATAGCCGAAAACAGGCTCCAATGTCCAGTATTTCGTGTTATGACGCGACTCAAAGCCCGGCTTTGCAAAGTTCGAGATCTCGTTTTGTTCATAGCCCGCGGCGTCGAGGCGGTCGAGCATCACCTCGTACATCTCGGCGGCGAGCTCGTCATCGATCGGCGTGCGGCGGCCCGAGCGGACCTGTTCGGCGAGCGGCGTCGATTCGTGTATCTCCAATAGATACAGCGAGATATGCTCGGGCGACATCGCAACGGCCTCGTCGAGATTTCGCTGCCAATCCTGCATCGTCTGCCTCGGAAGCCCTGCGATCAGATCGAAGCTGACGGTATCAAAACCGGCATCGCGGAGCATTTTGTAGGTCTGCCGTGCATCATTTGCATCGTGGCCGCGGGCGAGGAGTTTCAGATCGCGGTCGTTGAACGTCTGCGCGCCGAAACTCGCACGGTTTACACCGAGTTCGCGATACGCGGCGAGCTTCTCGGGCGTAACGGTCGCCGGGTTCATTTCCATCGTGATCTCGGTATGTTCGGCCGTAGAGAACACAGAGGACACCGAATTGATGATTCTTTCGACTTGTTCGGGCTCAAGCAGCGACGGTGTGCCGCCGCCGAAGTAGATAGTGTCGATCAAATTTCGAATTTCGAATTTTGAATTTCGAATCTCAGAACAGATCGCGTCTACATACCGTTCGACCGCACCAGAATCGCGATATACGTCTGTGGCAAAGTCGCAGTAAGAACACCGCGACTTGCAGAATGGGACATGAAGATAAACACCGGCGGGCACGGAAAAATGATATCACCGCCGGACGGGTTTACTGCGCAGGTGTACCGCCGAATTCGTAGTAGATGCCCGCGCCCGGCCCAAGCGGCAGTTCGAAAAGGAACCAGATCACCAGGAAGATCGTCCATCCGATGAAGAAGACGAACGAATACGGCATCATCATCGACATGATGGTGCCGATGCCGGCCTTCGGGTCGTATTTTTGGGCGAAGGCGACGATCAGCGGAAAGTACGACATGAGCGGCGTGATGATGTTGCAGACGCTGTCGCCGATGCGATAGCAGGCCTGCGTCAGTTCCGGCGAGTAGCCGAGCAGCATAAGCATCGGCACGAAAACGGGCGCCATTACGGCCCATTTTGCCGACGCCGACCCGATGAAAAGGTCGAGCAGTATCGATAGTATGACGAACGAGATGATCAGCGTAACGCCGCCGAGCTGCATCGAGCGAAGGAATTCGGCGCCTTCGACGGCGAGGATGATGCCGAGGTTCGACCAGTTGAAAAATGCAACGAACTGCGCGGCGAAGAACGCGAGCACGAGATAGACCGACATCGTGCGCATCGAGTTTTCCATCGCGCGTATGACGTCGTCGATGCCCTTAAAGGACCGCGAAACAAATCCGTAAACGCAGCCGAGCACAACGCCGCCGAAAAATATGAACGATATGATGCCCGTCAGGAACGGCGAGCGAAGGACGCTGCCCGTTTTCAGATCTCGCAGGAATCCGTTCTCCGGCACGAGGCCGAGCAGCACCACGCCGACGATGACCGCTGTGACGGCAAGCGTTGCATAAAGCCCGCGTTTTTCATCTCTGGAAAGACGGTCGAGGCTTTCGGGCTTAACTTCGCCTTTATATTCGCCGAGCTTCGGGACGATGACCTTTTCCGTGATCCACGTGCCCAGAATGGTCACCAGGAACGTCGAAGCCGCAAGAAAGTAGTAGTTCGCGGCGGGCGTTACGATATACGACGGATCGATGATACGTGCGCCTTCCTGCGTCAGGCCCGCGAGAAGAGCGTCGGTCGGGGCAAGCAGCAGATTCGCCGAAAAACCGCCCGAAACACCCGCAAATGCCGCCGCGAGGCCGGCCAGCGGATGACGGCCGACCGCAAGGAAGAGCATCGCAGCAAGCGGCGTCAGAACGACATAGCCGATATCGGACGCCATATTTGAAATGACGCCCGCGAAAACGACCACCGCCGTAAGCAGTCGACGCGGAGACGAAAGCACCAGAATTCTGAGGCCCGCGGAGATAAGGCCGCTTGCTTCGGCGACCGCGATCCCCATGATGCCGACCAGAACAACGCCCAGCGGTGCGAAACCTGTGAAATTAGTAACGAGGCCCGTGAGTATCTTGTGCAGGCCTTCGACCGTAAGCAGATTGACCGCCTTGACCTCTTCGCCCGTGCCCGGATGAGTGACCGAAAGCCCCGCCCACGAGACGACGCCCGAAAGCAGCAATGCCAGCATCGCAAGGATGAAAAACAGGAACGCCGGATTCGGTATGGCGTTCCCGATGCGCTCGATGCGGTCGAGGATGCGGAAATAAAAAGTGTCGGGACGTTCGAGTTCCGGCTGCTCAGTGGTCGTTTCCTGCATAAACGGCATACGGCACACCAAGGCGCCGTGTTATGTAAGTTGTAGTTCGAGTGAATTACGCCAGATCGCTTCGAGCTTTTCAGTTTCGGCCTCAACGATAGCGTTTCCGCCGATTGAGATGCGGAAAATGCCCGTTTCGACTGCCCCGATGATCACAAAAGGAACGTCCGCCGTAATTCCTGCTACACGGGCGGCAAATTCGGGTGCAAAACTGATGACGATGCGTGAAGGCGTTTCGGCGAAAAGAGCGGCCTCATTGGATAGTTCCGAGGCCGGCAGCTCGATCGCCGCACCTAAAGTATCACGATTGAGCGACGAAAAACAGCATTCGGCGATGGCGACAGCAAGCCCGCCTTCGGAGCAGTCGTGTGCCGAGCTGATAAGCGACGCGTCCGCGAGATGCAGGATCACGTCGTGTATGCGCTTTTCAAGTGCGAGGTCGATCGCGGGCAGACGTCCGCCGGATATCATCTCGTCGGTCGAAACGCCGAGAACGGCAGAAGCAAATTCGCTCACCGAAAGGTCGTCGCCCGTCGTGCCGATAAGCGCAATAAGGTCGCCCGGGCGTTTAAAGCCCTGCGTTATTATCTTGCGCGTGTCGTGGATGAGCCCAACCATGCCGATGGTCGGCGTCGGGAGGATGCCTTTGCCGTCGGTCTCGTTATAGAACGACACGTTACCGGAAACGACCGGCGTTTCGAACGCGGTGCATGCCTCGGCCATGCCGTCGATGACTTCGGAGAACGAACGCATCACTTCGGGGCGTTCGGGCGAAGCGAAATTGAGGCAATTTGTAACGGCAATGGGCTCGGCGCCGACGCAGACGACGTTTCGTGCGGCCTCGGCGACGGCGTGTTTCGCACCTTCTTTCGCATTCACGGCAACATAGCGGCCCGGCCCGTCGAGGCACATCGCGATGGCACGGCGGGTTTCCTTGACGCGTATCACTGCGGCGTCCGCTCCGGGCAAAACCGCAGTATTTGTCCGCACCATCGAATCGTACTGCTCGTAAACCCAATGCTTCGAAGCGATATTCGGCGAGGCTAGCAGCGTTTCTAACGATTCCGCAGGGTTCTTGGTATTTGGTTTTAGGTTTTGGGAAGCAGATTGTTCCGCGTCTCCCTGTCTCCCTGTCTCCTTGTCTCCTTTTCTCGTATCGGCCATCGGCCGTTCGTATTTCGGAGCCTCGTCGGTGAGCGCCATCACGGGCAGGTCGGCTTCGAGGACGCCGTTGTGGAATATCTTCAGACGGTCGCCTTCGACGACCTTGCCGATCACGACGGCGTCGAGTTCCCATTTGCTGAAGATCTCGACTACCTCTTTTTCGCGTCCCCGTCGGGCGACGATCAGCATACGCTCCTGCGATTCCGACAACATCATTTCGTACGCCGTCATGCCCGTTTCACGCTGCGGAACGAGCGTCAGGTCAATTTCGAGGCCGTTGCCGGCACGCGCCGCCATTTCGACGGACGATGACGTAAGCCCGGCGGCGCCCATGTCCTGTATGCCTTCGATGGCGCCGGAACGCATCGCTTCGAGGCAGGCCTCGAGCAGCAGCTTTTCGAGGAACGGGTCGCCGACCTGAACCGTCGGGCGTTTTTCGAGTGCGGCATCGTCGAATTCCGCCGACGCCATCGTCGCGCCGTGAATACCGTCGCGGCCCGTTTTCGCACCGACGTAAAGCACGGGATTGCCGATGCCTTCCGCCTTGCCGAAAAATATCTGATCCTTGCGGACGATGCCAAGAGCAAAGGCGTTGACGAGCGGATTCAGGCTGTAGCTCTCATCAAAAACGACCTCGCCGCCGATGGTCGGCACGCCGAAGCAGTTGCCGTAATGCCCGATGCCTTCGACACAGCCTTTCAGGATGGACTTGTTGCGGCCGCCGTGCTGTGCGTGATCGAGCGGGCCGAAGCGAAGCGAGTTCATCGCGGCGACGGGGCGTGCTCCCATCGTGAAAACGTCGCGCAGAATGCCGCCGACGCCGGTCGCGGCTCCCTGAAAAGGCTCGATGAACGAAGGGTGATTGTGCGATTCGACCTTGAACGCCACGCACCAGTCGTCGCCGATGTCCACAACGCCGGCATTCTCGCCCGGCGGCACGATCACGCGAGTGCCGCGAGTCGGCAGGCGTTTCAAATGTACGCGAGAGGATTTATAGGAACAATGCTCCGACCACATCACGCTGAAAACGCCAAGTTCGGTCAGATTCGGCTCGCGGCCGAGTATCGAGATGATGCGTTCGTATTCGTCGGCAGTGAGGTTGTGCTGGGCGACGATGTCAGGCGTGATGGTCGGTTCGTTCATCTTCTGTTAACTTCCCGTCAGTAAAACGAAACTGTCATCTTATCGTTTTGGGGAGAGGATGTCGATTTGTGGAGAACGGGAAATTAGAGAGTGTGTTCCAAAAAAGAATGCGGGCAGGGATGCCCGCGTTCCATCGGGTTGCGGATAAGCTACTCCATCGCGGGAATGCCCATTTCGGCCCATTCCTCGCGTGCGGGGCCGTAAACGCCGGGCACGGTGAGGCCTGCCTGACGCATCAGCACGGTCATTTGGCCGCGGTGATGACCCTGATGTGCGATGAGGTAAAAGAGCGTCATGCCGCGTGACCACGTCTCGCCGTACATGTCGTCCTCGATCAGAAGCGTTTCGTCGTTCCAATGGGCGTTGACGGCGTCGCGGACGGAAGCGGCGGCTTTCTCAAAAGTCGCAGTGATCTCAGCCGCTGTAGCCGGGCACGGCGAATCTTCGGATGGACAGTCGATGACAAGGCCCACCTTGCCAAGCATTTCGCCGAGCGTCAGTGTAATGTGCCATGCGATGAAACCGAGGCTGCGGCCGTCGGGAGCTACCTTTTGCCCGAGCGAATCGTCGGTCAGCCGTGCAAACATCTTACCCGTGATCTCGGCCTCATAGTGCCAGGCTTTTTGAAAATCTTCGATATGGCGGAACATGACTTTTCTATTTTGCGCCGACCGCGAGGGCTTTTTTCACTTCTTCGGCGAGCGGGATGTAGCGGACCTTGCCCATGCGGAGATACGAGACGGAGCCGTCAGCATTGTAGAGAATGGTCAGGGGCAATACGCCGGTCCACTTCTCAGAGACCAGCTTGATCGCCGCGTCGGGGTCGGCCGTGTACAGCAGATAGGCGGGCATCGTCGCTTTCATCTCGCCCAAAAACTTAGGCACGACGGTCGTCATATCATCGACGTCATCCAGCGAAATGGTGATGAAATCGATCTTTCCGCGGAACTCGTCGTCGATCTTTATCAGATCGGGAAACTCCTCGCGGCACGGATCGCACCAGGTCGCCCAAAAGTTGATCAGCAGCGGTTTGCCCTTTGGTTTGAGCAGATCGCGCATTTCGTCGATATCGATCTGAGTGATCTTTGGCCCGTCGATCGCGACCGGAACTGACTTCGGCGGGTCTGCGGAACGCTGTGCGGCTGCAGTGCCCGCAAAAAACATGACGGCGAAGGCGGCAAACACCGCCCACGCCGTAAACCGTTTGACTCTCGTCGAAGGCATCTTATTTATCAGCTTCAAGACGTTTGATGGTGCAGCCGAATGCATTTGCCTTGGTGCGTTCGATTGCCTTGCCGCCAAGCTTTGCGTCAAAAGCCGTTCGCAGATACTGCTCCTGAATGTTCTTGCCCTTGCGGTCGTTGTCGATCGCACCGTGGTAGAGCAGTTTGTTGTCCGCGCCGACGAAATAGGCTTCCGGCGTAACGGTCGCACCGAGCTTGTCGGCGAGCTTGTTGCCCTTGTCGATCAGCATCGGAAAATTCGGGAAATTCTCTTTTGCGTCGCTGGTGACCCATTCGAGCGATTCCGTGTGGTTCGAGTTGATGCCGATGAACTTGATGCCCTTTGCATCGTATTCGGCGGCGATCTTGTTGATGCGCTCGATGTAGTCCTTTACGACGGGGCACTGAGCCGAAAGGAACATCACGACGGCGCCGTTCTTGCCTTTCAGGTCATTTAGGCTGTGCGTTTTGCCGTCCGTTCCCTGCAGAGTGAAATTCTCCATTGTGTCGCCGACGTTTATACCCTGGGCATTGACCGCAAAAGCCATTGCGACGACCGCGAAAAACGTAAAAAATGCTCGTTTCATTGTTGAGGGTCCTCCAAAAAATGATTTCAGGTAATTCTAACAATTACCGCAGCCGGCGGACAAATAACCTTTTCCGATAGCGAATCCCAATTGACCGCCGGAGTGCCGTATGAAAACGGTGTTTTCATTAGGCTTTGATGCTATAATTCGTAAGTTTTCACTAAAAAGTTTCGACACACCTAAATGTTCGGTGATTTATGAAACGTTGTCCTGAATGCAGACGGGATTATTACGACGATACGCTGTTGTATTGTCTCGACGATGGCAACGCTCTGCTTGAAGGGCCGGCAAGCGGTCGAGCTGTGGGTGATGAGCCGGCGACGGCGATCTTGTCGGTACCACCTGCGGTCACGGGCGGTTTAACGCAGCCTACAGACGAGACGGACGTGAAGACGGCTATATTTCAACCACCCACTACCGTAGGTGGTTCTGACTCGCCGGAAAAGCGCAGTTTTTCCGCTCGGCGAGCGGCTAAGCCGCTGATCGCGGCGGCGGTGGCGGTTGTCGTGCTTGTCGGTGGTTTCTTTGGTTATCGGTATTTCAATTCTGCGGACGGCGGGCAGATCAATTCCATCGCCGTGATGCCGTTCGTTAATGAAAGCAAGAACGAAGACGTCGAATATCTGAGCGACGGCATGACCGAGACCTTGATAAAGAGCCTTTCCAATCTGAAAGAGATGGACGTAAGGCCGAGGTCTGCCGTATTTCGCTACAAAGGCAAGGACACGGATCTGATCACCATCGGAAAGGAACTCAAAGTACAGGCCATCCTTAACGGTAGGGTTGCACAGCGGGGCGAGCAGCTTCTTCTGAGTCTGGAATTGGTCGATGTCGCAAAGAATCGCGTGATATGGACGGAGCAGTACCAGCGTCGGCAAGCGGAACTCGTCTTGCTGCAAACCGAAATAGCAAAAGATGTTTCGGCGAAACTCTCTCCGCGGATCAGCGGAGCCGAAGAGGAGAACGTTACTAAACAGGCCACTGCCGATCCGGCAGCGTATCAGGCATATTTGCGCGGCCGATATTTTTGGAACAAGCGCACAGGCGACAACATCAATAAGGCAATAGAACAATATCGTGCAGCGGTAGACCGCGACCCGAATTATGCTATGGCTTACGTCGGCCTCGCAGAAGCTTATTCGATCTTGGCTGACTATGCATCAAATGCCCCTGCGGATTCGCTAAAACGAGCGGAGGAATTTGCGAAGCGGGCATTGGCGATCGACCGGCAGATGGCCGAACCGCATGCGACACTTGGCAACCTGTACTATAACAAGTGGCAATGGGCGGAATCCGAAGCCGCGTACAAGCGGGCGATCGAACTTAACCCTAATTATGCGACCGGCTATCACTGGTATTCGGTCCTGCTGCTCGCACTGGGAAGACCGGACGAGGCCGCAAACATGATAATGCGTGCGCAGGAATTAGATCCGCTGTCGCTCATCATCAATCAAAATGTAGCTCAGATCTATCGGCTCAAAGGCGACCACGAGGCCGTTATCGAGCTTTCCCGAAAGATAAATGAGCTTGACCCGAACTTCCCCGGCGGCTACTTTGTCGTGGCTTGGTCATATCTGAAATTAGGCAGAAATGACGAGGCCATCGCAGCCTTTCAAAGATCCGCCGAACTCAATGGAAGGCTTTCAAACTCGATCTCCGAACTCGGTGCTGCATATGCCATAGCCGGCCGCACCAAAGAAGCACGCGAACTCATCACGGAATTGGAGGGGCGTTACGCTAGGCGAGAGGCATACGGTGAGCATGTGGGAACCATTTACGCCGCCCTTGGAGAAAAGGACAAGGCATTCGAGTGGATCGAAAAGGATGTGGCCGCTCGAATAGGTGCACTTACAGAGTTTCGTTGGGTCCCGCGGTCCGAGCCGCTTCGAGACGACCCAAGGTTCAAGGACCTGCTAAAACGGATGGGTCTGCCGGAATAGTGACTGGTGAAACCAAGCGCCTATTGCACGCGAAAACTCAAACAACTTTATGGCGACGATAAGAGATGAGAGCAAGCGGCAGGAATTGTCCGCACGACTGATGAAGCTGACCGGCGGTGAAAAGCCGGCGTGGGGCAAGATGACGGCGGGGCAGATGATGTCGCATCTGGTCCAGGCAGGCGAGATGCCGTTCACAGAGACTCTGCCGGACAGGAGCACGTTCGCATATCGAATGTTCGTAAAGCCGCTGATCCTATATGTGCTGCCGATGCCGAAAGAGGTCAAGACCTCGCCCGAGATGAATCAGCAGGAACGCGGACGCCCGCCGGGCGATTTCAATGACGACCGCGAACTTGTCATCGGCCTGATCGAAAAGCTCGGCACGCTGCCGGCGGAAACACGGTGCATGCATCATCCGATGTTCGGGCCGATGTCTGCGAAAGAATGGGCAGTGATCGCCCATAAACACATCGATCACCACCTGAAGCAGTTCGGCGTATAAGATAAAGGCCGCCGAGTTTCGATCTCAGCGGCCTGTTCTATACATCGCGACAAAACTATTTTTGGCAAATGTTTGCCTTGCCGTCGGGGCCGGGCGTCCAGACCTTGGTCACGGTGCCCCATTTTCGCGTGCCGAAATTCCACTCTTCCAGATAGCCGGAATCGCGGTCGTACTTCATCGATTGACCCGGCGACAGGCGATATTCGGTCTTGTCAGAGCCGAGAGCTTTTCGCAGCCAAACGCTACGGCCGCAGTTGTTTACCAGCGTGATCACGCTTGTGCCGCCGACCACGCCCATCGCGACGTCTCGTGCGCTGGCCGTAACGGTCGAAACGCCGCGTTTGACCATCGCATCGTAAGATTCCGCGGCGTTCTTTTTGTACCAGGCAGCGGCTCCCGCCTCCACGATCAGCGTGAATTTGCCGGTCGCCATATTCTCGCTGCCGTCCTTGTAATTATAGGATTTGAGCCGAAATTCGATCTCGTGGCGTCCGGGCGAAAGTTTGGCAAATTCGCCTCCGATCCGCGTCGCGAAGAGATTTTTGCCGAACGCCGGCACGTCAACCGCCGGATCCGAAACGACAGGGAAAACGATAACGTCCTGTTTCGAACCCTTCACTTTCGCCTCGTCAAAGCCGAACATCTCTTCCTCGAGCATCTTGCCGCCCGAATAGAATTCAGTCGAGAAAGTGACGGGACGCCCGTTGTAGGTGACGACCGATGCCGGAGGCGTGCTGAATTTCACGTGGGCATAGATGAATTCGCCGGAGCGAAATTCCGTCGTTGCGGCACTGCCCGTTGAACCGGTCGAAAACCTCACTTCGTTGGCGTTAACGACGCCCGCGAACATACCGAAAACCAAAAAGAGAAGACCAAACGCGAGTTTTTTCATAATTAAATGCTGTTTCAAAAAGGGCCTATGAGAAAAGCCGCGGAACCCGCCGCTGTATATTTCGAGGGAGCAAAATTTCCATTGCGTCGTCAACCGTGACGATACCCGCGATGTCGCCTTCGTCGTCTATCACGGGAAGTGCCAGCAGATTGTATTCCGAGATGGTCAACGCAACTTCCTCTGCGGATTCGGACGGATGCGCGTATCGGAATTCGGTACGCATCACGTCGCCCAGCTTTGCGTCCGGATCTGCCAGTATCAGCGAACGCAGGCTGATCAGCCCGCAAAGCCGCCAGGAATTCTCTTCCTCGACGACGTAAATGTAGTAGATCATGTTCGGCGTTTCCGCCATCTCGCGAAGTCGAAGTATCACTTCGCCGACCGTCAGGCCGCGATGGAATGTGACGAATTCCGTCGTCATCAGGCCGCCTGCGGTGTCGTTCTCGAACGCCATCAGTTCCGCTACGTCGGCTTTTTCGTCGTCCTCCATCAAGGCGAAAAGCTGCTCGCTTTTTGCGTCGTCCATCTCGTCGAGCACGTCCGCAGCATCGTCGGGCGACATCTCCTCGAGCAGGTCCGCCGCACGCTCTTCGTCGAGAACCTCGAGAATGCGTGCCTGCGATTCCGTTGACATCTCTTCGAGCGTATCGGCGGCTATCTCGTCGTCCAGGCTTTCAACGACCTCCGTGCGGTGAATGGGCGATAGCGTCTCGGCAAGAGCGGCTATCTCAACAGGATGCAGCCGCGAAAGCTTGTCTTTAGAAGATTTGAGCTGGACTGTAACCGTCGTCGTGTCGGTCGCGAGATAACCGACGTCCGCCCAGTCGATCACCTCGACGGGCTTGTCGCTGCCGACGAAACCTTTCGGCAGCAGCCGCCTCAAAAATCCCTGAAAACTGACGTCCGCACCCGACACATGCCACGAACCGCCCGTTTCGATGAGCTGGACGTCGTTCACGCGGACAACGCGTTTGCCGTCAACGTCGATAAGCTGATTGTCCAGCACGTCCTTGCCGAGCAGGACCTCGCCTTCGCGGCGTGTGAAAGGCGTCAGGTCGAGCCGCGGGCGGACCATGCGCGCACCGTTCGCTCCGAGGTCCGTAAAATCGCGGCTCGGGACGAAAAAGTTTCGGCGGCGATATCGCGCGACCAAGCCGACCACCGGCGGATACTCCTCTTCGCCGTACCGCACGATCACGTCGCTGATCGCCGCTATCTGTTCATTGCGGCTGTCCAGCACGGGCCGGTTGAGTATCTGCGAAAGGTAGAGCATAAGAGGTAAAGATAACCCAGTTTTGCCGCGAAACGAAGCCTCAGGCCAGCTCTTGGAGGATTTCAGAATGCAATATTATGCGGCAATGATAAAAATTCTTAAACTTTGTTGTTTTTTGTGGAATATATTCCGGGTTGCTGATTTTTATTAATTAGGAGAACGGACGAGCCGGCAGCGTCGCCGCTCCCGCACGCTAACTGCGTATCTCCTGCCTGCCCCAAAAACTACAACCTGCCATGAGAAAAACACACCTACTCTGCTTATTTGTGTTCTGTGCGGTGATGCCCACCTTTTCACAGGACAGGCCCCGATTTTTTGATAATTTCGACACCGTGAAAGGAGTGAACGTGGTCCGCCCGGATTTCGTGCCTGTCGCGGCGAAACCAAAGCCCGCAGCTACTGCAAAGAATACCCGCGGAAAGAACGGCAAGGATCTGGTTCAGAAGACGGCACAGACCGCTCCCGCCGCACAACAGAAACCTGCAGTGCCGCGAATGAACGTTAACGAAGGCCTTGCGGCCCGTGAGCTTTACAGGAACGCAAGCTACACGCCTGTAAGGATGGCTGCCGGTTCCGGCCTGAAGGGCTTTTCAACCGGAAATTCCGTGATCGATTCGTACATTGTCGAGTCGGGCGCTCGATATGGAGTCGATCCAATGCTTGTTTACGCGGTGATGCATCAGGAATCGTCCTTCAAGGTCGGTGCGACGTCGCATAAAGGCGCAAGCGGCCTGATGCAGCTGATGCCCGCGACCGCACGCCGTCTTGGTGTAACGAATATTTACGACCCGAAACAGAATATCGACGGCGGCGTGAAATACCTGCGAATGCTGCTGAATATGTTCAATGGCGATGTCGTACTCGCCTTGGCGGGCTACAACGCGGGCGAAGGTGCCGTTATGCGTTACGGGAACAATGTGCCGCCTTTTCGCGAAACGCAGGAATACGTGCGGCGCATTTCGGCACGATACAACCAGATGACGAACGGCAGTTTTGCACGGAATGCGAAGCGGCTGCCTGTGACAGAGGTCGCAAAGCTTGAGAAAAAGGAATCGCGTCCGCTAACCGTTTATGAACCGGCACCGGTAGCGGTGAGGCTGGCCGATGGACGCATGCGGCTCGTCAGCCAATAATATTTAAGGATCCCACAAAAGCAGAGTAACACTCTTCTCCAATTCGTCGAAAGACATGCGGCCGCTGCGATCAGCGGCCGCGTTTTTGTTTCCAATTGGGTGTGCGCGTCTAGGAGCGCTCGTCGTCCATATAGGGCGTCGAAGTGTCCTCAGAGCTGCGGGAATAGTAGTGATAATAGCCCGAGCCGTAGTAATCGTACTCGACCGAGCCGGATTTGATGCCGTTGAGAACGACGCCGTAAATTCGGGCTCCCATATTGTGGACGCGCTGTTTGAACTGCCGCATAAGATGCATCGAGCTCTTGTTCGCCATAGCAACGAGCACGACGCCGTCAACCAATGTTGAGATGATCGCCGCGTCCGTGAAGGAGATCGCGGGAGGCGAATCGACGATGACGTGTTTGTATTTGGCCGAAAGTTCCTCAAGCAGATGACGCATCTCGTTCGAGCTGAGAAGCTCCGCGGGATTCGGCGGGATAGGGCCGCTGGTGATGACCTTTAGCCGCGGCAGATCTTCGTAGGTGCGAACGATACTGTCCAGATCACGGTCGCCGGAAAGGTAGTTCGTGATACCGCGTGCGTTCTCGAGCCCGAAATGGCTGTGCAGACGCGGGCGGCGAAGGTCGCAATCAATAATGACAACATCGGCATCGGCCTGTGCCAGCGTGATCGCGGTATTGATCGCAGTGGTCGTTTTTCCTTCGGACGGCTGTGCCGAGGTAACGAGGATCGTCTGCGGCGGTTTGCCCGCGCTGGAGAAAAGCAGGGACGTACGCAGGTGTCGATACGCCTCGGCCATAGGCGAATTGCGGTCGTCGAGCGTGATCAAGGCGCTGCCCTGAACGGCTGCCGGCCCATTTCTCGATGCAGACGTAAGCAGCTTTCGCTTTTCGTTCGCGAATTGATGCGGAATAAGGGCGAGCGTCGGCAAGCCGAGATGCCGGCTGATGTCGTCCGATGTCTTGACCGAATCATCGAGATAATCGAGCAGGAACGCAAGGCCGACGCCGGCCGCGAACGCGATCAGCATCGCGATCAGAATATTCTGCGTTCTCTGCGGACCTATCGGCGCCGTCGGCGTGACGGCGTTGCTGTGAATCTTGATATTGTTCGGGCGGCCGCTCGCGATCGCCAGTTCCTGTTCCTTTTGCCGCTGAACATAGGTGTCAAGCAGGCTGCGGTTCGATTCGATCTCGCGTTTCGATCCGATGAGTTTGGTCTCGACCTGACCTTCGAAATTAGCCTTCGCTGCAGCGGCCTCAAAGGCGGCACGGGCACGGCCTTCACGCTGCTGAGCGGCGGCAAGCTGAGCACGAAGGCTTGCCATCACTTCACGCTCGGCATCGGCTTCCAGCTTTTTGCCTTCTTCGGTGATCTTTGCAGAAACTTCCCTGCTGACGGCGGCCTTTTGTGCCTCCAGCTCGCGGATCTGGGCATCGACAGACTGGACCTCACGATACTCCTCAGTATATTTCGCAAGCAGCGTCTGCCGCTTTTCGCGTGCCTCGTTGATCCGCTTGTCCATATCCTCGATACGTTTTTCGAGGTCGGCTCGGCGCTTCAGATTTTGACTGCGGGCGTCCTGGATAGCTTTGTTGTCGCCTACTACGGAAAGTATGTCGCCTTTTCCGCTGGCGTTAAGAGCAGCCGTGTACAGCGTTTGTATCTTGTTCGCATCGTCATACGCAGTGCGCCACTGGCCGAGCAATGCTTCCAAATTACTGGCACGCAGGTCGCCCCCGCGTTCCTGCAGCGGCAGGTTCGCTGACCGCATCTCGTCGATGTAGTCATTCTCCTGTTTGATGATGGTTGCTTTCAGGTCTTCGATCGAGTTAGCGAGGTCTTCGTAGGCCTTCAGTGCTCCTGACGTTTCGCGTTCTATATCTTCCTTGATAAAAAGCTCCGCGACCTTGTCCGCGACCTTTGCGGCGATCTCGGGTTTTGTGCTGGTGACCGAGATATTTACGATATTCGTCCGCTCGACCTGTTCCACACGGAGGCCGCCGACCAAGGTCGCAGCGTACATATCCGCACGGCGGCTTTCCTCGGGCGAGAGCTGGACCTCTCCGGCTTTTGCACCGTCGGCCCCGTCCTCGGAAACTACCGGCAGCATGCCCGCATTCTCTTCAGGCTGGTTAGCACCGCCGAACAGCCCTTTGATCGTGGTCCAAATGCCCATCCCCGACGAACCGAACACGTTCGCTTCGCGATGCAGACCAAGCGATACGACCACGCGTTTCATCAGATCGTGATTCTGGAGGAGTTTGAGCTGCGTATTGTAGTATGTTTGGTCGTTTCCGAAATTGATGTTGATAACATCCTTTTTGGTGACCTCGGGCTTTCGGGGTTCGATGATGATCGCTGTCTGTGCCTGGAATATCGACGGCTGACGGTACGAATAGATCGCGGCGGCCGCCGTGACCAGCACGGTAATGGCCAAAATGACAGGCAGCCGTTTGACGACGATGTTCACGTACTGGCGTATCGAACGCCTGCTCTCGAAAGAATCGTCGTAAGACGGCGAATAATTGAACGGATAATCTACTTGCGCCGGCTGCAGGTCCGTCGTTACCGGTAGTGGCGTCAGCCGCTGGTCGTTTTCCATACTACAAAAGATCCAAGCTAATTCAGGAAACTCCTGAGAAATAAAGGCAAAATTTGTTTATAACACATCCGAAGGCTTATTTCACGCAATTTTACCGCTTGGATACCTACGATGATACCACGCTGCTCGATGACCGCGGGTTCCGAATCTTTAATTCGACGCCGCCCGAATGGTATAGTGTTGGTTTGCTCTGCGGCACCTTTTAGGAACAGTATATGACTATGAGCGCGGAATTTTCGAAAAATGGCACGGCGGGCCACGATATGGAACTTGGAATTGCCGGCTTCCGCTATTCGGACCTTTTTGACGCCGGAAAGCTGGCAGAACTCGCCGAGACCTTTTACTCTGAGGTGGATCTGAAGCAGCCGGACCTCGGGCGGGCACTGCGGCAATATATCGAGAATCGCGGCGAAGGCATCGAACGCCGTGCGGAATCGAACATTTTGACGGATTCAGCACCTTATCTTTCGGCATTCGTTGCACGGCTTTTCCACATCGAGGAAGAGCGGAACGCCCTGGAAAAAGCTGTAAAAGAGCAAGATCCGATCTGGAAATACAAGTTCTTCGTACAGCGGCAGGCCGCTAAAAAATACAAGTCTCTTGAAGATATTTCCGCACTGGACGAAGCGAAACTTGACGACGCGATGCGCGAATTTCGCAGCACGGCTTTCTCCGACACTCTGCGTTTTGACGAAGAACTCGGCGTCGCGACGATGGCAGCCGAGCTGTTGGCCGCGGAAGAAGCGCTTGGTAAAGATAACGAAGACACTACGGCGAAAGCCGTCGCGAAACGCGTTTCAGATGCCTACGACAGGCTGAAAGACAGGCCCTTCGGTGCGTTCTACGAGGCCGCGATAATTGAAATACCCGAAACGGGCGATCTGCTGCAGATCAAAGCCGCCGTACAGGTGCTCGAACGCTGGTCGGCACTGCATTTCATCAAACGCGACAGGAAATGGGCCGCTTTTAAGACGCCGCACGCACTCGATTATCAAAATCTGGTTCACCTGATCCATCCTGAACCGAAATTGCACAATATAATGCGAGGCCGCGATGAGGACATTCGCCACCGCGTCGGTTTCAAACTGACGGACGACCGCGGTACGATGCGCGACGCTCTGTACGAGATCGATTACTGCATGATCTGCCACGAGCGTGAAAAGGATGCGTGTTCGACGGGGCTTCGCGAGCCGGACGGCACCGCGAAACGCAATCCGCTCGGCATCAAGACCGAAGGCTGCCCGCTGGACGAACGCATCTCGGAAATGCACGTCCTGAAAAAACAGGGCGACCCGATCGGCTCGCTTGCGATAGTCACGATCGACAATCCGATGTGCGCGGGCACAGGCCACCGCATCTGCAACGACTGTATGAAGGGCTGCATTTTCCAAAAGCAGGAGCCCGTGAACATACCGCTTGCCGAGACGGCATCGCTCACCGACGTACTGAATCTGCCTTATGGATTTGAGATATACAGCCTGCTGACGCGTTGGAATCCGCTGAACGCAAAGCGGCCGTACGCCCTTCCCTACAACGGAAAGAATGTGATGGTGGTCGGGCTCGGGCCAGCGGGCTACACGTTGGCGCATTATTTGGTGAACGAAGGTTTCGGCGTTATCGGCATCGACGGGCTGAAGATCGAGCCGCTGCCCGCGGAATGGACAGGAAACCTCGGCCAAACGTGTCCGAAACCGGTCAAGCACCTCTCCGAGATCACGGAAGAACTCGACGAACGCATTTTGTCCGGCTTCGGAGGCGTATCGGAATACGGTATCACTGTCCGCTGGGACAAGAATTTCCTGACGATGGTTCAGCTGATGCTGCAGCGGAGAAAGAATTTCCGGGCTTACGGCGGCGTGCGTTTCGGCGGGACGCTGACCATCGAGGACGCGTGGGAATTCGGTTTTGACCACATAGCGATCGCGACCGGTGCGGGCCGCCCGACCATCGTCCCGATGAAGAACAACCTGATCCGCGGCATACGCCAAGCGTCGGACTTTTTGATGGCGCTGCAGCTGACGGGTGCGTTCAAGAAAGACACGCTTTCCAATCTGCAAGTTCGTCTTCCTGCGGTTGTGATCGGCGGCGGATTGACCGGCATCGACACTGCAACGGAGCTATTCGCGTATTATCCGGTCCAGGTCGAGAAGATCCTTGAGAAATACGAGGACGTCGTTGCTGAATTCGGCGAAGAGGCCGCGATGGCGGCTTTTGACGAAGAAGAACGCGGCGTGTTGAAAGAATTTCTCGAACACGGCCATGCCGTTCGTGCAGAAAAAACGCGTGCCGCGGCCGCGGGCGAATCGCCCGACCTCGTGTCGCTGGTGCGTTCGTGGGGCGGCGTTTCGCTCGTTTACCGCAAGCGGCTGCAGGATTCGCCTGCATACAGGCTGAATCACGAAGAGGTGCAAAAGGCACTAGAAGAAGGCATCAACATCGTAGAATTGATGTCGCCGACCGAAGCCGTGCCCGACGAATACGGAGCGGTAAAAGCCCTTAAATTTGAGGCGGTGAATTTTGACACCGAAACCGCTAAATTCAACAATTCAGGCGAGATACACGAATTCCCCGCACGCACCGTTTGCGTGGCGGCGGGCACGTCGCCGAACGTCATTTACGAAAAGGAAAAGCCGGGGACTTTTCAACTGGACGAATGGAAACAGTTCTTTAAACCGTTCAAAGCCGTGAAGAACGGCGACGGCAAATTCCATTTGGAAGAGGCGGCGAAAGGCGAGGTGGGCTTTTTCACGTCATACGAGCACGACGGCAAATTCATCTCCTATTACGGCGACAACCACCCGCAGTACGCCGGCAACGTCGTCAAGGCGATGGCCTCGGCCAAGCACGGCTACTCGAAAGTCGTGGAACTTTTTGACGGGACGCAGGCTGCCAGCCTGCCCGCTTCGGAAATGCAGGCCAGCGGACTGCGGTCCGACGCTTTTGGTGACATCGTTACACGCCTTGACGAACAGCTCCGTGCGTATGTCGTCAAGGTAGAACGCCTGACGCCGACGATCGTTGACGTCATAGTTAAGGCACCGCTGCAGGCACGTAAATTCGAGCCGGGGCAATTCTATCGGCTGCAGAATTTTGAGACGCAGGCGCCGGTCGTTGACGGCACGCGGCTGATGATGGAAGGCCTCGCGCTGACAGGCGCGTGGGTCGATGAGGAAAAAGGCCTGCTTTCGATGATCGTGCTGGAGATGGGCACATCGTCGCGGCTTTGCTCGCTGCTGAAAGAGGGCGAGGAAGTTCTCGTAATGGGCCCGACCGGCACGCCGACCGAGATACCGGAAAATGAGACCGTTCTGCTCGCGGGCGGCGGCTTGGGCAACGCCGTGCTTTTCTCGATAGCCAGAGCGTTGCGAGCCAGGAACAACAAGGTCGTCTATTTTGCGGGCTATAAGAACAGCGCGGATCTGTTCAAACGCGAAGAGATAGAGAACGCGACCGATCAGGTCATCTGGGCGACCGACGCAGGCGAATTTATCGAACCGCACCGCCCGCAGGACGCCCATCACCGCGGCAATATCGTCGAAGCGATGGTCGCCTACGCTCAGGGAAACATGGGCGAACAGCACGTCAGGCTGCACGAGATCGACCGTATCATCGCTATCGGCTCCGACCGTATGATGAACGGGGTTCGCGAGGCGAGACACGGCGTACTAAAGCCGTTTTTGAAAGAACAACATGTTGCCATCGGTTCGATCAACTCACCGATGCAGTGCATGATGAAAGAGGTGTGCGCCCAGTGCCTGCAGCGGCACGTCGACCCGGAAACGGGAGAGGAGTTTTTCGTCTTCTCATGCTTCAACCAGGATCAGCACCTCGATTTCGTCGATTTCAAGAACCTGAACGACCGCCTCAGAGCGAACAGCGTCCAGGAAAAACTGACGAACCTGTGGCTCGATCGCACCTTCGGTAGGGACGAATTCAAGACCCTTTACGGGTAAGCTGCATAAATGGAATTGAGGGAAATAGAGAAATGCGGCGAGCATGACAACTTGCCGCATTTTTTCTCTTAAACATGAAAAGATCGTCTATTTTCCTTTCGGTTTAACCAATCTAAGGTTCCAGCTGATCGTTGTTTTACCGTCAGGCAGCGTTTGCGTACCTGAGAGAACATCTTTGTTTTTACGATCCACCTTTCCTCCGGCTTCAAAACTGGTTGCTTCGATTCTTCCCTCGGGCAACGATCTGGGCGGCTCCGGCGTAGGCGGTTTTTCTGACGGACAGCCGGAGTAACTGCGCGTCGTTTCGATCTTTCCGATTAGCACTCCGGCCGGTGCCGTCACGTGAATGGAATAGCGGCCGTCGTCGTCGATGGAGATGAAGACAGGCATCATGTCGGTTCCCTGTCCCAGCATTGTCGTCGTCTCGGAATATTCTTCGCTGAAATTCGTAAAGTAAGGATTCTTGCCAGGCTCGCGGCAGCGCGTTTCCCCGACACTGTTCGAGCTTTTTCTGAATGTGAATTGTCTCCGCTGCATCACCTGGACCTTGGGCGATCCGACCGACTCGCCCGCCCCCGGCGTTCCTTGGAGCGACGCTTTGATCGTATGCAGCATATTGGACGTTTGGGTGACGGTTCGTTTTACGTTCTTTCTGACCGCATGAGCAGCACCCTCATCAGTTGCCGTTTTCGTTTCGTTGTACGAAAAGACGTACCTCACCGTCCCGGCCCAATGCGGTTTGCACGTATCCGCGAGATAGGATGCGAGATCGCGAACTAGTTTATCAGCCACTTCGTTTTCGCTGCCTATCGCACGAGCCACTGTCTTTGCGGACCGAGTATCCATCACAAACGCTGAGAAAACCGTCGTGCCGCCGGGACCGGGCAACGCCTGCACATTCATGACCATGGCGGAGCCGAGTCGTTCGCCGATCATTTTCAGGGCTTCGGTCGAGTCGTTGCCTTCAAGCAGTGCTCGTTCGCGCTCGTCCTGAATAGCGTCGCGGATGTCCTGGTCGTCCATAGTCTCCGTGCAGGGGCTTTCCCGTTCTAACGCTGCCTTCAGTTTGTCACGCAGGCTCTTGGTCGCACTTTCGCCTCCGTTCGCCTCGGTTGTGGAATCGCGAATGACGACCGACGACGGCTTCGACCCGGACTGAGCGGCTACATCGACAGGCGTTAGCGGCGTCGAGACGGCACAAAAAAGTAAAGCGATCAACGCATTTAACGTGATCGCCTTAGAAAAACGTACATTTGAATAGGCTGTGAATCTCATTTCTCATTCACCACCTCTCCGGGGTCATGTTTGGCAGAACCCCCCAAGACCCCGCAGCTAAATTTTGTTCATTTCCCCGGCCGCAATCAGTGACGGCGGTCACCGAGTCAAATTGCCGGTTATCACACGCGATAGAGCCAGGCATTCGAGCTGACCACGGGACCGTCCGTATAGCCTCCTGTGATCAGGACCTGTCCGTTCTTCAACAAAGTTGCGGCCGAGAATAAAAGCTTCGTTCCCATCTCACCTTCTGCGAACGAGAAGCTGTCCGTCGCCGGATCGAAAACCTCTGCACGTGTCGAACCGCCCGCTATCAGCACCTTTCCGTCATTCAGGACGATCGCCGTGCCCTGCAATTTATAGCGGGCGGCCTGCATATTGTTCTTCAAAGCAGTGAACCGGCCATTTGAGGGCTGGAATATCTCGGCATTTCGATATGCTCCGTCGCCGTCCCGTTCGTCCGAACCGCCGAGGATCAGAACCCGTCCGTCTGATAGTTTCACGGCTTCGTGTTTGTGCCGTTTCACGGTCAGTTCAGCTGCCGCGGTGAATTTACCTTTCTGCGGGTCATAGATCTCGGCGCTCTTGTAAATTACGATGTTGGCACGGCGTCCTTTATGGCCGCCCGTGATCAGCACACGGCCGTCGTCAAGCAATGTTGCAGTGTGCGATTCTCGTTCGGTGGTCATACGGCCGGTCGGTTTGAAGCGGCCGGTTCTCGGATCGTACAATTCGGCATCGGCGAGGAATGTCCAGCCTTTCCCCGTTCCGCCTGCCAGCAATATCCGGCCGTCATTCAACGGCGTCGCGACGTGGCCGCTGCGAGCCGTGACCATTCGCCCGGCTGGTGTAAACCTGCTGGTCGCGGGATCGAATATCTCTGCCGTATCAAGATATTCGCCATTAAAGCCGCCCGCTATCAAGACCTTGCCGTCAGGAAGCCGAGTTGCGGTATGGCTTGCCCTTGCCGCGTTCAGATCAGGAAGCGATGTGAAGCTGTTTGCCGCGGGATCGAAGATCTCAGCGCTTTTCAGTCCGCCGCCGTTTGCAACAAAGCCGCCTGTGATCAATACCTTGCCGTTGTCGAGCAGAGTGGACGTATGGGCCGCACGCCTTTCGGACATTTTTCGTATCGGGACGACCTCGCCGCCGCGAACCTGGGATGTTGTCTCGTTCTTTTCGCCGGAGGCCCGCTCCGCTTTGCAGCCCAAAACAGATCCGCCTGAGATGGCGAACGTGATCGTCAATACCAATGCCCTGATGCCAACCTTTTTCATAACTCAGCTCCGTTCAAAAATTCAAATTTCGATCGGTTTCACGAAATGTTCCGTTGAAATGTTCCGAAAGATCAAAGGGTTTACCGAACTTGAGAGAATCAAAAGCCGGACATGCAAGGCTCAACACGGCCGACCCTATCGCCCCGGCGGTTCTTGATAGGCATTGGCGAAAGGTCCGGCAAGGCGTCGGCGGCAATGACGCCGAGGTTTTTCAGGATGGCGGCTGCGGCGACGGGGCGTGCACGGCGGTCGTCGCCGTCCTCGACCTTTAGCGCGATGGCGACGCCTTTCGGGTATTTTTCGCCGGGCAGGAGACCGCAGAGCCACACACCCTCGGCGCCGACCTTTGAGATGATGCGGCCTTCGGCGGCGTGCATCAGCATCGAATCTAGCCTCTCCGTGCCGCCGATCAACTCGGGATTCTTCGACATTGCGGACACCACGCGTGCCGCTGCGTCGCGAAGCTGCGATCCGAGATGCTCGGGCGGTGAGATGAGACTCAGGAAGCTCTTCGCCATCGCGGCAAGCGGCATAGCAAAATTAGGCGCCGCACAGCCGTCAATGCCGATGCCGATCTTGTCTTCAGGTACCTCGGAAAATATCGAAAGCACACGCAAGATCTCCTGCTGAACAGGATTTGCGCTCGAATCGTAGCTTGCGATGTCCGCACCCGTGAATTTTGCGGTCGCCAGCATCGCGGCATGTTTGCCCGAGCAGTTGTTGTGGAGCTGCGTCGGATACTCGTTCGCACGCTGCATGCGCTCTGCCTCTTTTTCGTAGAACGGCAAATGCGCTCCGCATCTCAGGTGAGCTTCGGTAAGGCCGATACGTTCGAGCATCAGTTCGGCAACGCGAACATGCCGCTGTTCGCCCGAATGCGAAGCACACGCCAACGCGATCTCTTCCTCAGAAAACCCGTATTCATCGGCGGCACCGCTCGCGACAAACGGTATCGCCTGCAAGGGTTTTGCAGCCGAGCGAAAATACGTGACTGTTTTCGGGTTGCCGAGCGAGAAAATTATCTCGCCGTCGCCGCCCAGAATTATGACGTGACCGCGATGAACGGATTCGACCGTCTCGCCGCGAATGACATTTGCAATTACCTGTGAAGGCATAGGAAAAGTTAACCACAGATGAACTGAGATGAACACAGATGGGAAGCAGAATCCATGTACCCGCGTTCATCTGTTCTCATCGGTGTTTTCGGTCTTCATTTCGCCGAGGCGAGCATCGCCTTTGCGTTCTCGCGTGCTTCGTCCGTAACGCGTTCGCCGGCGAGCATGCGTGCGATCTCTTCGACTTGTTCTTCCTGAGAAAGCAGCCGAACGCCGATGCTCGTACTGCCGCCTTTCACCGCTTTTTCGACCACGAAATGGCGGTCCGCGAGCGACGCGATCTGCGGCTGATGCGTGACGCAAAGCACCTGTGCCGACGCGGACAGCGAACGCAGCTTTCGGCCGACCGCCTCGGCAACGCGGCCGCCGATACCTGAATCGACCTCGTCGAAAACCGCCGTTTTCGCCCGCTTTGACGCACCGATCACGGTTTTCAGTGTCAGCATCAGACGCGACGCTTCGCCGCCGGACGCGACCTTGACGAGCGGCCGCACGGCCTCGCCGGGATTTGCGGAAAAGTAAAATTCGACGCGGTCCGTGCCTTTTGCGGTACGGGACTCGCCGCCGTTGTCTTCAAAACGCACTTCAAAACGCGCCTTTTCGAGTGCGACATCGGCGAGAGCTTTGGTGATCTCATCTTCTAATTTCTTAGCGGCCCTTCTGCGTTCACGGCTGAGTTCGGCGGCGGCGGCGTCATATTCTGAACGCAGCTTCTCAAGTCGCATGTTGAGTTCCTGCTCGCGAAGATCTGAATTTTCAAAGCCCTCTAAACGGCGTTCAATTTCTTCGAAATGCTGCAAAACAGCCTCGACCGAGCCGCCGTATTTGCGTTTCAGCCGCGAAATTTCGGCAAGCCGCGTCTCGATCTCCTCGAGGCGTTCGGGCGAGAATTCGAGATGCGTCGCCATCGAACGAAGCTCCGACGCTAGGTCGTCGATAACCGAACGCGCCGTTTCGAGGCCTTCGAGATAGCCCGCGAATCGATCTTCGTAGCTCGCTAGTTCCTCGACATTTCGCCTCGCTCGTTCGATGGCGGAGCTTGCCGAGGCGTCGTCCTCGTATAGCAGTGAAAGCGCCTCGCTGCTGAGCGTGGTCAGTTTTTCGACGTTCAGGAGTCGCCGCTTTTCCGATTCCAATTCCTCTTCTTCGCCTTCGCGAAGCTCGGCACGCGATATCTCGTCGGCCTGAAAACGCAGCACGTCGAGCATCTGCAATTTTTCGGCATCGCTGCGGCGAAGGTCGGCGAGCTCGGCTGCGACCGCAGCGTATTCAGAGTATACTGCCGCCGTTTTGGCGATCAGCGGCGAAACACCGGCGAACGCATCGAGCATGTCCAGATGCCGCGAGGCGTCGTAGATATCCGCCTGTTCGCCCTGGCCGTGAATATCGACGAGAAACGTACCGACGCGGCGGAGCAGGTTTTGCGTGATCAATTGGCCATTGAGGAATATGCGGTTGCGTCCGGCGGCAGAAAGCTCGCGGCGGACGATGATCTCGTCGCCGGGCTCTGCATCGACGCCGCTTTCGGTTAGAAGCTCAAAAAACACAGCGTCGCCGCTGACGGTAAAAGCACCTTCGATCGAGGCAGTTTCGCTTCCCTGCTTGATGATGTCCGCAGTTACTCGGTCGCCGGTCAATGCACCCAGCGAATCTACGATGATGGATTTTCCGGAGCCTGTCTCGCCTGTGAGCATGTTGAGCCCGGGACCGAACTCTACAGCAAGTTCGTCGATCAGTGCGATATTGCGTATCTGCAGCAGGCTCAACATGTTACCGAGACGTTACCTGATCGTGGGCAAGCTTCCTCTTATGAATTTGCCACCTGAAAATACCGCATCCGGCGGAAACTCTTTCTCCAGATCCGGCGATGACCAATCAACGACACGATCTTTTTTGTAGAAAAAGAACTCGGCAAGTTCACCTTCGCGAGTCCTTCCGAACCGCTGGACGATGTAATGGCCCGCGGCGTTGAATTCACTCAGGCCGATGAGCCGAGTGTCGCGGGCGACCGACGTTATGAGAAACGCCTGCGCAAAACTTGCCCGCCGACGCTGCCGGACGGCAACGACCACCGATCCGCCGTTCGTCGGCCTGCCGGCATTCACGACAGTGGCGTTGCGAAATATGACGTGGGCCAGAATGCCCGATGCGTTCAGCGGCAAGGCAAGATACGGCGTCGTGCTCTCGTTGGCTTCGCTGCCGGTCGCGAGCGCGTTGAGCGCGGTCATAAAGGCGACGAAGTTCATCTTGACCAGGAACATCTCGTCACGTCCGTGAAGCCCGCCGGTCTCAATTAGAATCGTGGGTGTGCCCCAAGCGGAAAAATTGTCACCGAAAGCGGTCGGTGTCCATTCGTCGGAATAGCGGCCGATGTGGCCGGGAATAAAACGCTGAAGGGCACGCGTCATTGCGGACGCGAGCCGCAGATTGCGTTCCTGGCCGGGGCTTGTGGTCTTTTCGGGATCGCCGTAAACCACGAGGAACGAGATCGCCGCCTGCCGCGGAGCGTTGCCGGCGGTCGTGAGTTCCTGCTGATTATGCAGATTGAATCCGATGTCGGGATTCCAGTCGTCGCGAAGACGTTTCAGAATACGCGCCTCGGGCGTGGCGAGATTCAGGGCGTCGCGGTTTATGTCGATTCCCTGCAGATTGCGTCGGATGAACATCTCGGCGCCGTCCGGGTTCAGCATCGGAACGCCGCGGATAGTCATCTTCTCGGAAATGAGCTTTACGTCCGGACGGTTTGCGTTCTTTTGCAGAAAGGCGAACAGGTCCATCAGTGCGGGCGTCGCCGTCGGCTCATCGCCGTGCATCTGCGACCACATAAAGACCTTCAGCGGGCCGGTGCCCCACTCCATCTGATAGATCTCGCGGTTGGCGTTCGACAGTCCGACCTGCTCGACCTTTATTCCGAGTTTTCGAAGTTCGTCGAGATAGCGCTTAACATCTGAATGACGCGTATCCGAAGGAAGAACGTTAGAAATCCGGGCGGCTTCCCAGTCCGCCGCGATCTCTTCGGGCGACTGCGCCGACACGTGAGTTAAAGACACCATAGCCGCGAGGAAGAAAAATAATAACCGCCGCATAGACAATAAGATACCCCGTACCGTGAGGCTCGGCAAGGTAAATATCGATTCATTTTACGAGCTCTCGATATAGCTTGTCGGTCGCTGCGATCATCTTTTCGATGCCGAAACGCTCGACCGCTGAGACGCGCAGTTCGCTGCCCAACGATGCTCGTTTTTCGGCGTCGCCGATCAGCGGTTCGATCTTTGCCGCAAGGTCCACGGGGTCGCGTATGTGAGCGAGATCCGTGATGGAGCCGAGGAGTTCCTTTGCACCGTCTGTTTCCGTAGCAACGACCGCACGGCCGGCCACCATCGCGTCGAGGATCGCGAGCCCGAAACTCTCAGAATGCGACGGCGACACGAAGATGTCCGTAGCCGCCATCAGCGGTGAAATGTCGTCCAGCCAGCCGAGCCAAAGAAAGCGGTCCTCGATGCCGAACACGCGGACCAGGCGCTTCAGTTCGCGGCGAAATCGTTTGTCCAGCGAATTGTCCTCGCCCGCCATCACGAAAAAGCATTCCGGATGTGTTTTGGCGATCTCGTTCGCCGCAAGGACGAAGTCACGCTGGCCTTTCTGCAGCTTTAGCTCACCGAGCGTCGTGATGATAACCGCATCGCCGGGGATCGAATGAAATTGGCGAAATTCTGCACCAATACTCTCATATTCAGACAGATCGCTAAAAGCGACGCCATTCGAGATCGTGTGAACGCGGTCATAGCGAAAGGTCATTCTCAGTTTTTCCGTCACCGCAGGCGAAACGCCTATTGCCGCGTCAACGTTGGACAACGCGATGCGGTGATAGGATTTCATCGGAAACATCACATGGCGGGTCAGGACGAGCTTGGTTTTTTCGAGCGTGCGGGCGGCAATACTCGCCGTTATGTAGTCGCGACCGAGATGGGCGTGGATCATGTCAATAGAATGCTGCGACGCAAAACGGGCGATCTTTTTTGCGGAGATCATCCCGAAGGAATTGCGTATCGACACATAAAGGAAACGATCAGCCGGCAGAAAATCGAGCCTCGCGGCCCATTCGCACGACGGTCGGATCGCCACGTAAACCTCGTGCCCAAGCGCATCAAGTCCGCGGCACAGATCGACGAAATGGCGTTCGCCGCCGCCATATGAGGTTGCCGATGATATCTGCAGGATCCGCACGCAAACTAGATTATATCGCAACAACAAGCGCAAAAAAGGCACGCAACCCGAAAGCTGCGTGCCGAAAAGTTGATAGCCGTGAGGCTATTACTTGTTGAAGATGTAGCGAATACCGATCTGAATACGATATACGTCACCCGAGTTTGCGGTCGGGACGTAAGACGAAGTGATCAGGTTTCCGCCGACCCTCTGCAGACAGTAGGCCGCCGCATTCGGATCCGCACCGGCCGGACGGCAGGTGGCAGTACTGCTTGTGCTGGTCGTGACCAGCGGCTGCAGCGTGGTGAATGCCTTGCCGACGCCCCAATCCTTGTTCAGGAAGTTGCCGAAGTTCAGAATGTCCGCACGGACCTGGAACTTCTGCGTAGAGCCTTTGACCTTGAAGAACAGGTCCTGGGCGACGCTGAAGTCAGCACGCGTACGGAACGGCAGGTATGCACCGCCGCGGCGGGCGTATTTGCCTCGATTCTTGCTCAGGTAAGGATCCTGATTGATGAACGCTTCCCATGCAGCAGCCTGCTGAGCAGGCGTGAAGAGGACCGTGTTCGTCGCGGTGGTGATGGTGCCGAAATTCATCTCGGACGCGCTTGCCGGGATATAGATCAGGTCGTTGCTCGTTCCGCCGTCGCCATTAAGGTCGCCGGAGAATGCATAGCTGCCGAACGCTCCGCGGCTGGTTTCCCAGAACATCGAAACGGTCGTCGCACCGAACTTGAAATACTCCTTGCGATACGTCGCCGTACCGAAGATGCGGTGGCCCTGTGCCGCAAAGCTGCGGCCGAGGCCCGGCGTGTTCGGATTGCTGGCATGCTGGTTGTTGTTCCACGAGCCGAACGCTATCGAACCGGGATCGACGGTGTTCTCTGAATCGCCGTATGCATAAGCACCTTTGATGTAGAGTCCGTTCGACCACGGTCGTTCGATCGTAGCAGCGATGTTCCACGTTTTGCCGATGTTCTGATTTTTCAGAACGACAGCGCTTGTGATGTTGCTGTTGATGCGGTTCGAACCGATCCATCGCGGTCGATTGTCAGCTCCGGTGAATTGGCCGTTGGGAGCCGTCAGGTTGGCATTGATGTAGTAAATGCCGTTGACGTCCTTCGAGTGCATATACTCGACGCCTGCGACGAGGCCGAGCGGGATCTTGACATCAGCCGCGATGCTGGAACGCCAGATCTGCGGGAACTTGAAGCTGGGATCCGTCAGAGCAAGCTCGTAGGACGTTGCCGGTGCACCGGTAACGGTCGTCGGCTTGTACCTGTTCGGGTTCGGGTTCCAAGGCCTCAGGAACGTGTTGTCAAGCTGTTCGAAACCGGTAAGAACACCGTTGTTGCCGATCTGGTTCGAGATCCAAACGTAAGCCGGACGTGCAGTGAAGACG
The DNA here is from genome assembly GCA_019639155.1 of Acidobacteriota bacterium. Taxonomy (GTDB): domain Bacteria; phylum Acidobacteriota; class Blastocatellia; order Pyrinomonadales; family Pyrinomonadaceae; genus OLB17. The sequence continues at coordinate 29,458 of JAHBSJ010000003.1, read as the reverse complement.
CCGGTACCGCCGCGGACCTGTACTCGGCCGCTCTGGAACGGGCTCCAGTTGAAGCCTGCTCGCGGCGACCACAGGAAGCTCGAATCAGGCAGCTTTTCGGTCTGAAAGCGGACGGTGTTGCCGTTCTCGTCGCGGAAGGACAAACCGTTCGCCTGAGCGTTGACGAATCCTGTTTCACCGAAGAAAGGAATGTCAGCCCGAAGGCCGAGTGACAGCGTGAAGTTGTCAGCGATCTTCCACGAATCCTGGCCGTAGAAGCCCCAGTATTTGACTTCAAGCGGCTGGATGGGCTTTTCGAGTCCCGGAATGTTCGACCAGCGGACCTGGAAGCGGCGAAGCTGGACAGGTGAAACTACGCGGTTCGGATTTGCCAGGAAATCATTGGCATCGGTGTAGAAATCCTGAAGCGAATTGTACACGTAAGCACTCTGTGATCCCGGGAAAAAGACGTTCTCAGATTCATATTTCTCAAAACTGAAGCCGGCGTTAAAGGTGTGCCTGCCGCGGTAGAAAGTGAAATTGTCCTGGATCTGGAACGAGTTGTAGCGAAGTTCGTTGTTCGGTGTGAACGGCTCGAAACCGAAAGTGGTGTAAACCGAGCCGGCTTCGAGAATATCGACCATCGGGAAGAATGTGCCGCGCGATGCACGGCTTTCATCCTGCTTCGTGTAGCCAACGATAAGGCTGTTAGCCATATTGCTGCTGAACGTCGATGTCCATTCTGCAACATATGAGCGGATGTTCTCGAGGATCTGATAGTTCGAGTTCTGGAAGTTGAGGCCGTTCAGGTTCGAACGGCGTGTTCCGAAACCGAGCGATGACGAATTGGACAGCAGAACGTCCGTGTTCGAATCAAGGTGAATATAGCGTGCGGTGATACGGTTCCTCGAATTGAGGTTGTAATCAACGCGGCCGAGCCACTTTTCAGCAGGCGTGAGGTGGCTGTATCCCTGATACGGACCGGTCTCATAGCCGAAGTTTGTGCGGAGATAGGTGCTCAGGTTGTCCAGGTCTGACGAAAGCACACGCGTGACATTGCCGCCGATGGTCTGACCTGCACTGCGTGCGACGAATGTCGTTCCGGGCTCGGTCAGTTCTTCTTTCTCGTAGCTGAGGAAGAAAAATAGTTTGTTCTTGCCGGAAATGAACAACGGGCCGTCGTTCTCGCCGAAGTTAAAGAACGGCAGCGGGCCGCCGAAGCGGAATCCCCACGTTTTGAAATCGAAGTCGCCGGGGTTGAATGCGTTCGAACCGGCTTCTTTACCGACGAGGCTCGGCTTGCGGAAAAGATAGTAGAGCGAGCCGTTGTACTGGTTCGTACCGCTGCGGGTGATGGTGTTCACGCCCGCACCGACGAAATTGCCCTGACGAACGTCATACGGTGCGACGTTGATCTGAAACTCTTCGATGGCGTCGAGCGAGATCGGCGATACGTTCGTACGTTCGCCGGGCTGGCCGGCCAAACCGAACGAGTTGTTGAAATACGAACCGTCAACCGTGACGTTGTTCAGGCGGTTATCCTGTCCTGCGAACGAGCCGCCGCCGCTTGCCTGGGGCGTAAGACGCGTGAAATCGCCGATGCGTCGGTTGATGGTCGGCAGCGTTTCTACAACGGCGCCTACAACACCGGTCGAAGCTCCGGTCCTGACCTCACTGAAAATGCCGTCGCTGGTCACGGTAACCTCTTCGGAGATCGCCGTACTCAGGCTGAAATTCACCGTCGCGGCGGTACCGAGGCTCAGGCGAAGGTCCGTTCGGACCTGCTCGTTAAAGCCTGCCTGGCTCGCTTTCACCGTGTAAGGACCGCCAACGCGAAGTCCCGGCAGGGCAAAGCGGCCGGCGTCGTTGGTCGTCGTCGTGTAGACGGTGCCTGACGGTTCGTGAGTCGCCTCGACGATCACGCCGCCAAGCGGTTGGCCCTGTGCGTCCGTGATGCGTCCGACGATCTCGGATGTGGTCACCTGTGCCGAAATTGATGCTGTTAGGATCAGTGCGGCGAACAGTGCCAAAACCGAAGGTATCGAAAATTTATTTTTCATTTTTGTTGTTTACCTCGAAATTTTCTTCTGTTGATAAAAAATAAGAACTTTATGAAAGCTCAAACCGATCAATTCTTGTCATCCTTTTTGGATAATTATTCTATTTATTGGATGACGACCGAAGATTTTATGCGGATATTGAGTTCTGCGCAAGTAGCGGCAAACATCTGAAATTTCCGTTAATCTCCGTCAAATCAACCGTTTAGAAACCTGACGTTCGGCCGATCTTTCGATGGGCCTTTATATACGTCAAAACAAAAGCAGCAAGCTATCAACAATACGCAATTTCAGTTCCTCAGATATTGCCGTAAGAGACCGCTGCTTCTCGTGAATCCGTAATGGTATTCCGCGCGTATTAACTCCCTGTTAAATTGGGCTCACAAAGCTCTGAATTCGTAAATTTTTGTCAATTTGGCAACCAAATCGGGTTCCTATGATACAAAGTCATTGCTTTTTGTATCTTTTTTTGTTACAAAAGGAGTCCTAGAGGCGTAACTCGAATTATCTAGTGAGCTTTTGGCGGTTTTCAAGGGGCGAAATTAAAACTTGACTTTTTTGTAAGATTGGAATAAGGTTTGGACTTCCTTGCGGACAGCCTATAAAAACAGCAAGGACGGTTTCATAAATATACGAGGCGAAAGGGGAATCATGGCAGAAGTAGAATACGCAACATCATCATACAAAACGCCGCTTCACCACCGTATCCTCGCAAGCATGCCGGTACAGGCATCTTGGGTGGACGCGGAAAGCGGTAAAACGATCAAAGTTCAGGGGCTGACCGAAAATGTCGGTGAGAACAGCACACTGGTAAATTTGGAAACGCTGCCGCCGGTCGGCAGCAACGTAAAATTGAGGATACTGTCGGAAGACAAGCCCATCATCGAGGTAGCGACCCGTGTGATCCGCGTGGAACGCGACCCGAGCAAGCCGCTCGCGGCATTGACGGTTCTCGAAAACCTCAAAAAGTGGAAGAACGTTGCGATGACGGCGGCCCAGGAATGGGTCACACGCCATTGGCACCTCAACTACGAGGAAGAGTGGGTCAACTAGAGTTTTCTTGATTTCAAAATAAAAAGGGAAGGCCATTGCGGCCTTCCCAATTTTTTGCCCTTCGGGCGAAACGCTTAGCAGCGGTTGCCTTGGGGAACGCGTGAACAGGTCGGGCTGCCGGCCTGCGGAGCGAGTACGCGGACCGTTATCGGCTGTCCCGTCTTGAAAAAGCCCATGCGTCCGTCGGTCAGTACCGGCGGGCGATTCGAGTCAAAACGGACGTTATACATCGTACCCCAGCGGATCGCGTTTGCATTCGGATTCTGAGCGAACGTTTCCGAACTCCAGAACTTATAGCCGTTCGCGTCGGATTCTGTCCAAGGAGCACTGCTGAAGCCCTGGTTGTTGTCCGTACCGTCGGCTGACCAGCCCGGGTGCTGCGGCGGAGCGTAGAACTGAACGTTCGTCAACGTAACGCCGTTCCCAATGGGAACACCGAAGGACTGGATCGCACGGTCGAGGTTCATGTTGTAAAGAGCGTATTCATAACGCCAAACGCCTGCCGAGGGATTCGTGACCTTATAGCCGACGAAAGCTTTGCCGTCCACACCGGGAACCGGATGTACTTCAACGATAGTGGCTCCGGTCCAGGCGTTAAGAGCGATCTTTTCACGCTGCGTCGAGCCGTTCGGCGAGAAGCTGAAAGGTGCGGCCGTACCGGACACGTTGTAACGGCGGTACGAAACGTTGTTGTACTGGTTGCACTGTCCCGGGTTGGACTGGCACCAGTTATACTCGTGCGGCGTGACGTACTGTCCTTCCGCGAAGTATGCAGCACCGGGGTTTTGCGTCGTGATCAGATCGTTGACGCCGACCAGGATACGGTGCGAAGGACCGGTATGGGTGTGTCCGCTGTGGTTATTCGGCGGTGTTGCCGAATCGCCGCGTGGGAAAAATCCGGTGAACGGATTGACCCAAGCACGCGAACCGAGATTCGGGCCCGAGTTCAAACTGGCTGAATACGGATCCGAACATCCTGAACCCAGACGGCTGCCGCCGACGCCGTTGCAGCCGAAGCCGCAAATATTCTGGGTCAGTGCCGTAAATCCATGCTTAAGAGCCGAATGGCCGACCATTTCAAAGCGTTCCGCATTGTCGGCGCCTCCGCTCATTCTGTAGAGGTTCATGCCAATGACAGGGTGATCGTTGTTCGGAAGGGCGAACCAGTTAAGATCGATAGTGCCCGCGTTGCAGGAATCGGTTCCTACTGCCAGGCCTACCTGGTTGTTGGCGGCACTGCCGAACTGAGCAAGTCCTACCAGGTCACCGACGATCACGTCCGGCCCGGGAACCGTTCCGGCTTCGGGGCTCATGCCTGCTCCTGCAGGCAGCTTGTTCTCGGTAGCTTCACCGTTAACCAGCGTAGCGACCTCGATCGGACGCATCGTTACGTTGACATTGAGCTGTCCGGCGATCTTGCCGGCATCAGAAGCCCGGCCGAGAGCGGACGCGAACTCTTCCGTGATCAGCATTCTTCCGCCCGTGATGCTGAAAGAACGCGTGTTCGGATCGTAGTTCACCTCCGGCCCTTCGATATTGAAGAAGCCGAAGCCGTCGCGGCTGTCGCGAACGACAAGCTCATACGGTGCTCCGATCGGCGACACTTCGAGGATGAGATTTTCACGCGAGGCGGCGAGTTTTGCGGGCAGCTCGATCGAATTTGTCGATCCAAGCTCCATCGCACTCGGCAACATTGCACGCAATTCCCCGTTAAAAACGATGATGGTGAAGAACGTGTCGCGTGCCGCGTCGAAACGCATGGAGCTTTCACGCGAACGGCTTTTAGCTCCGTTCAGTGCGTTGATGTCCATGTCCATCGTCGCGGTTCCGCCGGCGACGATCATTTTCTCGACCGTTCCGGTGTCACCGTTCTTTCCCATCGAGGCCTGTTCCGAAAAGAAAACAAGGCCTGCTACAAGGCTTAGCGCCAAAGCCGAAATAACAATCCCAAGCCGGCCACCCGGCAAAAATCTTCTCATTAGTCTTGCTCCTAATTTGGTTTACTTCGAAATCGTAGCTTCAAATCCTCTGTGGAAGGGCCAGTGTCTCTGAAGATGGAAACGAATCTGTAAAATAACCAAATCTATGTCAAAAGTCAATTTCTTTTTAGAATCATTTTAATTTTCGCCCGCCTGTTCCGCAGAGCAAAAGTCTTTATCCTTCGAGTGTATTTAGCTGACCCGAAAACCTATAATCATCTTTCGAGAGGCACAATGGCGAAGAGCGGCTGCGACCCGAACAATAAGAAAGTGCGTAAAGAGCTTCCGGTCCTTAACACGTCCGGAAAGGCAGATATCGCCCATTCGCGAACAAGCAGATGGCGTGCGTTCGCCCTGATCCTTGTCAATCTGCTGATGGTCGCCCACATAATTCAATGGTGGCTGATGGGCACGACCGTTTCGCCGATCGAGCCGTCGGAGGCGATGTTCACGCTCCGCGACGGCTTTGTGAACGCCGGATTTATTTTCTTTTCGCTGGCTATCTTGGCGACGCTCATCTTTGGGCGATTCGTTTGCGGATGGGGCTGCCACGTGATCGCGCTTCAGGACCTTTGCGCTTGGATCCTAAAGAAAATGGGACTGAAACCGCGGCCTTTTCGCTCGCGACTGCTGATGTATGTGCCGCTGATAGCCGCTCTTTATATGTTCGTTTGGCCCACGGTCTCACGGGCTCTTACAAAACCGCCGAGTGAACCGCTGATCCCTCAGTTCACTAACCACATAATTACTACGGACTTTTGGGCGACGTTTCCGCCCGTGGCGGTCGCGATACCTTTTCTATTCATATGCGGTTTTGTGACCGTGTATTTTCTGGGCTCTAAGGGCTTCTGCACGTACGGCTGCCCGTATGGCGGCTTTTTTGCGGTCGCGGACAAGTTCGCTCCCGGCCGCATACGCGTGACCGACGCCTGCAACGAATGCGGCCATTGCACGGCGACGTGTACGTCGAACGTCAAGGTCCACGCCGAGGTGAAACAGTACGGCATGGTCGTCGATGCGGGATGCATGAAATGTATGGACTGTGTGTCTGTCTGCCCGAACGACGCTCTCTATTGGGGATTCGGCAAGCCGTCCGTCGCGATCGAGAAGAAGGCCGCCGCGGATCATCCGCTGACGTGGACGGACGAGATCATCGTCGCCGCGTCGTTCGTTTTGAGTTATTTTGCCGTCTGGAACGTGTATCAGCTCGTGCCGATGCTGATGGCGATCGGCATCGCGATCGTAACGGCGTTCGTGGTCTATAAAACGCTGCGGCTGGCCAGCTCGCCGAACAACGCGTTCTACCATTTCGCTCTACGCTCATCGGGGAAATTTACAGCTTATGGCCTGATATTTCTGGCATTTTCGGCGATATGGCTCGGCCTGAATATTCACAGCGGCTATGTTCGATATCACGAATACCGCGGCAATCAGGCATTCGAATCACTTACTATCCCGGACGAGCTTGCCCTCGCCGAAGCCGACCCGCGGCAATGGATCGAGAGCGAGACAGCCGAGATCATTCGCGGCGGTATCGCCAATTACTCGCGCGCAGCGGACGCGGGCCTATTCACGAACGTTGACGCGCTGCCCAAGTACGCGTGGCTCGAATATCTCAACGGTGAACCGGATAGAGCACTGGAACTGCTCGCCAAGGCCGCAGAACGGCAGTCAGGCGAAGCGAAGGCCATCAGCCTGTATTACAGCGGTGCGATACGCAATCGGCTGGGACGTTTTCAGGAGGCAAAGGCGGACCTGAATGCTGCACTCGCGGAACGGCCCGACTTGATATTGGCACGCGAAGAGCTCGGCGAAACGCTGTGGCAAATGGGCGATCGCGAAGAGGCGTTCAAGATGTGGCTGGACGCGGTACTTGGCAATCAGAACCTTGTGATATCGAATAATTTCCTCGCCGGAGCGTCCGCCGTCATGGGCAAGTCCGACGGCTCGGCATATGAACGCCGTGCAGAACAGGCGACGCCGCGCGACGCCTTGTTCAATTGGGTCGTCGGCCTGCGGCTCAGGAACGTCGGCATGGACGAGCTCGCGGATAAGCATTTCAGGCGTGCTGCATTGATAGATTCGAGCTTCAGGCAGCGTATTGAGCAGTTGAAACAAAGGCCGCAATGATCGGAATGCGCCAACGCACCGTACGTTTGCGGCATCTGTAAGAGGGATGAGAACTTTTCTGCTTATCACGGCAATTTTTTGCGGCAGTATCGCCATTTCGGCGCAAGCTGAGCCGCTGACGCAGCCCGAATACGTAAAATTGCTTTACGCGGCGGACAATGACGCCGCCAGGGCCGACCTGATCGCCGTACTACGCAGCCGCGGCATCAGCTTTGTAGTGAATGACGGCCTGCGAAGCCTGACGCGCACGAAAAGCGGTAATGATACCGAACTTAGACGCGCTTTGGACGAAGCGGACCGCAGGCGTCGAAACCCGGAAGCATCACGCGTACCTAACGCAGCCGAGGCAGCGGCGCTGCTGACGCGTTCTCGTCAGGCGACGCTCGAAGCTGTCGAGGAGATGCCGGATTTCGTCGTCAAACAGCAGATACAGCGTTCAGCTTCGTTCGCCGGAACAGGTAATTTCCGCAATCTCGACCGCCTGGTCGTGGCGGTCAGCTATCGTGCGAGCGGCGAGGAAACGTACAAACTTCTGTCAAAGAACGGCGCGGTCGAGCCGAATCCGCAGGAAAGGCGTTCGTATGAAGAGGCCGGCGGGACGAGCTCGACCGGTGAATTCGTAACCGTGCTGGCGACCATCTTCAAGCCCGAAAGCCAAACGAAATTTGAGGTGGTGGATACTGATGAGATCCGCGGACGGCGTTCGATAGCGTTCGATTTTTCCATCGAAAAGGAGCTTGCAAAACAGATCGTCGCTGCAACGGGCGTCACGACCGAAACTGCCGTCACCGGCATGAAAGGCCGCCTTTGGATCGACCGCGAAACGGCCCGGGTGCTCCGCATCGAAAGCGAGGCGACGGGCCTGCCGGAAGGCTTTCCGATCTCGGCGGCTCGACGCACTATTGACTACGACTGGACAGACATCGCAGGCGAACGTTATCTGTTGCCGCTGCAATCGGACGTCCGGCTGACGGTTCGCGAACGCGGCAACCGCTATGAAACGCGCAACGTTATACGTTTTCGCGATTATCAGAAATTCGGCACGGAGGTCATCATTCGCGAAGACGACGTTTCGCCGGACGAAATTCAAAAGCCGTAAATTTGCGTGATAGAACTCATCTCTCTCGACGACACCATTCGGCTGGATATCCGCTACGCCCGCGAGGACAACTTCGTCGGGCGTGCGGTGTATTCGGAGGCTCGTGCGTTTATGCAGCCGGTCGCGGCCGAGGCTCTGGTGCGGGCACATCGGTCGCTGGCGGGTGAAGGGCTGGGCCTTGTCATCTATGACGGATATCGTCCGTGGTCGGTAACGAAGCTGTTTTGGGAAACCGTGGCCGAGGAGCAGCGTAGATACGTCGCTGACCCCGCGGAAGGCTCGGTGCACAACCGCGGCTGTGCGGTCGATCTGTCGCTGTGTGAATTGACCACGGGACGGCAGCTGCCGATGCCTTCGGATTTCGATGAATTTACTGAGCGTGCCTCGCCTGATTACGCCGGCGGCACGAACGAGGAACGCCGCAACCGCGACCGGCTGCGGCAAGCTATGGAATCACAAGGTTTCACCGTGAACGCCAACGAATGGTGGCATTTTGACCTTACCGGCTGGGAGAGCTATCCGATCATGGACATCCCGTTCTCCGAATGCTCTGAAAAGCTCTGAACGCAAAAACGCAAAGGCCCGGAAATCAAGCCTTTGCGTCTTTGTTCCTTAGTAACTTTGCGCTAAAGGCCTTAGTTCGGCTGGGTGGCCTTTGCCTCGGCCTTCGGTGCGAGTGCCTCCAACTGGATATTTATTTTCACCTCGTCGCCGATCGACGGAACGCCGTTGGGCAGATTCCCGCCATAGGTAATGCCGTAATCTCGGCGGTTGATCGTGGTCTCAGCGGTAGCTCCCATACGAGTGCCGTTTCTTTCATTTCCGGCAACCCAACCCGTGATGTTGAATGGGAAAGTGATCGACTTTTTAACGCCTTTCATAGTGAAATCTCCTGTGAGCATCCACTGATCGCCCTTCTTTTCGACCTTTGTGCTCTTGAACGTGATATCTGGATGCGTCTCGACCTCAAAGAAGTCCTTCGACCGCAAATGGTTGTCGCGGCCGGCGACGCCTGTGTCGATGCTCGTTACCTTCGCCGAGAACTCGACCGTCGATCTAGAAACGTCCCCGGCGTTGTAGTTGATCGTGCCCGTAAAATCGCGGAAATAGCCCGGCACGTAGATCAAGCCCATATGCTTGACCTTAAAGCCGATAAAACTGTGAGCTTTGTCGAGCGTGTAGGTAGCGGATTCGCCGTTCATCGTCGCTTCGGAAAAGCGGTCAGCGTGGGTAGTATTTACTGCCTCGGCACCGGTCTGCGAAAGCACCGCCAAAGCCAAAACCGCTGCAAATGCGGTCAACATCATTCTTTTCATATCTAATCTCCTCTGTTTGATTATGCCTTTATTTGATCGAAACGGTAACTGAAAATCTCGCCGATGCGGGCCGGCCTACTTTTCGGCGAACGAACATATAGTAATCGCCGGTCTCGGGAACCTCGAAAACGATCTTCGCTGAGCTGTCGAATTCCGTTTCAAACTCGAAGATGTCGTTGAAAACGCGAATGTCGAAAAGCCGCGGATTCGCGTTTCGCACCGTAACGGTCTGGCCGGCACGGGCACGGAAAACGTAGTCCATTTCCTGAGCGTTCGACAGCGTGCCTCGAACCGTCGCCGACGACGCACCACTTGCAAAATCGATGCGTTTGGGCTCTGCCTTGCCGCCCTGAGCGAACGAAGCAGACGCAAGCAGCATCACTGAAAGTGCAACGGTCAGATAGCTCGTCTTTCGAAGCATAGTTTTCTGTTACTATAACCGAGTATGAGCAGACCCGAAACCACTGAATATGCGGAATTCTACGCCGGCTATGTCGGGCTCGTCCCCGAAGATGACATTGTAAAGGTCTTAGATGCGCAAAACGACGAACTGCGTTCGTTATTCTCGCAGATTGGCGAAGAAAAAGGCACATTCGCCTATGCCGAAGGCAAATGGACCGTAAAGCAGCTGCTGAGCCATATCATCGACGGCGAACGCGTTTTTGCTTACAGGTTTTTGCGAATTTCCCGCGGCGACGCGACGCCGCTGCCGGGATTCGATCAGGATATCTTTGTCGAAGGAACCAACGCTCACGCACGAACGCTCGCAAGCCTGATCGATGAATTCGATCATCAGCGGCGTTCCAATATTCTGATGATCGCCGCAGCCGACGAAGAACAAATGAGCAGAACCGGAACCGCCAGCGATGCCGCGATCTCGGCTCGAGCTCTGGCGTGGATCATGGCCGGACACACGCGGCATCATTTGAACATCCTCAAACAACGCTACAATTCCTGACGCAAGTGTACGACGCCATCATCATCGGCGGCGGTGCCGCGGGGCTTTTTTGTGCGATCACGGCGGGACGCCGCGGGCGTCGGGTCGTCGTGATCGAACACAACGCCGAGGTTGGCCGAAAGATCATGATTTCGGGCGGCGGACGCTGCAATTTTACGAATCGCGAGGTTTCGGCGGAGAATTTCGTCTCCCGCAATCCGCATTTTTGCCGCTCGGCTCTCGCGGGATTCTCGCCCGATGATTTCGTCGAATTAGTTAAAGATCACCGCATCGCGTTTTACGAGAAAAAGCTCGGCCAGCTTTTCTGCCGCGAATCGTCGCGTCAGATCGTGGATATGCTGCTGGCGGAATGCCGTGACGCGCGTGTACGCGTCGAGACCTCGTGTTCGGTAAAAGATATTTCGCGAGGAGAGAACGGCGAATTCGAGGCCGTGACTGCAAACGGCGTCTTCCGTTCGCCAAAGCTGGTGATCGCATGCGGCGGGCTTTCGTTCCCGAAGATCGGTGCGACGGGTTTCGGCTATGACATCGCGAGGCAATACGGCCTTGCGATCGAGGAAACGCGGCCTTCGCTCGTGGCTCTGGTCGCTAAGAAAAAGGCAGACGCCCGGCTTGCTGGTATTTCGGTCGATGCTGCCGTTGCGGCGGGCGGCGTTACTTTTCGCGAAAACATACTCTTCACTCACCGCGGGCTGTCGGGCCCTGCGATACTGCAGGCGTCGAATTATTGGGATCCGCGAAAGCCGGTCGTCATCGATCTGCTCCCTGATGGCGACATCGCCAATGTGCTGAGCGAAGCCGGAAATGCAAGAAAAACGGCGGCCAATTCCCTCGCCAAATTTTTCCCCGAACGACTCGCGGACGAGCTGTTGTCGCCGAATATCGCCGCGAAACGCGTCGCCGAACTCTCAAATGCCGACATCCAAACGATCAGGACGAACGTTCACGAACGCCACATTCTTTTCAGCTCGACCGAAGGCTACGGTCGTGCCGAGGTAACGCTCGGCGGCGTTTCGACCGCGGAGCTTTCTTCAAAAACGATGGAAAGCCGGAAAGTTTCGGGGCTTTATTTCATCGGCGAGGTAATCGACGTCACGGGCTGGCTGGGCGGCTACAATTTTCAGTGGGCTTGGGCTTCGGGCTTTGCCGCCGGCAACGCGATATAAAAAAGCGGGGGAAACGTCTCCCACACCGTTTCCCCCTTATCCCGCGGTTCACGCCGGGAGGCGTGAGGTCCACGGAACCTTGTCTCGTTACAAAAATGCCCGCCTCTCCCCGATTGCCGCCTATGTTTTCACATTTTAGTAATGTGAGTCAATACTTTTTTATTCGAACACCTTCTCAAACGCCTGCATTTGCTCGGACGTGCCCAGCAGGTCGAGCTTTGCTCCGGCGGGAAGAACGGTCTCCGGCGTCGGGTTCGCATTTGTGTCGCCGTTATTCTCGACGGCGAGTACGATCAGGCCCGTCTTTGATCCGATTCCGCTAGCTGCAAGGGTTTTGCCGACGAGCTTATCGGGCACCTTTTGAACAAAAAGCTCAACGCCTTCGCCCATTATCATCGGAGGACGGCCCTGCAGGATCGACATCACGGATTCGGCACCGAGCGGGGCATAGCTCAAGACAAAATCAGCACCGGCACGATGTATCGCCTCGACGTTGCGGACGTATTCGACACGACTGATGATGCGGACGTCGGGATTGAGCCGCCGGCAGTAGATCGAAAGATAGATATTTACGGCGTCGTCGTTGGTCGTCAACAGTACAAGTGATGATTCCATCAGGCCGCCTGTCATCAGTGTGTCGCGGTCGGCGGCGTCGCCGATGGTCAGCCTGTCGAGGTAGGGCCGTATGGAGTCGCAGCGGTTCTTTTCTCGTTCGACCATATAGACGGTAAGGCCTTTCTCTTTCAATGCAATGGCCGCGGCACGGCCGACCTTGCCGCCGCCGAGGATCAACACCGAATGCGACGTCGGTTTTTCGAGCTTGAGCAGCTTTTCAAGTTCGGCGATCTGTTCACGCGTTCCGACGGCGAGCGGCACGTCAAATTCCGCCAAGCGGTCGTCAGGATCCGCGGCAACCAGCATTCCACGCCGCCAGATGCCGATTATGCTAACGCCTGCCTTTTCGCGGAGGCCCGTTTCGCGGATCAGCTTGTTCTCGAGGCTGGTGTTGTGAACCGTGAACTCGACGACCACCCATTTGCCGAACGTGCCGATCTCGTGCGTGCGAACGTCGCCGACGCTGATGCGGTTTGCAAGATATTCGCCGAGCCGCTGTTTGAGCGGCAGCACATGCGTTGCACCTGTCAGCTCCAAGATATCGATCGAATCAGGGTCGGTCGCCGTCGCTGCAACGACAACATCAGGAGCCGCTTCTCGGACCGTCAGCGTGATGTTGGTATTCGTGGCGTCGTCGCGATTGGCGAAAACAAGCGCGGCCTTTCGGACATTCATTCGCTCGTAGGCGTTTCGGCTGTCCACCTCGCCCTGAATTACCGTGATGCCGTCCTGCAGCATCTGGGCGGCACGTGCAGGGTCCGATTCGACAACAAAATAGCGAATGCCTTCCTGCTTCAATCGTTTGATCAGATTCGGGGCGATGGATTCGTATCCGCAGATGATCACGTGGCCACTCGTTCCCTCAGGAACCTCTCGCGGCGTTCGCGTGTGCAGCTGAGCCTCGAGCCACGGTGCGTAAAAGAACCGTATGAACGTGAACGGCAGCATTATCAGCAGCAGCACTACACCCGAAAGCAGAACGAGAACACTGAACGCACGCCCAAGGTCCGTCGAGAAAGTGATGTCGCCGAAACCGAGCGTGGACATCACCACCAGCACCCAATACAACCCCGAAAGCCAGCTGTGTTCCTGGCCTTCGTAGATCATCAAAAAATGAAAAAGTATGGTGAAAAGAACGATGACGCCGATCAGAAATGCGAGATATTTCGCAAGCGCGGCGATGTTCTGCCGATTTTCGGCACGGCTCAAAAGATAAGTGACCTGGCTGGATAGAAACTTCATTCGCTTCTTACTGCTTTTTCTGCCTGAAATCCTCTACGTCCATGCCAAAACGTTCGCGGACATATTCTTCCTGGGCCTCGTTCACCTGACGCAAATTCGCCAGCCGCCGCTCGGATTTCTTGATGTGCACCTGTGTGCGATTTGCCATTTGCGACAGGATGTCGCGGCCTTCGGCCATTTCGCGATCGACATTCTGTTTTAGCCCGTAAAGCTCAGATGCCGTCACATCTGCCTCTTCGGCGGCGAGTTCGCGCAGCCGCTGATTCGCCTGATATATCATCCTGATCGTGCGGATCAATTCATCGCCGACGGAATCGCCGCGCACCATTTCGGGGCTCTGACGGATATCGGCGACGAGCTTGTTCAGCTTTTTCTGGTCGCCGCGTGAATAGGCGTCGTTCAGCTCGGCCATCATCACGTGGCGTTTTTCCTTTTCGTCAGCGTCGAGGGCAAGGTCGGGGTGGATCGCGCGTGCGAGTTCGTGATAAGCCTTTTTCGCCTCCGGCGTCGGATCGTGGCGAAAGTTTGCCCTTTCAGCGTCTTCTGCGGCGCGAGCGGCGGATTCTTCGGCACGCCGTCGAAGCTCTTCCGCACGTTTCTTTATTTCTTCATCGTCGGGGACGAGTTTGAACTCCTCCTCGGCGATCTGCGCCTCGATCTCGTCAAATTCGGCGTAAAGCCGTGCGACCTCCATCGTGTATTTCGCCTCGAACTGCTCCATATCGGCACGCAGATCGGCCATGTCCTCTTCGCGGTCGGCAAGGCGGTCCTTCAGCCGCTCCAGCACGCGCTGTTTTTTCTGCAGTTCGATCTCTTCGGGTGCAACGGCGGTCATCTCAGGAATACAAATTCATCGAACGTGTAAGCAACGCAAATGGATCTTCGACATTCAAGGCTTCGCGTATAAAGAACGGCTCACCGGCAGCGGCACCGATCAGCGACCCGTAGTATCGCGAGCGATATTCTATCTCGTCAATATATGTCTCGCCGGTCAGCATCGTTTCCGGCTCGTTGGAATCGGGGTCATAGAACTGCGACGAATGAGCGCGGATGGCGGCAATTTTACCGTCAAGGTGCTCCGAGATATCGACGATGAACGACGGCTGAACGGTACGCGAGAAAACGTTGTGTGCGACGATCGGCGGTTTGATGCGCTCTTCGCCGGTTTCGGCGTCGAAATTGCGCATCGCGCACAGCCGCGAACATTCCCGCACAAGCTGGGCGATGTTGTTGTGGTCGGGGTGCGAATCGCCGATCTGATGCGTGATGACCAGCCGCGGTTTGTGGCGGCGGAATGCACGCGTCATCGCTATGCGGCTTTCTTCGTCGATGAAAACATGGCCGTCGCGAAGCCCGAGATTCTCGCGTATATCAAGCTGCAGAATTTCCGCGGCCCGTTTCGCCTCTTCGGCACGGCCTTCGACAGTTCCGCGTGTACCCATTTCGCCGCGGGTCACGTCGAGAGCACCGGTACGATAGCCGAGGCTATTCAATTTCAGCATCGTGCCGCCGACGGACAATTCGAGGTCGTCGGGGTGAGCAAAAACGGCGAGAACATCAACCTCGGTCATTCGAATAATTTACCACACACTAATGCTATCATTGCCGTATGAAGCTGACGGTTCTCGGCTCCGGCACCTCCGTTCCGCACCCGAAACGTGCGAGTTCGGGCTATTTTGTCGAGGCGAACGGCGGGACAATTCTGATCGATTGTTCGGGGTCGATAGCGACGCGAATGGCCGCGGCAGGGTTGAACTGGCCCGAGCTTGACGCTGTCTGGATATCGCATTTTCATCTGGACCACGTCGGCGGGCTGCCGGCGTTTCTTGCGGGGACGAAGCACGCCGCAGAGATGCGTGATCGTTCAAGACCGCTGCAGATCGTCGGGCCTGTCGGGCTGAAAGGGCTGATCGAACGCTTCGACGCCGTGCGTGATTACAAGCTGCTCAAACAGCCATTTCCGGTTGAGATAATTGAAGTCGAGCCGCAGGAACCCTTTGAGATCGGGGGAATGATCGCCGTTGCGCTAAAGACGCCGCACACGCCCGAAAGCCTCGCAATTCACGTCCGCGACAGCGACGAGACGACCCTCGTATATTCTGCTGATACGGGATTTACGCTCGAACTTGCGGCATTTGCCAGGCTCTGCGATCTGTTCATTTTGGAATGCTCGTTCCCCGCCGATAAGCCCGCCGAAAAACATCTCGACCTGGCCGAGGCGATGTATATCATCCGCAAAGCAAAGCCGAAACGCGCAATGCTGACGCACTTTTATCCGGAATGGGACAAGGTCGATCTTCAGGAAGAAGTGGCGAGATTCGATCCGCCGTGCGAGGTCGTCGAGGCAACGGACGGTTTGGTCGTCTAGGATCTCGAACTGCGTTTGGCGAGCGCCATCAGCTCTTCGGGCATCCATTTTTCGAGGTTCTTTTCTTCAGCACCGGCGATGCCGCGGTCGCGGTTTCGCCATTCCTTCGCGGGGTCGTCCTCGCGGCCGGACTGTTTGGGATAATTTTCGACCTGTTCGAGGCTGATGATCACGCCGTGGATGACGTCGTTCCAGTCCTCGTTCTGAATGCCGCGGAGCGTTACGGGCAATCCGGCGGTCCAGTCTTCTTCGGGCGCGATGTTGTCGTATTCCGGAATGGTCAGGAACGCCGTCTCGGGGAACTGATTGCCTGAAAACTCGCTCAAAAGCTGCGACTTTACGGCGGAATAATCCGCATTCGGGTTCGTCTCGCGGATAGCAACGGCACGCTTGAAGATGTCTGTAACGGTCGGTCGGCTCATATTTCGAACAACAGATTACCACAGATGGCCACAGATGATAATCTTGTCGTAAATCGAACTATGCGAATTCTGGTGTACAAACTTCATTTGATATTGGGGGCTTTGGCAGCGGTGCCGGTGCTTGCGTGGGCGGTGAGCGGTTTTCTGTATGCTCTGCCGAATACGATCGAAGGCGGCGTCATCGAAAATATCGACGCATCGCGGGTTGCCGTTTCACCCGCGGCGGCGATGGCAAGTGCGAACGAGCTTGCAGGCCGTCAGCTGCCGACAACGGCATTGACGCTGCTGATGAAGGACGGCAGGCCGCAATATCAGGCGATCGGCGGGCTCGGTGCGGAGTCGATATTCATTGATGCAGAGACGGGTACCGCGGCATTTTCAAAACCGCCATCGCTGAAAACGCGCTTTTTCCGCGAGGCCCATTTCTATTTCTTCGCCGGCAAATGGCAGGTAACGCTGCTGCTGATCTTTTCGGCGATCACGGCGTTGTCGGCACTTTCGGGCATCTATTTGAACGTCGTGTATTGGACAAAACGGATGCGTGGACGCGGCCGCGAAATTCAGGCATAAATTGCTTGTAAAAGCGCATCTAAGCGGATAATCTTTGGCATGAGAAGCCGAGTAATTATGAGAGCCTTTCTACTGACCGCCGCCGTACTTTTCCTGCTTGTTCCCACGTTCGGGCAAAACGAATCCGCCCCGATGCAGGAGAAAGAGGTCAATTACAAGAACTGGACCTACAAGAATCTCAGAACGGGCGAGAACGCGGAACTGCGGTCGATGATCGCGGGCAAAAAGGCGGTGATGCTTGTTTATTACGCTCCGTTTTGCCTGAACTGGCGGCATGACGCTCCGATCTTGCAGAGTCTCTATGACAAATACGGCCCGCAGGGCCTCGAAATAATCGCGATAGGTCTTTATGACCCGGCGGCGGCGATGCGACGGAATCTGGATCAGCTAAAGATCACTTTCCCTGCCGTCATCGAATCAGAATCGCGTGCGGACCGCACCTCATCGCAGCATTATATTTACCGCCGCTCCGTCGGCGACAACCGCAGCTGGGGCACGCCGTGGTACGTTCTGTTCTCGCCGAACGAGGCCGAGAAAACCGGCGACGTCCTGCTGAAGAAAGCCAACATTGTCAATGGCGAGATCATCCTCGAAGAGGTCGAGAACTACATCCGCGGCAAGCTCGCGATCAAGACGTCAGGACAGGCAGTTTCAGCGAGAGAAAAGGAAATTGAGCCTTGTGATGAAGGTAAAAAGGTGCCGGAACTGAGGAAGCCGTGCTAGCCATTGATCATTTATCATTTGTCATTGAGCATTGATCATTGATCATTGGTTTTTGGTTTTCGAATTTCGTCTTTCGTCTTCGGCCTTCTGTCTCCTGTCTCCTGTCTCCTGTCTTCTAGCTTCTAATTCACGGCATCGCGACCAGCGTATCCGACAATTTTTCGACAAGTTCGAGCAGCGGCCGGCCTGCGTCTGAGAAACGTCCGGCGGCTGCAAGCTGTTCGCATTCTGATGCAAGCAGCGAGATCCCCTGCAAATTAAGTGCATATTTCTGAAGGGCGGGCTTCGTACGAAATTCGGTTTCAAGCGCCTCGATGCCCGCACGCAGATTTCGTATCGCGGTGATGACGCTTCGCTTGTTGGTGTCATTCGCGTCCAGAGCCGCACGCGAGAGGCTGCGGGTTTTGGATTCGCGGTCGAGATCCTCGATGCGGTTCGCTATGCCGCCAAGCGTGTAGAGGAACTTGGTTACATTCTTGATCTGCGTCGATGCCTTTTCGGCTCCGAGTTTCACTTCTGCTGCTGCGGCTGCCGTTGTTGCCGGTGCGGGCGGAGTCGGCGTGCGCCGCGGTGCGGGACGGCGCTGTGCCGATGCGTCCAGCGAAAGTATGCAAATTGCTGTAATAGCGGCTAGTAAAATGAGTGGTCGGTTCATATCGGTGCGATGCGGCGTTCTTTAAGATCGGCCGCAAAAATCTTATCATAGTAGCAGATGCGTGAAAGGCCGCTCGAAGTTCGCCGTCTCGGCCGTGTTGCCTATGGCGACGGCCTCGAACTGCAAAAGGAGCTTGAGGCCCGTGTGATCGCCGAACGGACGCGCAACTATCTGCTCCTGCTCGAACATCCGCATACGTTCACGCTCGGCCGCCGTGCAAAAACGGACGGAGTGCTTGCGACAGCGGATCTGCTGCGAGCGTTGGGCGTGGAGGTGTTCGAAACCAACAGAGGCGGCCGCGTCACATATCACGGCATCGGCCAGGTGGTCGGTTATCCGATCGTAAACCTGTCGCCGGACCGCGAAGATGTGCACCGCTACGTCCGCGATCTGGAAGAGGTGCTGATCCGCACGATGAGCGACTACGGCATCGAGGCGTTTCGCATCGAAGGCCTGACGGGTGTGCACACGACCGAAGGAAAGGTCGCGGCGATCGGTGTGCACATAAAACGCTGGGTCACGACGCACGGTTTTGCGTTGAACGTCAACACGGATCTGAGTTATTACAACTGGATCATCGCCTGCGAAGGCGAGCCGGTTACGTCGATGGATCGTATTCTCGGCCGCAGTTTGGAAATGAGCGAGGTAGAAGACCGCTTGATAGTGAATTTTTGCAGTGTTTTCAGAAGCGTCCCGGTCGTTACAGAGACGCCGTCGGCCGTTTCGATCTAGGATATTGGAGATATTTATGAGAAGTACAGCTTTTGTTTTTGTCCTTGTGGTTGCAATTTTTGGAACGTCACTTTTGATCGCGGGCTGCGGCGGGACGGCGTCGAACAACGCCGCGTCGAATACAGCCTCCGCACCCGCAAATGCGAATGCCGGACCGCAGAATCTGAGCGTCGTCGAAGCCCCGCAACGAATAAAGGAAATGATGGCCGCCCGCGGTGAGCAGGATCAGGCACAGCCGGTGTTGAAGATCGTCGAACCAAAAGCGGGGGCGACCGTGAACAGCTCGACGGTGAAAGTGAAGCTGGACATTTCCGGCGACCTGAAAGGCTACAAGCCGCACATGGACCACGAGACGAAAATGGGCAACCACATCCACGTTATCCTAGATAATCAGCCCTATGAGGCGTATTACAACCTGGATCAGGAATTCGAGCTGAGAAACGTTATGGACGGCGAGCACGTGCTGCGTGTATTTGCATCGCGGCCGTGGCACGAGAGCTACAAGAACGAAGGGTCATTCCAGATGGTCAAATTCACGGTCAAGAACGGCGGAGGCGACGCGAAACAGCCGACAACGACAGCCGAAAAAGAACAGGTGATGGCAAACAACAACTCGCAGACCGCCGAAACCAAGCCATCGCCCGAAGGAAAGGATATGCGCCCGAGCAGTGCCGGCCCTGTCGATGCAAAAAAGCCGCTGCTTACCTTCAGCCGCCCGAAGGGTGAATACAAGGGCAATGATGCCGACCCGATAATGATCGATTTCTGGCTTACCAACGCCAAGCTTGCGGGCGACGGCGGCGAATACAAGATCAGATACACGGTGAATGGCGGCGAACCTCGATTCATCGACCGCTGGCAGCCGATCTGGCTCGGCGGCTGGACGGCGGGACGCCACACCATTTCGCTGGAGCTGCTGGACAAGGACGGAAATCCGGTTGACAACGGCGGCTACAATTCGACCGTGCGTGATTTTACGGTAGTAAAATAGTTTGGAGAAACGATACTAAATGCGACGAGACACAACATCGTGGTTCAGCCACAATTTGGGCATGGAAATGCCGCTGGTGGCATACGGCGACGCGGGCTATCCGCTGCTGATGTTCCCCACTGCAGCGGCAGATTATTTGGAATACGAACGTTTTTATTTGGTTGACGCCATAAAGGAATTCATCGAAGCGGGAAAGATACGAGCCTACTCGATCAACTCGGTCAACCGCTACAGCCTTCTCAATAAAGAATCCCACCCCGGCTGGAAGGTCGAGATGCTGACGCGCTATGACCGATACATCATGGAAGAGGTCCTGCCGCTCATACGCAATGAATGCGGTGCCGACGCAAAGCCTCTGACAACAGGTGCAAGCCTGGGCGCACTGCTCGCGGCAAATACATACTTCAAGCATTCGGATAATTTCCGGGGCACGATCGCGATGAGCGGCAGCTACGATATCTATAATTATCTTGAGAGCTACTACGACGAGAACGTCTATTTCAATAACCCGACGATGTACTTAAAGAATCTTAACGATGATTATCACCTGCCGCGTTTGCAGCGTGCGGATTCGATAGTGATCGTAACAGGGCAAGGTGCCTACGAGGCACCGGACCGCAGCCGCGAATTTTCGGGGCTGCTCCATTCAAAAGGCATCCCGCACCGGCTCGAGATCTGGGGACACGACGTCAACCACGATTGGGTCTGGTGGCGAAGGATGCTGCCGTATTACCTCGGCGAATTTACGAAGTGATCCGCTGTAGTAACAAAAAAGGGGAGGCAAGTATCCTTGTCTCCCTCTCTCCTTGTCTCCTCCACTCCTCTGCCAGCCTACCCCTCACCTTTCTTTCCCTGCCGGCGCGGGCCTTCGGGAGTCTTTTCAGGTTGAGGATCAGGCCTAGGCGTTGATTGGACGCTGGGCGTTCGGACGACGATCGGCCTATCGGGCGGCGGATCGTCAGACGGACGCGGTGTGGTATCGGGCCGCGGATCGTTCTGGCCCGGCTCGCCCGGCAACGGTGCATCCGGATCTATCTGCGTTCCGGGTGTGAATACGATCCCCGAACGCCTGCCGCTCAATTCCGCTTCCTCCAGTTTCTCAAGCTCCTCACGTTTTCTCAGTTCGGCCGCGCGTTTTATCTCGGCCGGCATAGGCGGCGGATCCGGGAATTTCTCCATCGGCTTGTCCTTCATAAAGGGCACCATGAACGCCGAGAAGTAAGGCACTGCCCCGCCGCCGCCGGTCATTCCACGCCCGAGAGGCTCTTTGCGTTTCGGGTTTCCCATCCAAACGCCGGTGACATAAGTAGGCGTAAACCCAATAAACCAGACGTCGGTGTGTGCGTTGACGGTGCCGGTCTTACCCGCCAGCGGATGGCCGCCCGCGCTTGCGTTCGTCGCCGTGCCTCCGCCCTGGACGACGCCGCGCATCATCTGCGCCATGGTGAGAGCGACGTACTCATTCATCACCTTGGTGCTTTGTCCTTCGTTGTCCTCCAGCAGGCTGCCGTCGCGGTTATAGACCTTGCGGATCAGGTGCGGCGTCATCCTGATGCCTTTATTCGGAAAAGCCGAATACGCGGCGACCATCTCCAGCAGCGACGCTTCAGAGGCTCCGAGAGCGCTCGGCAGGCTCGGCGCCATAGGGTTCGAGATACCGAAACGGCGGACCATCTGAGCGCCGGCCTGAATGCCGACCTGATCGAGCAGGTGAACCGCAGCGATGTTATATGATTTCGCCAAAGCGATCTTCATAGGCACGTTGCCGTGCCCGGGACTGCCGTCATAGTTCGTCGGCTGCCATCCGCCGCGTTTTATGGGGGCTCCGCTGACGACCGTATCGGGCGTCATCCCTTCTTCGACCGCAGCGGCGTAAACGAAGGGCTTGTAAGCCGAACCCGTCTGACGCAATCCCTGAGTGGCGTTGTTGAATTTGTTGGTGTGAAAATCGTAACCGCCGACCATCGCAACGATCTCGCCGGTCTTCGCGTTCATCGTCACCATCGCGGCCTGGATCTCGGGCGTCTGTTCCAGCCGCACTTCGAGCGTTTGGTTATCGTTATCGACCTTTTCAATATAGAACTCCGCCAAAAAGCCCGGCTTTAGCTCCTGACGAGGAGACCTGCCGGCACGGCCCATATCGCCGGACCGCACGATCGCTTTGTAACGTCCGAAACGCACGCCTACCTCATCGCTGTTCGGGCTGGCACGCATCACGAGGCCTTTGATGTATTCGCCCTCTTTATATTCGTCGCCGTACCAATCGGGGTGCTTGTAGTTCTCAAGCATCTTCGACACGGTCGCCTCGTCCGTGATGGGCTCGCCCTCATCGTCGAGGAGTATGTTCTGATAATCTGACCGCCACTTTCGGCCCTTATCGAACTGCCGCAGCCGCTCGCGGACGACACGCGTCGCCAGTTTTTGGGCATCGACATTGATGGTCGAATAGACCTTCAGCCCGCCCTGGGCAACACGGGTCGTGTATTTCATCTCCAGGTAACGGCGTATCTCTTCAACCGGATAATCCCACGCGGTCGATTTCGGCTGTGCCTGATAATAGGCCGTACTGGCAAGCTGAATGGGCTTAGCTTTGGCAGCGTTCACATCCGATTGCGAATATTTTTCGGGATAATATTTCGCCATCTGGTCGAGTACGATATCGCGACGCATCTTCGCCTTTTCCATATTGCGGGTCGGCGAATATTCGGGAGATTTCGGTATCGCGGCGAGCAATGCGGCCTCTTCCAGATTCAGGTCCTTTATGGATTTGCCAAAATACGTCCTCGAGCCTGCCTCAAAACCATAGGCTCCGGCGCCGAGGAAAACGTAGTTCATATACATCTCAAGGATCTGATCCTTTGTATAGAACCGCTCGATCTGCAGTGCGACCGCCCATTCGTTCACCTTTCGCGTGTAGGTCTTGTCCTTGTAGAGGAAAAGGTTCTTGGCGAGCTGCTGCGTGATGGTCGAGGCACCTTCGACGCGGTCGGACGTCAGATTTCTGACGACAGCACCGACGATACGATATGGGTCAATTCCGATATGATCGCGGTAGCGGTAATCTTCGATGGCGAGCAGTGCGTCGGTGACGCGTTCCGGCACGTCCTGTATCTTGATAGGAATGCGTTTTTCGATAGCGAATTCGGCCAGAACGGTCTCGCCGTCGTCGGCATAGATGGTCGTCACCTGCGGCGGACGATACGTTGCAAGAGCCGAGACCTCGACGGAATACTGCGAGTTGTTCAGGTAATACGACGCGAGGACGCCTGTCAGGCCGCCCGCTGAGACCGTCAGAACAATGGCCGAGAACCAAAATGCCAGCCAAGAGCCGATGCCCTGTGCCGAGCCGGCCTCAACCGCCGGAAAACGTTCTGCTTCTACTGACATATCGTACTACTTCTCCTAATTAACAAATCGCCGCAGCCGAATGCTGACAACAAATCCTATCGCCACAAATGTTGTGAGCAGTGCCGACAGCCCAGCGCTCATCAGCGGCAGCGGAACACCGATGACCGGCAGAAAACCGAGCGTCATCCCGATATTGATGAATATCTGGAAGACCATTCCGCTGACGATGGCCATTATAACAAGCATTCCCGCACGGTCGGAAGCCTCACGGGCACCCGCGATCATCCTCGAGAACAACAGTGCGTATGCCAAAAGAAGGGCCACGCAGCCGATAAATCCCGTGTTTTCTGCCGTTACGGCAAAGATGAAATCGGTCTGCGGCTCTGGGAGAAATTTAAGAACGCTCTGCGACGTTTCCGCATCGCCCTTGATGCCCGTCAGCCCGCCTTTGCCAACGGTGATCATGGACTGTACGGTGTGATAACCGAAGCCTCGCGGATCGACGCTCTCAGGGTCAAGGATGGCCATGATCCGCTGCTGCTGGTAAAGCTTGATCAAGCCTGTGTTCACGCCGAGGACATACGCGGTCGGCAGAAATACCGCTGCCGCCGCGATGGTCAATACTACGTAGCGAATCTTGATCGCGGAAAGAAAAAGCACGGCGCCCAGAAGCGGAAAATACGTTATTGCCTGGCCGGCGTCGGGTTCGAGCATAATTAGGCCGACCGGCCCCGCAAGTATGGCCGCACCGACGAGCGTTTCCTTCAATGTAAGCGGTTTTGGCTTTCGGGCGCCGAAATATTTCGCGAGCATAAGCACCGTCGGGATCTTCATGAACTCCGACGGCTGAAACTGCCCGATCAACGGCAATCGCAGCCACGCCTTTTGCCCGTTCACCTCGACGCCCAATGGCGTAAGTACGAGGAAAAGCAAAAACAGCCCGATCGCATAGAAAACCGGTGCCGCCTCTATGATCCGTCGAAAATCAGTGAATGCGACCACCACAAACGCGATCATGGCGATCACGATGCCGGCTATCTGTTTTGACCAGTAGCCCTCGCTGGGGACGGCGTTATAGATCTGCCAAACACCGAATGCCGAGATCGCGACCGCGAGCAACGCGGTCTGCCAGTCCAGGTCACGAAGTGAATGCTTTTCGAGAATGGCTGCCATTTACCTGCGTGCCACCTCTTTTTCGATATTGCTCCCGCCGGGCCGCTTTGCCACATACGCATCGTAAATACCCCGCACGGCGGGAGCCGCGTGGCTGCCGCCGAAACCGGAGTTCTCGATAAGTGCAAGCACGGCGATCTCGGGCTCGTAAGCCGGTGCATAGCTGACGAACCACGCGTGGTCCTTGTTCTTTCCTACGTCCTTTCCGAGCTCGGCGACCTGGGCGGTGCCTGTTTTGCCGGCTATTTCAAATCCCGGTATCGCGATCCGCGACGCAGTCCCGCCGCCGTTCACCACTGCCCACATACCTTTAAGGATGACGTCCCATTTGTCGTCCGACATCGGGATCACTTTCGGCTCGGGATACTGAAACTTGAGGCCCGGCCGTTCCTGCATGAACGTCGATGTACCGGGCTCGCCGACGGCTCCGATCGGCCGGACCTCTTTCATGAAATGCGGGATGTATTCCTTGCCGCGCATCCCAATGGCCGCGACGGCACGCAGCATCGAGATGGGCGTGACGACGACGGTGTCCTGGCCGATCGAGGCATATACGGTGCGTATATCGCTCCATTTGCCCTCGTTCTTTACGACGTAAGACATCCACGATTTTGGCGTCTGCGGCACCTTTTCATTAGGAAGGTCGATGCCCGAACGCTTGTCAAAACCGTAATCCTCGATCATCTGGATCAGGCCGTCGATGCCCATCTTGAGTGCCAGGCGGTAGTAATAGCCGTCGCAGGATTTCGTGATGGCGTAGGAAAGAGGCGGCGAGCCGTGGCTGCCCATGCAGCGTGTGAATTTATTACCGATCGTGATGCCGCCGCCGCAGGCCATGTTTGAATTGTTCACGGTAATAACGCCCTGCTGAAGTGCCGCGGCGGATTCGGGAATCTTCCATGTCGAGCCCGGCGGATAACGTCCCTGTATGGCCCGGTTGAAAAGCGGCCGTTCCTCTTCCTGCCAATACTCCGCGATGCGCTTTCGGCCTTCCGGCGTCGATGCACCTCGGACAAAGACATTCGGATCGAACGACGGAGCCGATGCCATCGCCAGCATCTCGCCGTTACGCGGATCCATCGCGATTATAGTGCCTCGTTTGGTGACCGATTTGGCGAGCTGCTGTTCGGCAGCCATCTGCAGGTCGAGGTCTATGGACGTCACCAGATCTTGCCCCGATTGCGGCTGAACGACCTCAAGTTCGCTTTGAACACGGCCGCGGCTGTCGACAAGAACCTTGCGGTAGCCCGGCCGCCCGCGGAGGTATTCGTCGTAATACTGTTCAAGCCCGCCTTTGCCGATGATGTCGCCGGGCCGGAAGCCGCGTTCCTGATATTTCGGATCCTCGAGCTGTTTCGGGCTGATCTCGCCGACGTAGCCGAGAACATGAGCAAGCGTCTCTCCCAACGGATAAAAACGCTGCGGCCGCAACTCGACCCTAAGCTCGGGAAATTCGAGCGAGTGCGATTCGACCCAGGCGATGTCGCGCATATCGACATTCTCTTTGAGAACCATCGACTCGAATTCATTCTGCCTTCGGATCAGATTGAGGCGTTCGACGACGTATTGACGGTCGAGCTTGAGCCCTTCGGCATACTCGTCGATGCGGTCGTTGAGGTCGATCTTTTTGAGCGGCTCGTTCGATAGGACGACGTTATATGTCGGCCGCGAATCGACCAAGATCCGGCCCTCGCGGTCGAAAATTGCCCCGCGAGGTGCCGGTATCGGGATCAGGCGGACACGCTGGCTCTCGGCACGCTCGGAAAAATGGTCGCCGCGGACGATCTGCAGATGATAGAGCCGGGCGCCGAGTACTGCCAGCAGGACGAATGCCAGCACCTGTATCACGGCGACACGGACAGCGAGGTTTTGTGCTTGATCTCCTATCTTCATTCTCTACACATCACTTACCTAGGCGTATCGGATTGCGCCGACGCGTGTTCCTACGCGGAGGAAAGAAATCGCTCTTCCTCTTTCGAGGCGTGGTGCCGGAAAAGCTCTGCAGCAGTAAAAATATCATCGTACCGACCACCGTCGTCCCTATCAGGGAATACGCCGCCGTAATGAGCAGGTCGCCGACAGGCGGCTGGCCGAACATGTTGTGCAGGACATAGACGGCGAGGTCGTCAAAAATACACGCACCTGCTAGGACGGGGATGCGAAGCAGAACGTTGTCCAAATAGACCCTTCGGGCGATCTCGCTGACGATATATGCGACCAGCGTTTTTGCAAATGCACCCGCACCGAGCAGGCCGCCGCTCAAGGCATCTACTGCGAGCCCGGCCGCCGTGCCGAAAATGAGCGCCCGCATCGTGTTTCGACCGACCGCCGCGTAAACGATGACGATAAGCGGCAGGTCGATGTACATCAGCGGCTCAAAAACGTTGCGCAGCGTCCACTGCAACGCGACCGCGACGATCAGTGCAATTGTAAGGCGTACTCCTTCCACGATCTTAGTTTCGTTTTACTGCATTCGGCAGCTTCTGTTCAAAATCCGTTTTTTCCGGCGGCTCGTATAGCAAAACGCCGACCTCCTGCATCGAATCCAGACGCGACGCGGGCCTGATCTGTATCTGATGCGGCGTCGTTGCCGAGCCGGGGACTATATTGACTATCTCGCCTATCTTCAACCCGGCGGGGAAAATGCCGTCTTGGCCCGTCGTATAGACGATCTGCCCGACGCTGACCTCGACGCTGCCGCTGACGTATCTCATCTCGAGCAGGTCCTTTTTGCTTGTTCCGGAAACTACGCCCAGAGCGTTGGAGCCGCCGATCTCGCCCACGACGGCACCGACACCGGATTTATCACGAGTGATCAGATCGACCTGTGCAGTCAAAGGGCTGACCGCAGTAACACGTCCGACAAGTCCGCCGCCTGTCACGATAGGCATGTTCAGCTTTACGCCGTCCAGGCTGCCGCGGTTGATGATGGACGAATCGAACCACGCCGATGGATCGCGCCCGATTATGCGAGCGGTCAACACGCGGTATTGCGTCTGTTCCTTCAGGTCCAGGAGCGAAAGCAGGCGGCGGTTTTCGGCCGCAAGATCCTCTTTTTGCCTTATTTCTACTTCGAGCTCCTGAATACGCTCTTTTAGAATGGTGTTCTCATCCTGAGCAGAACGCAGGTTGGATATCGATGTAAAGTAGTTCGAAACCGATGAGGAAATGGTCGTAACGGGCGACTGCACAAAATCCGCTGCGGTCTGAGCCCAAGCGCGCACCACCCATTGGCCGGTCGTCCGGTCGCGAGCATCCAGAGCCATTAGTGCGAAATTTATGAAAAGCAAGGCGAGCATCAGCCAGGGAGCCATTCGCCATACTTCGGTTTGACTGCGCTCAACCATCTAGTGAGTTGAGAGTTGAGAGTTGAGAGTTGAGAGTCTTCAATGCTCGCCCCTCTCCTCTCTCAGCTCGATACTAATTGCCTGTCATCAAAGAGTTGTCCCACCTGACACGCTTAAGAAGTTCGAAATCAGAAAGCATCTTGCCGGTGCCGAGCACGACCGAGGAGAGCGGATCGTCAGCGAGAGTGACGGGCAGCCCGGTCTCGATCATCAGACGCTTGTCGAGATTTTTCAACAACGCTCCGCCGCCGGTAAGGACGATGCCGCGTTCGACGATGTCGGCTGAGAGTTCGGGCGGCGTGCGTTCGAGGGCGACTCGGACGGCGTTGATGATGGTCGAAACCGAATCGGTAAGCGCTTCGCGGATCTCTTCGTCGGTCATCGTGACCGTCTTGGGGATTCCCTCGATCAGGTTTCGGCCGCGGACGTCCATCGTCAGTTTTTCTTCAAGCGGATACGCACTGCCGAGCGCGATCTTGATCGCCTCAGCCGTACGTTCGCCGATCAGCAGATTGTATTTGCGTTTGATGTACTGCGTTATCGCCTCGTCCATCTCGTTGCCGGCGACGCGGACCGCACGCGAATAAACGATGCCCGACAGCGAAATGACCGCGATGTCGGTCGTGCCGCCGCCGATATCGACGACCATGTTGCCGTGCGGCTCTGTGATCGGCAGCCCGGCGCCGATCGCCGAAGCCATTGCCTCTTCAACGAGATAGACCTCTGAAGCTTTCGCTCGATACGCGGAGTCCTCGACAGCACGCCGTTCTACCTGGGTGATCTCGGACGGAATGCCGATGACCACTCGCGGGCGCACCCACGATTTGCCGTTGTGAGCTTTTCGGATGAAATGCTGGAGCATTTTTTCCGTTACCTCAAAATTGGCGATGACGCCGTCCTTCATCGGGCGGATCGCGACGATGTTGCCCGGCGTGCGGCCAAGCATCTCTTTGGCGTCGCGGCCGACCGCCTCGACCTGATTCGTGACCTTATTGATGGCAACGATGGAGGGTTCTGAAACTACGATACCGCGGCCTTTCGCATAAACGAGCGTGTTCGCGGTGCCCAGATCGATCGCGAGATCGCTGGAGAATAAACTGAAAAGGGACTTAAATGCCATTATTTAAAACCAAATATCCTATAACTCTCAAATTTAGCTAAATGTTGAACGGTGTATTCCAATGGTCAGCCGGATGCGTATTTTGGGGCGTCTTAAGAGGCCTCACATCGCTCAAAATGTCTAACTTACTAGATTACACCTATTAATACCGCGATTTCTACTTAAAAGCCGTATTTTGGAAAAAAAGATGTGTTACCGGTAGAAAAAGAAAAAAGGCGGCCCAGATCGGGCCGCCTGAAATATAAGGGTGAACCGCCTGCGTGAGCAGGCGGCTCTATCTTACTCAAGTCCGATGAAGTCGATATCGGTCAGGGTATCGAACACCTGAACGACACGCGGCGTGAAGCGGTAGCTGCGTGAGCTGACGCCCATCACATAGCTTTCGCCCACCGTGACGCCCTCGAACCGGTAGAAT
>JAHBSJ010000025.1 GCA_019639155.1 Acidobacteriota bacterium | reverse complement strand
TGGTTTTGTCAGGTAGTCTTTCCCGCCAGACCTGACTTTCATCAGCCCGGAGAGATTGTCTTTCCATTCGTAGGCGTGCGTGGTGCCTTCATAGGAAGACTCGCAGCCGTAGAAGTCGATTCCCTCGTAGCCGCAGCGAATTGCGACAGTAGTTGCCGCCACGGCCGTTGTCGGACCCGGTGCATCGAAGGCATCGACACGAAAGACCTTACGGCCCTTCATCGCTTCGTAGGCAGACGGATCGCAATGAGCCGCGAACACCGCGCTTTCAATCGCCGGATCGCACAATTCGGCAAGCAATGGTTCTGGATCGACGGAATAGATACTGACGCGCTTCAATCCGAGGCTTACGCAATATCTTGCAGCCCCGTTGATCGCCCAAATATCCACATCAGGAATTGAATGAGCGGCAGCCCTTATGGAAGGACCGCCGCCCACGATTGCTAACCTGCCCGTTCCGGTTGGCTCTTTATAGCCAGCCGAAAGCTCTATGTTGCGGCGCCTGATTTCCTCAGAGACACAACATAGAAGCCGGACAGGACACTTCACGTTGCCATCAGGCCCTTTTCTTTGAGCAGGGCGATAACGGACGAAAGCGCCGAGTTGGTATCGCCAAGCGAGCCGGACACGTTGGAAACCGTCGCGTACTGATCGGACGGAGTCGCACCGTGAAAGCCGACGAGATCCGAGGCAGACTGGCCCAAGATCGTGCCGTCGCCCTTGTCGGAAAGCTGCTTATAGGTAGCCATTAGTTTTCTCCTTCACTTTCCGGGTTACGAGCCGCTGAGGCGGGTTGCGAGACGCGGATCGATCGCCTTGACGCCGTAGAGAATGTCGAGGCGATAGTTCGATACGTCGTTGATGCCGTCATAGAACGGGATCATGCGGACGCTCAGACCCTTGTAGGACTTGCGAACCGGATTGACCGAGCCGTCCGGCAATTCCATCGGCACCATCGCGAGAGCAAATGCGTTCTTGTGGAACACAAGGTTCTGACGATACGAGTTGGTGGCCGTGCCCACGGCGGTGATCGCCTTCGTGTCGAGGTCCGTCACGCCCGAAGTAATCGCAGCGTTCTGGAACGCGCCCGTCCAGATGATCGCCGGGTAGAACACAAGCGAGTTCGAGCTGTACGAAATACAGGTGAACTGCTTGGCAACGCCCGTCGATGCCTTCGTGACCGGGTTAACCTCGTTAACGTCGGCAATCGTGAACACGTCGCCCGGATTGAGGGCCACAGACGAAGTGGTGATCGTCTGTTGCATCGTGTCCTTGACCGAGGCGTAGGTGATGGTCGAAGTCGTA
Source organism: Acidobacteriota bacterium (assembly GCA_019639155.1). Lineage (GTDB taxonomy): Bacteria > Acidobacteriota > Blastocatellia > Pyrinomonadales > Pyrinomonadaceae > OLB17. The sequence continues at coordinate 522 of JAHBSJ010000025.1, read as the reverse complement.
ATCGACTGGTTGACCGTACCCGAAGCATCGGAGCCGACGGTATGCGCCGGGACGTTCTGAGACATGTAGGTGTCAACGCCACCGATCATGCCGAGCGAACCGTTGCGATAGGCTCCCTTGGCCACGTCCTGCATGTAGAGTGCAGTCTGCGAACCAAGCAGTCCCCAGTGGTCGGTCGGGGAGAGAACGGCTGCGCGGCCATCCTGCATGACGGCAGTTTCGTCGAGGCGCAGCGGCGCTTTCGCGAAGTCCGCATACGAGTCAACGGTATTGCCCGCAGTACCAACCCAGTTCGGGACGTACTTGTAGAGCGCCATCAGGTCCTTATCGACCTGGTTGGCGAGCTGAACCATCGCCGGTTTGATAACGCGGTCGGCAAGTTCGTCGATCTTCAACGTGCGGTCGGACGAAGTGAACTTGAAGTCCACGCCCTTCTGCTTGTCGATGGTGATCGAGGTCGTGCCTTCGACCACGTCCTGAATATCGACGGTTGCTCCATCGCGGACAGTGAAGTCGGTCGGG
>JAHBSJ010000024.1 GCA_019639155.1 Acidobacteriota bacterium | reverse complement strand
CAGCGAAGGCAGCGGAGGCCGCACGCCTTGGCGACGAAGCGGCGGCGCGCGCCGCGCTGTTGGCCGACGAAGGCGCCGGTCGTGACGCAGTGGCTCGCGAGGAGGCCGCAGCACGCGACGAAGCCGCTGCTGCGGAGCTAACCGAGAGCGCCGAGGCTGCACTCGGTGACGCAGAAGCGGAGGAGCTGGAGGCACTCGCTGCTCTTGCTGTGGCGGAGGCTCAATCGTTCAACGAAGCACAGCAGCGCGAGGCCGAGCGCATTGCCGATGAGGCTGCGGCTGTGTCCGCGTTGGAGAGCGCCGAGGCCTCGGACCGAGCAGCGATCGAGGACGACGAGCTTGCAGAGCTTGATGCACTGGTCGCGGAGATGGAGAAGAACCGTGCGGCAGCGCAGGACGCGGAGGCCGCACGCCTTGGCGACGAGGCGGCGGCGCGCGACGCGCTGTTGGCCGACGAAGGTGCTGCCCGCAAGGCGATCGAGGCGGAGCAACAGAACGACGCCGACGCGGCTGCCCGGCAGCAGCTGGAGGCCGCGGAGGAGATTGCGCGCTCGGCCGTAGCCGACGACGAGTCGACGGAGATGGCTGCGATCGGCAAAGCGGCGGAGGAGTCCGCGGCGGCAGCGAAGGCAGCGGAGGCCGCACGCCTTGGCGACGAAGCGGCGGCGCTTGCACAGCTACTTGCGGACGAGAAAGATGCCCGCTGTGCAGTGGTGTGTGATGAGGACGAAGCACGTCAGGGATTGAATGGTCAGATGAGACTTGGTTTACAAGTGATTGTAAAGGAGAGACACCTTAATGAAGTTGTCAAGCTAGTTGACGCAGAAGCTCGTTCGCGCAGTGCCAATGTGTGGACAGAGCAGCTCGAACGTGAGGCACTGATTGGGGAGATGAAGCAAAGCCGTGCCGCTGCTCGACAAGCTGAAGCATTACGTTCATTTGCAGACGCTCGCAACGGATTGGAGGCTCAGGAAGAGCGCGTACGTCAAACGTTGCTTGTTGACGAAAGGAGTGCGTTTTCCCAGTACGTGGCGCAATGCATGCGCTCGATGCCAAGGAGGGAGGAGGATGGGACTCATGACATCCTTGTTGACGGGGATGAGCTCCTGGAAGAGGAAGGCCTTGAACGTACTTTTATCGAAAACGAACAAATACGACTTCGGAAGAAGTTGGAAGGCACACCATTAGGGTTGCGCAGGTCATTGAGCAGATGAATTCAACGTGAATCAAAAAAAAAAAACTACATTAGCTCGTTGTTGTTGTTTGTTTTTGTTTTTTGCTGAAGATGCGCTGTTTTTTTTTTTTTTTTTACGTTTGGTTATTGGACAATGGCCAAACAAAGCTCGTACAGAATTTCGCTGATGTATCAATTTACTTTCTTCTTTTTTTTTTGTTTTCTGTTGATCATTAATTTATTTCTGTGCATTTTCCATCGCTAAAATTGTTACGTAGCCAACATCTTACCATCTCAAGCTTGTTTATTTCGTGTACAAATGTAAATTTGATTTTCTTTTTCTTTGTAAAAAAGGAATCGAAAAAAAAAAGAGAGAATTGGAAAAAAAAACAAATGAAGCGCCTTTTCTTTTGTTTCCTATTGTGTGTCGTCTTGACTGTACGAGGGCAGTCCTGTACAAAGTCCGACGTCCGGTCCATGTTCACGCCGTGCAACACAGTGACTGGTCTCATGGAAGGCATTCAATACTATGGACGAGTGTGTGACGCTGCACAAGGAAATGTAACGCTTCTGCCGCCACGTGCGACACCATGCATCAAGCTGTGCGATAGTGGTACGTTCTATTCGCCAGAAACACTCCAGTGCGAACAATGCGGTGCTGGC
>JAHBSJ010000023.1 GCA_019639155.1 Acidobacteriota bacterium | reverse complement strand
TCGTTTCCAAACAGTCGGGACAGAACACGGTCGCCGTAGCGCACGAAGTAAAAGCCGTTTTGGACGAGATCTCGCCGACCTTGCCGAAAGATTACCGGCTGCAGGTGATCGGCGACAACTCGATCTTTATCGAAAATTCGCTTAATGCAATTGAGGAACACCTTCTGCTAGGCGGATTTTTGGCGACGGTCGTCGTATTTCTCTTTCTTTGGAATATAAGATCGACGCTGATCGCCGCGATCGCAATTCCAACGTCCATCATTTCAACTTTTGCGCTTATGTATGTGATGGGTTACACGCTTAACCAGATCACGATGTTGTCGCTGACTTTGATGGTCGGCATTGTCATCGACGACGCGATCGTCGTGCTTGAGAACATCTATCGATTTATCGAAGAAAAAGGGATGTCGCCGTACCGCGCCGCGATCGAAGGAACAAAAGAGATCGGATTAGCGGTTTTGGCGACGACGCTCAGCCTGATGGCGGTATTTGTTCCGATCGGTTTCATGGGCGGAATCGTCGGGCGTTTTATGTCGTCGTTCGGTCTGACCTCGGCTTTCGCGATCGGCGTTTCGCTGCTGGTTTCGTTTACGCTGACTCCGATGCTGGCGGCGCGGATCATTAAATGGAAACCGCCCGAGGAAGCAGAGGACCCGCACGCCTCTGAAATGGAAACCGATGACGATTCGGAAGGTCTGCTGGTAGACCTTTCAAAAGAAGAGGTTTACGGCGACAGCGACCCGGAAGCGGAAAATATTTCGCCGCTTGTCGAAGGCGGTAAAAAATCTGCCGGTGGTCACACATCGAAAGATTCGTGGGTTTACAGCAAGATCGACGCTGTTTATACAAAGATGCTCAAGTTTTCGATGGCGAACAGATGGATGATCGTCGTCGCCTGCGTGCTTGTTGTTATCAGCATTGTCCCGCTGTTTATGTTCGTAGGGAAAAACTTTCTTCCGGTCGACGATCAATCGCAATTTGAAGTTTCGGTGCGGACGGCGGAAGGAAATTCGCTCGAATCGACGACTGTGTTGCTCGAACGAATTGCGTCGGACATCCGAAAATTGGAGGGCGTAAGAGATACGCTGATAACGGTCGGCGGCGGACAGCAGAGCGTGGTGAATGCCGGGACGATCTATGTCCGTTTGACGGACATTGGCGAACGCACTAAATCTCAGGACGAACTGATGGTCGACGCGCGTAATTTGATGATTGACAAATATCCGAAAGATCTTAGAACCGCGGTTCAGCAGGTTCAGGCTTTTTCGGGCGGCGGATTCAGGAACGCGAACGTACAGTTTTTCATCGGCGGACCCGATCTTTCAAAATTGGAGGAGTATTCGCAAAAGTTAGTTGAAGTTCTTAAAACGAATCCGGACGCGGTTGACGTCGACTCGACATTGATCAGCGGAAAACCGGAGTTTCAATTGACGGTCGACAGGCAGCGCGCCGCTGATCTGGGCGTTCGAGTCGGCGACGTTTCGCAGGCGCTGAATATTCTGGTCGCCGGACAGGAAGCGACGACATTTAATGAGGGAACCGAACAGTACGAGGTGCGCGTGCGCGCAAAAAATGAGTTTCGATCAGACCTCGAAGGATTGCAGCGAATGATCGTTCCGTCTTCGAAACTCGGCGCAGTTTCGCTCGATAACGTTGTAAATGTTAAGGAAGGAACGGGACCGAGCGCGATCGACCGGATAAATCGGCAGCGGCAGGTGACGATCCTGGCAAATACGCGTCCGGGCGGATCGGCGGTCGTAATTCAAACGGCGCTGGACAACGCGGTCAAGAGTTTGAACATTCCGACAAATTACTCGTTCGGCTATGTCGGACAGTCAAAAGAACTTCAGAAAGCCGGATTTTATTTCCTTTTGGCGATCGTCTTATCATTCATTTTCATGTACATCGTGCTCGCTGCGCAGTTTGAATCGTTCATTCACCCGATCACGATCCTGCTGACGCTGCCGATCGCGATACCGTTTGGAATTCTTTCCATTTTGATCGCGGGACAGACGGTCAACATCTTTTCCGGACTAGGACTGCTGCTGCTTTTCGGCGTGGTCAAAAAGAACGCGATCCTTGTGATCGACCATATCAACACGCTGCGCGAACAGGGAATGACCCGCTACGACGCGATAATTCAGGGAAATCGCGACCGTCTGCGTCCGATCCTGATGACGACG
>JAHBSJ010000022.1 GCA_019639155.1 Acidobacteriota bacterium | reverse complement strand
CTGCGGCGTGAACTTCAACGACAACGACTACCGCCTTGCGGCCGGCGTTGGCTTGATCATCGCCGCGTGGTGCCTGACTGTGGTGATCAGCGTCATCAACCTCGCTGTGTCGCCATAGTGAGCACACATCCTTTTCCTGTACCGAGGCACCTAGTGCCTAAAAGTAACGGAGAAATACCCAAACTCAAAAAATGAAAGAAAAATAATAAAACGGAGAAAGGAAAATGTAACGTGCATCTCCTGAAAAGCAAGAAATAATGAGAAACTGTATTCAAGGTAAAATATTCTAAAGGCATTTAAAATTCTCAGACCCGCAATGGCGGTCGAAATGTGTTTTTTTCTAGCATAAGGACAAACGAGAAAAGAGAAAAAGGAGACCTCAGTGCTTTGATTTATTTTTGTACGCGGTCATCAAACTTGTTTTGTGTCAATCGAGTAGTGAGTGCTCAGTTGTAGCTTGACACACATTTGCTTTGCTGCCTCGCTTGAAACACGAAGGGTTTTATTGAAAGTGATTTTTTCGCACTTCAGCTATCGCGTAAGCAAAAAAAATGAGTGACGAGCACCAGGAGAAGGAAATGAAGGACGTGGAGGAGACCCCACAGGAGAGCACCGAGCCTGCAGCGGAGGAGACCCCGCAGCCGGCGGCCGAGGAGAGCCGCGAGCCTGCCGCCGCGAAGGAGGAGCCTGCACAGGCGAACAACGAGCCCACAGCCCCTGCGGAGGGCAATGCCGCCGCTGACGTGGGCATGAAGCCGATCGGTTCGACGCTGTTCCTTGTGATTGCGTTCATCGCGTTCGCGTTCGTTGTGATTGGCACGCCGATCTCGTGGATGTACCGCCGCGCCGTGCCGACGTCGGTGTACATTTCGCTGTGGTCGACGGAGACGGACAACGCCGGCGTGATCACGACGACGTACGTGAAGGACGACACATGCAAGTCTCGACGCGACCACTTCAAGGCGGCGGAGGCGTTCTCGATCATCACGATTGCGTTCGCGTTCTTCGCCGTTGTGATGGGCTTCGTTGCCCGCGGCACCGGCAAGGGCCTGAAGGCTGGCGGCGTGTTCGCCATCCTGTCGTTCATCTCGAACCTTGTGTGCTGGGCTGCTGGGTTCCGCCTGTACTGGTACGAGCTGTGCGGCGCGAAGAGCCTGAACGACCAGCAGTACGAGATCTCCGCTGGCGGTGCGCTGTTTGTGTCTGCGTGGGTCCTGACGTTCGTTGCGATCGTGATTGCGTTCGTGGACCCTAAGGTGCCGGCTGTGATGCCCGACGTGCTCCTTGACAAGCTTGGCGCGACGCTGTTCGCTGTTGGCGCGTTCTTCTCGCTTGCCTTCACGACGATTGCGACGCCGATCAACTTCACGTACCGCTACGAGGCGACGACGTGGACGCGCGCGACGCTGTGGCACACGACGACGAGCAGCGGCGGCGTGGAGACGAAGACTGCGTGGAGGGACGTGAGCTGCGGCGACATGCCGAAGTACGCGAAGTTCGGCGAGGCGTTCGCGATCATTGCGATCGCTGCGAGCCTGTTCGCTGTGATCGCTGGTCTGCTTGCGACGACCGGGAAGGTGGGGCGCAAGGTGCTGATCCCGGTGGGGCTGTTCGCGTTCCTGTCGTCGCTGCTTGTCGTTGGCGCCGAGGCGTCGATGTACTTCCAGCGCTTCTGCGCGATGGACACGCTGCAGGACCGCAAGTTCGAGTACGGCGCGGGCTTCGTGCTGTTCGTGGTTGCGTTCCTGGTGATGCTGGTTGTGTCGCTGATCCAGATTGTGCTTGCGCTGTCGCAGCTTTCGGGCGCGAAGGACGGGAACACGAAGTGGAGCGCGGTGCTGTTCCTTGTGGGCTCGCTGATTGCGATTGTGTTCACGATCATCGGTGCGGACCAGTACGTGTTCGTGAAGTCGCAGGGCCACGGGTACATTCGCGTGTCGTGGTGGAACATCGACATGCGCGACGCGACGAACGCCTACTCTCGCAACGACTTCACGTGCTCGAAGATGGAGCAGTACCTGAACGGCGGTGGTGCGCTCGACATCATCTCGATCTTCTTCAGCGCGATTGCGATCCTGCTTGGCGTTGCGCAGCTGACGAGCGCGAAGCTGCGCGTGGCTGCGTCTGCGGTGAACCTGGTTGCGTCGCTGATGATGCTTGTGTCGTGGGCCCTCGGCGTTGCTGCGTTCTACCGCGACTT
>JAHBSJ010000021.1 GCA_019639155.1 Acidobacteriota bacterium | reverse complement strand
TCCCGCCGGGATCCGCGACAACGTGTCCCGCGTCACCATCCCCGCACGCACGTTGACGGTGGACACGAAGTACGTGTTCGTTGCGCGCTTCTACAAGATCGACAAGAGCGTTGGCGACACCGTGTCGTACACCTTCACTGCCGTTGCGCCAACGCCGACGGTGCGGATTGGCGGTGGTGCGTCGAAGATGGTTGTTGGCCCGACCAACATCCGCGTGACCGCGACGATCGTTGACGCGTACGACACGGCGACTGCGGGGACATGGTCGTGCGTGGGCTCGTGCCCCAGCAGCGTGACGAATGCACTGAGCAGCGGGAACAACTCGCTGTTGGTGATCGCTGGCCCTGTGAGCGCGGGCGACTTTGCACTGACGCTGACGTACAAGGGCGTGACGAGCGCGAGTCTGACGGTAAGCGTGAAGTCGACGGAGGTGCCCGCGGTGCAGATTGCGTTCACGACTCCGCGAGCGATCATGCCGAGCACATACCTGTACGGCCAGACGATGGGGTTCAAGGCCACTGTGACGTACGGCGGCGGCGCTACGACGCTGAAGTGGCTCGTGAACGAAAAAGCATACGGAACGAACAGCACGCTGGTCCTGTCCGGCATCGACCTCCTGCAGTCCACCGATAGTAGCATGGTGGCCAACACCATCGTGCTGCGCGCAACGTCGGCGGCGGACACGACGATCGTTGGCGAGGGCTCGTTCACCGTGTACGTGCTGGCGAACCAGAGCGCGACGGTGACGATTGAAAATAGCGGGAACCTGAAGGCACTCTCGGACCCTGCAATGCTCACTATCACTTCGTCCGAGGTGACGGGTGCGACGGTGTCGTACGAGGTCGGCTACCTCGACGGGTCGTCGAAGATCCGCATGTTGCGCACTGGAGATACGAAGGCCTCGTTCGTGACCCCCATCCCCCCTGCCGGGGCGAACACGCTGAAAGCGTACGTGGACGTGCTGGTGAACGGCTACTTCTCGGCGACAGCCAGCAGCAGCGCGCGCGCTGTGGATATGCCCGATCTGGAGGAGGCGAAGAACAGCCAGCTTGCGGCCCTGGAGTCCGACGACCCGGCGGCGAAGGCTGCGGCCGTCGCGAACCTTGGCTCGCTTCTGTCGCGCGACAGCTCGACGACGAAGGACGACGCGACGGCAGCGAAGATGGCTTCGGCGTTGCAGTCGATCGCGGCCGACCCCAGCGTGCCTGCTGAGCTGGTGCTGAAGGCGGCAACGAACGCGCTTGGTGCGGCAAGCAATACGACGGAGCTGAAGGCGGCGACGCTGTCGATTGTAAAGGACATGGAGAACAAGGTGACGACGGACAACGCGCAGGACTTCTTGTCGCTGATCACGCAGGTGCCGCCCGATGCGGAAACAAGCAAGGTGGTGAACAGCCTGGCTCAGAACGTGGGCGACAAGCTTGCGCCGGGCGAGTCAACGACGATGACGGCGGGCGGCGTGACTGTGAACGTGCAGAAGACGTCGGCTTCCGCCGTTGCGGCGTCGACGTCGAGCGCGGGCGAGTCGAAGATGACGTTCGGTGCGGGCTTGCCCGGCGTCGCCCCCGACGCGGACCTGGTGGTGTCAGGCAGCAGCGCAGAGTTCAACGTCTACGGGGCGAGCAACGGCGTCAGCGCAAGCACGGGCGTGACGCAGATCATCATCGGGGTGAACGGAAACGAGCTCAGCGTGAAGGAACTCTCCAAAGAGAACCGAATTCTGATCGAGCTGAAGTCTGCGAACCCCTCTCGCGACATCTGCCAGTACTGGGACGTAGATACGAACGCTTGGTCGACGGCGGGCGTGGAGAAGATTGCCTACACCGCGACGACGATTGTGTGCGCGACGAACCACTTGACTGCGTTCGCTGGGTTCGCTGGGCCTGCGAGTGGCAGCAGCAGCGGGCGCGTGGTTGTGTCTGCGCTGGTCGTTGCCCTCGTTGCACTGCTGCAGGTGGCGTTCCGCGCCTAAAGCCGCGCCTGTACACCACAAATGATCGACAAGCATGTACGAACGAGAAAAGGCTTACTTTTAATAAAATATGTAATGAGAAAAAATATGATTTCTAGAAATGTTTCTGTAAAGATAACGGAAGGAGAACGGAAAGTTCAACCCACCCCTCAACTCCACCCAAAACCCACTGTCTTACCTTGTGCATCGCTGGGAAGTGATGCCGTCAAGTTTTTGCGGACGTGAAATACCGTCTGAGACAGAGTGCCTGCTAACGTTGGGTTTTTTGTTTGTGTTTTTCTGGGGGAAGTTTTTTGTGTCGCGTTTTGTCTGTGGGGCTCGTGCCGAAGCAAACAATTCTCTTGACAACGTCGATCTGACAAGACGTAAATTTTAACTTTCTACTTTTCTCCTCCCTCCTCTTCTCTTTCTGATACTGATTGATTTTTGACGAACAAATACGGATGTCTTGTTTTTTTTTCCCCCTGCTGCCGCGTTGAAAGGAATGTTGATCGGCACAAGGGGTTTTTCGAGATACCGAAACACGCCACGTCGCGCGAATAGGTTTATCCGATGTGTGAGTATATTTGACTGGTCGATCTATTTGTGTTGTTGTTCATTGCAAACCTCAATAATTTCAAGCAACACCAGCAGCAAATTCGCAAAGTTAATTGTTGGGTGTTTTTTTCTTCTCTGAAACAATGAGAGTGACTCACGCCCTGTTTGTAAGCATTCTTGTCTTGCTGTGGGCCGGCAGCGTGCTTGGAGCTGGAGCTCGAACTAGGACCCATTCCCGGACACTCAAGGCGCGCACTAAGACTAAGTCCCACACACTCCCGAAGGTGCGCACTCTGACCCCAAAGCGCAAGCGCACCAGGACTAAGTCCCGCACACTCCCGAAGAAGCGCACTCTGACCCCAAAGCGCAAGCGCACCAGGACGAAGTCCCGCACACTCCCGAAG
>JAHBSJ010000020.1 GCA_019639155.1 Acidobacteriota bacterium | reverse complement strand
TCTGTTCTGGTTTTCGCCCCTGTTGGAGCGGTTGGCGAACTCGGTCGGTGTAAGCCCGTTGAGGCTCGTATGCGGTCGGGTGGTGTTGTAGTCGATCCTCCAGTCCTCGATGATCTGCCGGGCCTCGCTGAGGTTGGCGAACAGGTGTTCGTTCAGGCACTCGTCTCTCAGGCGGCCGTTGAAGCTCTCGACAAAGCCGTTCTGCATCGGTTTACCCGGCGCGATGTAGTGCCACTCGATGCCGAACTCCTCCTGCCAGGCCAAGACGGCGTTCGAGGTGAACTCGGTGCCGTTGTCGCTCACAATCATCCGCGGACAGCCTCGGCTTTCGATCACCTGTTCAAGTTCGCGCAGCACCCGCAGAGCGGTCAGCGACGTGTCGACGACCAGTCCCAGGCATTCCCGGGTGAAGTCATCGACCAACGTCAGGATACGGAAGCGCCGGCCGCTGACCAGCGTGTCCATCACGAAGTCGAGCGACCAGCGCAGGTTCTGATCTTGCGGGATGGTCATCGGCGCCCGGGTGCCCAATGCCCGTTTGCGGCCGCCGCGCTTGCGCACCGACAGCCGTTCCTCCCGGTAGAGCCGATACAGCTTCTTGTGGTTGATCCGAACCCCTTGCCGGGCCAACAGCAAGCCCAGACGGCGATAGCCGAAGCGGCGACGTTGCGACGCCAATTCCTTCAGCTGGGTCCGCAGCGGGCCGTCGTCCGGCCGTGTGGACGCATAGCGATAGGTTTTCGGATACAAGCCGACCAGATCGCAGGCCCGTCGCTGCGAATAGCTCCTCTCACTGATCGCCCAGGTTACAGCACGTCTCCGCAAGCTGGGCGTCAGAAGTTTTTTCCGAGCATCTCCTTCAGTGTCGACACGTCCAGCATCGACTCCGCCAGCAACTTCTTGAGCTTGCGGTTCTCCTCCTCCAGCGCCTTCAGCTTCCGAGCTTCGGAGATTTCCATGCCGCCGTAGCGTGAGCGCCACTTGTAAAAGGTGGCATCGCTGATGCCGTGCTTCCGGCACAGATCGCCCGCCGATACACCGGCTACGTGTTCCTTCAAAACCCGGATGATCTGCTCTTCGGTGAACCTGCTTTTACGCATCGTCTGTCTCCTCGATGGAGAACAGAAATCCTAACTCAAAATCGGGGGCGTTTCAGGGGTGCAGGTCAAGAGCACTATCCAGCGCTAAGTTTTCAGGCGCATCAATTTCTTCAATTTAACGCAACGGATCAGATCAAGGCGCCTTTGATCTGCGACATATTTTTAATTGATGTAATCACCGAGTTGCTGGAATCGCCGCTGCGGTGTTTGAGTTATCTTGAACTCCGCGCGCTGGCTGGTGATAACGTTATACATTCTCATGAGATAACTGCGCTTGGCTTCCATCTGAAGAACAATCTTTGGCTGGGGCCATACGACATGATTCAGCTTCACGATGACATATCTGCGGACGTTGATGTGGCTATGGCTGTGCGCCGTGAAGGGATCCCGGGGGTGCGAGTGCCGCCGGGTATTTTAACGAAGATAAATGATACAGTTGTTGGTGGATTCATAAAAACTATTGAATCGGAGCGTGATCCAACGGCAATAGAATTGGGCTTAGAGCTTCTGAAGTTAAGTAGCCAAACAGTAGAAGATTTGGATTTCGCGGTCAGAAAGAACGCGTCTGATGCGCAAGATGGGAAGCAGCATGATGTCACTATGTCGCTCGGGGAAGCGAGTAGTGGCATAACGATTCATTGTAATCACCTCGGCTTAGATGCTGCTGAACAAAAATTGGGAACGCATTGCCAGCTGAGAAAATACAGCGTGCAAGCAAATAAATGGATTGGAGTTTCAGTTTGGCCGCAAACGGCGGCATTTAGATTTGGGCTGGTTCTCGATTTCCCTTGGAAGCGGGACGCTGAGTTGGATGAGGCGGTTGCACATCTTCCGCAACCTCTTTCGGCAGGGTCATTTCGTAGGGCTATTAAGGCGGGTTCGGGCTTTAAAAAGAAGATCGGCCGCAACGCTCCTTGCCCATGTCAAAGTGGTCTCAAATACAAAAGATGTTGTCTGAACAAACGATCCGACTAGCCGCATTATGAACAAAGGCTTTGTTGGCGATGCCGAGGTTTTACATTTCGTAATTGCTGAGAAAGATTTCGGCTTTGCGCCAATAGGTGCATCCCTGACGGATCTAGAAAACGAAAAGGGCGCCGTTTGCACCGCGCTCTTCGCATTTTGATATTTACCTGAGAAGCCGCTGCCTTAGAAATCCCTCCACCCCATGCCGCCGCCCGAGTCATCGCGGGGCCGCCGACGTTCGTCTTCAACCGTTCGGCGATCATCGCCTCAGTCGTGATCAGGCGCGAACCCATCGACGCTGGAATGCCTCGCGCCTGCCAAAGCCTTGCGCTAGCTTCGAGCCACGCAGGGCAGGGGGCGGCGGCGCAGGCGGGAGATTGCGATGGACGATCAGGCCGTGCGGGCGGCGCTCCAGCGCCACTGGGATGCGTCGGACGCCAATGATTTCGAGGCCGAACACGACATCTATCGCGAGGATGCCGTGCTCGACTATCCGCAATCGGGCGAACGGATTCGCGGCCGGCGCAACATTCAAGAAAGCCGCTTCGTCCAGCCCAACGCAAAGCGTTTCACGGTCCGGCGCATTCTCGGCGGCGGCGATCTGTGGATCACCGAATTCATCCTGACCTATGATGGAAGGCCGTCTTATGCGGTGAGCATCATGGAGTTTCGCGACGGCCTGGTGGCGCGGGAAACGCAATACTTCGCCGATGCGTTCGATCCGTCGCCGACACGCGCGCATCTCGTCGAACGCTGAACGCTCCGCGCGGGCGAGCGTGGCGGAGAGAGGGGCAGTCATTGCGAGGAGCGATAGCGACGAAGCAATCCGGTTTGTGCTTGCTTGCCCCTGACCCCAACCCTCTCCCCAGCGAAAGGGCGTTCACGCCCGTCTTGACGGGCTATGCCCGGCAATGACGAAAAAAAGCCCGGAGTTTCCTCCGGGCTTTCGTATTCT
>JAHBSJ010000002.1 GCA_019639155.1 Acidobacteriota bacterium | reverse complement strand
CGATATTCTTCACCCCGGCGGCCATCACGATCTTCGAACATGCCACACCCGCCGCCCCGATGCCGTTGACCACCAGCTTGATGTCCTCCATTTTTTTGCCGACGATCTTGAGCGCGTTTATCAGGGCCGCAAGGACCACGACGGCAGTTCCGTGCTGGTCGTCGTGGAAGACCGGGATGTCGAGCTCTTCCTTGAGCCGCTCTTCGATCTCGAAACAGCGGGGAGCCGAGATGTCCTCGAGATTGATGCCGCCAAATCCGACGGCGATATTCTTGATCGTCTGGACTATCTCGTGCGGGTCTTTGGTGGACAGGCAGATCGGGAATGCATCGACGCCGCCAAACTCTTTGAAGAGCTGGGCCTTCCCTTCCATCACGGGCATCGCCGCTGCCGGACCGATGTCCCCGAGTCCTAGGACCGCGGTGCCGTCCGTGATAACGGCAACGGTGTTCTTCTTTATCGTAAGGTTGAAAACCTTTTCGGGGTCTTTGTGGATCGCCTCGCAGACCCTTGCGACACCCGGGGTATATGCCATCGATAGGTCGCTGCGGGTTTTGAGCGGCATTTTGGACGCGACCTCGATCTTCCCGCCGAGGTGCATCAGGAACGTCCGGTCCGAAATGTTCACGACCTCGACGCCGTCAATGTCGTTTAGGGCAGCAACGATCTCCTGGTCGTGTTTTTCCGACGCTGCATTTACCGTGATGTCGCGAACAAGGAAATCCTTGCCGACGCTCACGATGTCGATGCCCTCGATGTCGCCGCCGGCCTTGCCGATGGCGGTCGTTACCTCGCCGAGTTTACCGGGCTGGTTATGGATCCGGACGCGAAGCGTAACACTGTAGCTGGCGTTCGGGGTAGGTCTGTTTGGCATAAAATGCTCTGCGTAAAAGTATGACGAAAAAGGCTATTCAGGGCAAACGGGTGGTCGGTGGGCAGTGGTCAGAAGGCAGAAGGCGGAAGGCGGAAGGCAGAAGGCAGAAGGCAGAAGGCAGTTGTCAGTAGTCAGTAGTCAGTAGTCAGTGGTCGGTAGATTGGTTGCTGGCAGCGAGTAATAAATTTTACGTTATCGACGTATGGGCATTCAGACCTCTGCCTTCTGCCTTCTGTCTCCTGTCTTCTATCTAAAATTGTGAGCTTCGACGGCCGCATTTATCTGACCGGTGATCGACCGGAAATGCAGAGCCTTTATCATCGCGTCGCGTTCGGCGATGCCGCGGATGATCAGATAATCGTTCTGATTTATCACTGCACGGAAGCGTTCGAACACGTCGGGCATCACGACGAAATTCGAATGGCCGGTCTCGTCCTCAAGCGTGATAAAAACGACCTCTTTGGCCGTCATCGGCCGCTGGCGTATGATCACCGCACCGGCGACCGAAACTATTTCGCGTTCGGGCAGCGTTTTTGTTTCGACTGCGGAAAGGATGCCGTTTCGCCGCAGTTCGTCACGCAAAAATGCCATTGGATGTTTGCCGATCGAGATGCCGGTCTTTTTCAGATCAGCCTCGACAAGCTCGATACCTTCGAGACGATTAAGAAATTTCGAATTTTGAATATCGAATTTCGAATCTGCATCAATTCCGCATTCCGCATTCCGCACTCCGCATTCGAATAGTTCGCCGGCCGGCTGCATCGCCAGCTCGGTTTGCCAGAGAGCCTCGCGGCGGTGAATGGTGCCGTTGAAATTCAGCGCACCTGCCATGCTGAGCGCACGTATCTCGCGTTTGTTGATAGCAGGCACGCGGCGAATGAGGTCGTCGATGCTCGTGAATGGCTGCGGGCAGGGATGCCCGCGTTCCGACTCGATTTGCAGGCCGATCTCTTCGCGGAGCCCGCGGATGTATTTTAGGCCGACGCGGACCTTTTCGTCCTCGATCTTGAAAAGGTAGTCCGAGTAATTGATATCGACGGGCAGGAAACGCAGGCCGTGCCGCTGTGCGTCTTTGACGAGCGTCGCGGCGGAATAGAACCCGAGCGGATAATTATTGAACATCGCGACCATAAAAGCCGCACGATAATGCAGTATGAAATATGCGGACGCGTAAGCTAGCAATGCAAAGCTCGCGGCGTGGGATTCGGGAAAGCCGTAGTTCGCAAATGCCTTTACGGACGCGACAATGCGGTCCTGCGTCGCGGCGTCAATGTCGTTTCGCGTCATGCCGGCACGCAGCTTTTCCTCGATGGAAATAAGCCGCCGATCGGCGCGTTTGAAACCCATTGCACGCCGCAGTTCCTCCGCCTGGCCGCCGGTGAAATCGGCGATGTCCATCGCGATCTTGAGTAATTGCTCCTGAAATAGCGGCACGCCGAGCGTGCGTTTCAGCGTCTGCTCGAGCCGCGGGTGAATGTAGTCGACCGGCTCGATGCCCTGACGGCGTTTGATGTACGAGCTGAGCATATTGCCGACGACAGGACCGGGACGAATGATCGCGACTTGGACGACGATGTCGTAAAAGGTCTCGGGCCGCGATTTTGGCAAAAACGCGATCTGGGCACGGCTTTCGACCTGAAACATACCGATGGTGTCGGCCTCTTGCAGAGCTTTGTAAACGGTCGGATCGTCGTGCGGTATCTTGTAAAGCCCGATCTCATCGCCATAATGATCACGCACGAGCTCGATCGTGTCACGGAGCACTGCCATCATCCCGAGCCCTAGCAGATCGACCTTGATGATGCCGAGGCGTTCGCAATCGTCCTTGTCCCATTGAATGATCGTGCGGCCGTCCATCGACGCCGGCTCGATCGGGACGACGCCGTCGAGCCGCCCGAGCGAGATCACCATGCCGCCGGAATGCTGGCCGAGATGTCGAGGGAAATCGAGTATCCGCGTGTAAGCTTGCGCAAATTTCGTCACGCGGCGTTCGTCGGACGTGTCAAAACCCTGCTCCGCAAGCAGCGAACGCAGATCGTCCCCGCGGAATGCCTCGAAATACGGATTCAGTTTCGATAGCCGCGTCAGAGCGTCCGTATCGAAACCGAACGCCTTGCCGACCTCGCGCAGTGCAGAACGCCCGCGATATGAAATGACATTCGCCGTCATCGCCGCTCCGCGTGCGCCGTATTTTTGATAGACGTATTGGATGACGCGTTCGCGGTCGTCGCCCGACGGCAGATCGATGTCGATATCGGGATATTCGCCGCGTTCCTCGGACAGAAAACGCTCGAAAAGAAGCTGAGCCTTGATCGGATCGACCGCCGTGATGCCGAGTGCGTAGCAAACGACGGAATTCGCCGCCGAGCCGCGGCCTTGCGACAGGATCCGCTCGCGTTTGCAGAAATCGGAGATGTCCCAGACGACGAGGAAATAGCCCGCGAGTTTGAGCTTGCGTATCAGCGAGAGCTCTTTGTCGAGCTTGGCACGCGTCTCGGCATTGATGCCGCCATATCGTTCGACGGCGCCGGCTTCGGCGAGTTTTCTAAGGTAAGTGTCCATCGTCTCGCCGGGCGGCACGGGATAATCCGGGAACGTATAGCCGAGCTCGTCCATCGAAAAATCGACACGGTCGGCGATCTCCCGTGTGAGAGCGACCGCCTCGGGCATATCGTCAAAAAGCCGCATCATCTGCGTCTCGTTCTTCAGATAACGCTCGCTGTTCTCTGAGAGCAAGCGGCCGGCTTTATAGATCGTCGTGTGGTTCTTGATGCAGGTGAAAACGTCGTAGAGCTCGCGTGAGCGTTCGTCGGCGTAATACGCGCCGTTCGATGCAAAATAAGGGAGCCGCAGCTTATGTGCGAGCCCAAGCAGCGTCTGATTGACGGCCTCTTGGTGCCGAAGGTGATGACGCTGCAGCTCGACATAAAGACGGCCGGAAAAAACGTAATTGAGCCACGCGAGGTCCGCCTGCGGCGTGCCATTTTTTACGCTGCGATGAATGAACCCATCGGCTCCGCCCGTAAAACACATCAGCCCGGCGGAGTGTTCCTCGATATCGCGGCGTGTGGCGAAATGCTCGCCTTTTTTGTTGCGGAGTTTGATCGTCGTGATGAGCTTTGCGAGGTTCTGATAGCCCGCCAAATTGAGCGGAATGAGCGGGAGCAGGCTGCCGTCATCCATCGTGATCTCAGAGCCGACGATGGGTTTTACGCCCTGTTCGCGTGCCTCAAAATGAAACCGAACCGCACCCGCGACCGTGTCGCGGTCGATCAACGCCGCCGCAGCGATGTCCAGTTCGGCCGCACGCACGGCCAGATCCTCGGGCTGCGAACCCGACGACAAAAAGCTGAACGCAGAGCGTGTGTGAAGCTCGCAAAACATAAGAGTCAGCCCGCGAAACACGCGAAAAACACGAAAAACAGCTCTTCCTGTTCGCGTCCTTTCGCGTCATTCGTGGGCATTTCCGTCAACGGCCGGCCTGTCACTGCAGATTGAAACTATCTGTCGGAGAGAGAGCTGACTTCAGTGAATAGTTTCAAGTCTGAAGTGGATAGTTATCGGAATTCGCCCGCGAAACAGGCTAAAAACACGAAAAGGAGTTCTTACTGTTCACCCTCTTTTTCGCATTCTTTCCATTCGCGTCCTTTCGTGTCATTCGCGGGCATTTCCGTCAATCGTATTCGCCGACGATGAACCATTCCTTGCCGGCTTTTGCCAGGCGGTAGAGTCCGCCGTTCTCGATCTCGACGTCCCATTCCTGCGTTCGCCAAGGGCGGTCCCACCAACGGGAATTGCCCCGCCAGACGCCGCTGTATTCAGCGACGCGGCCGCGGAAATGACGCGTCGAGAGATAGACGAGGCGGCCTTCGCGGGCGAGAACGTCGGCGGCGAGCGGCGGTTCGTAATACGTGAACGCGATCACCGAGCGTTCGGAAGGCGACGCTCTTTCGACGCCGAGCGGGAAGCCCGCCGCGTCGAGCTCAAAGGGCCGCTCGACCCGCTGATCGACCAGCCGCGGCGTTCCGACGTTTTCGCTGCCGACCAGTTTTTTCAGCTTTGCCAACGTCAACTGCAGGCTTTCCGGCGTCGGCCGCGAAACGGCGTAAAGCCCTTTCTGGTCGGGCCGCGGCGGCGTGAAATGTGCCTCGGCACGCAGCGACCTGATAGCGGCTTCGGGCGGATCGGCGGAAATTCGGAGCGTGATGAGCTTTAGCCAAAAGGGGCGCTCAAGTGTCGGGAACGCCGCGCGGATGTCGTATTCACGCGGCGGCTTTTTGTCCAGATCGAACGCAAGCGCGACGCGGTCCGTGCTCATGCCGACCCTGTCGGCGCGTGCGAATATCTTTTCCAGGCCGTGATTGAGCAGGAAAACGAGCTGTTCGAAATCCTCGACCGGCATGTCGAGCTCGTAGATCCAGACGGCGGACGTTTCGCGGACGTTCGGCCTGATCGGAACGGGATCGCGGCGTTCGGCGGAGCGTATCACGCGTTCGAATTCGATGCCGTAGCGGCCGACAAGTTCGGCACGCGGTATCGCGAGCAGGTCCTCGATACGCCGCAATCCGAGGTCGTGAAAAACACGCAGTGTGTCGCGTTCTATGTCGAGTTCGGTCAGCGGCAGCTTGCGGAAAACCTCGTCAGCAGATCCTTCAATTGCATCGCCCGCACGTGCAAGCATGCGTGCGGCATCGGGTGTTTCCGCCACACCGACGCCGCCTGAAATTTCGTTCGCACGCATGAATTCCACGATCTTTTCCCTGATCTTTTCCGGCCCTCCGATCAGCCGGTCGAGCCCGCTTACGTCAAAAAGCACGCCGTCGTCCGCCGTCTCGATGGCGTATGCGAATTCGCGTGCGGCGGCCAGCAGCAGAGGCATATCGGCGGACGCACTCGGCGACGAAATACAGGCGTAGAGTTTCGGCATCTGCGTTTCACGCTCCGCTGTAATCCATCTCAAAAAGCCCCTGAAAACGTTCCGCCGCAGCGGCCTTTCGCGATGCGATGTCGGGACGCAGTTCGCGCAGCAGCTTGAAACGCCCGCCGCCCGACCACACGGCGGCCGTCCTCTCCAATCTGAACGAACGCTGCGACGCCGAGCCGGTTACAGGTTCTGCGGACGTGACGGCGAGTATGGTCGGCGTTTCGCGTATGCGTGTGCGATAGCGGTACCAATATGTGCGCGGCACGAGGCGAAGCTGACGCTCGGGCAGGCCGCTGAGGTTGAGCCAGACCGCGCCGAAGCCTTTTGCCTGTACGAGCAGATCGGCCGCCATGAATGCCTTTTCGATGTCGCCGCGGCAGCGTATCCACAGCAAATTTCGCATATCAACGCCCGCCGCCGCCGCCGAGACCGCGTCGAAACCGCCGCTTGCGTCAACAGCCGCACACGCCTCGCCAGCAGCCGTCAGACGCGCGAGCAGCATCACGGCGAGGCTCGTTTTCCCGCAGCCGGACGGGCCTGAGAATTCGATCAGTGTCCCGCGTGTGAGCGCGAGACCGAGCGGCTCCAGCAGCAGTTCGTCCTGCGAGCGGTGCTGTTCCCTGAGGTCGGAAAGGCTTTTTACAAGGCTCAAATGTGCCATCGGCGACGCTTGTGCTCACATTCTGTATGAAGAACGATGTTGCATCAATGAAACAATAATACGAGTGTAATCAAGCGAGAGGGAAAAGGCAAGAAAAGAGTGGAGAGGGACGAGGGAAGAGGGAAGAGTGGAGAGTGGAGAGTGGAGAGTGGAGAGTGGAGAGGGAAAAGTGGAAGACTATTCGTTGAGCATGACCTCGACGGGGTCGATGCCGGCGGCCCGCCATGCGGGATAGAGAGCTCCGACGAGGCTGCCGCCGATGGCGATCGCGACCGCAGTGAGTATCCAGCCCAGGCTGAATTCAAAGGCAAGTTCGAACTGCCGCGAGATAACCTGCGAAGCGGCGAACGCCGTCGCCAGCCCGAAGATTATTCCCAACATGCCTATCAGAAGAGCCTCGCCCTCGATCGTGCCGATGATGAAGCGGTGCGAAGCTCCGAGCGATTTCAAGATGCCGATCTCTTTGCGGCGTTCCGTGATGGTAGTGTACATCGACAGCAGCACGAAAACGGTGCTGACCAATGCTCCCAGAAGAACGAGTACGCGAAGGAATGTATTAAGTCCGGGCAGGCGTTCTTGTGCGTCGGTGATGAATTCGCTGGTCAGGTTGATGCGGTTGCCGGGCAACGCGG
The DNA here is from genome assembly GCA_019639155.1 of Acidobacteriota bacterium. Classification (GTDB taxonomy): domain Bacteria; phylum Acidobacteriota; class Blastocatellia; order Pyrinomonadales; family Pyrinomonadaceae; genus OLB17. Next base: position 339,223 of record JAHBSJ010000002.1, on the reverse strand, counting down.
TGTTTATTTCGGCGGCGACCTTTTCGGGGTCATAGCCGCTTTTGACCTTAACGAGGATATAGGTGCATTTGTCCGTCTGCAGAGCGTCCTGCAGGCCGGCGAGTGAGAGTTTGATACGCGAGCCGGACGGCGGTGCGAAAACGCCTGTTATCTTGTACTGCTTACCGCCGAACAGTTCGTAGGTGCCGCCGATCGACAGGTTCTCGCTTTCGAGCTGCCGCTGATCGACGATGATCTCGTCAAACGCAGCAGGCGGGCGGCCATCGACGATAGTGATCTCGTTCATCGCCGAAAATGCCGGCCAGTCCACGCCGTCCAGCTGCCGAATGCCCCAGCTTCCGCGTGAATCAGACGAGACATAACGCAAAACCGGCGTGGTCGTTTGTACGCCCGGTATCTCAAGAAGTCGTTCCGCGTAGCGAACGTCAACTGCAGCGTTTGAACTGGTGGCGTCCATTCCGCCCGGGCGTGTGAAGATGATCTCGGCCTTCCAGTTCGCGGCACGTTTTGACATCTCGTTCGTCATTCCCTGCGCGAGCCCAGTAAAGAGCACGACAAGGACTACGCCGATCGCCACACCGATAATACTGATAAAGGTGCGTAGCGGGCGGACGCGGAGATTTGCGAGGACGAGTTCGAGCATTGAAGGTCAGGCTAATCGGCCAATTTCCCGCTGCGCCGCATGAAAAATCGGATCGAGATGGCAAGCACCACCGCGAAAAGCAATATTCCCCACGCACCGAGAGCCGTCGTCCAAGCCCATTGCCACCTGCCGCGGAACGTGCCGAGGATCGCACCGACAGACAGGCCGAATGCCGAGAACCACATCAATGCGTTCAGGGTCTTTCCGGTTTCCAGGAAACGCGAGATCTGGACGGGCAGGAACGCGACGAACTCTCCGACAAGCCGCGGGATGCGTTTCAGGTCCTGTCCGAATGTCTTGGTTTCCTCGCCCGCACCTACCAGCAAAACGCCGTGGCGCATTATGTAAAGATTGAAAAGCACGGACAGAACAGAGAAGAGCACAGAGATCGCGAACGCGCGTTTTCGGGCGACGCCGTCCTGCGATGCGGCGAGGACGTCAAAAAAGTAATGTTCCTGGATATAGTGCGTAAAAAATTCGACGGTATGGCTGAAAGCCGGCAAAAGTATAGAGACGATGATGTTCGCCTGCCAGATCGGTGTCGCTTTTCGAAACGACTGAACGACGGCACCGGAAAGCCCGGTGGTAAAGAATCTGAACGCCAGTTCAACGAAGACGGCCGTCATCGTCACTGCCCAATTCTCGCGGCTGGCCTTGTAAACCGTGAAATAGAAGGTCCCGCGGAGCAGTGCGCCCATCGTAGCGGCCTTCCAGTTCCAACGCGTTATCAGCTGAGCGGGGTGCGATAGCAGGTTGCGTATCACGTCCTTGACGTAGATACGCTCATCCCACACCTCTTCCATATCATCCGCATCGGCGATGGAATGATGTATGGCTTCCTCGTCGGACATTTGCAATGCTCTTTCGCGATCCATTTAAGCTGCAACAATTGGGGCCGTTCGCGGAATGTCTCGAATTCGGTGGGCTCGATCTCGTCTTCCGGAAAACGAAAACGTAAATGATAACATACGCGTTTCGGCAAAGACGAAGCAAATAGAAAGAACCTACCCGAACGGCCGTTCCGGGGATCGCCTCGGCAAAAAATTCTCCGCCGCGTCACAAATCGAATATCGGCGGTGTATTTGGGTCAGATACAGCGAGATACGCTTTCATCTAGTTCATACTTAGCGAGGGAATCATGAATTGGTTATTCACTTTTGTCATTTCGAGTTTGGTGGCTTCGTCCGGGGCCGACTTTGGGTCGATGTTCGAACGGACCTCGGGCGAATCCTGCACACCGACGGCGGTTTATGCCGCAGTACAGGACGAGACGGTGCGATTTGAGCAGACGTATCCGATCTCAGCGAACGGAACCATTACCATCGGCAACATAAACGGGTCGACCACTGTCGAATCATGGGACCGCAACGAGGTCAAACTAAGTTACGTCATCACAGCGGACAGCCGCGAATCATTGGAACTGGTCGATATAAAGATCGACTCCAGGGCGGATCTGTTCAGGGTAAAGACCGAATATAAGAAAACGGATCACGAGCCCGGCTCTTGGAAGCAGGGCCGCCGAATGAACGTCGAATATAAATTAATGGCACCGCGCGGTGCTGTGCTGAGAGGCATCGATACCGTCAACGGCGAGGTACGTATCTCGAACTTTACGAATCAGACCACGGCCGCAGCAGTGAACGGAAAAGTGATCGCGACGAATCTTAGAGGGAATGCAAAGCTCTCGACGGTAAATGGCGAGGTGTCGGCCGAATTCGATCAGCTTGATCCGGCCAGCAGTATATCGATGGAAACCGTGAATGGCCGTGTCGCATTGACCCTTCCATCCGATATAAATGCCACGCTGACGGCTGATTCGGTGAACGGCACCATCACAAATGAGTTCGGCCTTTCCGTACGCAAAGGCAAATTCGTGGGCCGCGACATGCGGGGGCGGCTCGGCTCCGGCGACGCACGTGTTAAGTTGTCGAGCGTGAACGGCCCGCTTTCGATAAATCGGAAAAAGGACGGGAAGCAGCAGTTTCCGGCGGTGGACCTGCTGCCGCAGGGCGGCTCCGGGAATGAAGAGTGGAATTCAACAGAAATGGCTCGCGTCAATGCCGACCTCGCGAAAGCTACAAAGAAAATGACCGAAGAGTTGAACGCCGAAATGGCAAAGCTGGCGCCCGAACTGAAAAAAGTGACGGCCGAAGCGGCAAAGACCGCCGCGCAGGCCATGCGGTCCGAAGCCGTCATTGAGGCGATGAAGAATGTCGAGGTCATGCAGTCGGCCGCTTTGGCGCGCATAGCCGACGCAGGATTTACCACAGGCGTGCCGCGGCTTGAGACAAAAACAGGGAATTTCCGGCTCGAAAACAACAAGAAGCTGACCGTCATTGCTGAAAAAGCGGCCGTCTCGATCCGCGGTTGGGACCGAAATGAGGTTGAATACCGTGTCATAAGCCTCGGTGATCCGCGGAGTTCTGAGAACATCGGTGTCAATGAGAACCTAACGCCCGAGGGAGCGTTACTAACTATTGTCGGCCCTGCGTCGTCAGCCGGTGCGGCCGGTTCGCCTTCTGTTCGCCGCGGTACTCGCGTCGAGATCTATGTCCCGCGAAATATCGACCTGACCGTAAATGCCGACGGCGAGATACGCGTTACAGGCTTCAAAGGAAAACTGCAGCTTTCGGGCTCGGTCGAAGGTGTCAGCGTTCGTGATTCAGAAGGCGAACTTGCGGTTAAGAGCCGCAGCGGCAGAATCCGCGTTGTCGGATTTACGGGCAGCGTGACCGCGGACAATGCCGACGGCGTGATAATGATCGACGGCGACCTTACCGCACTGAACGCCAAAAGCCGAAACGGCGACGTAGTACTGACCTTGCCGCAGGCGGCTTCGGCCGATATAGAGACAAGCGATGCGGTGCGGGGCGACGGGTTCGAATTGACGCGCGTCGGAAGCGATAAATTCCGTCTGGGCAGCGGCGGTGTCCGCTATCTTGTCGCATCAGGCGGTGAGGTCGTCATCAGGAGCCGGGCAACCCTGGGCCTGTCATCCAACTGACCGCTCTTTCCCCAATACCAATTAATTGAAACAATTAGTGTGCGAATCCGTTTGAATACGTTGTCGCACTCATGGCCCGCTGCATCCTGCTGCGGAGTTTGAGGATCCGTCATAATGAGGTTTCTTGCAGTCATAGCGTTCGTTTCATTTCTCTGCGCCGCCGCATCGGCACAGAACGGCGGCGGCCCATCGGCGAGTCCGCTTCCCCAGCCGGCTGAGAGCAACGGCTCGGGTATTTCGACCCGGCCCGGCGAAGCTTCTCAACCTGTGGGAAAAGTGATGGTGCCCGCCCATAAAATGCGGCCCGTTACGATACCAAAGGCTTTTGTTCCACCGGTCATCGACGGGCGGATCGACGAGGAAATTTGGCAGCAGGCCGCGGTCTTTGACGATTTTTATCAAACGTCCCCGGGCGACAACATCGCTCCTTCGAAGCCGACCATCGTTTATATGCTTTACGACGAAAAGCATATTTATTTGGCATTCAAATGCTTTGACGACCGCGACAAGATACGCGCCACCGTTGCCAAGCGCGACAACGTTTTCGGAGAGGACAACGTACGCGTCTGGCTCGACACTTTCAACGACCAGCGACGCGCCTATGTACTCGGTTTCAATCCGCTCGGTATTCAGCAGGACGGCATCTTTACCGAGGGCCAGGGAGCTGATTTCTCAGTCGATATAGTCATGGAATCGCGCGGCGTGATCGAAGATTGGGGCTGGTCCGTTGAAGTAAAGATACCATTCAAATCCCTGCGTTATCGCGCAGGCAAAGGCGTGATGTGGGGTTTCAACGTCGCGCGTAACATCGATCGTCTCAATGACGAATTCAATCAATGGCTGCCCGACGACCGCAACGTGGCAGGCTTTTTGATCAAGCACGGCAAGATAACGGGACTGGATGACGTGAAATATGAGCGGACCCTTGAGGTCGTGCCCAGCATAACGTTGTCCCAGACGGGACGGCGAACCAGAACGATACCGCGTAACCAGCTTCTGCCGGGCGTACTTGATCAGGGGCGTTTCGTAAATCAGCCTATAAAAGGCGATATCGGCGTCACGCTGAAATACACCATCAGCCCGAGCGTTACGCTCGACGCCGCCATAAATCCGGATTTCGCTGAGATCGAGGCGGACGCTCCGGTCGTTACGGCAAATCAGCGTTTTCCGATCTTTTTTGAGGAAAAGCGTCCGTTCTTTCTCGAAGGGGCCGACATTTTCCGTTCGCCGCTTCAGGTTTTCTATTCGAGGAATATCGTCGATCCCGATGCCGCGATCAAGCTGACAGGGAAGAAAGGAAGAACATCGTTCGGCATTCTGGCCGCGTCGGACAAAGCTCCGGGAAACTACAGCGACGAGGACCGCAGCGACCCGCAAATGTTGCCTCGGATCTCTGAATTTGTGGATAAGAATTCGACGTTCGCTGTGCTCAGGTTAAAGCGTGACGTCGGCAGCGAGAACAATTTCGGATTTTTCGGGACGTACCGATCATTTGTAGAACAAAAGAATTTGACCGCCGGCTTTGACGGCCGTATAAAGTTGTCCCCAAAGATCACATCGACCTTTCAGGTCGTAGGCACGAATACGAAACGCTGTTTCCTCGAAAGGGAGTTTGACCCGGCCGCCGACCCCGTTCAGGCACAGCGTAACCGCGATATCTGCGGCACGGGGAGCACGAGCTCGAACCCGCTTTCCAACGGCACATATAACCGATATCGCGTCGGCAACGGCATCGGATATTACGCGAACCTGGACTACACGACGGATCGTTCGGGCTGGTTCTTTGAGGCGGGCGGACGAAGCGGAAAGTACCGTACTGACAGCGGTTTCACACGGCAGACGGATACGAATTTTCTTTTCTTTTTCAATCGCCGGAGTACGGAGTCGAAACCTACTGCAAAGTTGATTCGGGCGAATTGGCAAAGATTCGTGGGCTTTGACTACGACTGGAAGGGCAGAACGCAGGGTGTAAATTTGGGGACGAGCCTCGGACTCAATCTCCAGCGGTCGACGTATCTTAACTTCGGTTTCAACCAAACCTACCAAAAGATCTATGAGGAGGAGTTCGGCCTGAAGCGCATCCCGAGCCGTCCGCAGGGGACATTCCTTGGAGAACCCGTCCGTTCGACATGGATACAGACGTTTTCGGCAAATATCAACCAAAACTATAACAAGCGGTTCAGTTATGGTGCGTTTGCCGGAATGCGGCGGAATGTTTTCGACTATTTCTATTTTGACCGGGCGACGGGCCTGCAGGATCCCGGCCCCGCGTTTCAAACCGACGCTGAAGTATGGGGAGAAGTGAAACCCATCGACCCATTGCGGATATCCGCTTCATACCGGAAGAGCCGTATGAACCGGAAGGAAACGGGTGAAAGGCGATTCGATTCCGACATCTTCAGCGTTCGCTCGACATATCAGTTCACAAGGTTCCTGTTCACACGCTTTCGTCTGGACTACGACTCCATGCGGCGGAATTTTGCGGGACAGGTGCTCTTCGGTTGGGCACCAAATCCCGGAACGGCGATATACGCGGGTTACAACGACAGCATCAACTACAACGGCTTCAACCCTTTCACGGGGCAATACGAGCCGGGATTGAAACGCGACAGCCGAACTTTTTTTGTTCGGGCGTCGTATCTTTTCAGGAAGAGTTTCTGACGTATTCATTTGTTTTTTTCCTCCTCTTGGCCGCCGGGTGATCGGCGGCTTTTTCTTGTCTTAAGCACTTCCTTAAACACATGAGTGCGATACGCACAAAAAAATTGAAAAAAGATGTTGTAATGCTTAAGCATTTGCTGTATAAATATATGCGGAAGTTGCATTTTCACTCCATTTCAAAGTTTCAAAGACAGGAGAATCAGATGAGGTTAAGCAGCAAAAGTGGCTTACTTGTGTTAAGCACTATATTAACGGTTCTGGCATTTTCTGCGGGCTACACTGCCACCGCTCAAACCGGCGACCCTACGGTTTTCGCTCTGCAGCGGGGCTATCGGACGGGATATTCCGACGGTTATATGGCGGGCTATCGCGATACGATAGATAGTGCCGCGAAGGATTTCGCCAGGCATCCTGAGTACACCAAAGCCGATCGTGCCTACAACAAGGACTATGGTTCGATAGAGGACTACCGCGACGGCTATCAGCAAGGTTTTGAGGCAGGTTACAACACCGGATTCGAACGCCGTTCATTTGAAGCCTCGCTTCCGACAGGGCTTAAACGCCGCGGCGTATTGGTCAATGACCGGCAGACGATGGCGGCGAAAAACACGGTTCCGGCCGTTCCTGTCACGGCTACCGCGGGCGAGACCCCGGCGGCCATTACAAACGATACCGTCCGTATCGAAAAGACCGCGATGGCCTCACCGCAGTATCAGGGCGATCCGAACGCGATAATTGTCATTCCGCGCGACACGGAACTGATACTTGAGATCCAGGACGACCTCAACACACAGCAGAGCCGCGAAGGCGACCGCTTCACTGCAAAGGTTGTGGCTCCGTCAGAGATCGCAGGCGCGATCGTCGAGGGCCGCGTGAGCAAGATAAAGACCGCAGGCCGTATAAAAGGCCGGTCGGAAATGCTGCTTTCATTTGACCGCATTTTGCTTAGCGAGAACCGATGGTCAAATTTTAGTGCAACTCTCATCGAAGTGATGCCCGTGAAGGGCGACAATATCCATCGCGTTGATGACGAGGGAACAGCGGTCGGCAAGAGTTCGCTCAAATCCGACGCCCTCAAGGTCGGCGGTGCGACGGGAGCAGGTGCACTCATCGGCGGAGCTGTCGGCGGGCCTGTTGGCGTCGCTGTCGGAGCAGGTATGGGAGCCGCCTTCGGCGTGGGTGCCGTCGTCATCGAACGCGGCAAACACGTGCGAATTTCCCGTAATCAAAGCATCCGTATCCGCACGGCATACGAAACACAGATCAGATAATCGCTCTGCAAGGCGATCTTTGCTGCCTCGTCAGCCTCCATTCCACGTCACGGGGTGATACCGTTTACTTCTCCTTTTCGGTATCGCCCACGCGGCGTGGATAATTTATTTATGGCGATCGCTCTTTTGACCGATTTCGGCACTCGCGACCATTTTGCCGCCTCGATGAAAGGCGTGATCACCGGAATTGCGCCCGAGGCCGCTGTTTTTGATATTACCCACGAGATACCGCCGGGTGATATTCACGCGGCGGCATTCACGCTTTTCGCGTGTTTCCGCGACGTGCCTGCCGGCACCGTTATCGTTGGTGTGGTCGATCCCGGCGTCGGCTCGGAACGGAGGCCTGTCGCGGTGGCGGCGGACGATAGGTTTCTGATCGGGCCTGACAACGGGATCTTCAGTTTTATTCTGGATTCACAGGAAAATTTCCAGGTTCACCTGATCGAAAGGGAGTTCAGGCCTGCAGCGGAAATAAGTACGACATTTCACGGACGCGATATTTTCGCTCCGGCTGCCGCTCACATCGCCCTCGGAAGGCCGATCGAAGAGCTTGGCCGCCCGCTTTCGGATCCCGTCCGTTTACCGTGCATCTATCCCGAAACTGAAGGCGAAACAATTATCGGCCGCGTGCTGCATATTGACCGATTCGGCAACATCATCACGAACTTGCCGGCAGAATGGCTCGATAGCGGCATGACTGCTGAGTTGAACGGCCGGCAGATCAAAAACGTACGACGTTTCTATTCCGGAGCGGAGGGCGGCGAGCTATTTATGATCGCGGGCAGCATCGGCCTCGTAGAAATTTCGCTGAACGGTGCATCCGCAGCGGCAGATCTTGGCGTTTCGGTCGGCGACGCGGTCGTTTTTCGCAAACGCCCAGCGGGAATAACTTGTAACACGCAACGTGCTCGGATAAAATAGAGATTTGCAGAAAGTGCTTTAATAATCGAGGGTTTAACATAATGGCTACAGCAACAGAATCAACAGCAGCAGCAGGACTTCGCGGCGTCGTTGCCGCACAAAGCGCCATCGGCGATGTCAATGGCGAAGAAGGCATCCTTATTTATCAGGGCTATAACATCCACGATCTGGCCGAGCATTCCACGTTTGAAGAGGTCGTCTATCTACTTTGGAACGGACGCCTGCCGAAGCAGGATGAACTCGACGCTCTGAACGCACAGTTTCGATCGAATTACGCTGTGCCGTCGGCGGTCATCGACATGATGAAGACCTTTCCGGCGGACGCCGATCCGATGGACGTGCTTAGAACGGCGGTCTCGTCGCTAGATTTTTATGACAAGGAAGGCCACGCGACCGACCGCGAGCGTGCGACAAACGCCGCGATCAAGCTGACGGCACAGATGGGCACCATCGCCGCCGCGTGGGACCGCATCCGCAACGGCAATGATGTCGTCGCCCCCGATGCGAGCCTTTCGATCGCGGAGAATTTTCTTTATATGCTCCGAGGCGAACGCCCCGAAGCCGACGAAGCCCGTATGTTCGACGTCTGCCTGATACTGCACGCCGACCACGAACTTAACGCTTCGACCTTTACGACGCGTGTCGTTTCCGGCACGCTTGCCGGCATTTATGGTGCGGTCACGGCGGGCATCGCCGCTCTCGCAGGCCCTCTGCACGGCGGTGCTAACACCAACGTGATGAAGATGCTCATCGAGATCGGCAGCCTCGAAGCCGTCGATGGATGGGTCGATAACGCTCTCGCTGAAAAACGCAAGATCATGGGTATCGGCCACGCCGTTTACAAGACAGAGGATCCGCGTGCTACATGGCTGCGCCGCTATTCCCGGACGATGTCCGAGAAGAAAGGCGATATGAAGTGGTTCGAGATGTCCCAGCGTATAGAGAAACTTATGCTGGAGAAGAAAGGAATGCATCCGAACGTGGATTTCTATTCGGCGTCGACATATTACCTGATGAACATTCCCTTGGATCTTTATACGCCGATCTTTGCGGTCAGCCGCATTTCAGGCTGGACGGGCCACATACTGGAGCAATACGCGAACAATAAGCTCATTCGTCCGCGTGCCGAATATATCGGAGCCCGCGACCTGAAATACGTCCCGATCGCGGAACGGTAATTTTAGAAACCAGATCGTAAATGAGATGGCGTTGGTGCAAAGCCAACGCCATTTCTGTTTTTCCGCAGCCTGCCTGTCTGCATCTTGTCGGGGCGCAGGCTGCCAGCCTGCTTATTATCAGAACTATCTGCGGCAGCGCGTGGCTTTGTGCCGGACGGCAGGCAGCTTGCCTGCATTTCGCCAATTATAATTGCGGCCGGTTTCATCCCGGATCAAAGGGAGAAACAAAAACCCCGCTCCAAAGAGCGGGGTAATTCGATCTGCCAATGATCGGCGTTTTCTATTCGACGCCGGTTATATCCAAGTTGAATATCGAAGTATTCGTGTTTATGTTCGTCGGGTTAAAGCGGAACGTTCGCGATCCGACCGTCAGCGTGTAGCTCTCACCCGGATTCAGGTTGTCGAAACGATAAAATCCGAACGAACTCGTCGTTGTGGTCCTCGGCGGCCCCGAAGCTCCGGTGAGCGTCACGACGGCATTGCGGAGTCCTTGTCCCGACGGCGTCAACACCCTTCCCGAAACCTCTATGTCTGCCGAGATGGCGAAATTCGCCGCGGACACGCCCACCGGGTCCACGAAGTTGTGCTCACGGACGCGGATTCGAGCCTGCGTTGTCGGCAGATTCGGCACCGTGAATGAGTGCGAGCCGGAGTTCGCGATATTTGTCGCGATCGAAACCGGATACGTCGCCCCGCCGTCTGTAGAAAGCTCGATGGTGATGTTGCGTGTGAATCCGCTTGTGTTGGTCCAATTGATGACGGCGTTGCTGCCGACATTTAGGACGCCGCCGCTCGGCGAGACGTTCGTGATGGTGTCGGGAATGCCGTCGTTGTTCGCATCCCGGAACCAGCCGATGTCACGCATTTGCTGCCGCGTCAGATCTAGGTCAAGAGGCAGATTCAAGGTGATCGAAGGCTCCATAAGCAAGTTCGGGAAGCACGCCGTATCGAAATGCGACACAGACGATCCACTCTGAAATGTTGCCGGTGCGAAAAGCTGTACGCGGCCGGTCGAAGCCTCGCGGCAACTCGTCAAAAAGCCTGAGGCGATCCGAACGTTCGGGCCGTTCCATAGCAGATTCGAGGTGTTCAACGCGGATGCGGCACGTTGGGCATTCGTCATCTCGTTCCAGCCGAGATTGACGGTCCGGTCGAACATATTGGTCGTATACGCATCAGGCAATCCGTTGAACAGGGCTCCGGTCGAGCCGCTGGCAAACGATTGAAAGCCCAGGCCGTGAGCCATCTCGTGCAGCAGGACGACCAAAAGATTTGTAGTGTTCGACGGCGTTGTATTGTTAAAGCCCATATACCACGTCCTGCCATTGAGGCAGGTCGGGCTGCCATTCAGGTTGGAGTTGAACGTGGCATTGATATCGGGTTGGCTCGTATTGAGGTCGGTGCCGTTCTTCTTATTTGCGAGAGCCTGACTGTACCACGTGCTCGGCAGCAATGCACCGGCAAAGTCCCTGTGAACAGTGGTCGCTCCGGCAGAACCAAGTATGGCTGACGTCGAGGTACAGGTCTGCGGATCGAACTGAGAGCGAACCTGTATATTTACGGAACTGTCCAAAAACGACGCCCAGATGTTCGCGGCGAAATTGAAAACGTTCAGACGCTGCTGGCCGAGCGTCGTGCCCTCGTTCCCACCGACGGGTGCGACCGGCGTCGGATCGTTAAAGCCCTCGCCGGGACCGTCGTTATTTACGATCATGATAGTGGCCGCTTCGGGCGATGCCGATTGCCGCTCCATGAAGGCCTTGATCATGTCCTTGTAAAATTGCACCTCGGCTTCGGACATGCCCGGATATGCAGCGTCGCTGCGGAATTCGGCGAGCTTGCCTGCCAGGGGACGGCCGGTATCAAGATCACGGCCGAAAAATTCGTTCGCCTCTTCAAGGCTGGTCGCGCAATATGTTGCCGAGCGACCCATTTCATCAACTGCGATCAGCGGGACATTCATAAAACGCCCCTGCAGATCGACCATGATGCCGCCGCGGTCGGTCGTCTCTTCGTAAAGTCCGATGGTCGAACGGTCGGTCAGTCGGCGGATCTCAGCCGCAAGTTCAGCGTCGCCGTCGCGGCTGACATTCCTTTCACCCTTGCTGCCTTTTGCATTCTGAGATGACGCCGGCACCGAAAAGGCTATAAATGCTGCGGTCAAGCCCGCGAAAGCGGCAATGAGGACGGCCGCCCGAAGCGGATCATTCAATAATTTAGAAAAGAGCATAATTTATCGGGACCATCGCCGACTCAGGTCGTTTATGAGTGTTTTATTGGAAAAGGCATCCGGTCGAAATGGAGGAGTGTATGAACTGCAAATTTCAACGAGGCGAAAGCCTTGGGCAATTTCTAATACTAACACGCCGAAACGAGCTCCGACAACAAAAAAAATGGCCGCCCGCAACAGCAGGCGGCGAGTTTCGTCGGATCGCAGGCAGCCTGCGTCCCGGCGGACAACCACCCGGTTCTGGCACAAAAAACGTGCCAGTGTTGCAGCAAGCGGCAACCGCCGCAGGTGGTTCTGACAAGAAGCAGGCTGGCGGCCTGCGCCCCGACGCCTCACTCCAGCCCAACGAAATCAACATCGGTCATATTGTCGAGGACGTTGACGACGCGTGGGACGAAGCGGTAGCTGCGTGAGTTGACGGTCATCACGAACGAATCGCCCACGGGAACTCCGTCGAAACGGTAATAACCGAAGCTCGAAGTGACAGCGGACCGCGTAACACCGTTCGAGTCGGTCATCGTTACTGTGGCGTTACGCAATCCGCGTCCGTCGGACGTGAATACACGTCCCGACACTTCGACACCCGCTGCGGTCGGTGCGAGGAACTCTATTCCCCAGCCGCCGGCGAAAGACCCTACTACGGTCATTGCTGCCGGAGCTCCATTGTCATCTCTGACGTAAAGGTCCCATTGGCCGTTCGGATTGATCATGCCGAAGGAACCGAACATAGTTTGTCCGACCGCGCGAGAAACGACGCAGCCCGGTTCCGCATACGGTCCCGCGGGTGCGCTGAAGAAGTTCGTCACAGGCGTTTCGCAGGTCGTCGGCATGAACGTCCCGGTGGACAGCATCGTAGAATCAGGCAGAACGACCCCCGCAGAGTCCGTGAAGTTCAACGTGACCGCGTTGGAGAGGTCGATCGAGAAAGGCCCGCCGACATCGCCCATCAGTACGTACTTACCGCCGTTCGGCCCAACCAGCAGCACGTCGATGTTCTCCGGGAAGTTGTGCGACAGGTCGTACAGCGTCACTCGCAGCGATGCCAATGACGGAGCTGCTCCGGTGACCACTATCGACGACGGATAGGGGTTCGCACTGCTGCCGATGACGATGTCTATCGGTGTGGTGTTCCTGTAAGCGGTCGCTGTGTCATTTATGGACAATACTGCAGTCGAAGGCGTTCCTGCGGTCGCCCCCGTGAATGCAGACAGCCCGAGGCTGATCGTCTCTGTCGGCTCTACGACGATATCGCCGCAGATATTAAAGATGACATCCTTGAATTCCTCCATGGGTGCGAAGTTGAGCGTCTGCGGCAGCCCGCCCGTTACTGTAAAGTCGGTCGGTCCGGTACACGCAGCGCCGAAAGTCGCCGTCCCGCCTGTTTGTGACAACTGAACGGACGAAGCACCGTCCAGATCACCGGTTCGCATAACTCTTACGGTCACAGACTGCGACTCGTCCTCTTTGTAAGTTGGTGAAGAGAACTGTATACTCGTCGCCCCCGATGGAGGCCCCGGCGTAGGTGTCGGTGTTGGAGTCGGAACCGGGCATGAATAGCTCAAAGTATCGATGCCAATATAGTCCGATGTGGTGCCGCCCGGTCCGCCATTTTCAGCAAAATACCGGAAGGCTAAACGCCCTGATGTCGGCACAGGAACGCCGGTAATGGTTAACGTGTATTCGGTCCAAACCGTAGGATATCCGCCGACCGAATAAGTTGGATTAATGTCGAGTAGCAGTGTGGTAAAGTCGCCTTCACTTGACGCGGTTGCTCCCGCATTTGTGCTGGCTCCACTGGTGCTCATCCGAACCTGCAATCGATCGGGAAATGTGCCAATGCGTCCCCGAGTCCAAAATGTGAATTGAGATCCGTCCTGCAAAGTCAATACCGGAGTCATCAGCCAATTGCTAATGGTGTTTGCCCCGGCTGTGTTGAAATAGTCCGCGGCAATGTACGAGTTCGCAGCTCCGGAATGTGAGTTGAATGTTGCGGCCACACCCTGGAACCAATCGGTGGTACCAACAGGGCTGCTCAGATTTTGTAGGCTCCAGCCTGAGCCGGAGAGAATCGATACATCATCAAAGTCCTCTGAAAGTGCCGTGCATGAAGGTGGCGGCGTTGGTGTGGGCGTTGGTGTCGGCGTTGGTGTCGGTGTCGGCGTCGGCGTTGGTGTCGGTGTCGGCGTCGGTGTAGGTGTCGGCGTCGGACATACTCCGGCAACCTCGACCTGAAATTGATCTATGCCAACGCGATTAGAATTCGGTCCGAGTGCACCGCCGTTCGTCACATTGTAGTTTAGGGCATACCGTCCCTGTGTCGGCGTCGGTACGCCGGAAACTGTTGCGGTATATTTTGTCCACTCGCCCGGATAGCCGGTCAGTATCAGCGTCTCATTGATACTTAGCATTACATTGCTGAAACTTGCCGCAGCAGTACTTGTTCCTGCGGTGCTGAATACAAGCCTGAGGCGATCCGCATTCGCAGGGCTGGCGTCGGTCCGAGTATAGAATGAGACCGAATCCCCGTTCTTGATCGACATCGGCGGCGTCATCAGAAATGTGTTTATGGTCGTGGTGAACGCACCATTGCTGCGGTTCATTCCCGCATGTTGAGAACCGAAAGGTGTAGTGAGCACGTTTGAGCCAAAAACCCCTGTCGTTCCCAAAGGCGAAGTGCCGTTCAACGCGTACCAGTCTCCGGAAGCCAGCGGCAGCGTCGCTCCCGGCGGACCGTGATTCGGCAGCGGCGCAGTGTTCGGTAAACCGGCCTCAAAGCTCTCGAACAGAGTTACGCACGATGGCGTCGGCGTCGGTGTTGGTGTCGGCGTCGGTGTCGGCGTCGGTGTTGGGGTCGGCGATGGTGTCGGCGTCGGTGTTGGGGTCGGCGATGGTGTCGGCGTCGGTGTTGGGGTCGGCGATGGTGTCGGCGTCGGTGTCGGAGTCGGCGTCGGTGTCGGAGTCGGCGTTACCAACATGGACGAGAATCTGGTCAAGAATGCGTCATCCGATCCGCCGTGTGTGATGTCAAAAGCTCCGATTGTAGTTGGAAAAGTGGTCGAAGCGGTGTAACCGGTAATATACACATTTGCACTACTGTCCACAGCTATCGCCGTTCCTTGATCGACCAAACTTCCGCCTAGAAAACTCGAATAGACCAATCCTGAACCATTAAAATTGAGGTTTGTAACAAATACATCAAAATCGCCATTGTGAGATGTGTCGTAGCCATCCGGCGAGGTTGGGAACAGAGTTGACGTAGTCGTACCCGTGATCACAGCATTGCCTGCGGTATCGACCGCTATTCCGGATCCGCGATCCGTACCTCCTGCACCCAAGAAAGTCGAGTAAACCAATCCTGATCCGGCAGGATTTACCTTTGTAACAAATGCATCGGTTCCGCCATCTTTGAGTAGCTGATATGCTCCCGCGATCACGGGAAATAATGACGAATTTGTGTCGCCGGTCACATAAGCATTGCCAGAAGCATCGACGGCTATGGAGCTCCCAGTTTCGCCGCCGCTGCCTCCTAAGAATGTCGAATATGATAATGCCGTTCCTGTAGCATTCAATTTAGTAACAAATGCGTCAAAACCACCATTATGGGTCGTGTCAAACGCACCAGCTGTTATTGGAAATGACGAAGAGGATGTTTCGCCCGTAACGTAAGAATTACCTGCCGAATCTGCCGCGAGACCATAACTTGAATCGTCACCTGCACCGCCGACGAATGTTGAATAGGTGAGTGCAGTTCCGGCTGCGTTCAGCTTTGTTAGGAATACGTCAAAGCCGCCATTGTGCGAGGTGTCGAATGAGCCGGCAGTCGTAGGATACCCTGCCGATTCAGTCGTACCGGAAACGACGACGCTCCCCGCCGGATCGACTACGATGCCGGTTGCGATATCGATTTGCGCTCCGCCCAGAAAGGTGGAATAGACTAATGCGTTTCCGGTCGGATTCAGTTTCGTGACAAAGGCGTCGTCCAAGCCGTTCGCCGTGGTGTCATAGGCTCCGGCAGTCGTCGGATATGCCGCGGACGTTGTATAACCAGTTATGTATGCGTTTCCGGTACTGTCGATGGCAACGTCAAACCCGTTATCCGTTCCGCTGCCGCCGATGAACGTCGAGTAAAACAGGAACGTCCCGGATGTATGAACCTTGGCGACAAAGATGTCCTCGCCGCCGTTTTGAGTGACATCAAATACGCCGGCGGTCGTCGGGAAATTAACCGATGCTGTAAT
The DNA here is from genome assembly GCA_019639155.1 of Acidobacteriota bacterium. Lineage (GTDB taxonomy): Bacteria > Acidobacteriota > Blastocatellia > Pyrinomonadales > Pyrinomonadaceae > OLB17. Next base: position 323,077 of record JAHBSJ010000002.1, on the reverse strand, counting down.
GCCGCTAACGTACGCATTTCCGACGCTGTCAACTTTAAGCCCAACGCCGTAATCGGATAAACTGCCACCTAAGAACGTCGATGCCGTCGGCACCGACGGGTCGATGGTGAGTGGTTTAGTGGTGTCGTAGGCGCCGACGTCAAAGCCGACGCGGAAAGTGTCGGCGTCGGTGCGAGCCAGGCGGAAGGAGCTATTGACCTCGCGTTGTGTACCGCCATTCTCTTGGAACGTGAATGGTTTGCCTTGGCGGAGTGTGCCGGTCGTGGTTTCGATGACGAGCGAACCGTCTTCGGCAATGGTGACATTGGTCGCACCGCGAACGTCCCAGGCTATTTGGTTCGGGTCGGCTCCGGGGCTGACGACGAAATCATACCTAACGCCGTTGTCACGTCCGAACCATACTGCATCGATTCCCGGATAGATGCCGTTGACCGTGATCCGACCGTAGTTCGGTATGTCCGTCCGCCATTTGTCAGGATCGTTGCCCTTGAAATAGTTCGTATTGTGCTCAAGCCGTTCGGAAGGAACGAATTCAGCATTCCGGTTAGCTCCCGCAAGCGTCATATACACCGCCGTGGCCATACGCGGCGCTTCAGGTTCGGAATGCGTTCGTCGGAGTGCGGATCTCGGATCGCGTCCAAGTTTCGAGTTCAGTCCCTCTCCTTCTGCATTCTGACCGCCGTCTTCTGACTCCTGTCTTCTGGCTTCTAACAATACATAAACCGCTTCGGTCGGCGTCAGAAACATCGTCCCGCCCGAACCGCGGGTCATGTAACGCACGCGTTCATGATGCTGGCCGCGGTTTTCCTCGAAATACACGCCCGTTGAACCGAGACGCTCTGCAACCGCACTTTCGTTAACAGCCTTTACCGGCTGAGCCTCACTGCTACTGCCGCTGATATTGCTTTCCGCCGAAGCGCGTCCCAACGGCACGATGCCGTTCAGTAACATCGCTCCCGCAACGGCAAACGCCGCCAACAATACCAATACCGTTCCGAATACATTCCTTCCGTTCCTCATCGCATACTCCTCTGTTTGTGTGGGTTTTAGCTTTCAGCATTCCGGCCTCTCACAAGCCGCAAAATCGAGCCGAAATTTTCCCTTCTATCTACTAACGCAGAAGTCCGCAGCAAAACCTGTCAGAAAAGATGGAAAAAATGAAGGATTTTTGGAGGCACGATCGATGGAAAAGCTATCCGGTCAACTTTTGCGGTGTAAAGGGCATCTGATGAGGGGTTTTGGGTTTACAATAAAGGGTGTATGAAAAGAGTAGTTGGAGCGAGTGTTTTGGCAGCGGCGGCGATGTTGTTTGCAATACCTGCGTCGGCTCAGACCGTGATCGCGGGCGGCGGTATGTCGCAGGCGGATGCCGAGCGGATCATCAAAAAGGTAACGGAACACGAGAGTGAGTTTCGCTACGCTTTGTCGTACTACGTTTTCAACCGCTTTGCTACGGTGCAGACGATAGGGCTCGGCGGGCAGATAACGGGGACTTTCCGCCGCGACTCGTTCATGACATTTCGCTCGGACGGAACGCGTTTTGAACGTGTGGTCCACGCTCCCGTAGCAACAACTCCGCCCGGATTCGTCACTCCCGAAGACCTGGAAGACCTCGGGGGCGTAAATCCCTTCGCCCTTGAACCGCGTTTTATGGATCAGTATCGCGTTGCGTACGTGGGAACGGAGCGAATAGACGAGCTGGATCTTTACGTTTTTGACGTCACGCCAAAGGCCATTCCCGATCCGAAAAAGACAAAAATGCGTCTGTTCACAGGCCGAGTTTGGGTCGATAAGGACGATCTGATGATCGTGAAATCCCGCGGCAAGGCCGTGCCTGAAACCAAGACCAACAAATTCCCGATAGTCGAGACCACGCGTGAACAGATCGACGGAAAATATTGGTTCCCGACCGACGCACGCTCTGACGACGAGCTTGTTTTCGACAACGGTGCCGCTGTCAAGATCAGGATGCGGGTGCGGTTCACTGATTACAAGCTCGGCAGGACGGACGTACGTATCCTTGACGACGACGAACCCGCAACGCCGGAGCCTTCGCCGACGCCGAGAAAGCCGTAAAATCAGGAATATAACTCGTTAGCAATTGCGGTCCGAGTGCGGACAAGCACATCCATCAGATCGTTCTCCGCGGTCAAACCGTCGGTCTCGATAGGCGGCAAAATGACCATCTCGATCTCGCCCGCGTATGCCACGCCCGTGCGTTTGCCCATCATTACGTCCGTATTTTTGATCGCAACAGGTACGATGGGTGCTCCGGTTTGGAACGCCAAGTGAAACGCGCCTTTCTTGAACGGCAGAAGTTCGCCCGGCATCGCGCGTGTTCCCTCGACAAAAATGCCGAACGAATAGCCTTCTTCAAGCACCTTGCGCGCCTTTTCCATCGAACGCATCGCTCGTTCCGGATTCGAACGGTCGATCGCGAAGATCTTTACATAATGCATTCCCTGGCCGAGGATCGGAGCTTTTAGCAGTTCCTTCTTGGCGACGAGGCCCATTTTTCTGCCTGTGTAAAAAAAGAGCGTTGCAGTGTCGAGATAAGAGCGGTGATTTGCGGCAAAAACGTATGATCGGCCTTCTTCCAGGTTCTCGAGGCCCGTAACTTTGATCGTCGCCCCGCACGCCCAAAGCCATTTTTCCGCACCCCATTTTGCGATGGGATGCAGCCACATCTTCTTGTTTATGATGCCGAGAATTATAAGTGCCGGCGGGCCGATGATCAGCAGCAAAAAGCAGGCTACGAACCAGCTCCACCAATAGCGAAGTTTCCCGGCAAGCCGCGATTTGTTAGACTCAGGGACAGGAAAAGCAATCTTTTCGTTCTCCCTCAGGCTCAACGCCATACTGTGCCGCTCATGCTCAGACATCTTTCTATATTTCGAATTACCGCATTGATTCTACTGTTTTCTGCGGCGGTTGTCGCTCAGGTGCCGTCGCCGAAAAGCGTTCTCGGTTTTCAGCCGACCGAGGAACGCACCATCGCCGACTGGACGCAGATAACGGATTATTTTGACAAGCTGGGACGAGCGAGCGACCGCGTTGAAATTCGCGAATTCGGTAAGACCACCTTGGGCAAACGAATGGTCGCGGCGTTCATATCTTCGCCGGATAACATCCGGAACATAGAGAAAATACGTCAGAACAATGCGAAACTAGCCGATCCGCGGCGTAACTCCGGTGAAGAGGAAGTACAGCGGCTCATCCGCGAAGGCAAGACCGTCGTAGCGATATCGTGCTCGATACATTCGAATGAGATCGTCGCCTCGCAAATGTCGATGAATCTCGCATACGAACTGGCGACCGCGAACGACCCTGAGACGGCGGAAATTCTGGCAAACACGGTTCTGCTGCTGATCCCTTCGGCGAATCCTGACGGCATCGACATGGTCGCGGATTGGTATCGAAAGACGCTCGGCACAAAGAGCGAAGGCACAGTCCCGCCGGAGCTTTACCACCATTATGCGGGCCACGACAACAACCGCGACTGGTTCATGCTGAACCTTGCCGAAACGCGTGCGATCACGCAACTCTTTTGGCAGCAATGGTTTCCGCAGATCGTTTTCGACGTGCATCAAATGGGGCAGAACGGTCCGCGCTTTGTTATTCCGCCCTTTCACGATCCGGCCTATCCGCGGATTTCGCCCATCATCGTCCGAGAGGTCGGCCTGCTCGGCCTGAAAATGGCCGCCGATCTACAGGCGAACGGTATCAAAGGCGTCGCGACGAACACGACATTCGATATGTGGTGGCACGGCGGTTTTCGCACGGCGCCTTATTATCACAACTCCATCGGAATTTTGTCCGAAGCCGCCAGTGCGAATCTGATGACTCCGGTCACGATAACCCGCGAGACGCTCGGGCAAACCAGGCCCGCACGAGGCTTGAACTCGCCTCTCGAACCGGCGATAAATCACCCGGAACCGTGGACCGGCGGAAAATGGGGGCCGAAGGATATAGCCGAGATCGAGATGATCTCGAGCCGTACGATATTGCTTCAAGCCGCAAAGTTTCGAGAAAGATATCTGCGAAATTTCTACAATTTAGGCAGGGAGAACATACAGCCCCGCGACGACATTCCATCGGCATATGTCGTCCTCGCGGGCCAGCCGATCCCACACACGGTCGCGCGATTTCTTGAGATCCTGACGTGGCAGGGTATTGAGGTTCACGAGATGACCCACGAACTGTGGGTCAAACACAGCAAGGAAGAAGAGTTTCACGAGATACCGCTCGGCAGCTTTTTGATATTTACCGACCAGCCGCAGCGAAACAACATTCTCAGCTTGTTTGAACCGCAAACGTATCCTCGGCGCATCGGAGCCAACGGCGAGCCCGATACGCCCTACGACGTTGCGGGCTGGACGCTTTGGATGCAAATGGGCATCGACGCCCAGGAAATTTGGGATATCCAAGACCAAAAGAAATTTCAAAACACTATCAAATCGGTCAACGACATCAACCGCGCTCGTTCTGTTCTGAATCTGCCGCCGGCGTCGGGGCCGTTTCCCAAAATCGCGAATCCGCTGAAAACCAAGCCGCGGATCGGGCTGTACAAACCTTTCACTTCGTCAATGGACGAAGGCTGGACACGATTCGTTTTTGATACTTTTCAGATCCCGTTCAAGTCGGTAATGCCGGCGGACGTCCGCGGCGGCAAGCTCGATCTGGACGTGCTTGTGCTTCCGTCGGATTCTGAGAACAACATACTACGCGGCCTGAGTGCGGATAGATATCCCGACGAATTCGCAGGCGGCATCGGTGACGAAGGCGTCGCTAATATCAAACGCTTCGTCGAGAACGGCGGGCGTCTGGTGTGTTTCGACCGCTCGTGCGGCCTTGTGATCAAGAGCTTCGGCCTGCCGATCAAGAATGTCCTCGACGGTGTCGAGAGACGGCAATTCTATAATCCCGGCTCGATATTGAAGATCGAGGTGGACAAGGAAAATCCGATGTCCCGCGGTGTGCCCGAGGAAACTGCTGCATATTTTACAAACAGCTCTGCGTTTGAGGTCGAGGACGAGCAGAGGGTCGAGATCGTCGCTCAATATGCGCTGCGAAACGCACTTCTGTCGGGCTGGATGCTGGGCGAGAGAATGATCAACGGCAAGACCGCTATGGCGGTCGCAAAGGCGGGCCGCGGCGAGATCGTCCTGTTCGCGTTTCGCCCGCAGCACCGCGGGCAGACGTGGGCGACATTTCCGCTTGTATTCAACTCATTGGAGTTAAAGTGAAATTAGGTAAGTTTTCAAACATTTGTCATCTCTCCGTTGTATTCTTTGCGACTGTCGTAATGACGGCGGGCAACGCCTTCGCGTATGAGGGTGCCGAATTTCGCATGCTCGCCTCGGAACCGCTCATTCGCATCGGTCTTGCGACGAACGTGCCGACAGCATCGATCACCACTGGCGACGTTTCGCTGGTCGCTTATTCGCCGGAGGTGCCGGACAGGATGCTTGCCGCGAATCGCGTTACGGTGGCGGCGCGTGCTTATCGTCCGCCGGAGGTCGAGATGTTCCGCGTCGAGTTTCAGAACCTTCCTACGCAGGACGACGCGAACATGCTCGCACGCGATATTCGTCAAGCAACCGGCGAAAACTGCATTGTCAGTTTGGACGCGGCCTCCTCAATGTGGCGGGTCGTGGTCGGCACGCTAAGGGATTCCGAGATCGAAGCCGACGAGCTGAAGGCCAAATTGGCCGACAAAGGTTTTGACGACGCGGTCATCATCGGAGAGCGACGCGTTCGGCCTTCGGACGACGCCGTCGATCTGTCGCAGCAGGTGCGTTCGGGAGGGAAAGGCGAGGTCCGCAGCCTGATACGCCCGACCGGTTCGACGACCGGTGCCGGCCCTGCTCCAATAGACCCGAATCTACGGGAGGTCGTCGTCAGCGGCCCGAGTGAGTTGGCGAAGTACTCATCGCTGCGAGCGGTGTCTTTCGGTTCGCTCAATGAACGTGCGAATCCTGTTCGCTATAACGGCAAGGCATATCGCGGGCGCATCGAGGTTTTTGTGAATGCCCGCGGCTCTCTGACCGTAGTGAACGTCGTCCCGCTCGAGGAATATCTGCTCGGCGTCGTGCCGGCGGAACTCGGCCTTCCGCAACTCGAAGCTCAAAAGGCACAGGCGGTCGCGGCAAGAACATATGCCATCGCAAACATCGGTACCTATGGCAGGCAGGGATTCGATATGGTCCCGACCGTTTGGTCGCAGGTCTATAAAGGAGTTTCGATCGAAAATCGAATGGGCACGCAGGCCGTTCGTGAAACCCGCGGTATCGTCGCAACGCATGGCGGCAAGCCGATCATGGCATATTACACATCGACTTGCGGAGGGCGGACGGAAAATTCTGAGAACGTTTTCGATCACGCTGAGCCATATCTTCGCGGCGTGGAATGCTCGCTCGAAGGTCGCCGTCATTTCGAACCATTCCTGATCAGATCAAACAGGCCGCAGCCTCGTGTTCGCGACGATGCGTCTTTAGACCTGGTACGGCGGATGTCGCTGCTTGCAGCGAATGGTTTTTATCTCGGAAATGATCCAATGACAGACGAGTGGTTCTCGGACATTCCGAGTGAGCAGGAACTGAATCTATGGCTTGGCCAGCTTGCCATTCGCTTCGGCAAGCCGGCTCCGCAGGTTACGCAGCAATCCGCGAATCCTGTCGAACTGGCACGCACCATCGCGTCGTTCGCGTACGCTCCGGGCGTTGCGGATACGATGCTTACCGAATCCGATATAAACTATTTGCTGGGGTTTGCCGACGCATCGGAAATTCCCCGTGAGCGGCGTGCGGAGATCGCGATGCTGATGCGCGACGGATTGTTTTCGATAAATGCGGACCAGACGTTTCAGCCGGGAAGGCCATTCACGCGGGCAAGGCTGATACGCCTGATCGGGCAAATTTACGACCGCCGCAAATGGACGCCTGAAATGCTGACGGGCGTCGCTCGGCCTTCCGTTGACGGCAAGCTCGTCATCAGAACGGGCAGGACCGACCGTCAATTGAATGTCCGTCCCGATGTTTTCCTCTTCCGCGATTTTGGTGGCACGATGTATCCCGTCCGCGAGGCGGCGCTCGTCGGCGGTGAGAACGTGCGTTACCAACTCGATGCTCTCGGCTCGGTGAAATATCTCGAGATCGAGCCGACCAACGCGCCGACGACAGCCGAAAATATGTCGCCGTGGGTCAATTGGTCGCGTTCGGGATCGGCGGCCGAGGTGCAGTCACGGCTGTCGAGGTACGTTCGAGGCATCGGCACACTTTACGACCTTAACGTCAAGCAGGTCGGTTACTCTCGGCGTGCCGTTGAGCTTGAGATAATCGGCTCGAATGGCGTCAAGACGCTGAAAGGCGGCAAGATACGTTCCGCTCTACGCTTGCCGGAACAGCTTTTTGTGATGAACAAACGTTATTCGGGCGACCGCGTGGTGAGCTACACCTTCACCGGCCGCGGCTGGGGCCACGGCGTCGGGATGTGCCAATACGGTGCATTCGGCCTCGCCAAAATGGGCGTGAAATACGACGAGATCATCCGGCACTACTACACCGGCGTTGAACTAACAGCAATGTATTAGCTAAATTGGGCGATCCTCTTGGTTGCCCGACCAAATAATCCCAAAGTTTGTTGTCAATCAAAACCTACCGGCTACCAACAGCCCGCATATTGCGAATGGACAATTTCGCATACCCAAACAGACTCTTTCATTAACGACGTGTCATGAGACCGTGCGGAAGCAGCGATAGGAAAGAGCGTTGTATCAAGCGACAGACGCCCCTTTATCGGCATCTTTCCATCTCCACGCTCATTCTGCAACGTGCATGTGTACCAAACCCAAAACCAATGGGTGCAGCCATTTCCAAATCCACCCGGTTCATAGTAGCCTCCACTACCTCCTGTCGGAACATAAGTAATCGTCCCTCCGTCACCGCCATTTCCTCCTTGTCCGGGTGATGCCGCGGTTCCGCCGAGTGTCCAAAGATTGCCGTTCTGTCCGGCCGCTCCGTTCGAGCCATAACATGATCCATATGAGCCAGCGCCGCCGCGAGATCCGCCCGTTCCAGGGATGCCAAGCGAACCGGTGAGGCCTCCCGTTCCGGGTGCACCGCCGTTGCCTCCGACGCTGGATGTCGATATCAGACCGGTATTGTAGGACGGTGGATAGTGGATCGTAATATCGCCGCCGTTTCCTCCGTTACCACCGTTACCGCCGTTTCCTCCGTATCCCTTTGCTCCACCGTCGCCGCCATTGCCGCCATTGCCGCCGTTCCCAATCTCGGAACAAGAACATGCGTCGCCGTTGCCGCCTGAGCCGCCATGTCCCCCGTTGCCGCCTGAGCCGCCATGTCCCCCGTTGCCGCCGTTACCACCGTTTCCGCCATTCGCTATGAGAGTCACTTGACTAGGATCATTAGGATTTACATGGTAGATGATCGGATTTGCATTGCTGCCCGATGTGCCATATCCACCGATGCTGCCATCATCTCCATGAGCTCCATCACCGCCGTCGGTACCATTTTCACCGTTTAAATTGCGGGTAAGGCATGAACCGCTACTTCCATTCATTCCGTCGTTTCCGTTTAAGCCATTTGAGCCGTCAGATCCATTTAGCCCATCCTGCCCCGGAGCACCGCTCGTATTTTGGTCTTGTTCAAGCAATCTAAAAACTTCTGAACGTGTATAGGGGCTTCCGTCCAAATTACAGTTAGTTTCGCCGGACATTCGGCATTTCGCAAAGTGAGCCTCTCTGCGTCCCAAACCACTTGTATTGATAGTGATCTTTCCACGAGGAGATCCGGTCTGAGTAGATTCAAGGGCGAAGAAAAACACGGCATGAGGCCCGGATATCCGTATGTCGCTGCCCAAGAATCGGACCCTATTGGCCAATATAAGTACGTCCGAGGTGAGTATTGTATGTTCGGGAAGTTCGACCTCATCACCAATGTAAACTCCGGCGATCTCCGCGGTATTGATACGGCGAGACTCCGTAAATTGTGGTATCAAAGCCGCCTTTTCACGTATTCGATCACGCCAATTGCGGGCAATGAGATCAAAGCCGGAGATCGGGAGAGCCGATTCTTTTAAAAGCGAATCCAGTCTTTTTGCTGTTGCGTTGATCCGGTCGATCTGACGTTGATCAGGTTTTGGCCCCGTCGGGAGCTGTTGTCGCTCCTGAGAAAATAAACAGGGATTGAACGAGCCGAACAATAACAAACAAACCGCGGAAGCGATCCAGTAGCGTCGGGCTTTCGCGTACACAGAACTGATCATCGTTAGAAGTCCTCCTTTTCTGTGAAATGTTCCATCAGAACTAGATTTGGGGATGAAGTATAAAATGTTCCCGCATTATACCCCCCCCAAAAAAATGTCAATAGCCCATCTCGCCATTTCCAAAACGAATTCTCGCAGCTTCTAAAATGCTGATTAGGCAAGGATCAGATCAGTTGTATTGAGTTGCCGGAAAAACTCTCTGCGTAATCAACGCACTGATTTGGGCTATCAGATACCGATGTAGTGGGATTCTACCTCTTTGCCATTCTGCGCTATCGTGATCAAGGGGCATTCCCGAGTTAACAATGCGACACACAAAGGCGGAAATCGCTATTCGCGGACTTGTTTTATTGCTGTTGATCGCAGCAAGCGGATCGATTTCGTTCGCTCAGGCGACCGTGCGTACGGTAGCGGTCGAACGCGGTTCGCAGACAGCAAAGGGCGGTTTTCGGAACGAGGACGAGATACGCGACAAGTTCAATAAATGGCGAGAGGATGACCATGCAAAGGCTTGGCTTCGCTTGATCGGTCATGATCTCGGTGCGGTCGAATCGGTGACTGCCGTTAAGCCGCACGGCGACAAGGCTGATGTCGTCGTAACGGTTAAGTCGATCGATGGGCCGGCGTTTCGCCACGGCATCTCAATTAAACTTGTCAGCAGCCCGAACGGCTTTAATCAGATCGACAAACGCTGGCTGCGGCAATACGCGAAGATGTGGAATATGCCGGCGGACGTTGTCACAGCTCTACGGCTTTTTGTCGGCGAAGATCCGCCAAACGGCAAGTCCCGGCGGCCGGAACGTATGTTTCTGACGGAGTTGGAGAAAGAGGCCCGCGACAGCATCGTTGCTTTTTTCAATGCGAGCAAACAGCGTATCGTCGAGGACCTGATCCGCGGCGAAGGTGCGAATAAGGCCGATTTTTTCATGGTTGCATGGAAACCGGGAAAGGACAGGAGTTACGTCATTGTGCCGTCTGACACGGCGATCCGTTTCTTTTCTGAAGGACCGGTCGAGGTCACACGCAGCGGCAACCTAAAGATCGGCCGCATTACCATGCAGCGAAAGGGCGGCGACGGCGGCCGCGAAACCGCGAAAATGCTTCAGTTCAAGCTGAATCCGAGTCTGATTTTTTCGATAAAGGGCAGCTCAATCGATTGATACGACTCATTCGGAGGGCAAAAATTGGATCAACATCGAATCAAAAAACTAGACCGTAGAAAACAATTAAACCGAGACCTTAATAAACTTTCATTTCACGAAAGTCATTTATAGAAGGATCCGCTAATGTCTTCTATAGCGTAGGCGTTGAGTTCAGTCATTGTTATGACACGCCCACATCTTCGACGAGTTCCACGAGGCAGCTTTTCTAAATCGTCGATAAGATTTCTGACAGTCGCACTGATTTCCTCCATACGGCTATTAGCGTAATAACGCGTTTCCCCATATTCTTCCTCTAAATCGACCAATGCTTGCTCGAGTTCTTCGATTCTCTTCTCGAGTTCTTCAGATGTGGCAGGTCGCTGATCTCGATAGGTTATCTTTTTATTGTCGTAAAACTGTGCTCCGCTGTTCTTACTGCAACCATGTCCAAAAAGCAAAGCCAGAAGGAAAAATGAAATTAGTAGTCTGTTGTATGAAAGTCTCATTGACCCGTACTCGCGGTAAGCTAAATAGATACCCTGCGATCGATTGTTAACGTTGTTCGGCTAACAAAAAGCGGAACCGTTTGTCGCCGGAGCAGAAATATGGCTGCAATTACACAAGAGCAATGCTGAATTGTTAGGATCATTTAAATTAAAAATGGTGACTAATGCGAAATAGCACAGGATCGCTATTTGAATCAACAGGAAGACGAGGCTACTCCAGAACAAAACCCAACTTATCGAGCTATAACTATTTGATGTAAGACCCCAAATCTGCAGGCTTTTTTTGTAGCCAGAATTTTGCGTTGATCTCACCTTTCGAGCTGTAAGGCGGAAATCCAAAAGTCTTGAAACGACAATTCCAATATTGAATATTATTGATAATGCTGCCAAAAAAATTTGAACTCCTAGCAGCATTTTGTGTTCGTGCCAAGCTACGTTTCTCGTATTCTGCATCAAGCCAAACAGGAATGCTATACCCGCCAGTACTAGCGATGAAACAAGCGCGATTGCAACTGTGAACTGTCCAATCATAAGCCCTTGCCACCTATTGTAAAGACTATCAGGCATTAAGTTTTCCAATTTATTTATTGATGACCGGAAATTTATCTGAACGGCGCAAAACAACATCTCTAAACGAATGTGGATTGCACTTTCGACAATGAACGGTAACATAATCCAGGATATCGAGTAAAGTGACTTTTGCGTCATGCCGAATACCTAGAGAATGTCGTCCAAGTACCAAACTAATATCCTTGCGATCTCGGGCCCGACGTGTTCCGGCAAGACCGCGCTCGGCGTCTTTTTGTGCAAGCAGGTCGGCGGCGAGGTCATTAATTTCGATTCCGTTCAGATATATAAAGGCATCGAGATAGCGACGGCGAAACCGAGCGAAGAAGAGAAGCAGGGAATTACGCATCATCTTATCGACTATGTCGATCCGAACGTGAACTACACGTCGGCTGATTGGGCACGCGACGCGTCGGAAAAGATACGCGATATCGAATCACGGGGCAGAGTGCCCGTACTTGTAGGCGGAACGGGATTTTATCTGCGAACACTGCGGCAGCCGCTTTTTGACAGCCCGAAAACCGATATCGAGCTGCGTGAACGGCTCAAGGACATTCACGAACGCCGCGGTCCGGAGAATCTTCACCGAATGCTGACGCGGATCGATCCCGTTGCCGCAGAACGCATCGAACGCCGAGATCATGTTCGCGTGGTTCGCGCGCTTGAGGTGTTTTTTCAAACCGGCATTCGCATGAGCGAGGTGCAGCCGCTGCGTGCCGAGCCGCCTGATTTTGCCTCGCGAATACGGCTTTTTGTCCTGGATCCGCCGCGTGATGCTCTCTACGAAAAGATAAATGCACGCACAGATGCTCATTTCGCCGCAGGGCTTGTTGACGAGGTGAGGCAATTGATCGCGACCGGTGTAAATGAGAGCGGCAACGCGCTGGGAGCGCACGGCTACCGTCGTGTTTGCGAGTATCTTCGCGGCGAGCGGACGCTCGAGTCGGCGATCGAAAAAAGCAAGCAAGATGTCCGAAATTACGCTAAACGCCAGTTGACTTGGTTTCGCCGCGAGTCGGATGCAGTTTGGCTGCGGGGTTTCGGCAGCGATCCGCACGTTCGGCATCAGCTTTTGAGCGACATTGGCGGGTTTGCCGAAGTGGGACCGTCTGCCCCTGCAATTATCTGAATTTTTGCTATAATCTTTGGGAATATGAGTGAAATTGCGGCCGGTGAGGGCACTATGGAAAAACAATCGTCCCAGAACATTCAGGATGCGTTTCTAAATTCTGCACGGCGCGAACGTATTGTGGTCGCGATCCATCTCTTGCAGGGAGCCAAGGTTTCCGGCCGTATCAAGAGTTTTGATAAATTCTCCGTGCTCTTGGACGTTTCCGGTGCCGAGGTCCTTATCTTCAAACACGCGATCTCGTCCATCTCGCTGGAAAGGGCGGCGTCAGAATAACGCATTTTGAAGGGGAGATTCATCACGTTCGAGGGCATCGACGGCAGCGGCAAGACCACGCAGTTGAGGTCGCTCGAAGCCTTTTTGCGTGCCTCAGGGCATGATGTCGTGATCACGTGCGAACCCGGCGGGACGCCTCTCGGCCGCCGTCTGCGTGCGGCTTTTCTGGAATCGGACGCGACGGTCTCGCCGCTGGCTGAACTCCTGCTTTTCGCCGCTGACCGAGCTCAGCATGTTGAGCATCTGATCCGGCCATCGCTCGCAGAAGGCAAGATCGTCATCTCCGACCGCTACGCGGACGCGACCGAAGCATATCAGGGCGGCGGCCGCGGATTTGACGCGGATCTGATCGCCGAAGTGATCGAGCTCGCGACGGGTGGACTGAAACCGGACCTTACTTTATTTTTTGATATCCCCGTTGAGACCGCCTTTAAGCGCATGGCGAACCGCCACGCGGCATCGCGGGCTAACAGGATGGACGGCGAGACGGCGGAATTTTATTCGAGCGTTCGCCGTGCCTATTTAGCGATCGCAGACCGTGAGCCCGAACGGTTTCGCGTGGTGGACGGGACCCGCGGGGTTGCGGAAATCGAAGAGGATGTCAGGCAGGTGGTCGGAAAATTGCTGAATTGATGTTCGAAAGGTTAATAGGAAATGCTTTTATCAAATCGGCCCTCCGGCGGCTGATCGAGGGCGGCCGAGTGCCGAATTCGATGCTCTTTACGGGAATAGACGGTATCGGCAAGAAGCAGTTTGCGATCGAGCTGGCAAGGGCGTTTGTCTGCAAAGAGCCGAACGGTGTCGAGCCATGTGAGATGTGTTCGGCCTGTAAACGTGCGGGCGTTTTCAACGTTCCAAAACCGGACGACCGCGACGCTTATAAACGCGTCGTTATCAGCGAACATCTGGACATCGGGATGGTCATGCCGTTCGGCCGCAATATTTTGGTCGATGCGATACGCCACCTTGAGGCCGAAGCGAATTTTCGTCCCTTTGAAGGCAGAGCGAGGCTCTTCATCGTGGACAACGCCGACCGAATGAACGATGCCGCTGCAAACGCTCTTCTGAAAACACTGGAAGAGCCCGCACCTTCTACCCATATCGTTTTGATCACTTCACGGCCTGATGCTTTGCTTCCGACGATCATGTCGCGATGCCAGCAGCTTCGCTTTTCACCGGCATCAGAGCACGATATCGAACATTATTTGACTGAGCATAAAGGTTATCATCAACACGATGCCCGGCTGGCGGCGAAATTCGCGTTGGGCAGTATCGGGCGTGCAGTCGGACTTGACCTCAACGACATAAAGACAAGACGGGAAAGAATGTTTGAGGTCTTAGAGAACGCCGTGTTTCGGGGCGATCTGGCCGCGCAGTTGAAAGTGTCTGAGGCCATCGCCGACGGAAAAGAAAAGGACAGCTTTGAAATGTCGCTCGATCTTCTGCAGGCCTTGATAAACGACGTATGGAACATTTCTGTCGGCGGCGATGCGACGCGTTTGAAGAATCCCGACCTTGAAGACAGGCTGGCTTTGATCGCCGGGGGATCCGACAGATCTCAACTGGCTGCATGGAATAGCGAGATCGAGAACTTGCGCGGGTCGCTTGACGTAAATATCAATCGCCGCATCGCCACGGATGCGCTTTTCACAACGATGACAGCGGGAAATACGGTCTGAAATGCAGCTAGAAAATGCGGTAAGAAGCTCTCCGATCTCGTCGCGTACAGAGAGAATACTGGCGGCAGGCGGCGTTGCCGCAATGGCCGGCGGATGCGTCGCGGTCGCGCTGTTAGATCCTTCTGACGCCGGCGTTTTCCCCGTATGCCCTCTTTACACAATGACCGGCCTGGCGTGTCCGGGCTGCGGCCTGACGCGCGGATTTCATGCACTTTTCCGAGGTGATGTGATAACTGCGGTCGATTTCAACGCGATGATACCGATCTGGACGTTCGTTTTCGCCTGGGCCTTTATTTCGATGTCGCTGCTGGCGATACGCGGACGCGGACTGAAACTTCGGCTGGACACACCCTACCTCATCGGCGGCCTGCTGGCGACAATGCTTGTATTCGGCGTGCTGCGGAATATTCCCGTTTGGCCGCTTACGATCTTATATCCCTAACTAGCCACAGAGAGCACCGAGATCATGGAGAATTCGTTTCTCTCCTCTGTCACCTCTGTGGTCTCTGTGGCGGATCTTATGTGATCTGGACGAGCGGCTTGTCTTCCGTGAGCGGTTTTGCGGACGAGCCTTCTTTTCGCAGCAGCTCGACCTCTTTGACGAATTCCTCGACGATGTCCGCTCCCGCGACGCGCCGCATAGGCACGCCGTCCTTGAAGATCATCCCGACATTGCGGCCGAAAGTAATGCCCAACTGGCTGTCGTGAGCCTCGCCGGGGCCGTTGACAGCACAGCCCATAATGGAAAGATGCAGCGGCTCTTCGACGTGTGCGAGCCGGCGTTCGACCTCGGTAACGATCTCGACAAAGTTGTCGATATCAAGCCGCCCGCACGTCGGACAGGCAACCACTGTGACGCCGCGTTTGCGAAGTTCAAGCGATTTCAATATCTCCCATCCAACGCGAACTTCTTCGTGCGGCTCGGCCGCGAGCGAAACACGGATCGTGTCGCCGATACCTTCGTGAAGCAGAATTCCGAGCCCGATCGCACTCTTGATCGTGCCGCCGAATGGCGTTCCGGCCTCGGTAACTCCCAGATGCAGCGGATAATCGACCTTATCTGCCATCAGGCGATACGCGGCGACCATGCGGTTAACATCTGAGGCTTTCAGCGAAATGACGATATCGCCGAAGCCGAGATCTTCGAGGATCTTGACGTGACGCATACCGCTTTCGACCATGGCCTCAGGCGTTGCGGAGCCGTATTTCTTTAGCAGATCCTTTTCCAAAGAACCGCCATTGACGCCGATGCGGATAGGGACTTTCTGAGCTTCGGCTGCGCGGACGACCTCGCGGACGCGGTCGATATGGCCGATGTTTCCGGGATTGATGCGGAGTTTGTCGATGCCCGCATCGAGGGCTTTCAACGCGAGCTTGTAGTGGAAATGTATGTCCGCGACCAGCGGAGCATCTGTGCGCTTCCTTATCTCTTTAAGAGCAGCCGCAGCGTCGTCGTCGGGCACAGCAATACGCACGATCTCGCAGCCGGCCTCGACCATCTCTTCTATTTGTTTGAGCGTGCCGTCAACGTCCGTCGTGTCCGTTTTGGTCATTGACTGGACTGCTACAGGCGCACCGCCGCCGATCTGTATATCGCGTACCTTTACGGCTTTTGTGACTCGTTTCATTGATCTACTCTAGTTGCCAACCACTTTCCCGTCACGAGCGGCGGTACGCGACTTCTATTTTCCTAACAGCCGAGAAACGTCGAAGAAGATCACCGTTACCATCAGCAGCAAAACGATCGCAAGCCCCGTCATCTGTATGCGTTCGCGCGCGACGATCGAAAGCGTTTTGCCGAACCACGACAGCACTTTCTCAATGCCGAGCACCATTATCTGACCGCCGTCGAGCATCGGTATAGGTAGAAGGTTCATGATGCCGAGGCTCAGGGAAATCAGCATCAGGATCGACAGCAGGCCCATGAAGCCCGCGGAAAATACCGTGTTAACGATGACCTGTGCGATGCCTATCGGGCCGGAGACCGTGTCGCGGGCGGCGCGTTCGCCCGTGCCGACCTGGCCGAGAGCTTTGCCCGTCAGGCGAAGCACGCGCATATTTTGATCTACTGCATAAGCCGCAGCACCGATAACGCCGACAGGTTCTCGATTGTCGAGCAAACTAAGGTCAAAGCGAATGCCGATGAGCCAGTCGTTGTCTTTTTGGACCGCACGCGTTGTGAGTTCGAGCTGTTCGTTCCCCCGTGTTACCGAAAGTACAATGGGCTGGTCTTTCGCCTCACCGACAAGCGTTTTCATCTCCTGGCTGTTGCGGATGGCCTTGCCGTTGACGCTGGTGATCCAGTCGCCGGGTTTCAGGCCGGATTCTGCTGCGGGCATCGACGAGTCTATCGAACCGACGACGACAGGCTCTTGGCCGGCATCGGCTGACATGTCGAGAAAGCCGCCAGACTGGCCGTTCTGCGTTACCCGCGTCGGAACTATGGTCAGGTCAACGCGCTGGCCGCCGCGTTCGACGGTCATCGGCACCTCTTTGTCGGGAACAAGTAAAGCATCATCCTGAACGCGGTCCCACGACGGATTTTCCATTCCGTCGAATTTCACGATACGGTCGCCCGCGACAACGCCCGCTTTCGCCGCAGCACCGTCAGGCTTAACGTATCCGACGATCGGAGCCGGGTTCGTCGGGACGCCGTACATCATTCCCAGCGTGAACGGTATCGCCAACGCGAGCAGGATGTTCATCGCCGGCCCGCCGACCATAACGAAAAACTTCTGCCAACGCGGGCGAAGCTCATACAGTTCTGATTCCGGAACCGGTTCCGAATTCGAATCCTTTGCTTCGAGCGGCCCGGCGCCATCGTCGCCGTAGAGTTTAACGTACGCTCCGAGCGGGATCGCGGAAACACGATAATCCGTGTGGCCGACCTTGAACCCGAAAAGTCGCGGCCCTAGGCCGAAAAACGAATATGCTTCGACACGCATTCCGAAAAGGCGTGCGACCGCAAAATGCCCGAATTCGTGGATGTTGATCGCCACACCGAGCACAAAAAGTATCGCAAGTATCGCTATTAAAATATCTGGCATTTATATATCAGGTCAATTCATTTAGACGGCCCGCCGACGCGCCCGTGTTGTACATAAAGTGTAGGTTTCGGGCTTTGTCGGAGTCAACCTAAACCGGTGCGGTGGCAGCCGTACTGCGGGCGGCGATCATATTTTCCGCATGGTTCCTGGCCCAAGTATCGGCATTCAACACGGCCCCGAAGTCACTTGCCGGCTGCGTTGTGTGTGCGGACATGACCGAACCGTTTATTTCGGCAATATCGGTAAAACCGATGCGTCCGTCGAGGAAACTGCGTACGGCAACCTCATTTGCGGCGTTCAAAACCGCGGGCGTAGTTCCGCCTCGTTTCAACGCGTCAAAAGCGAGGCCGAGGCACGGGAATCTGTCGATGTCCGGCTCCTCAAAGGTCAACTGCGACAGTCCTGCGAGATCGAGCGGCGGCAAGCAGCCCAAAAGCCGATCAGGATATGTAAGCGCGTACTGGATCGGGTGCTTCATATCCGTTACACCGAGTTGAGCAATGATCGAGCCGTCGACCATTTCGACCATTGAGTGAATGACAGATTGCGGATGCACTATCACAGAGATCTGTTCGGCAGGCAGCCCGAAGAGCCAATGAGCCTCGATGACTTCCAGGCCCTTGTTCATCAGCGTCGCGGAATCAATTGTGATCTTTTCGCCCATGTCCCAATTGGGATGATTTAGGGCTTCTTCGCGTGTGGCGAGCGCGATCTCGGCCTTTGACCTTGTGCGGAAAGGCCCGCCCGACGCTGTCAGGATCAGGCGTTTGACCTCAGACATCTTCTCGCCGCGGAGGCATTGGTGGATGGCGTTGTGTTCGCTGTCAACGGGCAATATCTCTGCACCGCTCTTTGCGGCGGCGGCGGTCATTACTTCGCCGGCCATCACAAGCGTCTCCTTATTTGCGAGAGCAATTTTCTTGCCGGCCTCGATCGCACGCAGCGTCGGGATGAATCCGACCGCACCGACCGTCGCCGAGACGACCGTCTCGGCACCAGCATGCGTAGCGACGGCGACGAGTCCGTCCGTCCCGACCTTGATACCGGGAACATCCGCACCCCGAGTCTTAAGCTCACGCTCCAAAAAATCCGCACATTCCTCATCTTCGCAAGCAGCAAGATCGGGCCGAAAACGCGCGACCTGCTCTGCGAACAGCTCCATATTTCGCCCGGCCGCCATTGCGGCGACGCGAATGTCGCCCAGATGCTCGACAACAGCCAGCGTGCTTCGCCCTATTGAGCCGGTCGAGCCTAGAATGGAAATTACGCGCATACGAATGAGTAGAATAGCATTTACGCAGGGAAAATTTTATTCAGTGGATAATGACAAGTTTGAAGTGGTTAGTTCTCGCTGCCGAATTCCATCGTGGCTTCCAAATGCCCCAACCGCGAAGTCCCTTCGGATCGCCTCTTTGCAAGGAATTCGTTGAACTGTGCGGAGCGGTTTCGCGGTACGCTTAGAGTCTTCCATTCTTTCGCCCTCAGATGTTTTGCAAGAAACACGATCTGGCCGACGTGATAGGCGTAGTGTGTTAGCTGGCGGTTGATAGCCTCAACGACAGTGTGCGGTTCGCCGCGAATGGTGACCGTTTTGCTAACGTCATCTGCCGAGAGTGCTTCGAGCGTGTCAAAAAGCGTCTGCCAACCTGCTTCCCAATATTGCATGAGTGATTCCCGCGTGTCGCCGATCAGCTCGAATTCCGTATCACGATATCGGTCCGGCTTTTCGCCGTCCGTCGTTAAAAAGTCGGTCCAACGCGAACGGAGATTTCCCGCGATGTGCTTCACGATGACCGCGAGGGAATTCGATTCGTCGTCGATCCGGGCGAAAAACTCCTCATCTGAAACCTGTTCCAATGCCCGCTCGGCGAGGCGTTTGTAGCTGCGGAAAGAGCTTATGGCATCGGCTAAATAATTCTCGGCGACGTTGTCAGGCATTTTCTTCTTTTATCTTTGCGGCGACCTGTTCAAAAGGCTCGCGGTACCGCTGCCGCGAGCGGAGGTCCTGAAATGACACCATACCCTCGCCCAAGTCGGTCTCGTTCACCGTGCAGATCCAAGGCACTTTTATCGAATTAGCGTATTTCCACTGCTTGTCCTCTTTGTCGGCCTGCGGATAGACAGTGACGCGAAGGCCGTGTGAACGAAGTTCGCGGGCGAGTTTTAGCGAATCTGCTATCGTTTCGTCGTTCCAGATCGTCACCAACACATCTGCCGGCGTTGATTCGGCTATCTCCGGCGGGAACATCCCGCGTTCTTCCATAACGACGAGAATGCGTTCGAGCCCGAGTGAAAAACCGCATGCAGGGATCTGCTCTTTACCGAACATTCCGATCAGCCCATCATAACGCCCGCCGCCGCCGATACTGCCTTTGAAATCGCCCTCGGTGAGGACGATCTCCATTATCGCCCCTGTGTAATACGAAAGGCCGCGGGCCAATGATGCATCGACGCGAACGGGCTTGCCGTTGCAAAAACGCAGTATTGCATCGAGTCCCGCGTTTGTTCCTCCGCCTGAAACCGATGCAAGAAATTTATCAGCCGAATCTTCACTTATGCCCCTGGAAACAAGTTCATTCTTTACGCCGTCCTGACCGATCTTATCCAGCTTGTCCAAAGCTACGAGAGCTTCCGTTTCGTTCTCGATACCTGCGTCCGCCACCAACTTCGATAAAAACTGCCGATGGTTAAGGCGGACCTCATAGTCATTGAAACCAAGCCGATCTAAGATGTCGCAGGCGGCAGAGATGATCTCTGCCTCGACGACCGTTGAGGTTGAGCCGATGGCATCGACGTCGCATTGATAGAACTCGCGAAAGCGTCCGCGGGCCGGACGGTCGGCGCGCCAGACGGGTTGGATCTGGTAACGTTTGAAAAATTTCGGCAGTTCGTTGCGGTGATTAGCTACGACGCGGGCAAGCGGGACCGTTAGGTCGTAGCGCAGTGCAAGATCGGAAAAAATCGACTCGGAAGTTTTGCGAGTTGTAGATAATCCGTCGGAGTCCAAGTCAGCTTCTAGGGTTCCAAGGCTGTCCACTCCTGACAGAGCCTCCAGCAGCTTGTCTCCACGCTTCAGGATCTTAAATATCAGCTGCCCACCCTCTTCGCCGTACTTGCCCATTAGCGTTTCGAGGTTTTCGACGGCGGGCGTTTCGAGCGGTTCAAAGCCGTACCTTTCGTAAACCTCTTTGATAATGCCGATCACGTATTCGCGTTTTCGGACATCTGCGGGGAGAAAGTCGCGCATGCCGCGTGCCGGATTGGTGCTTGCCATAGATAGTAATTCTACCGCAGAGACGCTGAGACGCGGAGAATTAAATCAAGCAATCGGAAGTTCTCTGTGTCTCGGCGTCTCAGCCGTTTAAATATAATGTTTCTTTAATTCAGTGTAATTTCGCCAGGAGCGGTCGAGGAAAGCGATCTCGTCGTCCGTCAGTTCGCGCTTTACGCGGCCGGGCGAGCCGATAACGAGCGAACGCGGCGGAATCTGTGTTCCCGGCGTTAACAGTGTTCCCGCACCTACCAGCGATTGACGTCCTACGCGGACGCCGTCCATCAATATCGCACTTATACCGATCAGGCAGCCGCTCTCGACGTGGCAGCCGTGCAAGGTCACACGGTGGCCGACGGTTATCTCGTCTTCAAGGATGGTCGGATGTGTTTTTGAGCTTACGTGGATAACGGTAGCGTCCTGTATGTTCGTTCGGGCGCCGATCCGAATGTAATTTACATCGCCGCGGACGATCGACCCGAACCAAATACTCGCATCCTCGCCGACCTCGACATCGCCAATGACGATCGCGTCGTCAGTGATGAACGCGGTCGGGTGTATCTTCGGTTTTGTCCCGCTAAAGTCTTTGATCATAACTATTTACCGAATCCGAATTTCTTTTGAAATACTCCGAATATCTTTTCCATCTCACTGATGCGGAGCAGCTTTGCAGCGATGACAAACACGACGACCGCGGCCGCGATCGGCACGAATGCGTCAAACATTTGCACGAGGAGAGCTTTCGCGGGAAAGATGTCCTTTATTGCGTAATAAACCCCGAATGCCGAAGCTGCCATGACCGCCGATGCGGCCGCCGTTTTTGCCAGAGACGCCATTATTTCGCCGCCGTTGATGCGTTTGATGCGGCGGCGCATGAGAAACAAAAGGGCAAGGAAGTTCGCGATCGAAACCAATGTCGTGGCGAGTGCAACGCCGACGTGTCCGTATCCGTTCGGGCGTTCAGGCGTCACGCCGACCGTGGAAAGAAGCTGCATCAGCAGGAAACTCGCAGGGACGTGGATCACGATCGACGCCAAACTGACGAGCATCGGTGTTTTGCCGTCCTCAAGAGCAAAGAAGCCGGGTGAAAGCACCTTGATCGACGCATAGCCCGCCAAACCAATGGCGTAACCCGTGAGAGCCCATGCCGTCATATCGGTATCGAACGGCGTGAACTCGCCGCGTTGAAAAAGAAGGCTGATGATCGGCTCGCTAAGCACTATCAGCCCGCACGCCGACGGAACGGCGACGAGGATAACGAGCTTTACAGCATCGGAAAGCGTGTTGCGAAATCGTATAGTATTGCCCTCAGATGCCAGCCGGGACAGCGTCGGAATTGCGGCGGTCCCGACCGACACGCCGATCACGCCTATCGGGAACATCATTAGCCGAAATGCATAGCTGAGCCACGACGCACCGCCGTCGATACCCGAAGCGACGATGGTGTCAACAAGCACCTTTATTTGGATCGCACCTGTTCCGATGATCGCGGGCGCCATCAATCGCATGACACGGTGCAGCCCTTCGTCACGTAAATTGAAATTCGGCCGAAAACGGAAGCCAACCTTGTAAAGCGAAGGAATTTGTATCAGGAGCTGCGCGGCTCCGCCGACCAGCGTGCCGATCGCCATTCCGATGATCGCCCATTGCGCGGTCTCTGCCGGAATAGAGAGCTTGTCGATCGAGCGTTCCCAGCCGCCGCCGCTTAACCAATACGCCAGGCCGAGCCCGACAACGATCGACGTGATATTGAACGCCGTCGAAGCCGACGCCGGTATCCCGAAACGCCCCTTTGTATTCAGCACGCCCATCGCGAGTGCGGCCATCGCCACGAGCAGGATGAAGGGGAACATTATCTGCATCAGCACGGTCGCTAATGCAGCCTTTTCGGCGGGGTAATAATGGTTCGGATCGCCGAGGTAGTTGTAGGTGATGATCTTTACGAAAAGCGGTGAAAGGAATATGCCCGCGATTGTGATTATGCTCATCACGACCGCGAGAACATTAAATACAAGGCTCGCCAAACGCCACGCCTCGGCTTCGCTTCGGTTCGTTATGTAGTCCGTGAAGATCTTAACGAACGCGTTTGATAAAGCACCTTCGGCAAAAAGGTCGCGAAGAAGATTCGGTACGCGAAAACCAACAATGAACGCGTCATAAAGAAACCCCGCACCGAAATACTTTGCGAATATTATCTCGCGGATCAGGCCGAAAAAACGTGAGAACAGGATGGCTATCGACGCGATCCCGGCGAAGCGCGCGACCTTTGCTCCGTCAGATGCAGGCATCTTGGGATCGGGTGTGGTCTGCAATGATGGGTCGTTGTCTGCCGACATGCTTTTCGCGGCAGATTATCTCACGTTTGAGCGTGTTGGGAAAAACCTGTCTATTCTTCGCCGCCGAAGCTGCGTCCGTCAGGATAGGTGATCCTGGAGCGAGCCATGCGGGCGTCAAGCGACATGAAATTATAAGGAACAGGTTCGGCTCCGCCCAGTTGGCCCTGTACGAGCGAGACGAAGTAATTTTGGAAAGCTCGGAACTGCTGGAAATTGCCCCGCTGATTGAAGATCACGAACAGAAAACGTCCGCTTTTTGTGTTGATCTCGCCCGCGAGCGTGCTGACGCCGCTGTCGCCGCGGGGCAGCGTGCCCGTTTTGCCGACTACGCTCGCCCGTGAGAACGTGTCGCCAAACCGGCCTTCGAGCGTACCGCGGTCAACGCCTGCTACCGGCATGATGTCTGCGAATGTGAGTTTGTAACGGGCGAGATCGCTGCGGAGCGAACGCAGCAGCTTCATCATAGCGTTCGGCGTCACGCGGTTGATCCCAAGCCCGCTTGCGGTCTGAATTGAAAATTCCGACGGATCGACGCCCGCATTCAGATGAACGATCCTGGCAACGGCGTAGGGCCCGCCCAAAAGCGCCCCGAGGCGTTCTGACAGGAAGTTGTTCGAGAAACAAAGGACCGCCTTCAGGATCTCCTTGACCGGGGTAGATTCGTGCGTAAACAAATGCTGTAGATTGCTGGGTATTGACTGAACATAAACAGCGCCTGTGAACCTTACGTCCGGAGTTCCGGCAACCGTCCCCCAACGGCCCGAGTGCATCAAAAACTCGTTCCATTGTTTCGTGGCGGCCGCGGTGCGTCGGGAAGCGTCAAGCGTTAACTGCAGCGTCTGTGCCGACACGCCGGGTGACGCCGCATAATTCATTGAAAAATTGTCGGTGACCACGAGGTCGCCCGCGATGCTGCGGATCCCGAGCTTATTCAGCTCATGGGCAAGAGCGACGCCGTGCTGGAAGGCGAACATCGGATCTTTGCCCGATACATAGAGGTTGCCATGGAGTGTTCCGGTCGAGCGGTCGATGCCGCCGTCGGTATAAATACTTGTTAAAAAACGAAACTCCGGCCCGAACGTTTTCAGGACCGCGTAGGCAGTCGCGACCTTAACGTTAGATGCCGGATTGAATGCGATGTCAGCATTCGATTCGGCAACGATAAGGCCGTCCATCGATTCGATCAAAATGCCCGAGTAGCCCGGAACCCTCGCTGCAGCAAGAGCCGGGAATGACGTCCTCATGCCGGTCGAGACCGGCATCGTCGGTGCCGAACTGCCGGTTCGCTGCACGCCGGGCGTTGGTGACGCTACGGGTTCACGGACGACCGTGATGTCCTGCATGAAAGGCGTCCTGCCGTCTTGTGCGACAACGCCGGAAGTGCCGATGACGGCAAAAACGGCAAGAATTAGCTTTGACCGGAGGGCAATTTTTAGCATTGATCTTTGTTTGGGGAAGTCGCTTTTCGGCCGCAGGGGCGTTTGCTGCCTATTTCTTTTATAGCATATAGAGCTAAGCTCTCTCAATGTTTTTTACCGGCAACACGCCTGTATTAACTATTGCTTATGGAAGCAATAGATTTCCTTTATACAACATTGGATACGAAAATGGAAGCCCTAAATGTTCTGCCTAAATGTTCTGAAGGATACCAAGCGAGTTATTCAGCAGAGATGTGTTTGGAAAGTCGAACGGTTGTACGACCCTCGCCGCTTTCGATACTGACGTCGTCCATGAGGCCTTTCATCAGTTTCAGGCCCCAGCCGCGGCGAGACTCGGCGGCTGCGGCGTCGGCTTTTTCGCGTGTCATGCGAACGCCGCGGTTCAAGACCTCGATATCGACGCGTTCGGGCAGGAATGCGAAACGCAATTCGATCTTGCCGTCGGGGCTGTTAGAATGCTCCGATGCGTTGATGCATGCCTCGACCAGAGCGGTTTTGATCTGATTTATGGTCTTTTGCGGAATGTTGAAGCGACGGGCGGCCTCCTCGAATGCGTGAACCGCGGCGACCTCTGTCTCTTCGCCGGTGGGAATGGTGATCTCGTATTCGTTCGCGGGCCGGGGCTTTGGCGCGTTTGTATTCGATGCAAGCGTCGAACGGAGCATCTCAACCTGCCGACGGCTCGATCCGAATGCATACCGTTTATCAAGGACATCCAGAGCCTCTTCTGAAAAGCCTTCGGGAGCGATCAGCCAGATCGTGAAGTGCTCAAAACCGGAATTCGCGGCAGCCATTTCCAGACGGTCGCACCAGAATTCGGTCGTTTCAGCATCAGCTTCGAGCTTTGATTCGATCTCCGCGGCGAGCCAGACCGCACGTTCGCTGCCGCCATTTGCCGTACCTACACCGACGGCCGATCGCTCCAGATCGCAAAGCTCAGCGAACTGTGGATAGAAATAAGCCGTATTCGCGGCAAAAGAGACGGCGGGAAGCATTAGTTTTTGCGTGTCTTCTTTCAGGGCCTTTTCGATCTTGTCGGGGTCGGCACCGCGGAGCTCGTTTCGAAAACGCCGGAAATCGAGCAATGCGGTCGAAACGGCCTGCGATGCGAAACTCTCTAAAATGGACCTGACTCCCAAGGCCTTGCGTCTGCGGTAAGCCCTTTCGAGCATTTCAGGCGAGCGTGCGGCGACATCGGAGACGAGTTCGCTAATGATCAGAGCCCGCTGAGGAGCAGAGCGGCTGAGCTTGCGGACAGTCCAAAGATGATCTGTCAGAAATACCTTTTCCTGACGGATCCGCGTGCCTGCATAGCTCAGGTCTATGAAC
Source organism: Acidobacteriota bacterium (assembly GCA_019639155.1). Taxonomy (GTDB): domain Bacteria; phylum Acidobacteriota; class Blastocatellia; order Pyrinomonadales; family Pyrinomonadaceae; genus OLB17. Next base: position 297,071 of record JAHBSJ010000002.1, on the reverse strand, counting down.
TCGGCGCAATTCAATGCGTCAACGATCCTTGCAGCTTCGTCAGGTGACGCTTTCAGATGCCTTTGCCAGAACGAGATCGGAACAAATCCGTCGCTTACATCGAGGTGAGCGCACAAAATGGAGATCGTCCGAGCCCTGAGCTCAATGTCCGGAACCGCCATCCGAACGGCTTCGTCGATGACTAGGGACAGTTCGCCGCCGCATACGGAATCTGCATATTCGCGGGCGAGATCGCCGTAGGTGGTCATCTCGCCGCCCACGGGAACGCCTCGCAAAAACGCAGAGATCAGTGCAGGGGAGCCGGTAAACATCTCACCGATGAGATCGCAAATGTGATCCGCGATCTTCAGGTCGCGTGACGAAGCGATCGCAGCGGCCATTTCTGAAGCATCGGAGTCGCCCAGCGACGACAGCTCCATCGTCTGAAACGATGTCTTGCCGTAGATCGCACGCCTATCACCCGCCAGGACAAGGCGGACTCGCGGATCACGATAGCCGGTGCCCAGAAGATCTAACGGAGAGCTTTCCGTGCCGGCAAGTAACTCTGCACCTGCGACAAACACCGCCAAACGACGGCCGCCTGCCGCTGCGAGCAGCGGAGCCGCAAAGCAGCTTTGAACATCATCGCATCCATTCCGTTCGATCTCTGACAGCGAGGTAACGATCTCGAGATCTTTCGGAGCAGCGTGGTCGGCGAGACTCATAAGGTCACGCGGAATATGCAGGAAACTCGGGTCGCGCCGGCCGAAAGCGACGATCTGAACCGCGAGGCTGCGAACGAACGCGACGGCAACCGACGATAGATCGCCGCGGAAATTTCTGACGTCGAAAAAGAAAGGTATCGTTTCGCCGCCTTCTTTGAACAGCCTGTCGTAAGCCTGTCTCAGCAATTCGCCCGATCCGGAAAAAGGTTCGGCAAGAACCGCAACAGCATTGTTGTCGTCGTTGCCGCGGGCGTGATCAATTAGACGCGCAAGGTCGTCGTGCCTGCCGACAAACCGATCGGCTGCAACGCGTCCCACTATCTGATCGTGCCTCGGCTCAGCCATTCATTCTTTGTATCACACCGTCGGGGGCGATCGCCTCAAACGCCTGCACACGATTGCGTCCCTGCCGTTTTGCCTCGTACAGTGCTTTATCCGCGGCATCAACCATCGGCCCGGCGGCACAAAGCTCTGCCGAACAGCTTGCCACGCCAATGCTCGTCGTTACCTGACGGTGCGGGAATTTTGTGTTCTCGATATTAGCTCTGATTCGTTCGGCAATGGCCGATGCTTCGTGGCCCGGCGTCTGCGGGAGCAAGATGGAAAACTCCTCGCCGCCATAGCGAGCAGCTACGTCGGCTCCGCGCAGTGTTTCGCGAATGACGTGGCCTACGATCTTCAGCGCCTCGTCGCCGGCGGGGTGTCCGAACGTGTCGTTGTACGATTTGAAATGGTCGACATCGAGCATCAAGAAGCTCATCGGAAAACCATGTCTGTTCGACCGCTTGATCTCTTCCTCAAGACGGGCTTCGATATACCGGCGATTCAGCAGTCCCGTCAGCGGGTCCGTCACCGACAGCTGTTCGAATTCGCCTGCAATGTCCTTCAATGCCGCACGATCTACCGCGACCGCAAGCTGGGGAGCGACCATCAGCAAGAGGTCGAGCGAACTTCGCGTAAATTCCAGACCGTCAACGCGGTCCGCGAAACAGATGACCCCAAGCGTCCGGTCGGCTAGGGTGATCGGGCATGCGAGGAACGAGCGGGTCTTATAGCCGCGTTCAGCGACTGACGGCAATCCTGTTTTTGCTACGTCCGGCACGATCAGCGGGGCAGCTTTTTCAAAGACGATCTCTGCCACGCGCTCACCAGCGAGGTCAACATCGAATTCATTTACCGCTCCGACGACGGCGCGAAGTTTGAGCGAGCCTGTGCGTTCGTCGTTGATAAATATCGATGCACGCTCGGCTCCGATCATCTCGGCAGAGCTTTGTGCAACGTGCGTCCAGAGGTCCTCACGATCGACCTGTTTCAGGCTGTCGCTGAAACGCCTGACGGCACGCGAGATCTCGTCGCGGCGTCGAACCTCGTCGCGAAGACGAAGTATCTCGATCTGCGGTGCGAGCGAAGCACAAATGCCGGAAAGTTTGACCGCGTCCTTCACATTCTTCAGCCCGCCGAAAACTCCGATAGCGGCATTCACCGTGTCATCGCTGCCGAGCGGGAAAAGCTGCAGGCTACGGGTGCTTTGCTTGCCGTCTTTAGCTCGTTCGCCGAGTTCCAGCGGACGACGCATTTGGGCCGCCACTACCAGCCGAGGGTCGTTCGGCTTGATGTTGAGTGTGACGCGGCGTCCGGAGAGAATGCCGCGGGCACACAGGTTCTGCAGCGTGTCGCCCGAGCGGTCAAGCCAAATGACCGATCCGGCCCCGAAACTCTTCGCGATGGTATCCAAAGTCGCTTCAGCCGCCTCGCGATAGTCCATTCGCGAGAGCGATGCGATGAATGAACGCCATTCGGCAGCGTCTTTGCGCTCCTCTTCGTTATCAAAAGCGGCAGTCGATGGGACCTCTTCGACCGTCGGAGGCAGGGCATCGACATCGGAAGGCGGAACGGGTTCATTCGCCGACTCATTTACGGGCCGGTCAAAAGGCGGCGGCGGTTCGAGTATCAGTTCTTGAGCCTTTGTCGGCGGTTCGGCGGCGAGAGCGGCCTTTGTTATCATCGCCCCGATCATGGTCGCGGTCTTGTCGATGACCTCGTCGGAATCTTCGATCGGCGAGTTCTCAAAAAGTTTTACCGGGTCGAGATGCTGCCAGTCGCCCGTCATCGCACGCGCGGTCGCGGTGCGGTACGCGGCGGAATTGGGAAATGTTCTGCCGGCGACAACAGCTTTGTCGCCGAGTTCGGGGATCAATGCAGCCCGGCATTTGAGTCCCGCATGGCAGATGAATGACGCTGTACCGCCTGCGTTCTCGGCCATCTCACGGGCACGTCCGCAAAATGCGGCACACGCCGCCGAATATTCACCGTCGGGATTGAGCGAGCTGCAAATGGAATTGTTATTTGCGGCGAAATGCTCGCGGCCGCCGTTGGTGATCGCCGCCGCGACGCCGCTGCCGTAAGCAATACGCTGCAGAATCCCGAGTATGGTCTTTTCGCTAAGGACGCCCATCAAAAACGCAATACGCCGCTCGCCGGAGGGCATCCGGCCGCGGCCTTTTGCCCCAAGAGACGATTTAACATGTAGTCTCTTAAACGGTCAATTGGGGCGGAATTTCAATAAAAAATTAGGGTTATTTTACAGACTCGATATGCGGATTTTCGGGGCTGATACGGATGCATGCCGCAAAGTGCTGCGGCTTGATCTCGACAAGCCGGGGAACGGTGCGTTTGCATTCCTCGATCGCGTATGGACAACGAGTGTGAAAATGACAGCCCGGCGGCGGATCGATCGGCGAAGGAACATCTCCTTGAAGGATGATACGTTCGCGTCTTGCCTCAATTTCCGGGTCGGGCACAGGCACGGCGGAAATTAGCGCCTTGGTGTAAGGCATAAGCGGCTCGGCGTAGATGTCCTTGCCGGGTGCGAGCTCGACGATCTTGCCCAGATACATCACCGCAACACGGTCCGAAAGGTGCCGCACGGCACGCAGATCGTGGGAAATGAAAAGATACGTCAGACCGCGCTCCGCCTGCAGGCTTTCCATCAGGTTCATGATCTGAGCCTGAATTGACACGTCGAGGGCGGAGATAGGTTCGTCGGCGACGATGAATTCCGGCTGTGTTGCCAGTGCGCGTGCAATGCCGATCCGCTGACGCTGGCCGCCGGAAAATTCGTGCGGGTAGCGCTTGATGAAACGGCGGCTCAGACCCACGGTCTCCATTAATTCGCCAACGATCTTATCGACAGAATTTCCATTCGCGAGTCCGAACGTACGTATCGGCTCGCCGATGATCTGGCCGACGTTCATACGCGGGTTTAGGCTTGCGTACGGGTCCTGAAAGATCATCTGCAGATGCTTTCGCTGGTCACGCATCTTGTTTTGCGGCAGATGTGCGAGGTCGCTTCCGTTGTAGAAGACCTTGCCGCCAGTGGGTTCGGTCAAACGGAGAATTGCCTTGCCGAGCGTGGATTTGCCGCAGCCGGATTCGCCGACCAGGCCGAGCGTCTCGCCCTTTTTTATATCAAGCGATACGCCGTCAACCGCTCGCACGATCTTTGCGGGGCTCAATAGTCCGCCGCCGATACGGTAATGCACCTGGAGGTCTTCGAGCGAGATCAGGTTGTTTTGCGATTCTGACATATCAGCCTTGCCCGTAAACCTCCTTCGCAAAATGGCACAGCGAATGGTGCTGTGCGTTTATCTCGACGAAAGGCGGAAACTCACGTCGGCAGATATCTTCGGCCCGGTCACAGCGTTCGGCGAACGGGCAGCCAGGCGGAAGATGTGCGACATCGGGCGGCAATCCCGGAATTTGATAAAGCGGTTCACCCTGCTCGTAAGCCGGATCGGGCACGCTGCGGAGCAGGCCTTTCGTATAAGGATTCGCCGGCCGCGAGAAAAGCTCACGCGTCGGCGCCTGTTCAAAGACCTTGCCGGCGTACATCACGATGATCTTGTCCGTCATTCCCGCAACGACGCCGAGGTCGTGCGTGATCAGGATCACGCTCGTTCCCAAACGTGCTTTTAGGTCCTTGATCAGTTCGAGTATCTGTGCCTGAATTGTTACGTCGAGGGCCGTTGTCGGCTCATCCGCTATCAGAAGCTCGGGGTCGCAGCTAAGCGCCATTGCGATCATCACACGCTGCCGCATGCCGCCGGAAAGCTCATGCGGATAGCCGTCCATGCGCGCCCGCGGGTCGGGAATGCCGACCATTTCGAGCATCTTGACGCCGTGTTCGTACGCCTGTTCTTTCGTGTGGCCGAGATGAAGCTGCGTTACCTCCATCAACTGAGTCGATATCTTGAGGAACGGATTTAGCGAAGTCATCGGGTCCTGAAAGATCATCGCGATGCGGCGGCCGCGGATCTTTCGCACCTCGTCGATAGATAATGCCCGAACATCGGTGCCGTCGAAAATGATCTCGCCGGAGACGATCTCGCCCGGCGGTTCCGGGATCAGCCGCATCACAGAAAGATTCGTTACGGATTTTCCCGAACCTGATTCGCCGACGATCCCCAGCGTCTCGCCCTTTTTTAGTTCGAACGAGATGCCGTCGACAGCCTTCACCACGCCGTCTTCCGTGCGGAAATACGTGCGAAGGTCGTTGACGGTCAATATTGTTCCGTTGTCGGTCATCGTGCTCGTCAGAATTTACGGGTCTGCGGGTCGAGTGCGTCGCGCAGTCCGTCGCCCAAAAAGTTCAGTGAAAACAGCGTCAGGGCCATTGTCAGCCCGGGGAAAATAAGCTGCCAAGGAAATATCGCGATGTTCTTTATGCCGGCACTTGCCAAGCTGCCCCAGCTCGCATACGGTGCCTGTACTCCCAAGCCCAGGAAAGAGAGAAATGCTTCTGCAAGCATCACGCTGGGCACCGTTAGCGTGGCGTAAACGATCACAGGGCCGAGAGCATTAGGTATCAGATGTCTGAAAATGATGCCGACATTGGATACGCCCGATGCCCGAGCGGCGAGAACAAATTCCTCGTTCTTCAAGCTTAGGATCTGTCCGCGAACCACGCGTGCCATGGTCAGCCAGGACACAAGCCCGAGAGCGAAGAAAAGCAGTAATATTTGGCTGATGCCCTGATTGCCTTCGGCTCCGATCAATTTCGTCAGCCATTTTATCCATTCGGGAGAGTTCGTCCCGCCGAAGACCGCAAGCAGAACGACCACGATCAGGATGTAGGGGATCGCGTAAAGTATATCCACGATACGCATCATCAGGTTGTCGATGCGGCCGCCGAGGAATCCTGCTATCGCCCCGTATGAAACACCTACGATAAGTGAAACAAGCGTCGAAATTATGCCGACAAGCAGCGAAATGCGGCCGCCCTGCAGAACGCGTGCTAGGATGTCGCGGCCCGCCTCGTCCGTTCCCATTGGATGCTTGAGAGACGGAGCCATTGCCTTGACAAGCTCATTGTCGGCCGGAATGTAGTCGTAAGTATAGCCGGTTGTCGCTTCGATGACAGCAGGACCAACAATGACCGAAACCGAAATGAAAACAAGTACGATCAGCCCGAAAACCGCGAGGCGATTGCGCAGCAGGCGCCGCATGGCATCACGCCACAGCGAGGTTCCTTTGACCGGTGATGTGCTGTCGTCTTTCATCGGGATTTATTCGTATCTGATCCTCGGGTCGATAAAGCCGTAAGCGATATCAACGATCAGATTAAATATCATTACCAAAACTGAAATGAATGCGACGATGCCGAGCACGAGTGGCTCGTCGCGATTAAGTACAGACTGGATAAAAATATTTCCTAGTCCGGGAATTGCAAAAACCTTTTCGACGACCACGGTTCCGGCAAGTAGGGCCGCAAGAGCGGGTCCGGTGAATGAAACCACCGGAAGCAATCCGCCGCGGAGAGCATGCCGAAGTATCACCGAACGCTCGCTCAGACCCTTTGCCCTTGCCGTACGGATATAGTCCGACCGCATCACCTCCAACAGCCCCGCACGCGTCAAACGGGCGATATAGGCCGCGTAAATGGCCGCCAGCGTGACGACCGGCAAGATCAGCGAGGTAAAACCGCCCCATCTGGCGGGCGGCAGCAAATAAAGCCAAAACGAAAAAACAAGAACGAGGAGCGGCCCGAGGACGAAGTTCGGCACAGAAAGCCCCAGCATCGCCGCGGCCATCGAAGCATAGTCGAATGCCGAATTTTGCCGCAACGCCGCTATCGTGCCTGCAACCAAGCCGATGGCAAGTGCTAGCAGATACGCTAGCAGCCCGATGACCGCCGAATAGGGCAAATGCCTGGCGATGATCTCGTTGACGGGCTGGCCTTCGTATTTCAGGGAGATGCCGAAATCACCGCGGGCAATATTGGAAAGCATGATGCCGTACTGCTTGTACCAAGGGTCGTCCAGACCGTATTTTTCACGCAGTTTGGCTTCTACCGCCGCCGGGATCTTCTTTTCTGAAGAATAGAATGTTCCCGGAGCGACCCGTATCAACGCCCATGTGACCGACACGGCGATCAGAGCCATCGGTATGATCAAGAGCAGGCGTTTTAAGATAAATCCGAGCATCTCTAGTTCTGCGTCATCGTTCGCTTCAGTTCCTCAAGCTGCGCCGTCGTCCGCGGGTTGCTCTCTGCCATGATGTTATCTACGTTCCGGTCCCATTTCGCCGGGTCTTTCTCAATATAGACGAACTTCCAGGGATGCAGTGTGCCGGGATTCGGATACATGCCCTTTACGTAGGGCTTTTTCAGCCAGTTGGTCGCATAGATCGACAGCGTGACCACGGGCAGTTTATCCATCACGTATGCTTCGGCCCTGGCGAGTTTTTCATAGCGCTTTTGGAAATCGAGTTCGCTGTTCGCCTCGTCAAGCATTCGGTCATATTCCTTGTCCGCAAAGCCCGAACCGCCGTCGTTTTGGCGGCCGTAATGAAGCCCGAGAAACGTGAACGGATCCATATAGTCACCCGACCAAAGGCTCTGGGCCAGTCCTGTGTATTGCAGATCGTTTCGGTCCTTGAGAAAAGTGCGGAATTCCTGGCTCTTCAGCGAGACCGTGATACCGAGGTGCCGCTTCCATTGTGCCTGCATGAATTCGGCGACCATCCGATTGTTCTCGTTGGTATTGAATGTCAGCGATACCGAATCCGTCGGGAACTTGGGGCAGGCAAAGTTTCCTTCACTTCCTTCGACAGGGAAGCCGGCCTCGCCGAGCAGCCTGCGTGCCTCGGCCGGGTCAAATCTGTTATATTTCGCCCACTCTTCCGGAGTTTTCTTTTTCTCGACGCGCATTTCCTCGCTGACCATTGCGCGCGCCTTGTCATAGTCCGGAAAGATGCCGGCCGGCGTGAGGTCATAAAGCGGTTTGGTCACTTTTCGATAGTTCGATAGAGCGTCCCGATCGACCGACATCTGAAAGGCACGCCGAACTCTCACGTCATCAAAGGGCGGCTTTGTAATGTTCATCGAATAATAGGCGGTCGCATTTTCCGGATGATCGAGGTATTCATCCTTGTACTGCCTCACCTCATCGATCCAGGAAGCAGGCACCGAGTGGTTCAGGAACGCATCGATGGCCCCGCCTTTGTAGAGGTTCAGTATGGTCGCGTTCTCGTCGATGGGATAGAACTTGATGCCGTCAAGATGCACATTCTCAGCGTCCCAATAATTTTCGTTCTTTATGACAAACAGCTCATCATAGGGACGATGGTGTTTCACCTTGAATGCTCCGTTGGTGACGATGTTTTCGGGTTTGGTCCAGTCGCGGCCGTGTTTTTCTACGATGTGCCGCGGAACCGGCCGAAAGAACTGATGGGCGAGGAGGCCGAGAAAGAACGGCGCGCTTTGACGAAGCGTTAGCCGAAGCGTCATATCATCGACCGCTTCGACGCCGATGTCTTCTGCGCTTACGGGAACGAACTCGGCCCCATCGACCGCCATGCGAAGCTTTTCATCCTTCTCAAAAAGCTTTGCCCGTTCCTTTTCATCGCCCGGGAGAGTTAGGCGGGTTGGCCCATTGATAAATTTCGCAAACTCTGTCTCCGGTCCGAACGCGTTAACGGTGTACGGCTCGGTGCCGTTCACCTCATGTTCAAGAAGGAATCTGCCATCTTTCTTGACGAAGACGTCACCATTATTGAAGTCTTCCGAATATCGAATGAAATAGCCGAGACTTGCGGTCCGCGAGAGAGTTTCGGCATCGAATCCTCGTCGAAAGGAATACACGAAGTCGTTAGCTGAGATCGGGGTGCCGTCACTCCATTTTGCATTGTCGCGGAGCTTGAAAACGAAGACATCGACGTTACTGCTGATCTGCCAACTTTTCGCGATCGCGGGGATCGGCAGCAAGGTCTTCGGATCGTTTTCGACCAATCCGTCGAAAAGGGCCATGTATATACGTGCCTCCGGCTGGCCCGACGAGATGTGCGGGTCAAATGACTCAGGTTCAGCGCCTGAAACATAACGAAGAACGTTGTCGTCCGGCGGTACGGTACGGCCGAAATAGTTTCCGCTGTCAACGCGGGAACACGACAGCACCGAGAACAGCAGGGCCGCTATCAGGCTAAAAGATAATATCTTGCCGACGGAACGGTTCATAAAAAAGACCGTTTAGAATATGCCGGCTGCTGCCCAAGCGGTATTTACGCTGAGCGAGCCGACCGAAGGTGAATCAATGCCGTTGAGGTCAAAGCCTTGAACATACGGCTGCACCAAAGCGTACGAACGAGGGAAGTATAACGGAATTGCTTCCACATCGTAAATAGCCGAAAGTTCGGTAAGCGTGTCTTCGGCAGCGGGCGTCGGTGAAGCAGCGGAGAAATTCGTGTTTGCCGGTGTCGATGGGCTCTGAGGGATCGGCGTCCCCGCCGGTGAGGGAGACGTTTGTATCGCGGCCTTGTTTCGTCGATCGAAAATTGCCATCAAACTCGCCGTTTCATTTGGCGACGGCAGCACTACTCCGCGTCGTATCAGGTCAAAATCACCCGACCTTCTTGCAGCGTCCATCTCGGCGGCTTCTTTTACGACGATCTCGGTCTCTACGTTGAGCTCCTCCTTCCACATCTTTGCGACAGCACGGGCGACCTTTTGCTGGACGTTGTTTCTGTTGACGACGAGTTTGACGGTCGGGAAACCTTTGCCGTCGGCAAACCCCGCAGCGGACAACGAAGCCTTGGCTGCCTCAACATCATGCTCGAAACGAGCTTCTTTCGATTCACTCAGCGGCAGGAAAGAATAAGCGGGCTCCACACTGCCTGTCATTTCGGTCTCGGCCAGCCTTTCGCGGTCGATGGCGGTCGCCAGGGCCAGCCGAACACGGCGGTCCGAGAACGGAGGACGAGAGTCGTTGAATTCGTAAAAGTTAAGAGCGGAATGAACCGTCGTGCGAAAGTCCTCGTACGGTGCCAGCAACTTGAGAGCGAGCGGTTCGAAATTCGCATTGGTAATGACATCGAGTTTCCCGCCCCTGTATGCCTGCAAAGCGGTTTCCGCAGTCGGCATTGAGATGAACTCGATACGGTCGAGCCCGACCGAGCGGGCGTTCCAGTATCGCTCGGACCGAGAGACCGCGATGGCGGCGTTCGAGATGTTCTCGATAACAAAAGGACCGTTCGTAACCTTCGGCCTTTCGACAGGCGTAAATGCTTCTTTGATATCCGATCGATGAATGGGGCTAAAGATAGGGTCAGCCATCAGCCGCGGCAGCGATGGGTCCGGTTCGACCAGCGAAATGCGTATCGTCCGTTCATCTATAGACTCAAAGCCGAGCTTTATCGCAGGCATCGGCGATGGAGGAGACTCCTGCTCAGTCAATTTTGCAGCCGGCGGTGGCGTCGGCGTCGGCGATCCGGCAGTTTCCGCGTCCGCTGTGGGGTCGATCTGCAGCATGAAAGGATCCTCCGGAACATCGGTTTCTTTTGACGGAGCCATTATCTCGGCGACGCCTTTTATATTGAGCAGCAATTCGTTATTCGCCGCTTTTTCGCGAAGAGCGGCAAGGCGTTTCCAAGACCTGATAAAATCGTCGGCCGTTACCGCATCGCCATTCGACCACTTGGCGTCTTTTCGGAGGCGGAATGTCCACTCCTTCTTGTCCTCAGAGGTTTCCCACGATTCGGCAACGGCGGGTACTGCTTTCAGCGAAGTTCCGTCCAGCGAGGTCAGGCCTTCGTAAACCGACCGCACGATGTCGGTTTCGGGTGGGGCGGCGGCAAAAGCAGGATCTATATGTTTCGGCGAACCGCCGTTGCTCCAACGGAGTTCTTTCTTGAGGGGTGTTGCGACCTTCGAATAATACGCGGCGCCTTTCGGGCTCTCGACCGCTTCGCAGGCAGAGAAAACGAAAGAAAGCAAAAGAAAAGCAAATAGCAAAAAGCCCGATCTAACGGGCTGAGTGATCCGATCTGCTATCTCTTGAGTCGATCTCATTTAGTGAACTGAAAACCTGCCGCACTTGTCTCCGCGTATCTTCGAAACCGTCGGACGTGTCGATAAGAAAGTCTGCGTACTGCTTTTTCTCCTCCTGCGGCATTTGCGAACTTATGCGTTTGAGCGCCTCTTCCGCCGTTAAGCCGTCTCTGGAGATAAGACGCTGCAATTGTATATCAGGTTTGCACCAGACGACAATCAATTTGTTAAAACGTTTGTAACCTCCGGATTCGATCATCAGTGCCGCGTCGATGATCGCGATCCCGCTGGGGTCTTCCGCCTCGATGCCTGTCAGCCAGTTGTCCTGTGCCCGGATCACGAGCGGATGAACGATCGAGTTCAGAAGCAGCCTTTTCTTTTCATTCCCAAAAACGATGGAACCAAGTTTCTTGCGATCCAGCGAACCGTCGTCAAGCAGTATCGCACCACCGAATTCCGCAACTATGCGTGCAAGGCCCGGCGTCCCCGGCTCGACGACCCGGCGTGCCGTGAGGTCAGCATCGAGCACATGGCAGCCGAGTTCGCGAAAGCATTCGCAAACGTAGGATTTTCCGACCGCGATGGAACCCGTGAGGCCGACCTTCAGCATCGAGCGCTATTTTCCGTGACGCTTGGCAAGTTTGTCCACGTTGTATTCGGCGATCTCGCTGAGCGACAGGCCAAGCTCATCAGCACAGGCGGAGATGTACCACAGAACGTCGCCCAGCTCGTCCTTCAGCTTGCCCCGAAACTCTTCGTTCAGAACGCCGCCGTGATCGCGCTGTATCTTCTTGACGATGTTGGCCACCTCGCCCGCTTCGCCTGCAAGGCCCAGCGTCGGATATTCGAGGTTCTCTAGCCGACGCGGATAAAGTGCGGTCTTACTCGCCGCAGATTGGTAATCTTGGAAGTTCATAATATTCAGGCACCGCGGCGCATTACGGCCGCCGCCACAGTATTTTTCATTAACATCGCTACGGTCAGCAGTCCGACGCCGCCGGGCACGGGCGTGAATGAGCCGGCACGTTCCATCGCCTCTTTCGGATTGACGTCGCCCACAAGCGTGAAGCCGCGTTTTTCGATCGCGGCAAGGCGTTTCGGCAGGTCTTCTTCCGAGAAGAGTTCAGCAGCAAAGTCCTTATCTGACACGTTATTGATACCGACATCCACGACTGCGGCGTTCTCACCGATATGCTCGCCGCGAACAAAACCGGCACGTCCTATGGCCGCTATCAGAATGTCAGCCTGTCTGGTTATCGCGGGCAGATCGCGCGTTCGCGAATGACAGATGGTCACCGTGGCATTTTCCTGCAGCAGCAGCATTGCCATCGGCTTGCCGACGATATTGCTGCGGCCGATGACCACTGCGTGGCGGCCGGCGATCTCAATATTCGAGCGTTTCAATATCTCTATCACGCCCGCCGGCGTGCAGGGGACAAGCGACTCTAGCCCCTGCGAGAGACGTCCTACATTCATCGGATGAAAGCCGTCAACGTCCTTTGCCGGATCGATCGCCTCCAATATCTCCCGGTCGTTTATGTGTCCGGGAAGCGGCAACTGGACCAGAATACCGTCAATATCGTTGCGGGCGTTGAGCTCGCGAACAATATTCAGCAGCTCGGCCTGTGTGATGTCGGGCTGCATATGAATGTGCTCGGAATACATACCGAGCTCTTCGGTCGTTCTTACTTTGCTGCCGACATAAACCGCAGATGCCGGATCTTCGCCCACGCGGACGACTGCCAAGCCCGGGCGAAAGTGCAACCCCATGACCTCCGCTGCGACTTCGGACTTAATTGCCTCGGCGATAGGTTTTCCTTGTAAAAGTTGAGCGGGCATACGAACATCATCATAGCCGAAGAGCGTTTTATTGTCAGTTTGCCGTTATATTGCCGTGAATATAGAATCGCACTATATGACAAGGGGTTTGCTCATCATTTTCGTTTTGGCCGCGGGCGTTTTCGCTCAGGCGGACCCGTTGTCGCAACCCGGCCCGTACGCTGCCGGCTGGCGAAGTGTGACTATTACGCGGCCGAACAGTTCTACCTTTACCGCACGACTCTATTATCCGGCAGCGGCGAACGGCCAGAATGCTGCATACAACGGTGCCGGAGCGCCGTATCCCGCGATAACATTCGGCCACGGTTTTTTGCAGGCCGTCTCGACCTATCAATCGACGCTCAATCATCTCGCAACGCACGGATATTTCGTTATCGCGTCCGATTCGGAAAGCGGGCTTTTCCCCAGCCATCAAAATTTTGCCAACGATCTTCGTTTCTCACTGGATTACCTGACGCAGCAAAACGGTGAACAGAGTTCATTTCTCTTCAACCAGGTCGCAACTGCGCGTTACGGAGCGAGCGGCCATTCGATGGGCGGCGGAGCGAGCATTTTGGCGGCATCTCAGGATCCGCGAATAAAGGCACTCGCCAATCTTGCCGCTGCGGAAACGAATCCTTCGGCGACGGCCGCAGTGACCAACGTCAACGTCCCCGTCAGCCTTATCTCGGGAAGTTCCGATACTATCGTCCCTGTATCGTCGAACGGTCAATTGATGTACAACGCCGGACGCGCGCCGAAGATGCTTCCGGTCATACAGGGCGGCTGGCATTGCGGTTTTCAAGAGTCGAACGGCATCGGCTGTGACAGCGGCACGATCACGCGTGCCCAGCAACTTGCCGAAACGCGGCGTCTGTTGACGGCGTTCTTCGATCTTTATCTGAAAGGCATCGAAGGCCGCTGGAAGCAGGTTTGGGGAAGCGAATTTCAGACCGGTCTGACTTCTGCGCAGCGCGACAGCGGCATCGAATTGACGCCGGCGACGCCAAACGTCCCGACGCCCGCAGGAGCCGAAACGATATTCACCGTTACGGTAACGAATCGAAGTTCAACGCCGGCCAGCTATCGAGCGTTCGTAGACCAACGCCGCTGGATCGTTGCGGTCACACCTGACATCACTGCCGCGGTCGCACCGAACGCTTCGGCGGATATCACGTTTCGCGTGCGCAGACTGTGGAAAAACAACCGGACGCTGGATAACATTCTCATATCGGTCAGGAACGAGAACGACGGCCTGACGCGAAATTTCTCGCTCGTTACATTGAGGTGATCTTGCTGCCCGCAGTCAGAATTTCCGTTGCATTCCTGCTGATCGTTCAGCTTTCGCTGCCGGCATCTGCAAACGATCCCGCCGCTGTTTCTGCGGTGGACCTTTATAAACAGCGAAGATACGAAGAGGCAGCGGGCGAGCTTGCCACGTTCAGAGGCCGTGACGATGACGCATTCCGGAAAGGGAATTTTGGATTGCTCTCCGCACGTATCGCTGAACGCGAAGGAAGGCATTCGACAGCGTTGGAAGAGTTCGCAGGCGTCATTTCGGGCGACGCCGCGGTAACGCAGATCATCGACGGGCGCATGTCGCAAGTAGCCCGAAGCACGGGGAATCCGCTGCTCGAAAGGCTTCTGCTGCGTGATGCGGTCCTCGTTCTGCCAAAAAACGAAGCAGCATACGGCGCACAGGAACGCATCGCCAAGAATGCTGCCGAAACCGGGAATTTCGGCGAGGCGGCGGCAACGCTCGCAAAGCGGGGTTTGCCGCAGGGCTCTGCATCGTCCACTCGGCGAGACTTGGCCGGTGAGTTCGGCGAGGTCCTGCTGCAGCAGGGAAAGACATCGGAGGCGCGGGCGGTCTTTGAAAAGCTGCTCGCAGAAGCCCCTGACGCTAAACAACCTGACGATACGGCATTGCGGGCTGTATTGAATTTGGATGTCATTGATTCGGGGACGGACGACAATTCCGCAGCAACTCCGAAACTTTCTGAAGCCGAGCATATGCGGCGCGGCGGTGTCTATCAGTTCAATCGTGAATTTGCGGCGGCGAGGCGGCATTTTCTCGCTATTCTCAACGACCATCCGGATTCCGGAAGCGTCGCTGAGGCGATCTTTCAGATCGGCCGCGGCTACACCCAGTCACAGGACCACAGTGAAGCAATAAAGTGGTACGAGCGTATTTTGGAGATCCACGCCGACAGCTCTTTCGCAAAGGATGCACTGCTGCAGGCGGCCTCGGCATATGCGCGCGTTGGGAAGACGAGGGAATCAACTACACGTTATCGAAGTTTCATCGCACGATTCCCGAATGACGAAAGACTCGATCGTGCGTACCTTAACATCGTGGACGTGTCTCGTGATGCGGGCGACGAGATATCGGCGATGTCATGGTGCGATCGTACAGCCGAGGCGTTTCGCGGCAAACGGGCTGAGGCTCAGGCGGTGTTTGCGAAGGCCCGCATTTTGTTAGCTCGCCAGGAATGGCAGCTTGCTCTCACAGAACTTGACCGTCTCACGATGTTCAATGACCTCGGCGGCTACGCAGTTCCGGGCGGGGCGACCAAGAATGAGATCACATTCCTGAAAGCGGCAACGCTTGAAAAGCTGAAACGCGTCGGAGAAGCCGTCGATAATTATCTTTCACTTCCTGAAGGCCGAAATGAGTATTTTGGAATGCTCGCTACCGAAAGATTGCAAAAGCTTGCAGCCGGCAAAGAGAGTTCCGAAGCCGTGCGTCAAAAGGCCGCTGCACTCGCAAATGCGCTTGATTCGAAGAATGCAGAAGAGCGTTTCTCTGCGGCCTCGGCATTATTGCGTATCGATCCGGCGTCATCGTATGCAGAGCAGGCCCGCAGCGTTCGCGATGCATCGCTGAAGACGCTTCCGCGTTTTAAACAGATCCCAAAGGCATCCGAGAAGCAGTCCGGGCCAAAGGACGTATTTTCAACGCTCGGCATTTACGATGACGCGATCTTGCTGAAGGCGCCGAACGCTTCGGGAATGAATTCAGCTGAGATCTTTGCAAAGGGCGGACGTGCCGACCTCGCATTAGCCGTTGTCGATCCGATCTGGAAAAATACGCCGGCCGATCTGCCGCCTGATCTGATCCCGACCGAACTGGGGTTATTATTTTATCCGACGCCGTTCGCAGGCGAACTGCTCGCAGCGGCCGACGCGAATAAGGTCGATCCGCGAATGCTCCTGGCAATAATGCGGCAAGAATCCGGATTTCGGGCAGACGTGAAATCGGTCGCCGCGGCTCGCGGAATCCTGCAGTTCATTCCCTCAACCGCATTGCGGATCGCTGCTGCAGCGAAGATAGAAAATTTTGCGATCGATGACCTGTTTTATCCGCCGACGTCCATAAAACTTGCCGGAAACTATGTCGGCGAGTTGTCTCGTCAGTTTCCGAATCAACCCGAGGCAGTGATTGCGAGCTACAACGGCGGGGATGATAATATGAAAAGGTGGCTTGTGCGATCCAGGTCAGATGATCCGGGCTTCTATGTTCCTGAGATCATGTTTTCGCAGACCAAAGATTACGTAATAAAGGTCATGTCGAATTACCGTATGTATCGACTGATCTACGACGATCGTTTGCGTCCAAATTCGCCCTCCGCCAGTATTAGCCGATGAAAAAGTATTTTGCTGCATTAATATTACTCGCACTATCAGCCGGATTTGCCTGTACCAAGGCAGATGAGAACAAGGGCGCCGAGAAGCGCTATCCAATGAAGGGCAAGGTCATCTCCGTCGATAAGGAGAACAAGCTGGCAAAGATCCATCACGAGGATATCGAAGGCTTTATGGATGCGATGACGATGGATTTCCCCATCAAATCCGATTGGGTCTGGGACGAACTGCGTCCGGGCGTTCAGGTGCAGGCTGAAATGGTATTTAACAGCGCCGCAAAGGATCCTTACTGGCTTGAGAACATCGCGATCGTCGCCACGACGGTCGAGGGCGATGAGAATGTCGAGGTCAATCAGAAATTTGCACAGGTCGGTAATCCTGCACCTGATTTCAAACTGACGAATCAGGACGGCAAGGCCATTACGATGGCCGATTTCAAGGGCAAGGCACTCGGCATAACGTTCATATACGCGCGATGCCCGCTCGCGGAATTCTGCATAAAGATGTCAACGAATTTCAGCGATGTCGCGCTGGAATTACAAAAGCCCGAACAGAGCGAAATTCGCGATAAGGTGCGGCTGCTGAGCATTTCTTTCGACCCGGAAAACGACACACCTGCGAAACTGCGTTCTTATGGCCTTGGCTATTTAGGCAAGGACGCCAAACCTGATTTCTCAGTATGGAGCCTGGCTGTGGGCAGCGATGCTGAGGTACGAAAGATCGCTGATTTCTACGGACTTCGTTACGAGATCGACCCGGAAGACAAGACACAGTTCCGCCATTCGCTGAGGACAATAGTAATAGGCCCCGACGGAAAGGTGGCAAAGGTGATCCCGGGAAGCGATTGGACCCCGGCGTCGCTGCTCAAAGACCTTGAGGCAACGTTGGCCAAGTAGCGGAAGGCGTTTCTTCCCGCTCGTAGACCGCTCGGCCCGCAACCATCGTCATGGCAATGTCGCGGGCATTTGACGAAAAGACGATCGCGGCCTCTATGTCGTGGATCGGCAGCTGAGCCGTACTCGACAATGAGACCACGGCCAGGTCGGCCTGCTTGCCCGGCTCAAGTGACCCTATCTCATCAGCCATTCCAAGTGCGGCGGCTCCGCCAAGCGTGGCCATCTCGATGGCTTTGGCAGCAGAAATAAATCCACTTTCGGGGTCTAGATTTCGCGAAAAATACGCGGCAGTCCGAGCCTCTTCTATAAGGTCGCACGAGTTGCTGCTTGCCACAGAATCGCTACCAAGCCCGACCGTGTTGCCCGCCGAGAGCATCTTTGCGAGCGGTGCGGTGCCGTGGCCGAATTTCGCGTTTGAACGTGGGCAATGTGCGATGCGTGCACCGTATGCTGCAATGCGTTCGAGATCACTATCCGACGCGTGAACGCAATGTGCAAGCAGCGGACGCGCCGCCAGGACGCCGAGGCGTTCGAGATATTCGATCGGTGAACAATGCGGACTGTGCCACTCGACTCCGAACTTATCGTAAACCTCTGTAAAAAAGCCCGAGCCATTTATCAGAAGATCCATCTCTTCCCGTGATTCGGAAACATGTATGGTGATCGGCACCCGATTCATTATCGAGAACTGTGCGATGGATTCGAAAAGCGAGGAGCTGACGGTGTACGGCGAATGCGGCGAAATTCCAATTTGGACGAGCGGCGTCGCCTGTGCTGCAAGCTCATCGAACCGCTCGGCGAGGGCCTTCAGATCCTCCGTGGCAGTTCGAGAATCCGGCGAGAATTCTGTTTCCTGAAACACGATCCCGCGGAGCCCTATCTGTTTCAATGCAGTCATTCCGGCATGGCCGAATCTGCCGATATCGCCGAAACAAGTAACACCTGCGGCGGCACCCTCCTTTGCTCCAAGAAGGGCCGAGTTGAGAATATCGTCGTCCGTCATCTCTCCGCGGAGGTCGTTGAGTCTCAGAAGCCAGCTTCGAAAATCATGTTCGACGTCATCCAAAGCTCCGCGAAGCGCCGTCACCTCGAGATGCGAATGGCAATTCACAAGTCCCGGGAGAATGGCCGCGGCAGGGAAGTGTGTGTTCTCGGCATCAGGGTAACTTTCGGCGATCGCCTTTATATCGCCAACCGCAGCAATGCGGCCTTCTTCGATCGCGACCGCGCCGTTCTTGATGGGCGGTGAACCGACGGGCAATACGTATTCCGCGGAAAGTACTCTCATTCTAGCTGGGTTTCTTTTCAGTTCGATATCTTGTGAGTATCGATGAAACGTATGCTCTGGTCGATGGGATCCCGATCCGAGAAATGAAGTCGGATTCGGAGATCGCTGCGGCGTCCGTTCCGCGTGTCCATTCTTCGACGCGGCTGGGCCCGGCATTGTACGCCGCAAGCGTCATGGCGGTCTCTGCGGAGCGCCCACGGTATTGCTCACGCAGTTTTTCCAAATACCAACAGCCGATCTGAATGTTGCGTTCGGGGTCTGAAATGAACGTCCCGACATTTTCCGCCGCCTCACGTTCAAATTCTTTGAAGCCCGTCTCACGGGCCCACTCACGGGCCACGGCCGGCGTGATCTGCATCAGGCCGACCTCATCGGCCGCTCCCGTCTTCCACGCTCTGAAGTAGGTTTCCTCATAAATGATGCTCCACACGAGCTTCTCATCCAGCCTGTAGATCCGTGCCTGACGAGAAATCAGATCGTCATACCGATGTATCCAATGATCAGGGAAAAATATCGCGGCGGAAGCCGCGACCGTAAGGGCGATCAAAGAGATCGATATCAAGTAGCGAATCATTCAGTTCCCTTCACTGTCAGCCTGCGCCGTTTGCGCGGCTTCGTCGGGGTCTTTCGTTCATCGGCCTTTTTGGTCCGAACGTACCCCGACCGGACATTCTCGGCAAACAGGTCGGCATCAAAATCAGCTTCGCGAGCCATTTCGATGCGGATCTCGTCAAGCACTTCAAGCGACTTCGGGCGACGGTACATAGACAACTCAATTGTCCTTTCCGTTCACGGGTTGGTCAAACGTTGTATTGTCGGAAGATCTATTGGAGGACGGGATGTATGTTAATGCCGCCGACAGTATCTATGGGTGAAGGCGAAGGCTCGCCCAGGAATGCGGCAAGCATCGTAATATCCATCGGGGGAGCAAAATAGAAGCCCTGAGCATATTCACAGCCATGCTTTGTGAGCACTTCCAGCTGGCTTTCGTATTCAACTCCTTCCGCAATAACGTCGAGCCTAAGATTGCGGGCGAGGGTAATGATGGCTTTTACGAGATCGTCATTATTGCCGTCGCGGTCGATCATCGAGATGAAAGACCGGTCGATCTTAATGGCAGAAACGGGAAGTTGCGTCAAATATCCAAGGTTCGAATAGCCTGTGCCGAAATCGTCAATATTTATTTGGACCCCGCGGCCGTTCAACTCATTTAGCATGCTCACGGCACGCTCGTGATGTTCAAAAAGAACGGATTCGGTTATCTCGAGTTTTAGGCGGCGATGAGAGAATCCCCCATTTGCAAGAATGGAGTCGATGCTTTCGATCAGATCCGTTTTTGCGAACTGGCGGCAAGAAAGATTTAGGCTGATAGAAAGGCCCGCCGCAGAGTTCAACCTGCCTATCTCTCTGCATGCCTTTTCCAGCATTTGTTCGCACAGCTTATCGATCAGCCCGATCTCTTCGGCCAGGGCAATGAATCGATTCGCCGGGATAGGGCCGAATTCAGGATGTGTCCACCGCGCGAGCGTTTCGAGGCAGGTTACGGAACCTTCGCTCAATGAATAGATCGGCTGATAATGGATATCGATCTCTCGTCTTTCGAGAGCTCGGCGCAGATCCGTTTCAAGTTTGAGCGTTTCCTTTGCCGCTTTGTGCATTTGCTCATCAAAGGTCTCGTGCCGTGCCTTGCCTGACCGCTTTGCCTGATACATAGCAGTATCGGCATCGCGCATCACGTCCTCAGGCAGGTAATGAGAGCCGGAGGCATGCAGTATTCCGATACTCGCAGAGCTATAGACCTCATGCCCGTTCAGGTCGAACGGTATGCCGAATTTCTTCTGAATGCGGTCAGCGATGTTCGTTACTTCCGATGTATCGTATTTTCCCTCGACGAGGATCGTGAATTCGTCCCCTCCGAGGCGAGCGACCATGTCCGAAGGACGAAGGCAATCGCGCAGCCTGCGCGAGATCTCGCGAAGAAGTTCGTCGCCGATCAGATGTCCCAAACTGTCATTTACATACTTGAACCGGTCAAGATCAATGAAAAGGACACACACGCGGTAGCCGACGATCTGGCGTGACTTTTCGAGGGCAGCCCCAAGCTGCGACATGAAAAGGGCCCGGTTCGGCAATCCCGTTAGCGCATCGTGCGTTGCATCGTGCTGCAGTTTTTCCTCGACCGCCTTTTTCTCGGTTATGTCCTGTATCTGAAATATGAGGTTTGGCTGAGCGGCATTTTCATCGGCTGCGGCAGATGCGCTCCAGGAAGCCCATACCACCTTGCCCGTTGAATGAACGTAACGCTGTTCCATTTGGCAGTTGGAAATACGGCCGGAAAGCAGTTCGTGGACCTTGATCAGCGAATTGCCGAGGTCTTCAGGCAGCGTCAGCGATTGAAAATCGATATTAAGAAATTCCTCCTCGCTATAGCCCAATATATCAGTGAGAGCCCGGTTGACCTTGAGCCATTTGCCGAGCGGCGAGACCAATGCAATTCCGATCGGGGCATGGTCGAACGCGCTGCGGAAACGGTCCTCGGATTCACGCAAGGCGTTCGATTGCGATTCGAGGATCTTCGCGTATTGCTCTGCCTGCTCCGCCTGCTGCACCGATATCTCAACGTTCTTGAGATACATTCGATAGGTGTAGAAGATGAACCCGATGACCGGAAAAACGGCCAGCATAGTTCCGAGGCCCATGTATCCCGCCATCTGAACCATGATGCCTGCACTGCCGGCGCCGACAAAATACGTGATGTACGACCAAAGGTATTTACTCTTCCACGTTTCTGTAAGCGAGGTCGAATCTCTCAGCACGTCATATGCGGAAGCGAGCAGCGTGTTCGCCAGAAACTGGACCAATGCGATCAGTGAGAGACCGATGATGAAGTCTCGGCTGACGTTTGCAGAACCGTGAGAAAGCACAGCCTCGTAAAAACCCGAAACCTTAAGAACGACCACGACCGCACTTGTCGAGACCGCCATCGTCGCGGCATTGAAAAACACCGTGAGCTTTCTGTTGCAGAACCGCCAAGATGAGGCCGCCGCCTCGACCGCGGCCAAGATCGTCGCGTATTCGCCGCCGTAAAGAAGCAGTGCGAGGAAGACGAAAGTATCTGAGACGGAAATGTGCGATTTGAACTTCGGTATGCGAAGAGTTATGCGGGAACCGACAAGTATCGCGAAAACGCCGAGCAGAAGCAGGTAGATATCGACACGCGTTATGTCAAAATTCAAGATCGAGATCAAAACGCACAGAGCCCCGGCGACGATAACAGTCGCCATGTATCTGTCGGTCTTGCTCGATAGTGTCATCGCCTCAACGAGAAGGGATCTGAATGCGGTAGGCCTATGCGGCCGTTTTTTCGAGAGGTCGGGAGCAAACGAGGGGGAAGGGCGAATGCCGGCCTTTCACTCAAAAGAGCAATGGAGGCCGCATGCAGCCTCCCTAATTATCCAACTTTCAATAATGTTTGTCTAGATTTATTTTCTTAAACAAACAGCGTTACGCATTGATCGGTCCGGCGGTAGCCTGCCTTCTCAAAGCTCTTGTGGGCGTATCCAAAATCTACATTGCTGAGCAGGCAGATGTTGTCCACGCGATCCAGCAGCTGAAGCGTCAGCCGCGACAGGCATTCAGCAGCAACACCGCGTCCGCGATAGTCTGGAGGGACATAAATGCCCTCTAAATAGGCCGCATCTTCGGTTTCGGAGATGATGTCGGCTTTGAAGACCATCTTATCGCCGTCCCTGACGACGAAAACACGATTTTGCTCGATCCTGCGAGCTACGCGCTTTAGGAACCCTTCTCGATCGCGGGCCATCGGATCGACGCCGCATTCGATAAATGCGACCTCTGCCTGAGCCTCGGCGACCGAGAGGAGATCTGCCATCGTCGCGTTCTCAAGTTTCCACGTACACTCGCGAACGAGATATGGGAACGACGCTTCAAACAGAGCCTCTTCGCATTTCAGCCTTGGTTCAGAACGTCCGTCCGTCATCAGATCGTAGAATCTTTCGGCCGTATCGCCGCCTGACATGATCATGTGGATGGGTACCGACGGTTTGCGAGCGGCCGCCGCCAATGACGCGAGGGCCTCGTCCGACCTAGCCTCGACTAGCGTCGAATGCCCGATGAGGGCCACGCCTTCGAGTTCGCCTTTTGTGTTGCGATATCCGAAGAACGTCCCGCGGTTCAATTCGCTTTCGATCCCGTTATCCAGTATTAAGCTGGTCATCACGATAGTGTGAACCGGCCTGATCCTGAGGAACGAAAGCACTTCCTGCGTGTCGGCCGCTGTCAGAGCTTGGGCCGGCTGTACCGTTGCGGCTGCCGATATCGGTGCCGCGAGGCGCAGTTCGCGTATAGCATGTTTGTGGGTCTTTAGCTGGCTATACATATCCTTTCTCCTTTTGGTGGCTTTTCCTATGTCCGATGGTTTCCTATTGCATCGCCGGCGTATCATCGCCGAGAAGAACGCTGTCTCCTATAAGGACGCCGTCCCCAATCAGAACACCGTCACCGACAAGGACACCGTCACCGACGAGGACGCCATCGCCAACAAGTACACCGTCACCCACGAGGACGCCGGATGCCAGCACCACAGATCCGCTGCCGCCAGAGCCGCCATTGCTGACGGTTACTTCGGGAGTTACCGTTAGCCCTGAGGTGTAGAAATATGTATTAACAGAAAAGACGCCGAGCGTTACGCTTATACCGGATTTGAAGGTGTTGTTTCGTTTGTAAACTGTCTGAAACTGTCTTACGAGATTGTCGCCTTTGACGATACTATGGCCGGCAATGATCATTTGTGCCCAAGGAAAAGTGTTCCCGTTGATCGTGGTCGTTGTGGCCGGCATCGTCCAACCATACGGCGTAAGCGAATTGCCTTTGGCCAACGTGTTGAAATCAACATCGGTCTTCAGCGAACGTGCGAGACGGACA
Source organism: Acidobacteriota bacterium (assembly GCA_019639155.1). Lineage (GTDB taxonomy): Bacteria > Acidobacteriota > Blastocatellia > Pyrinomonadales > Pyrinomonadaceae > OLB17. Next base: position 273,455 of record JAHBSJ010000002.1, on the reverse strand, counting down.
GCACCGTCAAGATTGAGCTGGCCTGCACCTTGTTCGAGCATGTCAGCGCCTGCGATCGGCTGGGCCGAATACTGCATGATCATCTTGATCATCTGCGGTGTGAGGTTCGGATTGACCTGAAGCAGCAGAGCCGCGGCACCGGCAACGACCGGCGACGACATCGAAGTGCCGCTCATGTACATGTTGGAATCGCTGGTATTTGTTCCGTCCGTTTCCAGTCCCGGATTGTTTATCGCCATCCGGTTGTTCGGTGCCTTGTACGAAACGAGGCGATTGCCCGGTGCAACGATATCCGGTTTGATCAGATTGTCGTAGATCTTGACGCCTGCAGAATTCGTATAGAACCCGCGTGAAGGTCCGCGCGACGAGAACGACGCGATCGCATCGTCATTTCGGTTATTCGTGCCGAACGAGTTCGCTGCTCCTACGGTCAGGGCATAAGGGCTGATGCCCGGGCTGCCGATGCGGCCGTAGGTCTTCGTACCGTTCGCGGCCTTTCCGCGGTTGCCCGCGGCCGCAACAACGACTACGCCGGCTTCTGTCAGCTGACGAACCTTGACGCAGATCGGATCATTTGTATATGTATCGACTGCCGTCGTGCTGAGGCTCATGTTGACGACGCGAATGTTGTGCGTTGTGCGGTTGTCAAGTATCCACTGCAGAGCGTTGAGCAGCCACGACGTGTTTCCGAGACCGTCGCCATTGAGTACCTTAACGCTGATGATGTTGGCGTTGGTCGCGACGCCGCGGTATGCACCGCCGTTCTGGTTCGAGTTTCCTGCCGCGAGTCCGGCGACGTGTGTTCCGTGGCCGTAAATGTCCGCTGTGTCGTTGATGTTGCCGTTCGTGAAGTTTACGTTGGCAACGATGCGGCTCGTGCTCCCGCTCTTAAAACCGTTGTGGTTTGCAAAGATGCCGGAATCAACGATGGCGATGCCTATGCCAGAACCGTCAAGCGTATAGGCCGAACGTCCGTTCAGCGCCGGCTGCGAACGCATCAGATTCGTACCGGTCGTATCGTTTACGTGATTAACGCCGCGAAGTTTGCGGTCAGGAGAAACGTAGTTGATAAGGCCGCTCGAAGAAAGCGTAGTAAGAGCACGAAGCGGAAGATTTACCACCATCGTATCCGTGTTGCCGATACGGTCCGTGATGCGAGCCGAGCCGTCAGCCAACATCGAACGCAGTGCGCCGTTGTCAGCGTCCTTTGCCTGCAGAATGACGTCAACGCGCGTGTTTCCGCTCGGGTCCTGTGCCATCATCTCGCGAAGATCAGGCGAGACGTTGTCACCACGGTAGCCGAATTCATTTGTGTCGCTGTCGAACGACGCGGTTTGTGAACTGCGATCGGTTACGAGGATACCGGCAAAATAGCCGTTCACCTCAGCGTCGCCGGCGATACGCTCGTCATAAACGGCGGCCGAGCTGCCGCCGATCATGACAAGCGTTCCTTCAGTGATGCCCTTGAAAATGGCATCGGTCGCGGCAGTAGCACCGACGAAGGCCGAGATATCATCTGCAAAGAGAATGATACGGCCTTTCGATGCGATGGCATCTGCCGTGATCTGTTCAACAACCGCGGCTGCTTCCTCACGTGAGCGGGCGTTCGAGAAGAGTGTGTCCGTCTCGATCTTGAGGATGGTCCGGTTTGCGAGGGCTGCCGGCACGCTGCCTTTCGCGATGCGGATCGCAGCCTGTTCGACGATGATCTCTTGAGCTTCTTTATTGTCAGAGATAATTACCGGCTGCTGCATACCGCCATCAGCAAGGATCTGAATAAGACGCGAGGTCTCTTTCTCATGATCCATGCTCTCATGTAAACGGCCTTCTCGGCCGAGCCTTGTCAGGTCGGTCGTGAATTTTTCTGTTGCGGGGTTCGCGGTAACGAGCCTGACTGAATCGCTCCTGATAGCATTTACCGCGAACACGTTGGTGAATACGAACGACGCGAGGATCGCGATCGCCGCAAATCGCCTGGTTGTTTCAAATCCGAAAAGTTTGATCTTCATTCTATACGCTCCAATTCCGGGGCTCCGGAATAGACGGCACAAACCGTCGCCAATCCTACTACAAGGAGCGTGCCACTAAGGTAAATGAAGTATTTACTGGGTTTAGGCGAATAGCCGACGATGAGTTCTGACAGCTATCAGGTCAATTTGACCGATTATCTCGGTCAGGCTGAATGGATATTGCGGTATTGGAATGAACCCCCGCAATACCGAGCAAGTGTGCTCAAAATGAAAGCGTATGTTATGATGCCTCCCGATTCTTTCTTATGATCCGATGGATAGAAGTAATACTATGTCAGCATCCAACCTCTCCGAAGAAGGCCGTCCACACGGCGCGGTGAAGCATGATCGAAATTGGGAGCATCGTTTTTTTGCGGTTTTCGCTGCCGCTTACGTGGTCGCTGTATTGGTCGGATTTGGCCCGACCTTTTATCTGAAACCACTTTTCAATTATCCGCCGATCGCCCGCTCTATCATCTGGGTACACGGTTTCGTAATGGCGGCATGGGTACTGCTATTTGTCGCGCAGGTGTATCTGATCTCATCAAAGCGGATCAGGATCCATCAAAAGCTGGGAATTCTCGGCGTCTTGATCGCAGTCGCTTTGGTGGTAAGCGGCTTCAACCTGACGATCGCGGCCGCCAAGTACGGCACGGCGGCAGCCCCTGCGGATATTCCGCCGCTGGAGTTCATGATAGTGCCGTTCGGCGATCTGATAGTTTTCTCAATATTGTTCGGAGCCGCGGTCTATTTCCGAAAGAAGGCGGCGGATCATAAGAGGCTGATTCTGCTCACGATGATATGCCTGGCCCCGCCGGCTATCGCTCGTTTTCCCGGCGGCATGACGGCGAGCTTTGGCCCACTATGGTTCTTCGGTGTGCCAAGCGTGATGGTTATCTTGATGATCCTTGGCGACTGGTGGAGGTCCGGCAAGCTCAATAAGATCTTTCTTGCAGGCGGCATTTTCTTAGTTGCGTCCGCGTGGCTGCGTTTGCCGGTGGCATCTACGCCGCTCTGGCTAAACTTCGCCGAATGGCTCACTTCGTGAATTTGTCATCATGATGTTAGATAAGTATCGCATCTTCCACTCGCCCCAATTTTGCATCAAATGTTCCGAGGGGAGCGTGCCCCGCCCGAACCGCCGTTGCGATCATCATGCAATCTGAAAAATCCACACCTTTGCTTGCTTTGAACAACGCAAGGGAAATTGCCACTGTTTCAGTGTCCTGCACGACGAGAGTTTCGTGTGCAAGGATCATTTCAACCGCTCGCTCGATCTGAGTCCGGTTGCGTTCATACACCGATGTCAATACCCAAATAGTCTCGACGAGCGCAAGGTGCGACACCCACGCCCCGCGGCTTGTAAATCTCTCGGCTCGCTCCGTCTGCTTCTGATCGTCGCGTACGATCAGCCGGATCAGGACATTCGTGTCAATCGCTCGCATGCTTTTTCCTAATGTGTTCGCGAATTCCTTCTTTCATGTCACTGATGCTTGCCTTATTAGGCACGGACCCAAAAAGCGACCGATGAATGTCTTCCGACGAATACCGGCCCGAACGCCTTACAAAAACTTTGCCGTTCCGTTCCTCCCATTCGATCACAGAGCCCGGGCCGATGCCGAGTTTCCTGCGGATCTCAGCAGGAACCGATATTTGGCCTTGTGAGGTCAATCTTGAACTGATGGTCTTCATGGGTCAATAATAAGTGCATTACTGTGGTAATGTCAACAATTTGTTGTTGCCGCTAGTCGCTATCGACAGTTGATTGACAATTTGCGATAATGGGCGGCTCTCTTGATGGAACTTACAGAAAAACCCGCTCCTGAGAGCGGGTCATTTTAACAGATAACAACTGATGCCGATTGATCAGATGTTCAGGATGTCGACAAGCTCCTGAACCGCGGCGGCTGATTTGTGAAGTGCCGCACGCTCGTCATTCGACAGAGATATCTCAATGATCTGCTCGACACCGTTCTTGCCGAGCTTTACCGGAACGCCGACAAACAGATTGCTGATGCCGTATTCGCCCTCGAGGAAAACCGCGCAAGGCAGTATCTTCTTCTTGTCCTTCAGGATCGCCTCAGCCATCTCGACAGCTCCGAGCGACGGAGCGTAAAATGCAGAGCCGGTCTTGAGCAAACCGACGATCTCGGCACCGCCGTTCGCGGTACGGTCAACGATCGCGTCGATCTGTTCTTTAGGCAGCAACTCCGTGATCGGGATGCCGGCACAGGTCGAATAACGCGGCAGCGGCACCATCGTGTCGCCGTGGCCGCCGAGCACGAACGCTGTCACGTTCTCGACCGAGACATTTAAAGCCTCGGCGAGGAAACACCGCATACGTGCAGCGTCCAGAACGCCGGCCATGCCCATAACGCGGTTTTTCGGGAAACCCGAACGGCGAAACGCCACCTGCGTCATCGCGTCAAGCGGATTCGATACGACGATAATGAATGCGTTCGGTGAGTATTTCGCTACCTCATCGGTCACAGCCGAGACGATATCGGAATTTGTCTTAAGCAGATCGTCGCGGCTCATTCCCGGTTTGCGGGGCAGTCCGGCGGTTATGATGACGACATCGGAATTTGCCGTTTCTTCGTACGAATTCGCACCTACCAGCTTTACGTCGAATCCGTCGATCGGTGCGGCCTGTGCAAGGTCGAGAGATTTGCCTTGCGGCGTGCCTTCGACGATATCTACCAAAACAACGTCGGCGAGTTCTTTCGAAGCGATCCAATGAGCGGCCGTCGCGCCGACATTCCCGGCACCGACCACAGTTACTTTGTTTCTTCCAGCCATTTCTAAACCTTCCTATTTAAATAAAGTGTGTGAAATAAAAAGGTTATTTTGGCACATCGGCCGATAAACGGCAAAAAGAGACCCGGCATGCTCTCCCCTTCACGCCGGGCCCCTTTGCTATGACAACAGGAGGAAATCCCGCGGTCAATTCGGTTAGGTATCGCGGCCGAAGCCGCTTTACCTGTTCTTTTGATGCAAAAATCATAAAAAAGGTGCCTCCCTACAGCAACTTTTTTCAAAACTTCAGCGGCTCAGTTCAGGATCGGGTGGGCACCACTTTGGCTGTGGTCTTTCGTGGCTTCGTAGCGGCGTCGATCATTGTGATACAGCACTAAATGCTCGCCTTCGTAGCGAACGACGTTCGACATTCGGCCGAGATCGCGGGTGTGCTCGGCGATGATGAACGCCATCGGATTGTAGGCCAGCACCATTCCCGCCGCATAGATGAATCCGCCCTGATCAAAATCCGTGCCTGCATACTGGTCCGCAGGCACTGCGAAGTCGGGCGAATAATTGCCGGAAGAGTCCTTTGTGCGGTCGGCGTTCGCGATGTAGATCGAATACTCCGAATAGTTCAGCCGCCGCGTATAGCGGTTTTTCCGAGCAACGGCAAAAAGCTCTGTCAGCCCTTTATCTATCGCCGCGAGCATCTGCCTCGATGGCTGACGCACGGCATAAACATTCGCCCCTTTTGGGGTTCTGACCGCAACGCTAAATTTGTCACCGGTTATGCGCTCCGCCTCGGCCTTAACACGCGGATGCTGTGCATTGACCATTGTCGCTCCCACAACAGCGACCGCAAAAAGCAACGCAAACGTTTGTATTATTTTCGACATATCTGAGCTTTCGGTGTACGGCATAGCTGCCGTGTCAGTGAGATGCAATATGCTCAGGGATGACTGCAAAGAAAATGGTGCTGAGGGCGGGAATCGAACCCGCACGCCCCTAAGGACACGGGATTTTAAGTCCCGGGCGTCTACCAATTCCGCCACCCCAGCACGACTTCTGAGATTATCATTTCCGCGAACAGAAAGTCACCATTGCACAACGAAAGTCGGCGGTGCCAGATCCGTGTGATCCCGCACAATTCATACATTAAGGAGCCAAAAGTGTTGTAAATTAACTCGGTCATTGCCATACTGTTGGCGGGTAGAAAAGACGTTATGGAACAGATCTCTTGGATATTATGGCTGGTCTTGGGAGTAGGCTTGCTCGTGGCGGAGATCTTCACCTTAGGATTTGTCCTTTTCTGGTTCGGCATCGGTGCGATCGCAGCAGCATTGGTCGCTTTGGCGGGCGGCGGGATCGTATGGCAGATGATCGCATTTCTCGTAGTATCGGCATTGCTGACTGCGGCCTCGAGGACGATATTCTCAAAATATTTCTCTCTCGATGACAAGAGCATGATGCTCACCGGAGTTGAATCACTTCCGGGAAGAGTCGGAACCGTGACACAGAACAGCGGCGGTGCCTTGAACGAAGGTGCCGTGAAAGTTTACGGCTCTGTCTGGACGGCATTCCCGATCGAAGGCGAGGAACCGCTAACGGAAGGTGAGAAGGTCGAGGTGGTCGAGGTCAGAGGAGCGTCAATTTACGTTAAACGAATAGTGAACGAACTGCCGGAATGGCGCGGCGGGGAATAGGTCAAGCTGTTTCGCTAGTATTTAGATCGGCGGTATCCTGGTCGGCTGTGTCGTGGATACCGTCAATATCTATCAATTCCATCTTCAGATCGCCTTCCACGGCCTCGGGCAATCCATCGCCGGTGAATTTCGCTATGACCACAGTAATATTGTCCTCGCCGCCGTTGGTATTAGCTATTTTCACGAGTTCTGCGCAGGCCTTCTGAAGCTCATCGATATGCGACAGGATAACGTCACGCATCTCACCGGCACCGACCTTGTTCGAAAGCCCATCGCTGCAAAGAACGAAAATATCGTCCCGCCGAGGCTCGATGCGTGCGGAAACGGGATAGATCTCATTCTGAGCACCGAGTGCCTGCAGAATGACGTTCTTTAGGGTATGCTTTTCCGCCTCAGCCTCTGATATCTGGTTTGCGTCGATCAGCTGCTGCACCAGCGATTGGTCTTTTGTTACCTGATAGATCTCACCCTTACGGATCAGATATGCACGGCTGTCGCCGACCTGAATTATATCGGCAGCACCCGGCGTTACGCCGATGCCGGTGAAAGTGGCCCCCATTCCCTGAAATTGAGGATCCGAGCGGCCCTGCTGATGTATTAGATGATTCGCGAAAACCGTGGCTTCGTGGAGTTTGTGAATGAGTAGGTGTTCGTCGGCCGCGCGTTCGACCCCGGGAGCGAGATCTTCGAGGAGTTTTTCGCCGACGGTCTCAACCGCCATAGTACTTGCGACCTCGCCGGCCATTGCACCGCCCATGCCGTCCGAGACCGCCATTACCACACCGCCGTCGTCCACCGCGATGGTCTGCGTTTCGATGATGAATTCATCGTCCGACTGCGATCCCGTCCACGCGCGTTCATCCGTAATGGCGAGGAGAAGATAATTGTCCTCATTGCCCTTTCGGACTCTTCCTATATGGGATGTTGCGTGGACCTCGACGTTGAACATAAAACGCTTCGTTCTCAAAGTTTAGCGATTTAAGGCATTTTTTCAAGCCCGCGGAAATATAGTTACGAAAGAGCCTGATCCAGATCGGCCAAAATATCGTCCGCATCCTCGATCCCGACAGAGACCCTAACCAGGCCGTCGGTTATACCAAGCTGCTGCCGAGCTTCCGCGGGTACTGAAGCGTGGGTCATCGTCGCGGGGTGAGAGATCAGCGATTCGACACCTCCAAGGCTCTCGCCGAGCGTGCAGAGCTTTACGGATTCCAGCACTTTTCGTGCGTTTTCCAGCGAGCCTGTATCAAATGAGACCATGCCGCCAAAGCCTGACTGCTGTCGTTTTGCGAGCTCGTGCTGCGGATGCGAAGCAAGGCCGGGATAATATACCTTCTCAACGCGAGGATGCTCAGCAAGAAAATTTGCGACCATACGGCCATTGCGGTCGTGAGCGTCCATACGGACCGCAAGCGTCTTTGTGCCGCGCAGGACGAGGAACGAATCAAAGGGCGACAATATCGCCCCGACCGCATTCTGAATAAAGCCGATCCATTCTGCGTCCTTCTCGTCATTCAATGCCACAAACCCGCCGACGCTGTCCGAATGCCCGTTCAAATACTTGGTCGTTGAGTGCAGTACAATATCGACGCCCAGATCAAGCGGCCGCTGAAAATACGGCGACATAAAAGTGTTGTCGCAAACGACCTTTGCACCGCGGCTGTGGGCGAGCTCGCTTACGGCGGCGAGGTCGGTCAGCGTCATTATCGGATTCGTCGGGGTTTCCACGAAGACCATCTTCGTATTAGGCTTGAAATGAGTTTCCAGCGAAGCAATGTCGGATGTGTCGGCCAGATCGAATTCGACGCCGTAATCACTCAGCACTCGGTCGAATAGCCGGAACGTCCCGCCGTATGTATTGTGGCCGAGAATAACGTGCTCGCCGGCCTTGACGAGTTTCAGGGTCGCGTCTATCGCCGACATTCCCGAAGCGAACGCAAATCCGAATCGAGCATTCTCCAAAGCAGCGATGTTCTCCTCAAGGGCCGACCGTGTCGGATTCTGCGTACGTGCGTATTCGAACCCCTTGTGTCTGCCCAAGCCGTCTTGAGCATAGGTCGAGGTCTGATATATCGGCACGCTGACGGCACCGGTCGTAGGATCGGGCTTGTTGCCCGCGTGAATGGCTTTTGTTGCAAATCCCATAGCTAATGCCTTGTAACGGCGAAGTATAGCTAGATTTTATAACTTCGCCCCGCAAAAATCAGCCTCGAATAGACAATTGGAGGCGAAGAGTTACGCGGCGGCGTTGATTTAGGTTAAAATATCGGTAATTTAAGTCGGGTACTCAACCAATTTCAGGCATAAAAAACGATGGCAGGGATAGACCTTACAGACGCCAGAACTGAATCGGAACGCAGGCTCTCAGACCGTAAGAAGCTTATAATTGACGTCGAATTCGAAGGCGGCGACGGCACGGGAATAGCAAATACGCGCGACATCGGCGCCGGCGGGCTTTATATGACGACCGCATCGGTGCTCGATACGGGCTCGCGAATTTCGATGAAGCTTTCCGTCGATCAACGTGAGATGCAGCTCAACGGCGTCGTCGTATATTCCGACCCCGGCCATGGAGTCGGCGTGCGATTTCAGGATGTTAGCGAAGACGACGAAAGATTTCTTGCAGAAAATCTGGGCTTGAACTAGAAAGGGGCACGGTATATGTTCGACCAATTCACACTAGGTATCGAGGAAGAGTTTCAGATCGTGGATCCCGAGACGCGGGAGCTCAAGTCGCATGTATCGGAGATCTTGGAAGACGGGGTCTTGATGCTTGGGGAAAAGATCAAACCCGAGATGATCCAATCGATGATCGAGGTCGGTACCGGCGTGTGTGCGAATATTCAGGAGGCCCGCGAGGATATCACGAACCTCCGCCGTATTATCTCCAGCTTGGCATCGGATAAGGGAATGGCCATTGTCGCGGCCTCGACGCACCCTTTTTCAAAATGGAGCGAGCAAGAGATATACGACGGCGACCGCTACAAGCTGCTGGTTGACGAACTGCAGATGGTCGCACGGAGTCTATTGATATTCGGCGTACATGTTCACGTAGGAATACCCGATGTCGAACGCCGTATTCAGATAATGAACGCGGCGAGATATTTCCTGCCGCACATTCTGGCGATGACGACGTCGTCGCCGTTCTGGCTCGGTTTCAATACGGGTCTGAAATCATACCGCTCCGAGGTTTTCAAAAAATTCCCGCGGACGGAAATTCCCGACCATTTCGAGAGCTATCAGCAATATCAGTCGTATGTCGATCTGCTGATCCATATGAACTGCATTCAGGACGGTTCGAAGATCTGGTGGGACGTTCGTCCGCATCATAAGTTCCCGACGCTGGAGTTTCGCATTTGCGACATTCCGACGCGCGTTGACGATACGATCGCGGTTGCAGCGTTGTTCCAGGCTATCGTCGCCCGCCTGCATCAACTGATCGACGGCAACCTCGGTTTCCGCATTTATCATCGACGCCTGATCCTCGAAAACAAATGGCGGGCCATTCGCTACGGCCTCGACGGCAAATTGCTCGACCTCGGTAAACAAAAAGAGGTGCCTGTTAAGGATCTAATTTGCGAGCTTCTGGATTTTGTCGATCCCGTCGTCGATCCCCTTGGCTCGCGGAAGGAGATCGAACATGTTCACACTATCCTTGAACGCGGCACATCAGCGGACGATCAGCTCCGCGTTTGGGAAGAATCGGGACACGATTTCAACGCCGTGGTGGATATGCTGATGAAGAATACTTTGGAAAACGTCTAGCTAGGCCTGTTGACTGCCTCTGTCGACTGCGAGCTTCAGAAAATTCTCAAAAAGTATCCGGCCGTCGCGGCTTTCGTTGGGGTGTTCCCAGCGTGTGGGGTTTTTTGACCAGTCTTCGAAGGATTTTTCCAGGTGGAATTGGACCGTGTAGATCAGCTGGCCAGCCGAGCGTTTTACCATCATCTGGTTCTTGCACAAGTAAGACGTTGCCAGGAGCTTGAATCCTTCCGGCACACCGTCCACCTGAACACCGTGGTTCTGCCAAACGCGCAGAATGTCGTCTTGAGTAGTATAGTCCTGCCAGATTCCTGACCTTTCGTCATTTATCCCTTGGAATATCGGGTCTGTACGATCGACGATCTTTACGAAGCGGTACTGATATTCAACAACGCGGTTCTCTCGTTTTGCAGCGAGATCGAGGCCGTCCAGGGTCTTCAGCTTTGCGCCGAAAGAGATCGAGACGAGCTGATGAGCGCCGCAAATTGCGAGCACCGGAATTTTGGTGTTGCGTATGAACTTCTCAAAACTCGCGATGTGCTCGGGATTATAATAGTCAAAATCGGCGTAGGTGCCGCTCATTACGATCGCGTCAGGCTGATAGCTTTCGGCGGCCTCTGCGATCTCGGAAAGGTGTACGGTAAGGGTTTTCGGGTTGCGGACGAGGCGAATAACGTTCTGTGCGATGTTGTCACAGGCCATCCCCGACACCTTTCGTTCGAACTCAAGCCTATTTTTCAAGGTATTCTTCCAGTCCTTGTACGCAAGTTCGGAAACATCCGATTCATAACGCAGCAGATTGTTCATTATCAGTACTTTGGCCGCGTCTATTGATTTTTCAATAGGCTCATACCGACAGAATTTCGCTCTGTTGTAGGGAAACGGCAGTGATTGTTCCGGCTCAAGTCCCTTTGCCACGGCGTCGTACATAATTTCGGAAGAGGGCAGTTCGTCGCATCGAATGCGAACTTAGAAAGTATAACACCTGTAACAGGAACGTAAAACCACGGAAAAGTCAGCCGCAAATAACACGAATGGCACGAATTAAGAACTGTTCGGTAGCGGCAAACCGAACTTAGGGGTCCACCAAGTTCGCATTTTCGCCTTTTACCTCTGCGTCATTGCAGTGAAAATCTACTTTTTGAACTCCGGCATCATCTCGCCCGGGCCGATGTCCGTGATCTCATCTCGGATGCGTTTTACGAGAGCGGTTCGGGCACGCTTCGCGGTGCTGAGCGGCAGTTCTGAGGTCAGTATCTCGAGCCGCAGCAGCGTGTGATGCCACGCAGTCTCGATCTTGTCAGCGACCGTAGAGACGCGCGTGATGTCGTAAGGAATTGCGAATTTGCCGCAGCCGATGCGTGCGAATATCCGCATATACCGAGCGGCCGCAAGGTCAGGACAGGCAAAACGGCTGCGTCCGACACGAAGTTCGATCCCAAGCAGTGTGTATATGATCTCCGGAGAGTTTTCTTTTGCGGAGATAGAAATGCAAACTGCCCGCGTCCGCTGTTTGCGAACAAGCGTTCGATACAGTTCGGGCAGCCACGCGGCTTTGTCGGCCGCTATCTGATCGACGATCGCCCCGACGCTGCGGACACTCATTTGTCGGCGGCTATGACCGTGGCCGAAGGCGAAGTTGAGAATACCGAGATCACGCGGTCAGCAAAGATGCCGAAATAGAATACGCCGGCGACCGTGATGATCAGTGTTGCCGCAAGAGCGGCCGGGATGCGCGGCGGCTGCCATTCGGTCGTACGTTCTTTGAAAAACATTACGACGATCATCCGCAGGTAATAATAAGCCGATATCGCCGTACCGACGACGGCGACGACGACGAGCGCCGTAACGAGCGGATAACCTGCTTCAAGAGCCGGACGGAAAACGAGTATCTTGCCCATGAATCCCGCGGTCAGCGGCAGTCCCAATAGGCTGAGCATGAACAGCGACAGCGAGAACGCCAGCACCGGCGTTTTGAACCCGATACCGTTGTAATCCTCAAATTCAGTACGGCGATCGTTCTTTTCGGCGAGCAGGGTCACGATGGCGAAAGCTCCCATGTTCGTAATGGCGTAGGTGAGCATATAGAACGCCACGGCGGCTATCGCTTCACTGCGTGCGGCGGCAGATGCCGCGAGTCCCGCACCGATAAAGCCTGTCATCGCATAGCCCGCGTGAGCTATCGACGAATACGCGAGCATTCGCTTGACGTTGCTCTGCATTATCGCGGCGACGTTGCCGACAACGATAGTGATGATCGCCATCACGGCGAGCACGGATATCCACGATTTGTGCAGATAGCCTGCAACCTCAACGCCCGCGACGAACGGCAGTCCAAGTACGAAGATACGCAGGAATGAAGCGAATGCGGCCGCTTTCGGCCCGGCGGCCATGAAGCCTGTAACGGCTGTCGGAGCACCTTCATATACGTCAGGAGCCCAAACGTGGAACGGAGCAAGTGCGACCTTGAAACCAAATCCGACGATCAGCATCGCCGCACCGACGAGCAAGAGGCCGGGGAAGTTAGGGTCGGCGACCTTTTCAGCGATGCGGGTCAGGTCCGTCGATCCCGTCGCTCCGTAGATCAACGCCATTCCGTAAAGCAAAAATGCAGAGGCGAACGAGCCGAGAATGAAGTATTTCATACCCGATTCATTGGACCGCAGATCGCCTTTTCTGAGCGCCGCCATAACATAGGTAGCTATGGAAAGCGTCTCGAGGCCCAGGAAGATCACCACCAGATCGTTGCCCGACGCCATCAGCAGCATGCCGAACGTCGCGAACAGCAGCAGTGCGTGGTATTCACCGACGGCGACGTCTTCGCGTTCGACCCAGACGGTCGAAATCAGCACGGTCATCGCCGAAACGAAAACGAAAACAAAAGAGAAACTCAGCCGCAGGCTGTCATGAACGATCATGCCGTTCCATGCGGTCGCCGGCTGGCCGCCGCTCCACAGCATCGCGAGAATGACGCCCGTCGCCGCGAGTGCGATAAGCGAAATGACGCCCGTTACGGTACGCTGTTTCGGAAAAAAGCTGTCGTAGAGCATCACGACGATGCCCGCGACCGCCAGCACGATCTCCGGCAGGATGATCGTGAGGTTAACCTCGGGTGTTACCAGATCTGTCAGAAAAAAGGTGTTCATTACCTGTTCATCCCGACCGCGTCGGTTTGCGGTGCAGGTTCGATATCTTGTTTAGCTACTGTTCCGCCGCCTCGCTGCATCACGCGTTCATGGATGGCCTTGATCGGATCGTCCATTCGCTTGAGGAACGGTGTCGGATAAACGCCCATATAGACCATAAGCACGAGCAGCGGTGCCATCAGGCCGATCTCGCGATAACTGAGGTCGGAAAGCGTGCGATTCTCGTCCTTTGTTACCTTGCCGAAAAATACCCTCTGCACCATCCACAGCAGATAGACCGCCGCGAAGATAACCCCAGTGCCGGCGAGCATCACCGCGATGTAGTTCCAATTCACGCCTGAAGTGATGCCGAGAATGGTCGATTTCCACATTCCGAGCATGATCATGAACTCGCCCACGAAGCCGTTCAGGAACGGAAGGCCGATGGACGACATCGTCGTGATGACGAAGATGGTCGCGTAAATGGGCATTATGTTCGCCAGGCCGCCGAACTCCTTGATCTCACGCGTATGCCGGCGTTCGTAAATGAAGCCGACCAGCAGGAACAACGCACCGGTCGAGATGCCGTGTGCGAGCATCTGAAAAACGGCCCCCTGCATACCGATCTCGGTGAAGGAGAACATTCCGAGTATAACGAAGCCCATGTGAGCGACCGACGAATAAGCGACCAGACGCTTTACGTCGGGCTGTACCATTGCGACGAGTGCCCCGTAAATGATGCCGATGATCGCCAGCGTGATGAAAAGCCAGGCAAGCTCGCGGCTCTGCTCAGGGAAAAGCGTGAAATTGAAGCGCATCAGGCCGTAGGTTCCCATCTTGAGCAGCACAGCGGCAAGTATTACCGAGCCTGCGGTCGGAGCCTCGGTATGTGCGTCGGGCAGCCACGTATGGAACGGGAACAGCGGCACTTTGATCGAGAACGCCAAGGCGAACGCGAGGAACAGCAGCATTCCGGTCTGCGGTGCGATCACCAGATTGCCGGTGTTCATGGCGTTCAGTATCGCGACTAGGTCGAACGACCCGCCGAGGCCCGTCTGATCCGCATAGAGGAAATAGAGCGAAATGATAGCGACCAGCATCAGCAAACTGCCGAAAGCTGTGAAAATAAAGAACTTAACTGCCGCATAAATGCGGTTCGCCCCGCCCCAAATGCCTATCAGGAAGAACATCGGCACGAGCGACGCTTCAAAGAAAAGATAGAAAACGAGCAGGTCCAGCGAGACGAAAACGCCGATCATCGCCGATTCGAGCAGCAGCAGAAAAACGTAGAAAGCCGTCGGCCTTTTCTCTACGGCATGCCACGTTGAAAGCACCGCGATCGGCATGATGAACGTCGTCAGGATGATCAGCCAAAAGCTGAGCCCGTCAACGCCGACATGATAATTCGCGTTGATCGCCTTGATCCACGGCACGTTCTGCTCGAAAAAGTAGCCGCTCGGCCCCGCCGCCGTTGACGAGAACATCAGCAGCGACACAAGGAACGTCAGCGTCGTCCATCCCAGCGTCAGCCATTTCAAATGACTTTCCTGTTTCCAAAACGCCTGATGCGCGATGGTAAGCACCGCACCGATCACCGGCAGCAGGATCAGGATGGTCAATAGGTTGTTCAGCAAAAAGTCCATTTCAATTATTGCCGGCCTCTAGAACGGCTCGTCCGGATACAGGTCGTCCAGTTTCATCCAACCGCGTGTGGTGCGGCCCGCTTCGTTCGTGTATTCTGCGTCGACCCAATTGCCGCGTTTTGCGTAAATGACGATGCGGTCGTCCTTCACGATGAATGCCTTGCCGCGCGTTGATGCGTTGGCGGCAGTATGGAAAAACGCACGCGGCGATCGCACCCAACCCGCACCGATCCAGTTGCCCGCACGCACGAGTTCAAAACTTTGACCTTCGTCCGACGCGATGTCCGGAGCGACCATGCCGCAGCCGCCGTGCGATTCGGGCAGCTTTAGCGTGACGCCGTTCTCAGTGGCCGACAGCGATCCGAATAGAGGCTCTGCAGGGCTGTTAGGATGCCAGGTCATCACGGTGTAGATCCCGTCCGAGGACCTGTCTGACTGCAGCAGGAAAGAGCACGTAAATCGCGGCTTTCCATTGTCCTCGACGCCGAGCGCCTCAGCAAAATGTCCGGTCAGGCGGCCTTTCGCGTCAATTCCGATAACCAGGCTGCCGTAATCGCCCGATACGATACGGCCCTGAGCCGCTGCCGATCCGACAGCGAATACGATCAATAAGAAGAGTTGGAAGAAAAACTTCATACTACAAAAGCTTGAAACCAAAATAGATAAAATAGCCGATGACGGCCAACGCACCGAGCAGAACGAACGCTGCATATGTGCGAACGTAGCCTACCTGCACGCCGCGGACGATGTTGCCGAGCGCCATCACAAAACTGCCGATACCGTTAACGATGCCGTCAATGAATCCCAGGTCAAAACCCTGCCAAAGCTGTTTCCGCGACAAATTCGTTAACGGATCGACGATGTAGCCGTTGTAAAATTCGTCGAGCCGCCATTTCTGTTCGAGTATCTTCGGCATTTTGCGAAGCGGGTTGTTCCGGAACAGCAGGAATCCGACCGCAATACCGAATACCGCCATCACTGTCGATAGCAATGCCAGCCATCGTTCCGTGCTGACCGCTTCGGGTGAATGTGCTTTCGCGTTCTCGCGTGCCTTTACGGCAGCAGGCGTTTCGACATCAGCGACGACCGGTTCGAGAACGTGCTCGAACGCATTTGCGTCCTTGATGCCGACCAGCGAGCTCATAGCGTACGGAATGCCGACAAGGCCGCCGACCGTCGAAAGGAACGCCAGCACTATAAGCGGTACTGTCATTACCCACGGCGATTCGTGCGGTTTGAAATTCGGCGGCAGTGCGTGATGTTCTTCGTCATCGTCGCCGTGAGCGTCGTGATGGCCGTCTGCGTGCTCATCATGTGTCGCAGAGTCGTGCGTTAAACTACCCTCTACCGCAAGTGGTTCTGACCAGCGTTCCTCGCCCCAGAACGTCATTATCATCATACGCGTCATATAGATCGCGGTTAGAACGGCGGTAATGACCGCGACGATCCAAAGGAACTCATTGCCCGGAAACGCTCCGTTCTGGAAATACTTGTCGGCGGCGAATGTCTTGTAGAGTATCTCGTCCTTTGAGAAAAAGCCTGAAAATATCGGTATTCCCGCGATCGCCAGCCAGCCCGTCGCCATCGTGATGAAGGTGATGGGCATGTATTTTTTCAGATTGCCCATTTTCCTCATGTCCTGCTCGTGGTGCATTCCGTGAATGACGGAGCCCGAACCGAGGAAGAGCAGTGCCTTGAAGAAAGCGTGCGTCATTACGTGAAATATCGCGACGATGAACGCCCCGACTCCCGCCGCAAGGAACATGAAACCAAGCTGCGAAACGGTCGAATAGGCGAGAACTTTCTTGATATCGTTCTGCGCGATGGCAATTGTCGCCGCAAATATCGCGGTCGCGGCTCCGACGATCGCGATGATCCACATCGCTGTCGGTGAAAGCTGATAGATCACATTCGAGCGAACGACCAGATATACGCCGGCCGTGACCATTGTCGCAGCGTGGATGAGTGCGGAAACGGGTGTCGGGCCGGCCATAGCGTCAGGCAGCCACGTGAGCAGCGGAATTTGTGCCGATTTACCGGTCGCACCGATAAAGAACAAAACACCGATCGATGTCAGCCCGCCAGCGATGATCGCTCCCCAGGTGAAAGGCTCAGCCGCAGTTACATTCTGCAGAACCCAAGTAAATACGCTCTGCACCTCTTCGCCGGCGACGGTTTTGTCGAAGAAAGAGATCGAGCCCGTCAGCGTGAACGTCAGGAAGATGGCCATCAGCACGCCCCAGTCGCCGATGCGGTTCATCACGAACGCCTTCTTCGCTGCCTCGCGTGCTTCGTTCTTCTTCAGGTAATAGCCGATCAGCAGGTACGAGCAAAGCCCGACGCCTTCCCAGCCGACGAACATCAGCAGGTAATTGTCCGCGAGCACGAGCGTCAGCATCGCGAACATAAATAGATTCAGATAGGCGAAAAAGCGGTAAAAGCCGTCGTCGCCTTTCATATATCCGGTCGCGAAAACGTGAATGAAAAAGCCGACGAATGTTACAAAACACGCGTATACCGCCGACAAACGGTCCATGCCGAGAGCGAAATCCGCACGAAAACCGCCGACACTGATCCACGTCCAAATGTGGTCGAGGATCGGCTTGTCTATGAACAACGCACCGCCGCCCGCGACGAACGCCAAATAGAACGCGACGACCGTCGAAACAGCTATCGCACCGCACGCGACGATGGCCGAAAAAAGCTCATTCTTCAGCCTGCCGCCGATGAGCCAATTGATCACCGCACCCGCAAGCGGGGCGAAAATGATCACGCTTAATAGATTATTTTCAGTCATTTTTCGTGACTAGTTCTTCAACAAACTCGCCTCGTCAACGTCCACCGTTACCTTGTTGCGGAAGAACGCGATAATGATGCCGAGCCCGACGGCGGCCTCGCACGCGGCAACCGCCATTACCATGAAAACAAAAAGCTGCCCCGTCGTGTCGCCGTAGTAGCGGGCGAACGCGATGAAGGTGAGATTCACGGAATTCAGCATCAGCTCGATACACATGAACATCCCCAACGCGTTGCGTTTATAGATCACGCCCACCGCACCGATGGTGAAAAGTATTCCTGATAACGCGAGATAGCTCGCCAGATTCGGTTCCATGTCTTACAAGTGCCGACAAATGCGGCGGTTAACCTTCTTTCTTTCCGTCGACGGCCTCAAGGCCCGCGTGAGCCTGCTTACGCGCCAGCACGACCGCGCCGACTATCGCCATTAGCAGCATTATGCCGACGATCTCCACCGGCAGCAGATATTCCGTGTACATGGCGCGGCCGAGGCTGAGCGTACTTCCGGCCGTGGAGTTCTGATCCACCGCCTGCTGCGGGGTCTTCAGAACGGTGTAGAAAACAAAAAGCGTTTGCGCAAGCAAAACGACGCCAAGCCCGCCGCCGATCGTATAAAGATACGCCAGGCGGTTACGAGGCGGATCGTCGTCCAGGTTCAGCAGCATTATCACAAAAATGACCAGCACCATTATCGCTCCGGCGTAAACCAATATCTGCGTAACCGCGATGAATGGCGATGCAAGCGTCAAATAAATGCATGACAGCGCAATGAAAACGCCTACCAGCGAGATAGCGCTGTAAAGCGGGTTCTTGTGGTACACCAAAGATATGGCGCAAGCAATGGCGAACCCCGCGAATAGGAAAAATAATGCCGTCGAAACCATAAAAACAGTGATGAGCGACAAGTGATATGTGACGAGACAGGAACTCCTGTGCACGTTACCAATTCAATGTCACCGATTCAAAAAATACACAACGATCACCGTCAAGATCACATTTCCAAGTGCCACCGGCAAAAGGAATTTCCAGCCAAATGCCATCAGCTGGTCAAAGCGAAAGCGCGGCAGCGTTCCTCGGATCCAGATATACAGGAACAGGAATCCGATTATTTTCGCGATAAACGCAAAATGGCTCGCCAGAGCGTAGGGAATCGAACCCGGTTCGAAAATGTAACTCAGCCCCGGCACGTACCAGCCGCCGAGGAAAAGCACGGTACACATGACCGATACCGTGAACATATTCACGTATTCGGCCATAAAGAATAGTGCGAACTTCAGTGCCGAATATTCCGTGTGAAAGCCGGCGACGAGTTCCGTTTCAGCTTCCGGAAGGTCAAACGGTACGCGGTTGGTCTCGGCGAACGCCGCGATCAAAAACACGATGAAGCCGATGAACTGCGGAATGATGTACCAACGGAAAGGTGACTGAGTTTGAGCGAATATGATGCCGTTCAGATCAAGAGTCCCCGCGAGGATCACCACACCGATAACCGATGCGCCCATAGCCAGCTCATACGAGATCATCTGTGCCGACGAACGAAGGCCGCCGAGCAAGCTGTATTTGCTGTTCGAAGACCAGCCCGCAAGAGCTATACCGTAAACTCCAACAGATGTGATGGCCAAAACGAAAAGTACACCAATATCTATACGGGCGATCGTCAGCGGTAATTCCTTGATGCCGTCACCCAGTCCATAGGGCAAAAAGCTCCAATCCACAGTCGTGATCGCCGGGCCGAACGGATAAACGACCATAGGCATCAGAGCACAGACCAATGCGACCAATGGAGCGAGGAAATAGATGAACTTCGTTGATTTGTCGGGTACGAGGTCTTCCTTGAAGATGAACTTCAGAAGATCTGCGAAAGGCTGCAGGACGCCCCACGGCCCGACGCGATTAGGGCCGATGCGGCCCTGTATCCAGCCAAGAACCTTTCTTTCCGCGAGTACCGTGTAGGCGACGATCATCATGACGCCGCCAAATGCGGCGCCGATGGCCACCAAATAAACTACGAACGGAAATGCGGTCTTTACTACATCTTCCATAAAAACTATTTGCCCGGCGCGGTGCGATCGGCGATACCGACCGCTGCGGCCTCAGCTTCCTCACGCGGATCGCCGTTGGCGTCAAATTGTACTAGCGGCGAAACGAGCAAATTCGCAGGTTTCGGATTTCCGTTTGCCAGCAGATGGAATTGCGCCGTTTTGCTCGTCAGCGTCGTGAGCCGATGCAGCTTGTGGCCGACACGCGGCGTTTCGGTGATCTTGCTGCCGGCTTCGAGCTTTCCTACATGCTCATTTAATTCCGAAATATTACTCGCGACGTCCGCATCCCCGTTCACGGCGTAGTTAGCTTTCACCGGGGTCGATTCGTCCTTCATCGACGGATATCTGAAGCCTTCGTATGCCGGGACGCTGTCGGCGATGGCTCGGAAAATCGCGGAGGCAGACCATTCCGGCACTATCTCACTGCCCATTTCGCGTGCGATAGCAGCGGTGATCATCCAATCGGGTTTCGACTGATGAAGCGGCTCGATGGCCTTGCGGACGCGCTGGACGTTTCCGGCATTATTAGTGAATGTTCCGTCAACCTCGGCAAAGCTCGCAGCAGGGAATACTACGTCCGCGTGTTCGCAGGTTTCGGTCAGGAAAAGCTCCTGCACCGCGACGAGATCTTTGCCCGCCAACACGGAAGCGTCCTGCAAACTGCCGCCGATCAACAATGCCTTTGAATTCTTTACGACTTCGTCGAGCGGCTTTCTTCCCACGCAGATGTCGTTCGCTCCGACGGAATTATTGTGCTGAGCCAACGGATGGAGCAGGACGCTGCGACCTTCACCGCCTAACTTAGCTGCCGATCCCGCAAGTGCTGCCTGAGCAGCCGGCGACAGGTCGCCGCCAAACATCACGATGACGTCGCCTTGCGTTTCGGCGATGGCCTTTCGAACGCTGTCGATCACGGCAGCGTCGATGCCCATTTTTTCGGCGGCCAACTTTGAAGAGTTGGGATCACAAAGGGCAAGGGCGAAAGCGTCAGTCGTGCCCGCATTAACATGAATGAACTGTGTTGCCGTGCGGGACAGATTTGTCGGCGTATCGTTAACGCAGATGAATTTCGCACCGCCGTTGCGGACAGCTTGCCGGATCTGTTTTGCGGTAAATGTCTGCTCTTCTTCCGGCTCGCCGCCGATCAAAAGGATCGCAGCCGCATGACGAATTTCTTTATGATCACAAAGCGGCACGCTCAAATTATCAAAGATCGGCGCCACATCGCGGCTGTCAGAAACGGCTAATCTGTCTGATCCAATGGCCTTTGCGAATTCCTTCAGTGCAAAAATTGATTCGTTCGTCAGCCGCGGGCTGATCACAACACCCGCATTTTTGCCCGCCGCTCTAAGCTTCTCGGCAGCAAATTTGACGGCATCGTCCCAGGTTGCCGGAATAAGTTTTCCGCCTTTTGAATAGCGGATCATCGGCGTTTTGATGCGGTCGGGATGATCGATGAATTCGTGTGCAAAGCGTGCCTTTACGTCAAGGAACTCACCATTCAGCCCGTTGACATAACGGTCCCGGGCAACGATGCGGTGAACTCGGCCGGCACGCGAACCGATCGAGATCTGCATTCCGTCAGAGCCGTAAACATCCGTCGAAACGGTCTGATCGAGCTCCCACGGCCGCGTTTCGTGGCGATAAACGCCATCGAGCAGCGTTCCGGTCGGGCAGACCTCGATACAGTTGCCGCATTGCGAACAATTCAGCCAGCCGCCGTAAGTGCCGATCACGGTATTCACGCCGCGATTTCCGGCCTCGATCACGTCCTCGCCCATCCATTCGTGACAGACGCGTGTGCAGCGTTTGCACAGAATGCACCGCTGCGGATCGTTCGCTACGATCGGCGACAGATATTTTTCGGGTGCGACGTTCTTTTTCTCGGAAAAACGCTCCTCCACATCGCCCCAATCGAATATCACCTCCTGCAGTTCGCATTCACCGCCGCGGTCACAAACGGGACAGTCGAGCGGGTGATTCGCGAGCAGGAATTCGCCCATCGCACGCTGAGCTTTTTCGACCTCTTCGCTCTGCGTGGTGACCACCATGCCGTCAGTGCAAATGATCGTGCAAGACGTCTGCAATTTCGGCATCTTGTCGATGCGTACAAGGCACATGCGGCACGAAGCCTGCACCTCAAGATCCTGGTAATAGCAGAACGACGGTATTCCGTAGCCTTTCTCACGGCAAACGTCAATCAGCCGCGACCCCGCAGGCACGTCAAATTCCTGTTCGTTAATGGTTACTTTTATCGTTTCAGACATCTAAAAAGCTCTTGGAAACTGTCGTTATGCAGCCCGCGAATAAATGGTCTCGACCGCCTTCGCTTCTTCGCCGGTAGGCAGAATGTTGAATGCCGTTACGACGACGCGGTCGTCAGAAGGCATATCGATCTCGGTTCTCCAGCCCCAGCGAGGCTCGCCCTCGCCGGCAAAATAGCTGCCTGTGGCGGCAAATTTGCCACCTTCGCCGCCTTCCGAGAGCATGATCGCCGACGACATATGGAACGAGTCGATCCAAGCCGACTGATACTTCTTTTCTGCCTTGTCAAAACCGAGGATCATCATCCCCTCAAAAGGCTTGCCCTGCATGCTCCCGCTGTATTCATACAGCATAAAATTGCCGAGAACAGGCCGAAACGTACCGCTCATCGGCGAAACGTCCGCAACCACATCCGGCTGAAACCACGTGGTCGTCTGGCCGTCCCACGAGCCTTCCAGCCTCGCCAGCTCAGCGCACAATGTGCTTTCTTCTTGAGGAGAGCATTCCATTTGAGATCGCTATTCGGCTTTTGCCTTGCGTTTGCGGGTCGGTTTTTCCTCGACGGCTTCGACCGGTTTGGCAAATGCCTTCTTTTTCGGCTTTGGCCGCGTGTTGCCAAAGCTGCCCGCGACTATCTTGCCTTTTCGTGTTCTTTTATCACCTTTTCCCATTAATTGACTTTACTCCTTTGTGTTTACCGCATGCCGATCTCAGCGTCGGTCGCTACTTTTCCGGCCAGGACGGAAATAACATAATCCTGAATTCGAGAGTTTGCCGCAAGTTTGTGATGGTCTTCGCAAACAAATTTCGTCGGCGCTCCCGCGTAAACCGAGGAAACTTTAAGCTGTTCGGCCTGTGACGCCGCTTCGAGCGAGCGTGCGGTCACGACACCGTCTCCCGGTACCTGCATGACTTTTCTGAGTTCGTCGTCAGAATACTTGTAGCCGTCGTCGCGTGTAAAGCCCTTGGGCCTTAGCAGTGTCTTCCAACCGCCGGAGCCGTTCCTGTGAACGATCACCGCATCGATCCCGGACTTGCAATCTGACCCTACCGGAAAGAACGTCGTTTCTCCGGAAGCTCCTTTTGCGGCGGCGAGGGCCTCGTGCAGACGTTTGGCACGGGCCAGAGCGGCGGCAAAAAAGCGATCCGCCATTTTGGTTTCGTCCCGATCGAACCGCGATGTGAATCCCTTGTCCTGGATCGGGTTCCAACCATATTTCGTCCAGGCCTTAGGGTCGTAGATATCGACCTGTATCGGATCGAGTTTGTCGTCGAATACGCGAAATGTCCCCGGAGCCGGAAGCAGCTGATAAGCCGAAGGCACCGTAAAGACCATGAACTTAGACGTGTCCTGAGCCCAAGGGAGGTCTATCCGCAGGCCTCCCAGCCTGAATCCGTCAATAAGCGAGCCGAGAGCAAGATGCGAGCCTTCGTTCGGCGTTCCGAGCAGGACGACCTTGTCGAAATGCTTGGAACCCGCAAATGTCGGCTTAGGCTCGGTCCGCCCCATTTGCAGTTCGGCGTCCCCGTACATCACGGCATATCGGGTTATGATTCCGCCCATGGAATGGGCGACGACATCAAATTTCAGATCCGGCTTATTCAGTTTTTTCTTTACGCTTTCGACCTGACGAACGAGTCGGCGGGCATTAGCCACATTGTCGAGCCGCCAGTCATAAGGAAAGATAAAAAGCGAATTCCGGCCGGCATCTTCGCTCGGCGAATCCCATTTTTCTTCCCGATAGCCGGCCCTTTGCTCCATCGCACGGATAAAGCCGCCGTAAACGTCAACAACCGGGAACGGGCCGATCTTAACATTTCTGAGAACGTCTGTAGCCTCAAGGTTATCGCCGGTCTTCGTGATGTCAAGCGATAGCGGCAGCCGAAGGTCTTCAGAACGCGAACGACGCGTCTTGAACCACACGCGTTCACCGGTCTTCTTATCTACGAGTTCTGAGCCCGTGAGGCCGGGAATAAGAATAACGGGATTTCGTTCCTGAGCGATGGCCGACGACGCAGCGAAAACGACGAGCAGCAACGCCGCGAGGGCGTTGAGCAAAGGTCGTCGGCGATGTGTCGGCGTTACGCTCATTGAACGTTGGGCTGAATGTCTCCGTTGGTGTTATTTGCCAGCCATTTCTTGAAATCGTCAGGGAACTGCTTAATAGCGGACTGGATGGGCCAAGCCGCAGCGTCGCCGAGCGGGCAAAAGCTCTTGCCTTCGATATTGTCGCAAATATCAAGCAGCAGCTGAGCGTCTTCGGGCTTGCCTCCGCCGGCTGCGATACGGTCGAATATCTTCACTAGCCAATCAGTTCCTTCACGGCAAGGCGTACACCAGCCGCATGATTCGTGCTTGTAGAATTCGGTCAGGTTTTTGGTCGATTCCATCACATCGACGGTCTCGTCCATCACGATCATGCCGCCGGTACCGAGCATCGAGCCGGCAGCGACAAGGCCTTCATAGTCGAGCGTGACGTTTTGCCCGAGTATTTGGCCTGCGTTCATGATGTAAACCGACGAGCCGCCCGGAATGACCGCTTTGAGCTTTTTGTCATCGCGGAGCATGCCGCCGCAGTCTTCCATGATGAACTTTTCCATGTCGGCATAGCCCATCGGAAGCTCGTAAACGCCCGGCTTTTTGACGTGGCCGCTGATCGACCATAGTTTCGTTCCGCCCGACTTTTCCGTTCCGAGATCGCGCCATTTTATGCCGCCCATATCGATGATCTGCGGGATGCTGGTCAGGGTTTCGACGTTGTTCACAACGGTCGGACAAGCATAGAGGCCTTCGACCGCGGGGAACGGCGGCTTCATTCGCGGATGGCCGCGAAAACCTTCAAGCGACGACAGCAACGCAGTTTCCTCGCCGCAGATATACGCTCCGGCACCGGTGTGCGTGTATATCTGCATCGAAAAGCCCGAACCAAGGATATTTTCGCCGACATAGCCGGCATCGCGGGCCTCTTTCAAGGCCGCGTCCATGATGTCGATCAGATATTTGTATTCGCCGCGTGTGTAGATGTAGCCGGTGCTTGCGCCAAGGGTGTAGCCCGCGATCAGCATTCCCTCGATCAGCGAATGCGGGTCGCCTTCCATGATATAGCGATCCTTGAACGAGCCCGGCTCTGATTCATCGGCATTGCAGACGATATATTTCGGCTTTGGCGAATCGCGCGGTACGAACGACCATTTCATTCCCGACGGGAATCCCGCACCGCCGCGTCCGCGAAGCGCAGAATCCTTTACCTCCTGAATGATCGCGTCCTGCGTCATTCCAAACGCCTTTTCCAGCGACTTGTAGCCGCCCGTTTTCTTGAAAACGTCCAGCGTGTGCCCATTTTCCATGAGCACGCGTTTCAGAGTAAGAGGCTCGCAGCCGATGGCACGTATTTCCATTATTACAGTCCCAATTCTCTTTCAATTACAGCGGTGTCGGTGTGCTGCCGAAACCTTACGATCTTGCCGTTGTTCAACTCCCATTCGTGGGCAAACGGTACTTTTGTGCTGTTGCCAGTCTTCAAATATTTGCCGGAGTATGTGCCAGTCGAGATAACGTTGCCGTCGCCGCCGTCTACGATCTTATCTGGAACGGCACCAAAGCCTTCCCATTCGGTCGCCAATCTCATAAAGACACTAGCTAATACACCATCGGGGCCGTTATACGTTCCGCCGTACATAAATCCCGCGGCTTCCGTCCACTCAATATTCGGGTCAAAGGCACCCAAGACCGCTGCCACATCACCGGTAGCGAACGCATCATAGAGTCCTTTTATTATTTCGCCGTTGGTCATAGCTAGTCACATTTATCGAGAATACTGTCCACTTTCTCAATGGTCAGGTCTTCGTAATAGTCAAAGCCGATCTGCATCATCGGTGCGGTACCACACGAGCCGAGGCATTCGACCATCGAGACGGTGAACTTACCGTCATCGGTCGTACCGCCCGGTTTGATGCCGAGTTTTGAGCAGATGTGGTTAGTGATGTCGGGTTCGCCCATGATCTTGCATGACAGCGTCTTGCAGATCTGTATGTGATGACGGCCAACGGGGCGAAGATTCAACATCGAATAGAAAGTCGCCGTTTCCCACACATCCGAAACTTCCAGCCCGAGGAACTTTGCCAAAAAATTCACGCCCGCATTGTCCACGTAGCCGCGCTCACGCTGAACGACGAACAGCAGCGGTATCAACGCCGACCGCGACCGCTCGGGCGGGTACTTTGCGAGATGCGAGCGCATTTCCTCGACGACCGCGTCGGAGAACTCCGCCACTTCGTCCGTGTAAACTATCTGGTCTGTATAACTTGTCGGTGTTGCTGCTGCCATAAATCAGTAGTCAGTAGCCGGAAGTCAGCAGTCAGTTTGACTACCCGAATATTCCAAACTTACAGTCTCATCTGTCGATCTCACCCAAAACAATATCCAAACTGCCGATGATCGCGACGACGTCGGCGATCATTTCGCCTTCGACCATGATCGGCAGCGCCGACAGGTTTACGAACGAGGGCCCGCGGAAATGCACGCGTTCCGGTTTCGGGCCTCCGTTCGATTTCATATAAACCCCGATCTCGCCTTTTGACGCCTCGATCGCGTGATAGACCTCGCCCGGCGGTACGTTGAATCCTTCGGCGACGATCAGGAAATGGTGGATCAGCGAGTCCATATGTTTCCGCATATCGTCGCGGTCGGGCAGAACGACCTTTGGAGCATCCGCCTTGATCGGACCCGGTTTCAGACGTTCCATAGCCTGACGGACGATCTTGTAAGATTCCGTCAGTTCGCGGAGCCTGACCAGATATCTGGCCCAAACATCGCAGCCCGTCTCTACAGGAATTTCGAAATCATAAGTCTCGTAGCCCGTATAGGGGTTATGCCGTCGCAGATCCAGCTCGACTCCGCTTGCACGCAGGCACGGTCCCGTCACGCCCCACGAAATTGCGTCTTCTTTGCTGATATAGCCAATTTCTTTTGTACGGCTTTGCCAGATGCGGTTTCCTGTGAGCAGTGTGTCGAATGTCGATAAAGCCTCAGGAAAATCTTCTAAAAACTGATTTACGCGGCGGTCAAACCCCGCGGGCAGGTCCATCATCAGCCCGCCGATGCGGAAATAACTCGGCGTCATGCGTCCGCCTGACGCGGCCTCGATCAGGTTGAGTATCTTTTCACGCTGCCGGAAACAATAGAAAAAGACCGACATCGCGCCGATATCCAGACAGTGCGTTCCCAGCCAGACCATGTGCGACGCGATACGCTGCAGCTCGCACATAAGAACGCGTATCACCTGCGCCCGCTCGGGGATCTCGATCTGAAGCAGCTTTTCGGCAGCCATCACATAGACAAGGTTGTTGCCGAGCGGATTCAGATAATCCATGCGGTCGGTTATGACGATGCCCTGCTGATATTTCTTGTATTCAAAGAGCTTTTCCATTCCCGTATGCAGATAGCCGATGTCGGGAATGGCCTTTGTTACCAGCTCGCCGTCAAGCCGCAGATCGAGCCGCAGAACGCCGTGCGTACTGGGATGCTGCGGCCCCATCGAGAGCGTCATTTCGGTCTCGAGCGGCTGATCTATCGCCTCAATATCCGGCAAAACTGTGTCGACTGCAGTGCTCATAGAATCGTTTACTGACCCTAGTTCAGACTGTACGGCTCGTAGCCGCGCAGCGGGTAATCCTTTCTCAGTGCGTGTCCGTCAAAATCCGACGGCAGCAGAATTCGGCGAAGGTCCGGATGGCCTTCGAACGTCACACCGACCAGATCGTATGTTTCGCGTTCGTGCCAATCGGCCGTCGCCCACAGATCGGTGACAGTAGGTACGTTCGCGTCGTCCTCTGATGTAAGCACCTTCAAACGCAAACGGTTGTGATGTGTGGTCGAGAACAGGTGATAATTCACCTCAAAACGCGGGTCCTCTTCCGGTCCGCGGTCCGCACCGCAGAGGTCCGCAAGC
This sequence comes from Acidobacteriota bacterium, assembly GCA_019639155.1. Lineage (GTDB taxonomy): Bacteria > Acidobacteriota > Blastocatellia > Pyrinomonadales > Pyrinomonadaceae > OLB17. The sequence goes on along the minus strand of JAHBSJ010000002.1, from coordinate 245,420 downwards.
ATATCGAAACCCTGCTCATCACGCAGAAAACGGCACGCATCGACGATGTGCTCACGCGGAACGCAAACCGTAACCTCGCCGAGAGCGACAACAACGTCCGTTATCCACGCGGCGTCCTTTTCTCTCATTTTTTCAACGAAACCGTGTAATTTCTCGGTCATATTGTATTACGACGATCTCCTTCGCTCGTGCTTCGAAGGCACAGTGTAAGGCCTTGCGATATCGCCCGAGGCGACCTCTTCGGCGGTCTCGCGTTCGAGGGCGGTGCCTTCTGTCACGGGAAGAGTTCCGGGCGTAATGGATTCGCGTGATTCGGCCTCGTAAGTATCCTTTCGATCCTTTACCGATTCCTTCATTATCTTGTCCTGCAGCATCGTGATGGCATGGACAAGCATTTCCGGACGCGGCGGACAGCCGGGCACATAAATATCGACGGGCACGACCTTATCAACGCCCTGGACGATCGCGTAGTTATCAAATACCCCGCCTGACGTGGCGCACGCGCCCATCGAGATCACCCATTTCGGCTCGGGCATCTGATCGTAAATTCGCCGCAGAACGGGAGCCATCTTTCGCGAGACGCGGCCTGAAACGATCATAACGTCAGCCTGACGCGGGCTCGCGCGGAATGTTTCCGCTCCGAAACGCGACAGGTCGTTGCGCGCCGAAACGGTATTCATCATCTCGATCGCGCAGCAAGCGAGTCCGAAAGTGGCCGGCCAAAGGCTCGATTTACGCGCCCAATTGACCACCGCATCCAGATTGACCGTTATTACGTCAGGTAAAGATTCGAATACCTTGTTCTCTAAACCCATATATAAATGTCTGTGCCAAAATTAGGCCGCCTTTTGCCACTCCACGTGATCGGGATGGCCGGGAAGTTCGCCTTCTCGCTTTTTGATCGCGATCGCTCGAGCCGATGCTTTTGCCTGCGAACCCCAGTCGAACGCCCCTTTCCTCCAGTCGTATATCAGCCCGACGACAACCGTGGCTAGAAATGCCAAGATGCCCAAGAACGCGATCGTGCCGAACATAACGCCGGTGCTTTTCTCAATACCTAAAAGGTCCTTAAAAGCTACCGCGAAGGGAACTAAGAACAATATTTCGAGGTCAAAGAGCAGGAACGTGACCGCCACCATGTAGAATTTGATGGAAAAACGTTCACGCGCCGAGCCGACGGGGTCTTTACCGCATTCGTACGGCATAAGCTTCGTCGCGGTGCGTTTACGCGGACCCATTAACTGCGTTACCAGCAATTGACTGGCGCCGAAACCCGCGGCTACGAGGAACATGACCGCAAGCGGAGCGTAATCTAAGATGTTAAATTCGGACATTCGTTTTGGCCCCTTAATAGGGTTGGTCAATATTTGTCAGCGGGATGACTGGTATCCCTAAGCAAAAAACCGCACAAAAACCGCTCAAATCAAATCGTAGTTTAAGCCCTATGGACTGTCAAACCAAACTGCCCGGCGTGGCGGGGAATTAGTGATTGACCCTCGCGAAAGCCGTATGTTAACTTGAAAGATGGGTTTGTTTCGCCCTCTTTCCGTAATTTTCTCTCGCTCTCGCGCTTTCGAACAATAGTGATAGCCGGTTTCAATACAGACATCGAATACAACGGCACGACCTATCACGTCCAGACCGAGGACAAAGGTGCGCCCGCGCACATGATAATGTCGCTCGTATATGACCGTGGAACTATCCTCGCAAGCAAAAGAGCGACCTACGAGGATATAGTCGGCATAGAAACAGAGATCGCTGAACGCGTTCAGCGTCAGCACAAGCTCATATGCGCCGCGATCCGGGCAGGCCGGCTCGAAGACCTCAAGCAAATGACCGCAAAGGCAGCAGGACGAAAGATCTCCGCCGCCGAAACCGCACCAACAAGTACAAACGCGCCTGAACCTGCCGCGGTCCCGTCCGCTCCGGCGACTCCGGTTCTGCCGCTGCCGCAGCCCGCCGCAGAACCCGCTCTTCCTGCGATACCGCAGCCCGTTTTCGATATTGATGTGGACTCGGTGGTTCCGCTTATGCCGCTGGAGTTCATTTTTGACGAGCCGGTCATCGACGACGTCACGGTGATCGACGACTCCGAATTACTCACTGTTGATATCGCGGAGGTGGTCAGCGAATTTTCGGGAAGGTCGCGGCCGGTCAATGATAAGCTTACGATCGAATTGCTGGGCGAAACCAAATTCAAAGGCGGCGACCGCAAGACCATCAACTTGATGATCTGCAGAGGCACCGAGCGTAAGGTCGTTCAGGACGCCCAGATCATGGTCAAGGTGCTGGGATCGGCATTTCGCCCGATAATTTTTCATTCAAAGACCGATAACAATGGGCTCGCCCGCATACATCTCCAACTTCCGAATTTTCAGGCAGGCCGCGCGGCATTGTTAGTTCGTGCGATCGCGGGCGGCGAAGAGGTAGAGCTGAGAAAGCTCGTAACGCCCGGCTGATTCAATTTCATAACTTAAAGGTTTAGAATGATGTTGTGGCTGAGATCCGCATCAATGGCGTAGCGCGCAGTGTCGCAGACGGCGTAACGATAGACGAACTTCTGTACGAACTAGACCTGCCGGCGAAACGCATCGCTGTCGAATACAACGGCGAGGTCGTCAGCAAACAGCGTTGGCGGGAAGTGAACCTGGGCGACGGCGACCGGCTGGAGGTCGTGCATTTCGTCGGCGGCGGGTAAGAACTATTTCACCACAGAGAGCACAGAGACTGTGAGAGTAGGATTTTCTTTTGCAGCCTGCCGCATCAAATGATCTGCTGATCGCTTTTCGTACGCCGATCCAAGATTCCTGCCTCGGTTCTCTCTGTGGACTCTGTGGCTGAGGGTTTTGTGGTAAATTTTCTCTATGTCCGATAGTTTTCAACTTGCCGGTGTTTCGTTCAGTTCGAGGCTGATAATCGGAACCGGCAAATATCGCAGTTACGACGAGATGAAGTCCGCGCACAAGGCGTCCGGAGCTGAGATGGTGACCGTCGCGGTGAATCGAGTGCCGCTCGACGGTTCGGCGGAATCGTTCCTCGATCATCTTGATCCGTCAATGCGAATTTTGCCGAACACAGCCGGCTGTTACGATGCAGAACACGCGATCCGCACCTCGCGGCTCGCTCGCGAGGCTCTCGAAACCGAATGGATAAAGCTCGAAGTAATCGGCGATCCAATCACATTATTGCCTGACAATGAACAGACGCTCGAAGCGGCGAAAGTGCTGGTGAAGGAGGGCTTTATCGTGCTGCCGTATTTCACTGACGACCTGATAATGGCGAAAAAACTGCTCGATGCGGGCTGCCCGGCAGTGATGCCGCTGGCGGCGCCGATCGGTTCGGGGCTCGGTGTGCAGAACCCGGCAAATTTGCGAATAATGCGCGAGCAACTGCCGGACGCGACGATCATCGTCGATGCCGGGGTCGGCGTGCCATCGGATGCGGCGATCGCGATGGAACTCGGCGCCGACGCGATCCTGATGAATACAGCGATCGCCGAAGCCGGCGATGCGGCCCAAATGGCAACCGCGATGAAACTCGCCGTCGAAGCCGGACGACTGGCCTACCTCGCCGGCCGCATGCCCAAACGCCTCTACGCCTCAGCCTCAAGCCCGATCGCGGGAGCGATCAAATAGTGTCAGTAGCCCGCGCGTGAGTAAGGCATCTATGCAGATCACGACTTTATTCTTCGGAGCGACCGCCGATGCCGCCGGAACGCGCGAGGCCAAGATTGCTATCAACGACGGTACGACGGTCAGAGAACTGATCGAAAAGCTAAGAACCGATTATACCGGTCTCGCCACTCACAAACTCCTTTTTGCGTTAAACGAGGAATACGCCGAGACCGACACAATAATTAAGGACGGCGATGAGGTCGCAATATTTACAGCAGTTTCGGGTGGCTAAACGCGGCTAGAGCCGCGATGCACTGCGGTCGGGCAATAGCCCGACCGCAGTGCTGATGTGCGAAGCCCGAGAAAGTTATGGATCTTTACGAACTCACAACCGAACCGATCGATATAAACGCTGTGGCGAGGCGGATTGTGCCGGCGGAGTGTGGGGCGACGGTCACGCTGGATGGTTACGCCAGGCGGTTCACCAGGGAAAAGGACGGGACGACACGAGAGACCGAATATTTAGTTTATGAGGCGTATGAGCCGATGGCTTTGAAGGAGATGGCGAAGCTGATCGAGGCGGCGCGTCTTAAATTTGAAATTTCAAATGTCGGAATCGTGCACCGGCTGGGCCGGCTTGAGATCGGCGAGACCAGCGTCGTCATTTCGGTTGCCGCTCCGCACAGAAAAGCCGCCTTTGCCGCCTGCGAATGGCTCATCAAAGAGCTGAAACACACCGTTCCGATCTGGAAAAAAGAAGTTTACGCCGATGGCGAGGCTTGGGCCGAAGGCGAATCCGCCTGAGCCGCAAAAACCTCCCGTGCACGCCGAGCCGCCTCGTCAAATTTAACCTCGAGTGCCGGACTCACTCCCCGTAATCCCTCCACTACCCTTTCCGCCCAATCGATGTATTCCATTTTTCGTTGATGCGGCCAACCGGACGGTGGGTCGTTGGTTACATCGGTGACGTTGCTGATCTTGTCGGCAAGTTTGATCGCCTTTGCACCGGGCGTCAGGTGGGGCGCGTGCTCGACCTGAAGCTGTTTTCGCACGTGCTTTTCCAAGCTCTTGTCGTCGGTCACCTCGGCAACGTAGGCGGCAATGCGTTCACCAAAAAGCTCGCGGATCTCTTCCGGCTTTGTATCTGTATCCTCAACGGTGTCGTGCAGTATCGCCGCAGCGAGAACCTCGGCGTCGTCGATCCGGCCGACCTCGCTCAGCATTTCCGCAACGTGAAGCGGATGATTAATATACGGATGAGCCTCGGTGCCTTTTCGACGCTGTGTCCGATGTCGATCTGCAGCAAACGAGGCCGCTTTTATTATCAGTTTTGTATTGTTCACATATCAGTTTGCCAAAGCGCAAAGGCAGAGTCAAAAACTGACCTACCTGATGATCTCAAGCGTGAGTGTTTGCGAGCCGCCAACGATGTTCTCGCCCTGCGGCAGTTCCATTTCGAGCAGGATCGTGTTGGACGTGGCTTTTGTGGCTCCCGCAGCTCGATCGCTGCCAAAGGTTGCGGCAACCGACGGCGGCAGATTCGCCAATTCGCTGGATCCGATGACAAGCCCCGGCTTGGCCGACGTGATCAGAACGTAAAGTCGGTCCGGTTTTTTCAGGCCGTTGAAGGTCTCAACGAACGCCTCCGGAGTCTTTGGCGAGAATTGGGTGGTTGCTGCCAGCGCCTGCACCAGACTTCCGTCCCCAACCGTCAATGTGACATTTCCAGGGGCTGCGTCGCGAGGGATGGTGACGGGAACCGTCCTGACCGAGATCTTTCCACCCGCCGCCTTTTCCGCTATCGAGAGATTGATATTATCTCCCGGCCGTACTTGCTGCCTATCGATCCAGATCTTATCAACCGAAGCCAGGCGGGCACCCTCTGAAACCTTGATGTTCAAATTGATCCCTTCGACCTCGACACCCGGATAATTTGCTCTCAACAAAGCACCCAGCGGTACCGCCGGAGCCCCACCGGCGAAAAGGATCGCCTGTCCGCTGGAAATTCGCCGCGTCAGATCGATCGGCTTTTCGCCTTTGATGCGGATCTCGCCCTTCATTTCGATCGTAGTATTGCCGATGGATCGCTCGTTTGACGACAGGATATTTGTAACTCCGACACTCATGATCAGCGGTGTCAGAAATTCGTCGATCGCGGATTCGAATATCAGTTCTTCGCGTTTTCCGCGGCTGCTCGTAAAGTTGATCCTCACGGGAAGCATCTTCGGAGCGGTGCCCAATTGGCCGAGGATCCCGGTCGCACGATCCTGTGTCATCGATCCGACCATGTCATCCGGAACTGCGAGTTTGAAAGAGTTATTCGCATTGGGCACGACCGTGACCACGTGCGATTCGGACATAGGGAGATCCGAAGAGCCCAAACTGAAGAACGGATGGCCGAAAGCATAGATGTTGTCGCCATCCCTCGCGGTCACTGTTCCGGCGGCTGACAGTTGGATATCTCCGCGTGCCAGATGTACGACCACAGAATCGCCGCCCAGCAGTGTCGTCGGCGTTGCGGCTTTCAGCCCTCCCAAACGGCTGCTTTTTCCCGTCGGGGCCGAAACCGGCACGATGCCGGCTGCCGTCAATTGCGGAGCGTACAGATCAAGCACCGTTTGCGAAATGCCTGCAAACGATACAGGAGTAGCGATCGGGCGGAACGTATCAAAAGCACCGCCGCGTGATGCGGAAAGTGTCTGCGGTATAGCCGCCGATGGCCTCCAGATCGGTGAGGTCAATTCTGCTGCCGTGAATATCGGCGGAACGAAATTGGCCGGGCCATTGGAAGTGAAACGCTCAACGTCTGCCGTCATCTGCTCAAACGGCGTAATGCCGCAAATAGGCTCCTTTGCGAAAGGAAAACTGTATGAGATCGCACCGACCAGCTTGCCGTCAATATAGACCGGTGAGCCGGACATCCCGGCAAATACAAAGGTCCGCTCGGCATTCTCACCAAACAATTTACCAATAATCAGGTCTTGTTTGGGACCGATCCAGTTGGGCAAGACCCCGAGTATCTCAACGCCAAACTCTTCGCTCTTGTTCCCTTTGAATACCGTTTTCGCCGTTCCACGCATACCTTCCCGCAGTTCCGATACAGGGAAGTTCGGTGCCGTTCGCGGTGAATTGGCCGTAGAGGTGGTTTGAGCAAATACGGCCGAAGAAGCGATCAGCGTAACGATCACAAGGCGAGATATAGCGTTTAACATGATTAAAAAACTTTTCCTAGTATTGTGCCAAATATGGTAACATTTTAGTCAGCTTGCCGAAAGCTTCAGTTTAGAGGCTTTCAGACCGTCCGGCGGTTGCCGCCGACCTCGTTTTTCGCATTTTTCTCTATCGCTATGGCAAAGACAACTCGCCTTGCAAAAAGCCTGGTTCGGCTTTTTCTGCCGATCATTTTTATCACCGCCGGTGCCGTAATCGGCGGGTCGGTCTACCTTGTCTATACCGGAGCCCGGCCGATGCCCGCACCATACCTAGTTCGACCCGAAAAATACGGGCAGCTGAGCACTCGGGCGGCAACAATTACCGAAGAGACCTGGACAAATCGAGACGGTACGACTGCTCGAGCATGGCTGCTTCGCGGAGCAGAGAACGCTCCTGCAGTTATTCTCCTGCACAAATTTGGCGGCGACCGGTCCTACGTTCTCAACCTTGGCGTTAAGCTGAACGAATCAACGAATTTCACGATCCTGATGCCCGACGCTCGCGGCCATGGGGAGAGCCCGCCGGTCGAGAATGCTTCTTTTGGCGGCTGCGAGGCTGAGGACCTAGCAGCGGCCGTCCGCTTTTTGCGTGAACTTCGAACCCCTAACGGCATAGCTCTGGTCGGAGCGGATCTGGGTGTTTATGGGGTTGAAATGGGCGCGCTGACGGCTCTCAACCTTGCTGCAAGCGATCCGTCGATCAAGGCGATCGCTCTAGACGGAGTTCCCTCAAGCTCTGACGCGGTCCTTGCTTCTTCGGTAAGGCGGCTTTATCCTTTCGCGGGTTTCGTGACACAGCCTCTCTCGAAACTCGGCACGCATTTCTACTATTTTGACGGCTGCTATCGAAGGGATCCCTCATGTGATATAGCAAGAAAGGTAACCGAGCGGGACGTGCTTCTGCTTGCAGGTGTCGATGCGGACGAGCATCGCGAATCAACGACCAAACTCGCAAAATGTTTTCCGGATTCTAGCCGTATCGAATCGAAAACCGACCTTAGTCCGTCCGGTTTCAATATCATCAACGCTTCGATGGAAAAGAGCGAGTCCTACGAGCAACGCCTCATCGATTTTTTCCGTGGAGCCCTGGGCACTAACTAAAGATCAGGCATCCTGCCGCCATGTCCGTTGGTTTTGGAAACTGAGGCGACCTCGGCTTGGCTCTCAATTCGCTGAACGATGTCCGCGAGATTTTCGTCGATGCGTGTCAATCTGTCATAGGTTGAACGCATAGTCAGCAATTTATATTTGGAGGCGGCATCAAAATTCATCGCCGCTCCGACAAGAAACGAAAGCGGTTCAGGGTCGGCACTTGCAAGTTCAGGCGGCGCCCCGCGGTTTCCGGCGAGCTTGAATGCGGCGGCCGCCATTCGGCGAAATTTCTGGAAAACGTTGTCGGCAGCTAACGCGATGGCGGCTTCATCGCCCGGGTCATCTACAAAGAACTCCACGTCACCTACCGCATACGGTTCATCGATGTCGATATAATCGAGCAGCACATACCGTGCAACACCGAGCGTAAGGACATTCGACCTTCCGTCTTCGAGCGTCTCTTTTTCACGAACTTCCGCGGCGCAGCCTGTGCTTCCGGGCTGCGGCATTTGCGTCACGGGACCGTCGTCCGGTTGCCAACTGACACCGAACAGGTTATTACCGGCCTCTATGTCCGCAAACATCTTGCGATATCTGGGTTCAAAAATATGAAGCGGCAATAGTTCGTTCGGGAGCAAAACAAGCGGAAGCGGGAATATCGGCAACTGTTTGATCCCGCGAACTCTTTCCGGTGTCTCAGGCATAGCGATCTCACATTCGGCTCGGCGTTCAAGGGCGTCCGCCGCCGAGCAACAGCGAACTTGGAACAAGACAAGTATAAGCCAATGCGTCAGAAACCGCAGTCGTCTTTGTCCATATACGGGCTTTGTATGGAGGTGAACGTGGGGTAACTTTATTCCTATGGAAAAGGTTGTTTTGATCACGGGAGCCTCGAGCGGTATTGGGCTGCATACTGCAAGGCTCTTTCAGTCGAAAAATTGGAAGGTCGCGGCGACGATGCGTTCGCCGGAGAAAAGCGAGTTGGGAAGGGTCGCTGACATCGAGTGTTTTCGTCTGGACGTAACTGACCTTGATTCGATAAAAAACGCGATCGCCGCCACGCTCGATAAATTCGGCCGAATCGACGTCGTCGTGAACAACGCCGGCTATGGACTGCTCGGGCCTTTTGAGGCCGCAACGCACGAACAAATAGATCGTCAGTTTCAGACGAACGTATTCGGCCTGATGAACGTCTGCCGCGAGGTCATACCGTATTTTCGCGAACAGAAACGCGGGCACATCGTCAACGTCGCCTCTGTCGGCGGCAGAATGACGTTTCCGTTCTCGACCCTTTACAACGCAACAAAATGGGCGGTCGAGGGCTTTTCCGAATCACTTTCTTACGAGCTTGAACCGTTCAACGTCAAAGTCAAGATAATCGAGCCAGGCCCGATAAGGACCGATTTCTATGACCGTTCTCAGGATGTGGCGAAAAACGAAGGCCTCACGGCTTACGACGCGGCGTGGGAACGCTATGCTTCAAATATGGAAAAAGCGGGCAAGGAGGCACCTGACGGCGAAACGGTCGCCGAGGCTATCTATGCTTCGGTTACGGACGGTTCAAATCGGCTCCGATATGGCGTCAATACAAAGGGCATATTCGTGCTGCGAACGATATTGCCGGAGAGTCTGTTCAGAAGGGCAATAAAAACCATTATGTTGAAATAGCGTTAGACGGCGAAAGGTGCGATAATTTGCCAATCGAAGCCCTCCGCTCGATCTTTGCGCAAATTTCGGTCGCGAATTATCGTCCCTACTTCCGTTGTTGCCTATCGTAACTTGCAGATGAAAATACTTCTTTACAATCCCGACAATGGCATAACGCGGAACTTCATGCCGCACCTTTGGATGTTCCTGCTGCAGTCGCTGACTCCGCCGGAACACGAGGTCATTTTGATCGACGGCAACGCAAAGGCGATGTCACGGGCGGAACTGGTTCAGTTCTGTCGCGACAACGATATCGGCTTGGTCGGGATCGGCTCGATGACGCGAATGATCGCCCGTGCATATCGCGTTGCAGATTCGCTCCGCGAGGCAGGCTTTAAGGTCGTCATGGGCGGGCCGCACGTTACCGAATGTCCGGACGAAGCACTCGGCCGCGACGGAGGGCCGCGGCATGCCGATGCTGTAGCACTAGGCGAAGCAGACGAATATTGGGCAGATATCGTCAACGACGCTGCTAACGGACAATTGAAGGATGTTTACCAGCCCAAAACCGACGAAAAGGGAAACGACTTCAAGCCGTCTCTTCAGCCATACCCGCATATTCCTTGGGAAACTCTGGATCTGGAACAATTCTCGCTCGTGCCAAAATTCCTGCGCCCCGTGCTTTCGCGAATGGGTGAAGGCTGGGGCAAGTTCTTCGTTGTGCCCATCGAGACCGGCCGCGGCTGTCCGTACGGCTGCGAGTTCTGCACTGTGACGGGCTTTTTCGGCGATTCGATCAGATTCCGCAGTAATGAAAGCGTGGTCGAAGAGCTGCTTCGGCTGAAGGAGCGGGCAAGACGAGAGAAAGGCCAGATCGCTGTCTTCTTTATCGACGATAATTTGGCGATCAATAAGAAGAGGTTAAAAGGCTTGCTTCGTGACATCATTGCGGCGGACGCACAGCTGCCGTGGGTGGCCCAGATCAGTTCAAATTTGCTTGCGGATGACGAACTCGTCGATCTGATCGCGCTCTCGGGCGGACGCTGGATCTTCATCGGGATGGAGTCCATCGACCCCGCGAACATGGCTGACGTCAACAAGAATTTCTCCCGGCCGGAAAATTACGGAACCGTTCTCGAAGGCCTGCGAAAGCGTGATATTTACGCCATTACGTCATTCATTTTCGGTATGGACAACGACACGCCGGGCGTTGCGTCGCGAACGGTTGAAGCCATTGAAAGTTGGCCGCCGGGGCTGCCGGTTTTCGGGCAATTGACACCGTTCCCCGCAACACCGCTTTACGATCGCCTGCAAAAGGCGGGTAGGCTGCAGCGGCCGAAGCACTGGCTTGATTTTGCACCGTTCGTAATGGCCCACGATCCTCTGAAGATCAGCATCGAACAAGCAGGTGACGAGACCCGCGAGGCATGGTCGCGATCGTACAGCCCCGAACGCAATCAGCAGGCTATAGAGTCCATTCGGGAAGCCCCGATCCAAACACGGATCAGCCACCTTGCGGCGAGGCTTTTCTTTCGCGGGATCTATTTCCCGCAAATGGGAACTATGGCGTGGATCAAGCTGCTGTTTCAAAACCGCAGGCCGATAATCAGCCTCACACTTGAGGGACTGCGAACTTGGCGTGCCGCACGCCGTCGGCAAAAGATAAGCCGGCGTGAGCTGCAGCCCGGAGCCGGCACCTGATCTGCTGTTGTCTTACTGGCTACGGAAAGATCTCGACCTTTACATTAAAGATACCGGAGTTATCGTCCAAGTTTCCTTCGTTGATGCCCAGGAAAAGAGCCCCGTCGCGGGTAGCGGTGAATTCGCGGCTTGAACCGATGAAGATGAAATCATTGTTGTCGTCCCCAATTACGGCGATAAGAGCACCGGTCGGGACGTTAGACAATAGCTTTTGATCATCGCGTAAATTAGGAAGCCCTGCCGGTGTCGACATGTTCCCGCGTCCCAGTGAAATGCGTCCATCGCCCGATATTCGGATCTTCTGACCTTTCTTGACGACCCAGCCTGTATTCGTCCAGCCGTTCGCCGTGTTGTCTGCTGTGACGCGTATCTGCCATTCTATCGGCTTTGCTGCGGCAGTTGTTCTCGGAGGAGTCGCAGGACGGTCATTCGCTCCGGTCAGAACGACTTTCGTCGGCTGCTGCTGAGTTGAAGTGCCGGTTGACGGTGTTTTTGCCGCGCTATTATTTCGACTTGACGCCGAAAGCTGCGGTGCCGATGGCTTTTCTTCGAAAACAACTGATTCTATCTCGCTGGCGGCAAATGTCATCTCGCGCCGCCGCGGACCCTCGCCCACCTCGACCGTGAACTTGCCGCCTGCGAACTTTGTGATCTTGCCCTTGATTATGCTGCCGTTCTTCAGACGGATCGTGTCCGCAAAAGCCCCGACGGCAAGTACCGCCATAAGCAATAGGCAAAGCCCTGTCCTAAGTAAACCGGTTAGTGAAAACATTTTTCCTCCGATCGCTAGTGATGAATATTTCGTGTGAAGAGTTGCTGATAGAACTCGCGCCCAACGGCATAAAGGCAAGCACTGCCTATTATCCTAGGAAAATCGCCCAAGATTGTAAACACTTTTTGTCGGGTTTCCCCCGAATACCGCCAGGCCTGCCAAATGGCTCCGCGGTTTAGCTGCGGTCTATTATGGGTTCGTTTCTGTAAGGAAAGTTTTCTACCTTTATCTAAAGAAATAGGATCATGGAGCCGGTGAAGGGACTTGAACCCCCGACCTGATGATTACAAATCAACTGCTCTACCAACTGAGCTACACCGGCTTGGTGTTGTCGGCGTGGGTGCCGACGGGCGAACTGAAATACTAGCAAAATGGTGTCGGGGGTGGCAAGAGTGGAAACGGGGAGACGGGGAGACGGGGAGACGGGGAGACGGGGAGAAGAGGAGAAGAGGAGGACATGAGATGGCCAGATCGGGTCTTCAGTGGGGTGATGTTATGTGTTTGGCAATGTAAAAAAATGTTGACCATTCGTACAAAAAACGCATAAAATGGAGAAAGCCCGAGATTCGGGCCTGTCTACAACATTTCCTTCCGTGCGGCCGCTGCTTTGCCGCCGTGTCTTATCGGAAACCCAAAAAGGAGAACATCGTGAAGTTTTTATCCACATTCGGCAATCGTATCGTCCCTGTTTTGTTATTGCTGGCAGCGGGCGTCTTGATCTCGCAAGGCCAGACGCGGCCAACCATGGTTCCTGAGGCTGATAAAGGCCCTCGTTCATTGGCAGTGGGCAACAACCTGTATTGTGCAGGTTATATTCAAACGAGCGCCATAAGTACGGCAAACAAGATCATAGGCGGCCATGACGAAGCGGACGGGTTCATCTATTCGCAGAACAATTTCGTATTCATCAATATGGGGCGTAACAAGGGCGTGAATGTCGGCGATGTATTTGCTGTAGTTCGTCCGCGAGGCACCGTAAAGAGCAAATGGTCGAACAAAGGTAACCTGGGCTTTTATGTTCAGGAGGTCGGTGCTCTTGAGGTGATCGACGTTAAGTCCGAGGTCTCTGTGGCTCGGATAAGTTCGTCGTGCGATAACTTTCTGCTGGGGGATCTTGTTCAATTGGTCGAACGCCGCGAAAGCCCGGCATTTGCGCGGAAAGGCGAGATCGACAGATTTGCCGACCCGACCGGTAAGGCGAAGGGCAGGATCGTGCTTGCACGTGACAATGCGGAAATGCTCTCACGCGATTTCATCGCTTACGTAGATCTTGGTGCCGAAGATAATGTCCGTATCGGCGATTACCTGACGATCTACCGATACCTTCCGAAAGGAAACATTACTTTGAGTCCGGATCGGGAGGCTGTCAGCAGCCGTGATTACGGATTTGAGAGTGAGGTGTACAAGGGCGGCAAATTCTCAAACCAATCTGCGGCGAAATCCGGCGACAAGGCAACCGGCCAAGAGATAAGGACGCGAGACATCCGCAACAATCGGCCCGCAGGATTGAGGAAAGTAGTTGGCGAGGCCGTTATCCTCAACGTTAAAGAACGTACCGCGACGATCCTGATCACCAAAACAGGACAGGAGATCCATACCGGAGACTGGGTGGAAGTGCAGTAGAAAACGGATCAAAAAAAATGAATGGGCCGCGGCGGATGCTGCGGCCTATTTTGTTTCTTCGATCGCAATTCTCTTTCGCTCCGAGAAAAAGTAGGAGAAATAGCCGTACATTGACCAGATCGACAGGATCACGGCAAGCCAAAGTGCTCCGCGTCCGACAAGGTAGCCGAAAACCTTCCAATCATTTGAATTGAGTGTGAATTTTGCCAGGCCGGCAAACGCCGCCTTGACCTCAGGAACTTCCCAAAACGCCACCGGATAATCAAGGCCGAAATTCGAAACGGGCGGCGTGCCGTTGGCCGCTGCAACGAGCAGTGCGACCACGGCGACGCATTGTGCCCACATTTTGAGTTTGCCCAGCCCTTGAGCCGCGATGATTATCCCTTCGCTTGCAGCAATGGAGCGAAGTGCGGTGATGATGAACTCACGTCCCAAAATGATCACGACCGCCCACGACGGAGCGAGGTGTTTCTCTACGAGGACAATGAGAGCGGCGGAAATGAGCAGTTTATCCGCGACGGGGTCGAGAAATTTTCCAAGCGTGGATTCCTGTTTGCGGCTGCGGGCAAGTCTGCCGTCAACTATGTCCGAAAGCGACGCGAGAATAAAGATAACGATAGCCAGAGCATAGCCGCTGATGCCGAACCAACGCTCTGCGACGGGCGTAAGGAGTACGACGACCAACAGCGGCACGACGATGATGCGGCCCAGCGATATCCAGTTCGGCAAATTCACGACAACAAGCAGTTTATTCCGTACTGTGGCGGCGTTCAAGATGATCTACGCTCAAAAAGAGAGGCTGCCTTTTCGAGGCAGCCTCAGCGGATAGCGGATGAAAAGCCGCTTAGGTCATAAAGCTCAACTGCGAATGTGTTCCGGTAAAATTATTCAGATTCGGAAAAACCGCCAGTTCTTCGCTTTGCGGCAGGCCGAACCAACGTGCCAGTTGGACGCAGTATTGCTCGACGGAGGTCGTGGGTATCCAGCGTCCGCGGGGCGCGGTGCCTGAATCGGTGTCGTCCACGCCGCCTTTGGTCATGTTCGGGAAATAGGTGCCGCTGCCGTCGGGGCGTAGGCTCCCGTAAAAGTCGCCGCCCGCGACCGCTCCGCCCATTACGAACATGTGATTGCCCCAAGCGTGGTCGGATCCGACCGCTGCTCCGTTGCCGGCAGGATCGAGCGTGCGATTGAAATCTGACAACGAGAATAGCGTGACATCATTCGAAACACCCTGCGTGACCATTTCGTCGTAAAAAGAACGCATCGCCTGGCTGAATTGGCCCATTTGATTCGTTTGGTTGGTCAGTTGATTCGTATGGGTATCAAAACCGCCGATCTGAACATAGAAGATCTGACGGTTGATGTTCAGGTCGAGACGCTTTTTGATAAGCCTGGCGACCTGCCGAAGCTGCCTGCCGATACTTGTATTAGGAAAAGGTACGGTTGTGTCCTGAGACGTTTGCAGCGCGGCGTTTGCCTGCATTGCCAGGTCTGTCACATGGCTTGCGGCGGCGACGTAGCTCGAATCGAGGTCTTGCGTGCGGAGCGCATTGAAAGCGTTTAGCCGCGCAAGGTTCACGCCGGTCGGATTAGTTCCATAGCCCGCCGGATTAAGTACATTTGCAAGCGTTGTGTTCGAATCAGCGATCGCGAGCGGCAGCGTCAGTTGGCCTGAAGTGAAAAGCTGAGCACCGGCGATGGACGTGATCATCGGGACCAGGCCGTTGGGATTGCTGCCGGCTGTCATGCGGTCCGATATGCGTCCGCCCCAGCCCGTGAAGGCCTGCGTATTAGAAACGCTGGTCTGGTTCTGCGTGACCTGATCCGAATGCGAGAAAAGCTGATACGGCTTTTTGAACGCGGAGTTCTGATATTGAGTTTTTGTAAGAGGCTGAACCAGTGTGCCCACGTTGGCAACGACCGCCAGCTTTCCCTGGCCGTAGAGCTCGTGTATGCCGTTATTGATCGCGCCTGCCGCTCCCGGCCCAAGTGCGGGGTTGAATCCGAACGTCAGCCCGCCGAGGCGGGGAACGCTGATCGGCAGCAGATCGTTCTGCGGTATCGCCAGGCCTTGGGTACTGCGTGCGGACGCATATAGAGCGTAGTTGCTGACCTGCGAATCGTTATGATTCGGGACGACCATGTTATTGCCGTCGTTGCCGCCCGCCCAAAAGAGCAGAACGAGGGCTTTGTAATTCTCTCCGCCCTCTTTTGTAGCGTCGATCGCTCTTTGCGCGAGGGCGTTCATCGCACCGAGGTGATGCATTTGCGTCGCAAGCGTAACCATGCCAAGGGCACAGCCGCCCGTTTTCTTCAGAAAATCGCGTCTTGTTTCTTTCATTTTCATCACCTCTGTACCTGATATTGTGACGAGGTCGTCACCAGATAGACCGCCTGCCGAACTCTGCCGAGCGAGTCGGTAGCATTTACCGTTGTAACTACGGGCCTTATGGTGTTCCGCATTTGCTCAGACATCGTGTATTGCATAAGACGTTTGTTGAGCTCATCGAGAAGGAGATTCCCAGTCGGGTCAGCGGTTGAGAGTGCCTGCAGATCGCTGAAATCGACCGCGGTGCCATTCGGTGCATCGGTCGTTCCGCCGGCAATAGCGGGAGCAGTGAATACGAAGCGGTTCGAGAAATTGGCCCTTTGGATCGAAGTTCCGGTGGTCATCAATGCAAACTCAGGCCCGAGAAGTGATGTTCCCGGTACGACAAAATCAGGCGGGTAGTAGTTGAAAACTGTCGGAGAGCGGAAAGGATTCTGTCCCATGCCGGTAAATTCGGCCCTTCCGGTAAGGAATCCGTCACTGAGCGTACCTGCGACGGCACCTCGGACATTGAATGCTCGAAGGAAGCTGGTGGTGAGCTGAACCGGTTCCATCAGCTTGCCGTAATTGGGATCGGTCTTCCGATCGCCGCGGGCCTCGGGGTGCAAGAGGACCGCACGAACCACTGACCTCAGATCGCCGCGGACTCCGGCTCCGTTGTTATTGAATATGGCTGCGACGTCAGAAACGTATTGCGGCGTCGGGTCGCTGGTGACCAGATGCTGGATCAGAAGCTTGCTGACGAACGGGCCTACATTCGGGTGATAGAAAAGATTGTCGATCGCTTGATTGAGCGAGTTAAAAGCGTAGGTCGTGGTATTCGTAGCGTTGGTACAGTTAGTGCATGCTGCGATGTTCGTAGTTGTCGATCCCTGATAAGCCAAAAGAGTTTTGGCGGTCAGGTCGTGGTTGTTCGTGTTCAACCGCATCGGGTCGATGTGATTCACCGCACCTGAGACCAAATTGGGACAAGTCGCTGCCTGGTTGCAGAAGGTCCATCCGGTCAGCACCTTGGTCAGGTTGTTCACATCTTCCTGTGTATAGGTCGGAGCGGGTTCGCCATTCTCGTATATGATCGTACCGTTCTGGTTGAGCTTGAAAAGCCCGACCGAGAAGAGCTGCATCAGTTCACGGGCATAATTTTCGTTCGGGCTGTTTCGTGTGCTGCGTACCATGTCCAAATATTCACCCATCGTCGGATGCAGCGTCATCTGGTACATCAGATCGCGATAGTTGCCGAATGCATTCTGCGAGAGCACTTTGTGATATTCGACCATGTGCCGCGACTGCTGAATATCGACACCTGACGTCACCCAGATCTGGCTCAACGCCCACGCCACCTTGTGCCTCAGCTGAGCGTCTCCGTAGAGAGCCTCACGGAAAAACCAGGTCTGCAACGGATACATTGTGTATGTATCGCGAAAACACGTAACGGGGACATCCGGGACGGTTTGGTTGCCGTCGCAGTCCGAAGGTGCGTTCGCGGGTTTCAGAGGCTGGTTCGGATACGGATTTGCGGCAGATGGGTATGGTGCTTCAAATTGCTCCGCGAGCCATGTTCGCAGACCTATTCGCCGCAATCTGGAATCCAGTTCCATGGTCGGGCCGAACGTAGCCTGTTTCATGAAACGCATACGGTCGCCGGACCATCGATAGCCGATATATTCAGGGTTCGCACCAGAAGCCGAACCTTTGAAAGACAATGCTTTGCCGAGAGGGAACGGCTCGAGTCCCGCTGATTCTAACGACGTGCCGCTCCCTCTTGCAAAGATCACTTTGTTGCTCGAAAGTCCGCGCCAGGTCAAATAGCCCTGTATCTCTGTCTCGGCGTCAGGCAATTCCCAAAAACGCAATTCGTCGTCAAGCCTGACCTTCAACGCCAAAAGGTTCCGCGACAGATCCGACGACGAGATGTCCTCAACGGGGAAACGGTACAGCCGCCCGCCTGAAGCCTCAGCGTAAACCCGAAATGCCTTCGGGCCTTCGCCGTCGGCGAGCCTTACGTTAGCGACATAGAGAACGATCATAGAGCCCCGGGTAAAGACTCTTTCGACTCCGCGCGCCCGTGGGGTTCTCACTCCATCGTCCAAGCCGATCCTGGCCTCTGCTGATGTATCTAACGTGATAAGATAAGGGGTCGGTGAATTCGGGTCCGGGTCCCCTTGCCCGAAAGCGGTGCTGCAAAGAAACAATGCAGCAACAGTGATTAGAGTGAGTTTTGCCGAGAAACTCGAACTTGAGCTAAGCATTTGCGACCCTCCAAATCAACGCAAACAAATAGGAAATGTGAACTTAACGAAACTGCCTGAAGGAGTGCTTGTTAAAGCCTGTTTTACAATGATAAAAGATACCGTATATCAGCCCAAAAATCAAGATAAATCTCGCCCCCAAGATCAGCAAATGTTCTTTGCAAAACGTTAGATGAGAAATATACTCGTTTAGCCGAATTAAAGTAAAGGATATCTTAATATGTCCAGCATTGTGACGATCAGAACACCCGCGGAATTTAACTTTGCGTCGTGCCTCAGGAGCCACGGCTGGGTGGACCTTGCACCATTCGGAGTAACTCAAGATAAATTGACAGGCGTCCTGGCTCTCGATGGTTCGGTCGCTAGATTTGACGTTTCGCAAGGCCCCGAAGGCAACAAGTTGAAGGCACGGGCACGGAAAAAGACCGCAGACAACCGCTGCCTGAAGGATGCAATGATCCGCATCTTTCGTTTAGATGAGAACCTCAGCGGTTTCTACAGCAAAACGCAAAATGACGCTGAGCTTGAATGGGTAGGCCGCGTTGGTGCGGGGCGGCTCGTGCGGTCGCCAACGGTGTGGGAAGACCTCGTAAAAACGCTGTGTACTACAAATTGCTCTTGGGGGCTGACCCTCAAGATGGTATCCAATCTGGTCGAAAAGCTTGGTGAATCTGACGGGAACGGTGATCGGGCTTTCCCCACACCCGACGCTATGGCGGCGGTTGACGAGGATTTCTACCGAAATGAGATACGTGCAGGTTATCGCTCGCCGTATTTCCTTGAACTCTCAAAAAGGGTCTGCATTGGGGAGATCGATCCTGAAAGCTGGCTCTCAACGGAGTTGGCAACCAATGAGCTGAAAAAAGCTATCAAAGGCGTCAAAGGCGTTGGCGACTACGCGGCAGAAAATCTTTTGAAACTTCTCGGCCGATATGACGGCCTTGCTTTGGATTCTTGGCTGCGGGCGAGATTTTATGAGCGGTACAATAACGGAAGGCCCTGCCCCGACGGGAAGATAGAAAAGCATTATGTTGGCTACGGCGAATGGAAGGGCTTGGCGATTTGGTGCGACATGAACCGGGACTGGTATCTAAATAGCCAAAATGCAGCCGCTGACGTCTAACTAATGTCATTTTTAGCCGCCGAGCGGTGTTTATTGGTGTAAACTTTGCGAAAGCAAAGAGCGTAAGAAGATTAGGAATGATCAAGCCGGGAGAGACATTACAGAATAGATACCGTGTCGAACGCCAAATTGGCCAGGGCGGCATGGGAGCGGTCTATGTTGCTCTTGATGAGCGCTTTGATACGACTGTCGCCATCAAGGAAACGCTCTGCATGGACGACAATTTCCGAAAAGCGATCGAACGTGAAGCTCGGTTACTAAGCAGTTTGACACATCCGTCGCTTCCGCGAGTCAGCGACCATTTCGAAGAGAACGACAGCCAATTCCTAGTGATGGAATTCATTGAGGGAGACGATGTCGCGAGTATTTTAGAACGCGAAGGGCGGCCGTTCCCGGTAGACAAGGTGTTGGCATGGGCAGACGATCTTTTGGACGGTTTGGACTATCTGCATAACCAAAGCCTGCCGGTCATCCACCGCGACATTAAGCCGCAGAACCTCAAGATAACGCCAGACGGGAGAATTATGCTCTTGGATTTTGGACTGGCAAAAGGAAGTCCGACCGACGCCAGTCATAAGACCGCCGCAAAGAGCATCTTCGGCTATTCGCGTAATTACGCCTCGTTGGAGCAGATACAGGGAACGGGCACCGACCCGCGCAGCGATCTCTATTCGCTGGCGGCCACGTTGTATCACCTTGTGACAGGTGTTCCGCCCGAGGATGCTCTGACGCGTGCGATGTCAGTTCTTTCCAATCGTCCGGACCCGCTGATCCCGGCGAGTGTTTTGCACGAGCAAGTGCCTGCGGGACTCGCGGGGATCTTGCGTTCGGTGATGGACCTGAGTGCTGAAAATCGCCCTGCATCGGCAGCCGAGATGCGCTCGATGCTCACAAATTTGGCCGACTATGAATACCTTGCAGATGCGGCTCCCGCGGGCAGCAGCGGAGCGGATGCAAGGGTGTTCGCACAACCGACTCAGTTGATGCCAATTGGAACCCGGGCGGGCACGCAGCCTTTCGCAAGTCTGCATTCCGGTGATCCTAGGTCTGATGTCAATACGGGACAGATCACACAAGCCCCCGCATCCCGCGGAGGAGCAATGGCAGCGGGAGCAGGGATCGTTGTTTTGGCCCTTGGAATCTTCGCCGGCGGCGTTTATGTGTTCAGGCCTGAGGTATTCGGAAGCGGCAATGTCTCGAATATTTCGGAGCCCGTACAGCGTGTAGCGACATCGCCGCCGGAACCGAGGGCTTCAAACTCAGCCTCGGATCTGTTGTCTAATTCGTCGACCGAGAATATCAAGACAGCTGTACCCGGGCAAAAGGATGTTCCGCAGCCCAAGCCCGTGGAAAAGGAAACCGCGGCAAAGACCGGCAGGGAAAAGGATCTGCCGGCAAATGTTGGAGCGTCTCGAAAAGCCGCTGCAAACGTTTCGACCGAGCCTGACCTGCCTCCGGGCGGGATGATCATTACTCGGCGAGAAGCAGACGGCAAGATCACAACTATGAAGGTAAATCCGGGAGAGAGGCCTCAAAGGCCTCCAATGCCTCCCGCGAGCGACTGGCTGCCGAGAGACCTCGACATGACGAAATTGACGCCGGAGCAGCAGCGGCGGATAAATGACCTAATGCGAAGAAGCCGCCCGCGGCCGTCTCCTGCTCCTGAAACTTCGCCGGGTTCCGAGTTTCAGTTCAAGATGAGCCTGGAGCCGGAGCAATGATCAGCCGTCTGTCGTGTCCGCAATAATTTCGCTGAGTATCCTAGTGTACCTTTCCGCGGCCTCGTTCTCGTCCAAACCGTTCTTTTCAATGTGAAGCAGCGGATGATATTTGACCACAATCGGTCGAAAGAACTTTGGATATTTCTGTTTTTGAGGCCAAACGCGGTTGCCGCCTCGGATGGTCACAGGCAAGATCGGCACATTTGCCTGCATTGCGATGCGAACTGCACCTTGCTTGAAGCCTAAGAGGCGGCCATCGCTAAATTCGCGGGCTCCTTCGGGGAAAATTACCAAAGCCCCGCCTGCCTTGAACGTCGCGAGAGCCTCTTTTAAGGCACTCAGCGAGCCGCCTTTTTCCAGCGAAACCGGAAATGCCCCCAGTGATCTGATGAACCAGCCGACAAAACGCCATTCAAATGCCCGATCCCATGCCATGAACCGGAATTTGGTTTTGACCGGAGCGCAGATCCATGCGGGGTCGAAATACGTTTGGTGATTAGCGGCGATCAGAAATGGACCCTCAGATACAGAAGGGATATTTTCCTTTCCGCGATAGCGTATGAACCAGAGCAGCTTGCTAATGCCGAGCGCAAAATATCTCAACGGCTCGAAGACCATCGGGGAAGGGAAATTGGGTGCGCCGTTACGGTTCAAGATAAAAAGGGCCAAAGTCTCTGCTTCAGCCCTTAATGCTAATTTCTTGCGGCGTGCTATTCAAATCTATTGAATGCCTTCAAGTGGGAATAGACGGTCGATGAACTCCAAATGAAGGCGCGGGATCCCATCGCTGCCTTTTCGGGATCCGCGAACAACCGATAATATCTCAACGCCGAATCGTTCGCTGGATACACGCAGAAATGTACCGGCCTCGATATTGAATGAAGAAAAAACCGATGCACCGCCGAGGCTGATGTTCTCTGTCACTGTCGCTTCTGAATGGAGAACATTTCCTTCCTCATCAACCTGCGACAGGACGAGTGTTTCCGGTATCGAGTATCTGGTCTGCTTGCGCAGGTCCTTGGGCAAATGGCTGTCATCGGCACGAAGATTTGCCTCGCCGATGTGCCAGAATCCCGCTCCGGATTCGTCCTTTTGCAGCAGATCGTAAAGACGCGACGGATGCTCAAGAAAGTCAGTAGGCGGATTGCGGCCGATGAATGCGGCACCGACGGAATATTCGTCGTCGGCACCGGGCTTTGTAATGACGATGCAGCGGCGGACAAGAGCCCAGACCTTGTATTGCGGCTCGCTGTAGTCAAAAGACCTTAACTGCCGCGGCATAGGGATCGTTAATTGGATAATGCGGCCGCGTTTTACGGGCCTTTTCAAAACGAATCCTGCACCGAATGCCGAGACGTCGTTCAGACGGGTGACCTCATACCAACTCACCTTCGGGTCAACGCGCACCTCGACTCGGACAGGCAGCGGAAGAGAGATGCGCTGTATCCGTCGATTCTCCTTTTCGGGCGGTGTTGTTCCTGCCTGAGAGGCCATGGGCCTGGTAGTGTCTGCGTGTTGCTGCAGCATTTGATGCGAATGGTCGAAGTAGGATTCCGCGACGGGTTCGTCCTGGTTGCGGGACAGGCTTCACGCCTGTAAAATAAAGAAACAGTCAAGCAGCCGCGATTTCCACAATTCGCTGCTTCCGCCGAAGATAAAAGATGTGCGGAAAACCTGCCATTTTCGCGGCTTAAAGCCTTTTTTAGGATACACAAATGGATTCATTACTGGAACGCGATCAGATAAACATCGAAGATGAAATGCGGCGGTCGTATCTCGACTACGCGATGTCGGTCATCATCGGCCGGGCGCTGCCCGACGTACGCGACGGGCTAAAGCCCGTTCATCGGCGGGTCCTCTGGGCGATGCACGAGCTCGGCAATACCTTCAACAAGCCCTACAAAAAGAGCGCTCGCGTCGTTGGCGACACCATCGGTAAATATCATCCGCATGGCGATACAGCGGTTTATGACACCGTCGTCAGGATGGCGCAGGATTTCTCTATGCGGTACCCGTTGGTCGACGGCCAGGGTAATTTCGGCTCTATAGACGGTGATAATCCGGCCGCGATGCGTTACACGGAGGTCCGCCTTGCCAAGATCACGAACGAGGTCCTGGCCGATATCGAAAAGGAGACCGTCGATTTTCAGGCTAACTACGATGACTCGCTTTCAGAACCGAAGGTGCTTCCAACCAGGATCCCGAATCTGCTGGTCAACGGTTCCGAAGGCATCGCGGTGGGCATGGCGACGAAAATACCGCCTCACAATCTTGGCGAGGTCGTCGATGCATTGATAGAGCTTTTGGGCAATCCGCAGATCTCGATCGATGAGCTGATAAAGATCGTTCCGGGGCCGGATTTCCCGACAGCGGGCTTTATTTACGGCAGGGAAGAGATACACCGTGCATATCGTGAAGGCCGCGGCGTCATACAAATGCGTGCGAAAGCGGTAGTTGACGAGATAGGACGCGGTGATCGCGTTCGAAACGCTGTCGTCGTGACGGAAATACCGTACCAGGTAAATAAGGCAAGGCTAATCGAAAAGATGGCCGAGCTTGTCAACGAGAAAAAGCTCGACGGCATTTCGGAGATACGCGATGAATCGAACCGCGAAGGCATGCGGATCGTCATCGAGCTGAAACGCGATGCGATCCCTCAAGTGATCCTGAACAAGCTTTACAAGCTGACGCCGATGCAGTCGTCGTTCGGAATCATCAATATCGCCATCGTTGACGGACAGCCTAAGCTGCTGAATCTGAAACAGATATTGGAGGCCTTCGTCGAGTTTCGCCGCAGTGTGGTTCGACGCCGGACTGAATTCGACCTCAGAAAAGCACAGGCACGCGCCCATATTTTAGAGGGGCTGAACAAGGCCATCGACGCGTTGGACTACATAATCCCGCTGATCCGAAATTCACGCTCGGTCGAAGAATCGCGAAACTGGCTGACGTCCAACTTTGCCGCGATCGACGAGGTGAAAAAATGGCGCGGCATAACCGGAACGAAATCTGACGACCAATTCGTCAAAGAGCTGAAGAAGGTAATTACCAGTCTCGAGTTCAGCGAGATACAGGCGCAGGCGATCCTTGATCTTCAGCTTCGCAGGCTGTCGGCGCTTGAGCGACAGAAGATCCTCGACGAATACGCCGAGATCATCAAATACATCGCCGAACTTGAGAACATCCTCGCTAATGAGAGCGTCCTGCGTCAGGTGATCGCGGATGAACTCAAGGAGGTGCGGAGGCTGTACGCCGACACTCGCCGAACAACGATCGTGGATGCGGGCGTCGAGTTGAGCATTGAGGATCTCATTCCGGACGAAGACGTTGCGATAACCGTCACCAAAGCAGGCTATATCAAGCGGACGCCGGTTTCCACATATTCGCGACAGGGCCGCGGCGGTAAAGGCAGGCTCGGTGCAACGGCGAAAAATGAGGATTTTGTCGAGCACCTCTTCGTAGCATCGACACACGCATTCCTGATGATCTTCACAGACGACGGACAGGTCTTCAAGATCAAGGTTCACGAGATACCGGAGGCCGCTCCTGCAGCTCGAGGCAAGGCCGTGGTCAACCTGGTCCAACTGTCGTCTGAGAGGCGGTTGGTCGCCGTGATGCCCGTGCGCGATTTCGGTGAAGAGGTCTATCTGACGATGGTCACAAAGAATGGCGTCATCAAAAAGACGGCACTTGCCGATTACCAGAACATACGCTCAAGCGGCATCAACGCGATCAATATTGACGAGGGCGATGAGCTGTTGGACGTGATCAGGACGGACGGAAAACGGCAGATCTTTGTAGCCACGCACGACGGCATGGCCGTTCGGTTCAATGAATCGGACGTTCGGCCGATGGGCCGTGCGACGCGCGGCGTTCGCGGTGTGAATCTGCGCGAAGGCGATTTTGTAGTTTCCGTTTGCTCCGTATCACAGGAAGGCACGGAGAAGATCCTTTCGGTGTCGGAAAAAGGATTCGGCAAGCAGACCCAAGTATCCAGCTATCGCCTGACAAAACGCGGCGGCATCGGTGTTATTAACATGAAAACGACCGAAAAGACCGGCAAGGTCGTTTCCGCATTTCCGGTAGAGGACGACAGCGAGATCATGATCATCACGCAGCAGGCAAAGCTGATACGTTTAGGCGTTGACAAGATACGCGAAACGGGCCGTTCTGCTCAGGGCGTAACGCTGATCAAATGCGGTGAGGACGATCTGGTTACCAGTGCGACACTGCTGGCGGTTGACGAAGAGGTTGAATAGTACGTCGAAAAAAGCTTTACCTTTCGTTCTATTTTTGATTAGAATTACGGGAGCAAAAGTGTTTTGGACCGAAGCAACCGAAACTGGAGGGCAAACATCATAGCCGCCGAAGAAGTACTACAAGCAGAGACTGGCTTTAACGGAGCAGGTATGACGCTGAACACGGCTGTTCTGGAAAATGAGGGTGCAATTAACCTTGCAGCACCTTCGCCGGTGCGTGCCCCGATGGCGGAAGCTTCTGCGGTCGACCGCAATTCACCGGATATAGACCTTTGCCGGCTGGCGGCCGATGGCAGTCTTGCTGCGTTCGAGGTCATTTACGAGCGTTATAATCGCCGCACTTACAGCTTGTGCTTGCGGATGCTCGGCAATCAGACCGAGGCCGAAGACCTGACGCAGGACGTTTTTGTCCAGCTTTATAAGAAGATCGGGAGTTTTCGAGGTGATTCCGCCTTTTCGACCTGGCTCCATCGGATGACGGTCAATCAGGTCCTCATGCACTTTCGCAAACGCAGCGTCAAAAGCGAGAGAACGAGTGAGGACGGCGAACTGCCCGATCAGGCGGTCGCCGGAACCGGTAATCCGAGCAAGATGCCGATCGTTGACCGCATTGCACTTAAGAACGCCATTTCGAAGCTGCCGAAAGGCTATAAGAATGTATTTATGCTTCACGACGTTGAAGGATACGAACATGAAGAGGTAGCCCGTATCATGGGCATTTCGGTAGGCACTTCAAAGTCGCAGCTGCACAAAGCACGGCTAAAATTGAGGGCTTTACTGCTTGAAAGCAAGGGTTGAGAAGCTAAGGACCTGACACTGAAGACGGACGAAACCGAAAGGCTCGTTCGTTTTTTCTTTGGAGCCCTGTTTATTGTTGAAATTCGAGGACGTGTCAGGCAACTAATTGCGGACTTTAGCTAATCTATCTATCAGCAGAAATGTCGCAATCGAAGCGATGTCCGGCAGCAGGCCGGAAGCTGCAAATGATGTTCGACGATACTCAACATAACGCTTGCGAAAAGTGCCGTGACCTGATGAGCGGCTTCCTCGACGATGAGCTCGAGGCGGCAGAAGCGTCGATGATACGCGAACACCTTTCTGCATGCGGTGAATGTGCGGACCTATGTGCGGAGTTGTCGGCAATACTCGAATTCTGCGGCGAGGAGCCTTCTGAAGCCGTCGCCGATGCCGCGCCGCCCAACGCGGATGCGATGTGGAAACGCATCAATAATGTCCTAGAAGCCGAGATCAAGGCTCCGCCGCCTTCTCTTCCGGAAACTCGCCGCACGTGGGGACTGAGCTTTTTTCAGGTATCTGCCGCGTTGGCATGCGTTGCTATCGTTAGTTCGCTCCTAACATTCGTCGCGATCCGAAACTACAACGCTGAGCCTGATACGGTGATGGTCACACGAACAGTTCAGCAGCCGGGAATAGTTGACCGTGTTTTGATCAGGTTCGGTTTTGCGGAAAGCCCGGCGGAAAAGTTGGAACGCCGGTTGCGCGAGCGTCAAGCAGCGATCGACTATTGGAACGCAAAGGTCCAGGTGCGACGCATGCAGTGGGACAGGACGACCCGTGAAGCGTTTGACAGGAACTTGCGGGCGATAGACGAGTCGTTATTTGAATACACGAATATTTTGCAGAGCGATCCTGAAGACCAGCTTTCTGAGGAGATGCTTGATGCTGTCCTCAACGATAAAATGAATTTACTGAGGGATTTTGCTGCCCTTTGATCTATTGATGAAGTTTGGCGGCCACCTGATCTCAGCAGTGATTGCCGGAAAAGCTACGATCCTGATGAGCGTAGTTTTTTTCTTTGCGCTCTCAGCCGCCGAGATCACGGCTCAAAAGCGCTTCTCGCGTACATTTCCGGCCGGCCAAAACGTTCGCCTGCAGCTCATGAATCGCACAGGAACGGTAACGGTAGAAGGCTGGAACCGCCCCGAGGTCAGCATAACCGCATCGCTCGAATCGCCCGCGGCGAACATTGACCCGCAGACCGTCGGCGGAACCATCGTGATAAATCTGGTGAAGGACAATGCCGGCCGGAACGAGGTGGGCAACGTTAATTTCACTATTCGCGTTCCGTTCACGGCCATGGTCGATATCGAGACCAAGATCGGGAACCTCAACGTGACCAATGTGCGTGGAGGGTTAGTGAGGGCTTACATTTCAAGCGAGGGCGACATTACGCTGACAAACATTGGTGCCAGCGCGGTTTCTGCCGAGAACGTCATCGGCGACATCTTCTTCGATGGCGAGATAGTTGACGGAGGAAGTTATCGCTTCTCGTCAACACGTGGGAATATCAATATTCGAATTCCTGTGACCGCGTCTTTCCGATTTGTCGCTACCGCTCCGTCTACACGCAATATCTCGCTTGGGGCGTTCGTCAATCCCAATACCAACTATCTCGGCGACGGCCGCCGCGTCGTTGGAAGGATGGGCGACGGCAGTGCTACACTTTCCGTGACGAACCAGCGCGGATCGATCTCTTTCCTGCGTCGTTAGAAGCGCCTTTTAATTTCCTGATAAACGAGGTTCTATGCGACAGATGCCCTTTTTATATTTGATCGCGTTGTTCGCGTTGTTTGCATACCCGGCTCAAGGCCAGGCAGTTAAGCAAACGGCCGGCATCAAAAGGACGGTCACGAAAACCGAACGAATTCCATTTGGAGCTGGCGGTACCGTTACGGTTGCAGGAGCACCGTTGGGAGCGATCCGCATCAAACCGTCGGCGGGTAACGAGGTCGTCATCAATGCAAAGATCGAGATCCAAGCGGATAATGAAGCGGAACTCGCGAAACTGACCGAGATCACAGGCTACATCACCGAAGAGAGTCTCAGCCGCATCGCCATCACAGCGGTCGGCGCGCATACGAAGGGCATTTTTAAGAAGATCCCGAAAAAGACCGCAGCGAAACTTGCTTCTTTACCCTATTCGATCGACTTTGAGATCGAGGTGCCGAAATATTGCGACCTTGTTCTTAACGGCGGAAAGGGTGATCTGACCGTCGAAGGCCTTGAAGGTTCGCTCAGCGTCAACTTCATTGAATCGGCTGCGGTAATAAGGATCATAAGCGGAGCGGTCAATATTACGGTCGGTCAAGGTTCAGTGGACATCGCCCTCGGCACGAAAGGCTGGCGGGCACGGACCGCTGATGTCAGCGTTGCGAAGGGCGACATTATCGCAAGTTTTCCTGCGAATTTTTCCGCCGAACTTGACGCGGTCATACTACGGACAGGAGCGATCTACAACATTATCGAAGGCATGACGCCGCGTGACCGCAAGGTCGAGCCGACAGAGCGTCTGATGCAGATGAAGGCTGGCGTCGGTGGGCCGCGTGTGAAATTCACGGTCGGCGACGGAAGCATTAGGCTGCTCCCGTTCGAGATCTGATGCTCGCGAGAGTTTCTAGCCCCGCAAGATTTGGTGATAAACTGTTCGGGTTTATCGCCATTTTTTATGACCATTAAATCTGATATCTGGCTGCGTCGGATGGCCGAAGAGCAGCAAATGATCTCGCCGTTTTTGCCTGAACTTGTCCGCGAGATCGATGGCCGCAGGATCATTTCGGCGGGCTGTTCGAGCTACGGTTACGATATGCGGCTGGCGGACGACGGATTTCGCATATTTTCATCGGTTCACGGCAAAGAGATCGACCCGAAACGCTTTGACGAGCAGTATTCGCTGATCGAGCCTGAGCTGCAGACGGCTGAGGACGGTTCGAAATATTACATCCTGCCCGGCCATCATTACGGGCTCGGCGTGACGGTCGAAACTTTCAAGATGCCGCGAAATGTGACCGGCGTCGCTCTCGGCAAATCGACGTACGCACGCGCCGGATTGCTCGTGAACACAACTCCGCTCGAGGCCGGTTGGACAGGACGCCTCGTTGTCGAGATCGCGAACCTCGCAAATCTCCCTTTGCGCGTTTACGTGAACGAAGGGATCGGCCAGATACTATTTTTCGAATCCGACGAGGATTGCGCCGTCAGTTACGAAGACCGCGGCGGCAAATATCAGGGTCAAACAGGCCTGACATACGCGAAAGTTTGATCTTTGCGGGCTAATAACGGTACTTTTTGAGCTCACGAAGGCAACTTCGAAGCTCACCAAAGCGGCTTGGAGGCTCACGAAAGCGACTTGGAAGCTCACGAAAGCGACTTGGAAGCTCACGAAAGCGGCTTGGAAGCTCACGAAGGCGACTTTGAAGCTCACGAAGACGAGTTGGAAACTCACGAAGGCGAGTGGGAAGCTCACTAAGGCGACCACGAAGCCAACGAAAGCGACCAGGAAGCCAACGAAAGCGGCGGGGAAGCCAACGAAAGCGGCGGGGAAGCCAACGAAAGCGACCAGGAAGCCAACGAAAGCGACCAGAAAGCCAACGAAGACGAGTCGGAACCCCAATATGGCGGCGTGGAACATGATCAAAGGGGATCGAGGGGCAACTAAGCCTGCTCGGCGACCGAAAATTATGGTCAGAAAACTCGAAATAGCCTTTGTTTGTCGCGAATTTGGGGTTTTAAGCGTGATATGAGATCAGAAACGCACAAGTTTTTGCTGGCAGCGTGGCTGATCGCGGCATTCGCGACCGGCGGAGCCGCCCAAACGCTCAAAAATGATCGTCCGAGGGCTCGTGAGCTCGGGATCAGGATCGGAATTTTGCCCACGGGCGAGCAAAATTCGATAACGGACGTCGAGGGTGTGACGGTCGGACAGACGACGATAATTCGCGGCGAAAATGTCCGCACCGGCGTGACGGCGGTCGTGCCGCATAGCGGAAATCTGTTTAAGGAAAAGGTTCCCGGAGCCGTTTTTGTCGGCAATGGTTTCGGAAAACTCGCCGGTTCGACGCAGGTAAATGAACTCGGCGAGATCGAAACGCCGATCTTGCTGACGTCAACGCTGTCGGTGCCGCGCGTTGCGGATTTCCTGATCGATCACATGCTCGCCCTCAAGGGCAATGAAAACGTGCGTTCGATAAATCCGCTCGTCGCTGAAACGAACGACGGTGGCCTGAACGACGGCCGCGGGCGGCACGTCACACGCGAGGACGTTTTCAACGCACTCAAGAACGCGAACGCCGGTCCTGTCGAAGAAGGTTCGGTCGGTGCCGGCACCGGAACGGTCGCGTTCGGCTGGAAAGGCGGGATCGGAACCGCTTCGCGAAAACTTCCCGCAAACTTGGGCGGCTACACGCTCGGAGTGCTCGTCCAATCAAACTTCGGCGGCGTGCTGATGATCGACGGTGTTCCGGTCGGCGAAGAACTTGGGCAATATTATTTGAAGAATGTGGTTTCTGGCCGGCAACCGGCACAGAAGGGAATTATCCCGGCTGAAGCCGGAACTCTGAACGCCGACGGTTCGATCATCATCGTCATCGCCACGGACGCGCCGCTTGATCATCGGCAACTGAATCGCATTGCTTCGCGTTCGATGATCGGATTGGGACGAACCGGTGCCTCTATGACCAACGGCAGCGGCGACTACGCCATCGCGTTCTCGACCGCGAACCGCATCGACGCATCGCAAACGTTGCGCGATCTGAAAGTTTTAGGCAACGACGCGATGTCGCCGCTCTTCCAAGCCGTCATCGAAGCAACCGAAGAAGCGATAATCAACTCAATGCTAAAAGCCACGACCGTTACCGGCAACGGCCGCACCGTCGAAGCGATCTCGATCGAAAAGGTTCGCGAGGCTATGAAAAAATACGGACGGGCGAAATAGATGCAAATGATCGAAAACTACATCGACGGGGAACTGGTTGTTCCGGCTTCGGGCGAATATTTCGATAACTTCGAACCTGCGACGGGCGATGTTTATTCGCTGATACCGGATTCGGATGATCGCGATGTGAACCTCGCGGCGGATGCGGCGAAGGCGGCTTTTCCTGCATGGTCGTCAACTCCGCCGGAAGAAAGATTCGCGATATTGATGCGGCTCGTCGCCTTGATCGAGCGTGACCTCGAACCGCTTGCTCAGGCCGAATCGAAAGACAACGGCAAACCGGTTTCGCTTGCGAGAATGGTCGATATCCCGCGTGCTGCCGCGAATTTTAGATTCTATGCGACCGCCGCGATGCACCTCGCGAACGAATCGCACGAGACGTTTGGGGCGAACAGCGTCCACGCGATCAATTACACTTTGCGGCAGCCGCTCGGCGTCGCGGGCTGCATTTCACCGTGGAATCTGCCGCTTTATTTGTTTACGTGGAAGATCGCTCCGGCAATTGCCGCAGGCTGCACCGTCGTCGCGAAGCCATCGGAAGTCACGCCGATGACGGCATTTATGCTTTCAAAGCTTTGCATTGAAGCTGGTTTGCCGGCGGGCGTGCTAAACATTGTCCACGGCACCGGTCCGAAGGTCGGATCGGCGATCGTTGGCCACAAAGACATCAAGGCAATTTCGTTTACCGGCGGCACAAAGACCGGCGAAGAGATCGCCCGCACCGCCGCACCGATGTTCAAAAAGCTCTCGCTCGAACTCGGCGGCAAGAACCCGAACATCATCTTCGCCGATTGCAATTACGAAGAAATGCTGGCGACGACCGTGCGTTCATCGTTCTCAAATCAAGGCGAGATCTGTCTCTGCGGCTCGCGAATCTTCGTCGAACGCCCGATCTATGAAATGTTCAAAACGGATTTTGTCGAACGTGTTTCCGCTTTGAAAATTGGCGATCCAACCGACGCGGCTACGGACGTCGGAGCGATCGTCTCAAAACAGCATTTCGAGAAGATCTTGTCATATATCGACCTCGCGAAAGAAGAAGGCGGCACGATCCTTTGCGGCGGGAAAGCCGTAACCGCAGAGACGCAAAGACCCGGAGACGAGTCAGAACCGGGAGCGATAGCGACTGGGTTCCGCGTGGATTCGGAACGATGCAAAAAAGGCCATTTCATCGAGCCGACCGTTGTCGAGGGGCTGCCGCACGACTGCCGCACGAACCAAGAAGAGATCTTCGGCCCGGTCGTCACAATAATGCCGTTCGACACGGAAGACGAAGTTCTTGGCTATGCCAACAGTGTCCGCTACGGCCTCGCCGCGACCGTTTGGACCGAAAACCTTTCGCGTGCTCACCGCATCTCAGCTAAACTCGAATCCGGCATCGTCTGGGTAAACTGCTGGATGCTCCGCGACCTCCGCACACCATTTGGCGGCGTAAAAGACAGCGGCATCGGCCGCGAAGGCGGCTTCGAAGCTCTACGGTTCTTTACGGAAGAAAAGAATGTTTGCGTGAAATTGTAATTGTAGTTGTCGCCAACGGCGACAAACGTATAAAGCCTAGGGGTTAAGGCCGTTTCGGCCGCAACCCTAGGACGTGGATAAACCCCCGATCCCGTCGCTGAATGCGACGAACATTTCCGATGCCGCAATCATTGGTCAAGATCCTAGTTCACGTCGTATGGTCAACCAAGGATCGGGTTCGTCTGATACCCGCCGAGATGGAACCAAAAATGTACGGCTACATTAGCGGCATCATAACAAACAACGGCGGAAAGATGTTGACCGCAGGAGGCGATGGCGATCACATTCATATTCTTATCTCAATCGGAAAATGCGATCTCACAAAGCTGATCGGAACCATCAAACGTGAAACATCAAAATGGATGAAAGAGAACGGCGTCCGAAAGTTCTATTGGCAGCGGGGCTACGGAGCTTTTTCGGTCGGGCAATCACTGGTTGACGTCGTTTCGAAGTATATTCGCGATCAGAAGGAGCACCACAAGAGGCAGACGTTTCAGGATGAGTTTCGCTCGTTGTGCCGTCGGTATGAGGTGGAGATAGACGAGCGATATTGTTGGGATTGATATTCGTCGCTTTCAGCGACGGGGGTATAATTGGGTGTGATCCCCAGGGTTGCGGCCGAAACGGCCTTAACCTTGGGCTTTATAGGTCAGTCGCCGTTGGCGACAGTCGATGGCTTATGACGGCGTATGATTCAGATTATACAGTTACTAATTGAACAATTATGTACAAAATATTTGCGGGGATCGTATTGATTTCTTTTTTTGCAGCTGTTGCTCCTGCGCAGCAGAAAGCTCCGTCGGAATCCGCGATGGATCGGTTTTTGCGGTATGTGAAGATCGACACGCAGTCGGCTGAGGAAGCCGGTAAATTTCCGAGCACGGAGAAGCAGCTCGTGTTGGCGAGGATGCTCGAGAGCGAGCTGAAGGCTCTCGGCGTGCAGAATGTTCGCATCAGTGCCGAGGGCATTGTTTACGGAATGGTGCCGGGGAATTTGCCTGATCACACAAAGGTGCCGACGATCGGGTTCATCGCCCACATGGACACTTCGCCGGCGGTCAGCGGTGCGAATGTGAACGCGATCATCCATAAAAACTATCAGGGCGGCGATATCGTTCTGCCAAAAGACCCGACGCAGATCATCACGGTCGAGCAAAATCCGGCATTGAAAGACCTCATCGGCGACGACATTATCACGGCGGACGGCACGACGCTGCTAGGTTCGGATGACAAATCGGGCATTGCGGAGATAATGACGATGATCGACATTCTCCGGCAAAATCCGTCGGTCAAACATGGCAACATTGCCATAGCATTCACACCGGATGAAGAGGTCGGCGGGCCGATGGACCTTTTCGACATCGAAGGCTGGGGTGCGAAATACGCCTATACGGTCGATGGCGGCGAACTCGGCGAGATCTCGGACGAAACTTGGTCGGCACGTACCGCGACGCTTACATTCCACGGCAAATCGACGCATCCCGGCTACGCAAAGGGGATCATGGTCAATTCGGCATACGCCGCAGCAGATTTTCTTACGCGATTTCCGCCGAATATGCTGCCTGAAACCACATCAGAGCGGGTCGGGTTTGTCCATCCATACATTGCGAATCTCGATGTCGAGACATCGACCGTCAAGGTTCTGATCCGCGATTTCGACCTGAGCGGTGTAGAGGCAAAAGAGAACATGCTCAGACAAATGGCCGAGGCTGTCCGCATCAAGTTCCCCAATGTCCGCGTCGAGTATTCGAGTGTGTTGGGATATTTGAATATGAAGGAGATCCTCAAGGATCATCCGAAACTCGTCGAATATGCCAAGGAAGCTACTACTCGTGCCGGACTGAAACCCAAAATGAAGCCGATCCGCGGCGGGACTGACGGATCGCGGCTGACCGCCCGCGGTCTGCCGACGCCAAACCTGTTCACAGGCGGACATAATTTCCACGGCAAGCTCGAATGGAATTCACGCCGCGGCCTGGAAAAATCGACTGAGATGCTGGTCAATCTGGTGCAGATCTGGGCTGAAAGATCCAAATAGTTTCATGAAGAGAATATTCTTATTCAGCGTGATCGTGCTTTCGCTGGCTGCGGCCGCATCCGCCCAGTCAAAGGCGAGTGTTCAAGCGGCGATGAAAAAGTTCCCCGGCGTCTCAAAGGCGCACATGGAGCAAATGATCGCCGCCAAGCAGGTGCTTCAGATCGGACTCCCGACATGGGTGCCTGCCGGTTTCAAGGTCGAACGTATCAAGTCGCGGCTTGGCCGCGGAGTCGCGATCGAGGACCGCGAGTTCGTTATCATCTATTCGCGGACGCTGCCGAACGGAAAGATGCAGCGGTTTGCATTCGAAGCAGGATTCGACGGGCTCGGCGACCTGATGTACGAGGGAGCAAATACGATCTCAACGCCACTAGGTAAGATATATCTTCTCTATGAACCTTTCGATGCCGATGAGAATAAGAAGCTCGAAAACTATGTCATGACCGAGTGGTTTCAGGTGGGACGTCTCGATTGGCATTACATCGGTATGTACGGATATGATGAGGCTGCCGACGATCTGGCAATGATCTCGCTGTCAGATACTGAGAGAATACTAAGGTCTTTGAGACGGCTATGAGCGACGACGACGCACAGATGATGAATTCAGAGCGTGCTCCCGAACCGGTCGGCCTGTATCCGCATGCACGGCGTGTGGGGAATTTGTTGTTTCTTTCAGGTGTCGGCCCTCGCGAACGCGGAACTAAGAAGATCCCGGGCGTCGAGCTGGACGAATACGGAAATATTGTTTCGTATGACATCGAAACTCAGTGCCGGTCGGTTTTTCAAAATGTAAGATACATTTTAGAGGACGCGGGCTCTTCGTGGGATAAGATAGTAGATGTAACGGTGTTCCTGACGAATATGAAGGCCGATTTTGCGGCGTATAATCGGCTATACGCGGAATATTTCGCCGATAATCAGCCATGCCGGACGACGATCGAGATCAGCAGTTTGCCAACGCCGATCGCCATCGAATTAAAAGTTATAGCAACGATAGAATAATCAACTTAAGAGGAAGAAATGATCCAAACAAAAGGTTACGCAACACATGACCCGAGTGCTACGTTTTCGCCGTTCGAATTTGAACGCCGCGATGTCGGTCCGAATGACATCTTGATCGATATCGAATACGCCGGAATCTGCCATTCGGACATTCACCTGGCAAAGGATGAATGGCACGACCTGATGCCGGCTATGTATCCGATGGTGCCCGGGCACGAGATCGTCGGACGCGTGACCCAGGTGGGCGACGCCGTGACGAAGTTCTCAGTAGGTGACGTTGCCGGCATCGGATGTTTTATTGACAGCTGCCGCGAATGTGTCGCGTGCGGATTCGGCGTTGAGCAGTACTGCATGAACGGCATGGCGATGACCTACAACGGTACCGAAATGGACCGCACCACGCCGACATATGGCGGCTATTCGAAACATTATGTCATCGACGAGAACTATGCACTGAAAGTGACCGCGGATGGGGATCTTTCCGGTGTCGCGCCGCTGCTGTGTGCGGGGATCACAACGTATTCACCGCTTAAAAAATTCGGCGTCGGGCCGGGACAGCGCGTCGGCGTCGTCGGTCTTGGCGGACTCGGACACATGGCCGTAAAGATCGCGAAAGCGATGGGTGCGGAGGTGACGGTTTTCAGTACTTCACCCGGAAAGGCCGAGGATGCGGGCAAATTGGGAGCGGATAATTTTGTGGTCACAAGCGACCCGGAAAATCTCGCACCGCTTGCCAACAGTTTCAACCTGATAATCGATACCGTCTCTGCCAATCACGACCTGAATCCGTATATCAACATGGTTGGATTGAACGGCGTCCTCGTCGTCGTCGGCATGCCGGAATTGCCCGCGACAATACATCAGGCATCGCTGATCATGGGCAATAAGTCGATCGCGGGCTCGCTGATCGGAGGCATCGCGGAAACGCAGGAGATGCTCGATTTCTGTGCCGAACACGGTGTCGTTGCGGATGTCGAGGTCATTTCACCCGACCGCATCGAAGAGGCCTACGACCGCACGATCAAGGCGGACGTGCGGTATCGTTTCGTGATCGATATGGGACGGGCGTAGCCCAAATGTGAAAAAGTGAAAGGGGTGAAAAGTGGCGTTCGACTTTTTACGATCAAGCTTTCACTTTTTCACCTTTTCACTTTTATGCGTTACGTCGCTCTTTTGCGTGGGATCAACGTCGGTGGGAACACGATGTTAAAGATGTCGGCGCTCAAAGCCTGTCGCGAACAAGCAGGCTTTGAAAATGTCGTGACGTATATTAACAGCGGCAACGTCGGGTTTGACAGTGAACGATCGGAGAGCGATCTCGTTTCCTCTATCGAATCGGCGATCGCGGCTGAGTTTGAAAAACAAGTGCCGGTGATCGTTCGTGCCCAAGCCGACATAGCGAGAATAATTTCGGCGAATCCCTTCGACGGCGAATTCGAAAACCACAAGGAAATGCATGTGCTTTTCCTCAAGGAAGAAATGCCGACCGACAAGATGGCTGAGTTGATGGAAGCTGTTGAGCCGCCGGAACGTTTTGCCGTCATTGGCCGCGAGATCTTTTGCCACTTGCCGATGGGAGTCGCGAACAGCCTGCTCGGCAAGAGTTACATCGAAAAGAAATTGAAGCTCGCCGTAACCGCACGAAACTGGCGAACTGTCGAAAAGCTCACAGTTTTGTGAGCATAATTCGTGTATTTCGTGGTTTAATTCTCGTATGATTCGACGTCCGTTCAATTTCAAACAATGGATAGACGAGCACAGGCATTTGCTCAAGCCACCGGTCGGGAACCAGTGTGTTTACGCGGATGAGGATTTTATTGTGATGGTCGTCGGCGGACCGAATTCGCGTAAGGATTATCACTGGGACGAGGGCGAGGAGCTTTTTTATCAGATCGAGGGCGATCTGCTTGTGAAGATCCAGGAAGACGGAAAGGCGGTCGATGTTCCGATACGCGAGGGCGAGATGTTCCTGCTGCCGCCACGGATCCCGCATAATCCGATCCGCGGCGAGAACACCATCGGACTCGTTATCGAACGCAAACGCCGCGAGGGCGAACTCGACGGGCTGATGTGGTTTTGCGAGAACTGCAACGAGAAGCTCTACGAGGAATATTTCCAACTCGGCGACATAACAACGCAGTTCCAAGGTATTTTCAAGAAATTCTACGGCTCCGAAGCCTTACGCACCTGCAAAGAATGCGGCGCCGTGATGGAACCGCCGCCGGTCGTTTCGTGACCCAGCCACTACGATAACGAAACCAAACCATACGCCTACCCGTAAGATAAATACGGGCCGAGAGGCAGGAGAAATATGTTCAGAACCATCGCAGTTTTGTTGTTATCCGTCCTTTTGACGAGTGCGGCATTGGCAAATGACATTCTGGTCATCGTCAATCGCGGTGAGTCAACAATGTCATTCGTCGATGCAAAGGAGATGAAGCTGATCGCGACCGTGCCGACGGCGTCAGGGCCGCACGAGGTCGTCACGTCGGC
This sequence comes from Acidobacteriota bacterium, assembly GCA_019639155.1. Taxonomy (GTDB): domain Bacteria; phylum Acidobacteriota; class Blastocatellia; order Pyrinomonadales; family Pyrinomonadaceae; genus OLB17. The sequence continues at coordinate 207,296 of JAHBSJ010000002.1, read as the reverse complement.
TGACGGCAAGACGGCGTTCGTTTCGATCTACGGCACGCAGCAGCCGGGAAGTATGCTGGCTATCTTTGACGTCGCGACGCAGAAGGAACTAAAGCGTTTTGACCTTATGCCGCTGATGCGGCCGCACGGGATGGTCGTATTAGGCGAAAAGATCTACTTTTCGGCCGAAGCGAATAATGCTGTCGGCCGCTATGACATTGCTGCCGGCAAGGTCGATTGGCTGATCGGCACGGGACAATCGGTCTCGCATATGGTCGTCGTCTCGGCGGACCAAAAGAAGATCTACACGCCAAACATCGGTTCAGACACCGTTACGGCGATCGAGTTCAACAATGTCCCGCCCGCGGCGTCCAAGACGACACATATTCCCGTCGGCAAGCAGCCCGAGGCGATCGACATCTCGCCGGACGGCAAGCAGGTCTGGGCCGGTTTGAATGGCGACGCAGGCATCGACGTGATCGATACGGCGACTAACAAGGTCATTGACCGTGTAAAACTGGGTGAGCGGCCGTATCGCGTGCGGTTCACGCCGGACGGCAGACTGGTGATGGCGACGATGCCGAATACAAAAGAACTGATCTTAATCGACGCTGCGACAAGAAAGGAAACAAAGCGTATCAAGCTTGAAAGCTCACCACTCGGGCTGATCTTTACTCCGGACGGAAAGACGGCATATGTGACCGCATCAAATGAGGACGTCGTACTAAAGATCGATATGGAGACCGGAGAGACCATAGCGAAGACAGCGGTCGGAAAAACTCCCGACGGCATCGCTATCGGAAAACGCTAGCTTCGCCCTGCATCAGCATGTGATTTTCCTTGAGCCGCGTTTAATGCCAAAATGTTGACGTGCTCAAGATCGACGTTCACACGCATATACTTCCCAAAGACATCCCGGCGTGGAAAGACCGATTCGGCTATGGCGGTTTTATCTACCTAGATCATTATCAGCCATGTTCGGCTCACATGGTGCGTGACGACGGCAAGCAATTTCGCGACATCGAATCGAATTGCTGGGATCCGGCGAAGCGCATCGAGGAGATGGACGCTCACGGCGTCAACGTGCAGGTGCTTTCGACCGTGCCGGTGATGTTCAGCTATTGGGCCGAACCGGATCATTGCCTGGAAATATCAAAGTTTCTAAACGACCATATAGCCGAGATCGTCTCAGAATTCCCGCTCCGTTTCGTTGGGCTTGGCACGATTCCCATGCAAGAGCCCAAGATCGCCATTGCCGAACTCGAACGCTGCAAACAGATCGGAATGGCCGGCGTGCAGATCGGAACTAACGTCAATCAACTGAACCTCGGAGAGCCGGAATTTCTCGAGTTCTTCCAAGCGTGTGAAGAGTTTGGGATGTCGGTTTTTGTACATCCGTGGGCGATGATGGGAGAGGAGCATATGCAGAAATATTGGCTGCCGTGGCTGGTCGGTATGCCGGCGGAAGTTTCTCGGGCTATTTGCTCGCTGATCTTTGCGGGAACGTTGGAAAAATGCCCGCGTCTGAGAGTATGTTTTGCACATGGCGGCGGTTCGTTCCCGGCGACGATCGGCCGCATTGAGCATGGATTCAATGTCCGTCCCGACCTTTTCCCGGATAATCCGCACAGTCCGCGTAAATATTTGAGCAAGATGTACTTCGATTCTCTCGTTCATGGAAAGGCGAAACTAGATTACCTGATAAAGCTGGTCGGGGCCGATCAGGTAATGCTCGGGACCGATTACCCGTTCCCGCTCGGCGAATTGGAGCCGGGAAGCCTAATAGAGTCAATGCCCTATGATGAGTTGATCATTGAAATGCTCCTCCATGGAGCCGCACTTAACTGGCTGGGCTTAGAACGTTCCGCGTTTACGACTACCTAGATGAGCGAAACTTCGAAAACAGTACAGTTTGCGGCATCGATGGACGAAACGGATCCGCTGCGGGAATTTCGCGAGAACTTTCTTATCCCGAAATACGCTGGCCGTGATGCGGTCTATTTCACCGGGAATTCGCTGGGCCTGCAGCCGAAGTCCGCGAGAAAGTACATCGAAGAAGTACTGGACGACTGGGAGCTTTTGGGTGTCGAAGGGCATTTGCACGCTCGGCATCCGTGGCTGCCATATCACGAGTTTGTGACGGAGTCGCTTGCACGGCTGGTCGGCGCAAAGCCGATCGAGGTCGTGGCGATGAACTCGCTTACGGTCAATCTGCATCTGCTGATGGTGTCGTTCTATCGACCGACCGCCGACAGATACAAGATCGCTATCGAAAAAGGTGCTTTTCCCTCGGATCAATACGCAGTCGAATCGCAACTGCGGTTTCATGGTCTTGAAAAGGCAACAGGATCGATCGAGCTTGCTCCGCGTGAGGGTGAATCGTGTCTGCGAACCGAAGATATTCTCGAAACTATCGACCGCGAGGGCGATTCGATCGCGTTGATATTGCTCGGCGGCGTGAATTATTACACCGGTCAGGCGTTTGATATGCGGACGATCACGGAGGCCGGGCATCGAAAGGGATGCGTGGTCGGTTTCGATCTGGCACACGCTGCCGGAAATCTTGAGCTTCAATTGCACGATTGGAATGTCGATCTCGCTGCGTGGTGTTCGTACAAATATCTGAATGCCGGGCCGGGCGGCATCGCCGGTGCGTTCGTCCACGAACGTCATGCGCGATCGTTCGATCTGCCGCGATTCGCCGGCTGGTGGGGCCACGATAAAGAAACGCGCTTTCTGATGGGACCCGAATTCGTTCCGCTTGCCGGTGCAGAGGGTTGGCAGCTTTCAAACCCGCCGATATTTCAACTCGCGGCATTGCGGGCGTCGCTTGAGATCTTTGACGAGGCAACAATGCCCGCGCTTCGCGAAAAGTCCGTCAAACTAACCGGTTATCTTGAACACTCGCTTCGCCAGATCGACACGGACCGCATAGAGATCATAACGCCCTCAGACCCCGAACAGCGCGGCTGTCAGCTATCGATCCGAGTACGGAATGCAGATAAGAGTTTGTTTGAAGCAATCACGGCACGCGGGGTTTTTGCCGATTGGCGCGAGCCGGACGTAATTCGTGTCGCTCCCGTGCCGCTTTATAACACTTTTGAGGATGTTAGCCGCTTCTGTGAGATTCTCGAGGACTGTCTGCGCTAAAATAAACGTTGGATCACAAAGAGTTCTGCCGGTCGGCGCGAGATCAGGTAAAGGCAAACACGAACCTTGTGCTCGTCTGAAATTATGATCAGGGCGACCATCAACGGAACAACACGCGAATTTCCCGACGACATTTCGATCCTCGAAGCGGCACGTAGGTGCGGGATCGAGATCCCTACGCTGTGCGACGATGCACGTTTGAAACCGGTTGGGGCGTGCCGGATGTGCTTGGTCGAAGCATCGGGCTCTTCGCGGGAGACGGCTTCATGTACAGCAAAAGTCGCGGACGGAATGACGATCGAAACGCATTCCGAAAAGATCGAGGAGACGCGCAAATGGAACCTCAGAATGTTGGCTCGGTCATATCCCGCTTCGGCGTTCGAGCAGTTTCCCGACAAACCATTTCATAGCCTGGCAAGGCAATACGGCCTGACCGCTGCGGATTTTGCGGCGGGCGTGAACGGGCATCTGGTTGACGATTCGCACATTTACATTCGTGTCGATATGGCTCGGTGTATCGATTGCTATGCATGCGTTCGCATCTGCGACGAGGTGCAGGGTCAATATGTCTGGCAGGTCGCCGGCCGCGGGGAACATTCGTCGGTCGTGCCAGACAATTTCGGTGCGTTTGGCCAAAGTTCGTGCGTTTCCTGCGGTGCCTGCTCCGATGTTTGCCCGACCGGCGCACTCGAAGACAGAAGCGTGATCGAGCATGGGCCTGCGGATGAATGGACACGGACGACGTGCCCGTATTGCGGCACAGGCTGCGAAATGGAAGTCGGCACACGCGGCGGCAAGATGGTCGAGGTGCGGCCTGTCAACGATGCACCCGTGAACAGCGGCCACCTTTGCGTCAAAGGGCGATATGCGTTCGGATTCAACGATGCCGATGATCGCGTGACCGAGCCGATGATCCGTGAGAACGGCGAATGGCGTGTCGTTACCTGGGAGGAAGCGATCAGATACACCGCTGATAAATTAAGCGGGTTTGTCGAGGAATACGGATCGGACAGCGTTGCCGTGCTTGGCTCGGCCCGAGCGACGAATGAAGAGAATTACATCGCGCAGAAATTTGCACGCGTCGCTTTAGGCACCAACAACGTCGATTGCTGTGCTCGCGTTTGCCACACACCGACAGCCGCCGCGATGAAGATGATGCTTGGCACCGGTGCGGCGACGAATTCGTTCGATGATATAGAGATAGCAAAGACGATCTTGCTTTGCGGTGCTAATCCGACAGAAAATCATCCCATCCCGGGAGCCCGTATCAAGCAGGCGGCCGTCAACGGCGGTGCCAATCTGATCATTATTGATCCGCGCAAAACGGAGCTTACAAAATACGCGGATATTCATCTGCAATTGCGTCCGGGTACAAACATCTTGCTGTTCAACGCACTCGCTCACGCGATCATCGACGAAGGCCTGGCCGACGCAGATTTCATAGCTGAGCGTGTCGATGAATTTGAGCTGTATCGCGAATTTGTCGCGGAATATTCGCCGGAAGCTGTAGCGGAGAGATGCGGCGTGACGGCCGAAGATATTCGGACTGCGGCCAGAATGTACGCGACCGCGAAGCCCGCGATGTCGCTGCACGGCCTCGGAATGACAGAGCATTTGCAGGGAACCGAAGGCGTGATGACCGTCGTCAATCTAGCGTTACTGACGGGCAATATCGGAAAGCCGGGAACGGGCGTCAATCCGCTTCGCGGGCAGAATAATGTTCAGGGTTCGGCACATATGGGCTGCGATCCGGGCATTCTGACGGGCTCGATCGCGGTGGAAGATGGCCGTGAACTTTTTGAATCTGTCTGGCGGACGCGTGTGCCCGAATCGAAGGGGCTGAATCAGCTCCAGATGGTCGATGCCGCCAAAGCGGGCAAGCTGAAAGCATTGTGGGCGATCGGTTACGACGTATTTTTGTCCAACGCCAATTCGCACGAGACGGAACGTTCTTTCGATGGGCTCGAGTTCTGCATAGTGCAGGATCTGTTCTTCAACGAAACCGCTAAGCGGTTCGCCGACGTGTTCCTGCCCGCGGCGTCATCGTTCGAAAAAGACGGCACGTTCATGAATGCCGAACGTCGCGTTCAGCGTATCCGGAAGGCAGTCGAAGTTCGCGGGAACGCGCGAACGGATTGGCAGATCGTCTGCGATGTGGCGAAGGCGATGGGTAAAGGCGAATATTTCGACTTCGGTTCCGCCGAGGATATATGGAATGAGATCCGTGCGGTTTGGCCGGCAGGCCGCGGCATCTCATATCCGCGCATCGAGCATCACGGACTGCAATGGCCGTGTCCCGACGAGGAGCACCCGGGTGAAACGGTACTGCATGGCGAGAGTTTCTCCATAGGCAAACGGGCATCGCTGCGGCGGATAAAATATCGCCCGTCGCCCGAAGCTGTTTCCGATGAATTCCCGTTCATGCTGACGACCGGCAGGGCTCTTTATCATTTCAACGCAGGCACGATGACGATGCGTACGCCGAATGTCGAGCTTCGTCCGACAGATGAATTGATGATGTCGCCGGACGATGCCGAACGGCTCGGGTTCTCGAATGGCGAACGGGTAGTGATGATAAGCGCACACGGGAAGGCCGAGCTTCCGGTCGCCATCTCGCAGAAAGTGAAAAATGGTGAGCTATTTGCGACGTTCCACGATCCCAAAGTATTTTTGAACTACGCGACGAGCCCAGTCCGAGATCGCTTCACGCTGGCGCCTGAGTTCAAAGTGACGGCGGTTCGCGTGGAAAAGATCGCCTAGACAACAGATGTCAGAAAGCAGCATAACCATCGTAGGAGCGGGCCTGGCAGGCTCGCTTCTTTCAATTTATCTCGCCCGCCGAGGGTTTCGCGTTAACGTCTTTGAGGCCCGCGGCGACATGCGCAAGGACAATGTGGAGGCCGGGCGTTCGATAAATCTCGCGCTTTCCGATCGCGGCATAGCGGCGCTTCGCGAGGTCGGTATGGACGATTATATGCTTGCCGAGGCAGTTCCGATGTATGGCCGCATGATCCACGACATCGCGGGAAACACCAAGCTGCTGCCCTACAGCGGCCGCGAAGGCGAGTACATAAATTCCGTTTCGCGTGCCGGGCTGAACATCGCCCTGATGAACGAGGCGGAGAAGCATGAGAATGTGCGATTCGTCTTCAATGAGCGATGCACCGATCTTGACGTCGTCAGCGGTGAAGTGACCTTCGAGAGCGGTAAGAGAATAGACTCTGAAACTGTTTTCGCTACGGACGGTGCGGGATCGCCGATCCGTCAGGCGATGCAGCGGCAGATGCCGGATTTTCAGTTCTCGTCGGTTTTTCTCGATCATGGCTACAAAGAACTGCATATTCCGCCGGGGCCGAACGGTGAGTTCTTACTAGAAAAGAATGCTCTCCATATTTGGCCGCGGCACCGATTCATGATGATCGCATTGCCGAATTTCGACGGAAGCTTTACGTGTACGCTTTTTCTGGCACACCGGTCAGAACCGTCTGCGTTAGCAGACGGTCACAACGATGAACCCTCATTCGAGTCTTTAACCGATGATGCCGCCGTCATTGAGTTTTTTGATCGCGAATTTCCCGATGCAGTTCCGCTGATGCCTACGCTTACTGAAGATTTCTTCGCTAATCCGACCGGACATCTCGGCACTGTAAAATGCTGGCCGTGGAGCATCGACGGCAAAGTGCTGCTCTTGGGCGATTCGGCACATGCGGTCGTGCCGTTTTACGGGCAGGGAATGAATTGCTCGTTCGAGGATGTTCGTGTGCTTGCAGGACTGATCGACGGGCAAATGTCAGAACCGCCTGCGGTGGCGGGCGGCAGTATCGATTGGACATCGGTCTTTGCGGAATACGGTAAGCTCCGCAAGGTCAACACCGACGCGATCGCAGACCTAGCGGAAGAGAATTTCTACGAGATGCGCGATGCCACGGCCGATCCCGTATTTCAACGCAAACGCGAACTTGAAACACGGCTTGAACGCGAGTTTCCGGACTATTATTCAAAATATTCGATGGTCACATTCCGTGAGGATATGCCCTATTCCGAAGCCAAGCGACAAGGGAATGCGCAGGATACACTGCTGATGAACATTTGCGAGGGCATAGATAATGCCGGCGAGGTTGATTTGGAGCAGGTCATGATCGATATTCGAAAGTTGTAGATCGGCGTATAACGCGAAAAGTGAATGAGAAACATTTTCCCAGTCGACATCTCGATCCCATTGCGGTTCAACGGCCCGCAGCCGAATGCCTATGGAGTAGAGCGGGCTGTTTCGGAGCCGGTTCGTGCGGGTTCGCTGATCGGCGATACGCGTCAGGGCGGGAGTGTGAATTTTGAGAGATATACCTTTATACCGCATTGCAACGGAACGCATACCGAATGCGTCGGCCATATTACTGATGAACGGATATCGGTTCGCGACTGTCTGAGGGATGTGATCGTTCCGGCGGTGTTGGTGTCGGTTGAATCGGAACTCTCAGGAAGAGAGAAAACGATCACCCTGATTTCCTTGAAAAATGCCGGCGTTCAACCACCCGCCACCGCAGGTGGTTCTAACATAGGGCAAAAGGCATTGATCGTCCGAACACTCCCTAATGATGATGCAAAGCTGACCGCCGAATACGGCGAATCGAATATCCCGCCTTATTTCTCCGCCGATGCGATGCGGCTGATCGTCGAAGCGGGTTTTACACATTTAGTATGCGATCTGCCGTCGATCGACCGTATCTCTGACGACGGAAAGCTGGAAAATCACCGCATTTTTTGGAGCGTCGATGCCGGCAGCCATGAAGTTTCCGATGCCACGCGGATCAATTCTACGATCACTGAACTGGCATACATTCCGAACGACGTTCCCGACGGCGAATATTTGCTGAATTTACAGATCGCTCCCTTTGATTCGGATTGTGCGCCCTCGCGGCCGATACTGCTCCAAAAGTCGACGGATTGACTTGCGTTCCTTTCAAGGTAAGAATCTAAGTTGCTCCCAAATGGAGCGTTGTTCGTTCGGGCTGCAATCTGTAGGCCGGGAAACAGGGGAAGCGGGTGAGATTCCCGCACGATCGCGTCACTGTGAGCCGATATCTTCGGTAAAGTCAGGATGCCTGTTTTGAACGAACAGCCGATCAAGGTGTTTCGCGAAAAGGCGCCGCAGGCGGAAAAGGAATTATAAAGGGACGTGAAGCGTTCCCTGACAGCAGCTTTTATCAGCCCTGTCTTTCCGGCCGTTTTCGGGCTTGGGAAGACGGGGTTTTCGGTTTTTTCATCGATCACAATGGTAAAGGAAGTTCAAAGTAGATCTCGATGGCTTGTCTTGGCGGCGGTATTGGTCGCGGCGGCCTGTTCAGGCAACAAGACGTCGAATGCCGTATCAGATCTTCCCGATCCACAGCCGACATCAGTTCCCGCTTCAAGCACTCGTAATTTCATGGACGACCTCGGCCGAACTATCGAGATCACGGGCGAGGTTCGACGTGTGGTTTCGCTGGCGCCGAGCGTAACGGAGCTTGTTTTTGCGGCCGGCGGCGGCGACCGTCTGGTCGGCGTAACCTCGTTTTGTGATTTTCCGGACCAGGCGAAAGGCATCGCAAAGATCGGCGATACGATGAACCCGAATATGGAGACCATCGTCGCGATGAAACCTGACGTCGTTTTCGTTTCGACAGCTTCACAAGTGGAGGCGTTCGCGGGAACGCTCGAACAGAACGGCATTCTCGTATATGTGACGAACCCGACCACACTCGACGGCGTGCTATACAACATTCGCCAGATCGCGGACATTCTGGGAACGACAGACACGGCTGAGCCTGTGATCGCATCGCTCCGGGAACGTATCGGAAAGGTCTGGACAAAGACGCGGCCGGCGGAGAAAGTGCGTGTGTTTGTGCAGATATCGCGTGAGCCGCTCTTTACGATCGGCAGGGATTCGTTTCTGAACGAACCGCTTGCAAAGGCAGGCGCTATTTCGGCAACGGCAGACGTCGAGACCGCATTTCCGCGGCTCAGCAAAGAGTCTGCCCTTGCACTGCGTCCCGACGTCATAATTCTTTCGGACAGCGAGGACAACCGCGAACCGAACGAGGTTTTCCGAAACTCGCCGGCGTTGAAGAACGGCAGAGTGTACCGCATCGACGCAGATCTGATCTCGCGGCCGGGCCCCCGACTGGTAGATGCGTTGGAGAAATTATCTGCAATGCTCCATCCAGAGCTTTTCGGAAAGCCGGATAAGGAAGAATAGATTGTCCAAACTCCTCCGCTACATACTTATTCTTTCTGCCGCCTTGGTCGCGGTGCTATTCGCGGCGTCTATGCTCGGTGCCGAGCGTGTGAATATCCTCTCGCTCGACGATCAGACGCGTTCAATTTTGTTCGGCATTCGCCTGCCGCGCATTTTTCTTGCGGCGTGTGTAGGTGCGAGCCTTGCGGTTGCGGGTGCAGGTTTGCAGGCATTGCTTCGCAATCCGCTTGCCGAACCGTACTTGCTCGGTGTTTCGAACGGTGCTGCGTTGGGGACGATGGTCGCGTTCGTTTTCTTTGGTGCGTTCGAATGGTCGCGGCCTGTTCTGGCGTTCGCGGGTGCAGGGCTTGCGAGTATTGCGGTTTATCAAATGGCGCGTTCGCGTGCGGGAATGAGCGTCGAGCGGCTTGTGCTGTCGGGGGTCATAATCACGACATTCCTTTCTTCGATAATCGTAATGCTGACGACGGTGCTCGACGCGGTAAGGTTGCGGAGTTTTACGTTTTGGCTGCTCGGCGATCTGTCGCAGGCCACGACGACGGGTATTTATGTCAGCTTTGCCGCTTCGGTTGTCGGCACACTCTTGATCGCGTCGCAGGCACGCGGACTCAATCTGATGATGGTCGGCGAGCGCGACGCACTTGATTTTGGTGTGGAGGTTGGCCGTGTACGGCTGATCGTTTTTGGTGCCGCGAGTTTGGTGGTCGGTGCATCCGTCGCCGCAAGCGGGTCGGTCGGCTACGTCGGGCTAATAGTGCCGCACATCGTGCGTCTGACTGTCGGAAGCGACAATCGACTTGTCGTGCCGTTGTCCGCGATGGTCGGGGCGATGTTCGTTGTTTTGGCGGACACCGTTGCAAGGACGGCGATAGCACCGCGAGAACTGCCCGTCGGTGCGATAACGGCATTGATCGGTGCACCTTTGTTCATTTATTTGCTTCGGAGAAGTTAGGCTGAATCGGGTTCATACAGTGGATAGTGACAAGTGACAAGTGATAAGTCGAAGATGCTGACCGTGAAGAACATTTCGGTTCGTTATGGTGAGAGCGCCGTTTTGAGCGGCGTTTCGCTGGAGGTGCGATCGGGACAGGTTATCGCGTTGGTAGGGCCGAACGGAGCGGGAAAAACGACGCTGATTCGCGCATTGAACGGCAGCATCGCGGCCGATGTTGACGGCGAGATCTATGTTGACGGCAACGATCTGGGGCAGTTGTCGCGTCGAGAGATCGCAAGCCGGATCGCGGTAGTCGCTCAGGAGAACGAGACACGGTTCCCGATAACAGTATTGGAATTTGTTATTGCCGGCCGTTTTGTCCACGGTAGTGCGTTGGGATGGGAGACGCAGGCGGATATCGCTTCGGCCGAACGAGCATTAGACGATTGTGACCTAAGCGGCTTTGCGGGCCGCCTAATGAACGAGCTTTCGGGTGGAGAGCGGCAGCGTGTCGTGTTGGCTAGGGCAATGGCGACGAATGCGCGCATATTGCTGCTCGACGAACCGACGGCGAATCTGGATATCGCACATCAGGCGATGATGTTTCGGCTGGTGCGTGAGCGTTGCGGTTCGTGCGGTTCCGCTGCGGTCGTTATCACGCACGACCTTAATCTGGCGGCGGAATTCGCGGACGAGATCGTAATGCTCCGCGACGGCCGCATCGCGGCTTCAGGATCGCCGGAAGCGGTATTGACCGAGAAGAATATTGCCGAGGTTTTCGGCGTGAAGGTTTTGCTGGATGCGAATCCTGCAAGCGGGAACGTTCGTGTGACGAACGTGTTTTAGTTGGCGGCCGTTGCGATGGAAGCCCGGTGAGAATCCGGCGCTGCCCACGCAACCGTTACAGTCGGGAACATCGCCCGGCCGCTGTGGCTTTAGAACCATTCTGCGTGTGGGCAGAAGAGGAAATATGAAAATCTACTTTCTATTGATCTGTACATTTTGTGGCGTATCAGGAATATGGGCTCAGACCGATCCTATGACGTCACCATCACCGACCCCGCAGCCGATCCGCGAAACTGTCATCGTACCTGCGGATCTTCCGCAGCCGATCGACGAAGTGTCGAAGACGGTTAACACGATAACCGGACAAGAAATGCGTGAGCGTGCCGATTTTTCTTTGGTCGAAACGCTGCGTTCGATGCCGGGATTTAGAGTGCAGCAGCTCGGCGGTTTTGGGAGGACAGCGAACATCAAAACTCGCGGGCTGCGGAATCAGGATACCGCGATATTGATAGACGGGTTTCGCTTGCGCGATACGGCCGCTATCACCGGCGATGTTTCGCCATTTTTGAGTGACATTACGCTGACAAGCGTCAGCAGGATCGAGGTTTTGCGGGGTTCGGGCAGTTCGCTCTACGGCACGAACTCCATCGGCGGGACGGTGAATTTCATTACGCCGGATCCGCAGCCGGGAACGAACGGACAGGTCTCGTATGCGGTCGGCGGGCTTGGGCTGCAAAGGTTTCGCGGTAATTTGTCGCACGGCACCAAAGGCGGAAAGTTCGGTTTCAATCTTGCAGGCTCGCGAACGTTTTATACGAAGGGAATAGACGGAAACGACGACGCCCGAAATACCAATTTTCAGAGCCGCATCAATGCTCGGCCGAACGAAAATACGGCGTTTTCGGTACGTTTTTTTGTTTCGGACGCATTTGTGAAGCTCAATTCGGGTCCCGACACGCTTGGCACGATGCCGCCGACGAACTCGACGATCATCAATGCCGTTCCCAATGTCAATTTCCGCCCCGATGTTGACGATCCGGACAATTCGCAGGAGTCGCAGTTCCTCAATGCGCAATTCACAATGTCGCACGCCTTTACGAATGAGTTAAGTCTGAACGCGGGATATTCGGGCCTGAGAACGGAACGCGAGAACGTCAACGGCCCGCTCGGCGTCGGCTTTCAATCGGCATCCACGTCCGTATTCAGCGGTACGATAAACACTGCGAACGCATCGCTCAATTGGACGCCGGTCACGCATAACCTTCGCATAGGCTACGAGTACGAACGTGAGAGCTATGGCAACGACGGCGTTACGCCTAGCGGTGCGGGGAACTTTTTCACGCGTGCCGGGCAATCGAGCAACACGTTCTTCCTGCAGGAGTTGTACGGAGCATTAGACGGCAGGCTGCAGCTCGCGGGCGGCGTCAGGGCACAGTTCTTCAATATTGATCAGCCGACGTTCAGCCTGACGAATGCGCCGTATGCGGGCGTTACGGTCAGCGATCCGCCGTCGGCGGTTACTTTCGACGGTGCGGTTTCGTATTTCTTTCGGACGTCAGGAACAAAATTGCGTGCTCACGTCGGCAACGGCTATCGCGTGCCGTCCCTTTATGAAAGATACGGGACCTTTTTCAGTACGTTCCCGTCGGCAAATTTCGTCGCACTCGGTGATCCGAGGCTGAAACCCGAAAAGAGTATCGCGGCCGATATCGGCATCGAGCAATACGCTATGGGTGAAAAGGTAGAAATAACCGGCGTATTTTTTCAAACAAAGCTGATCGATGTCATCGGCTACGGCAACGTCGTTCCCAACATCGGCAATACGCCGAGGCCTTTCGGCGGCTATGAAAATCAAAAAGGCGGCACGGCGAAAGGCGGCGAATTCAGTGTGACTTTTCGCCCGGTGAGGTCAACGGATCTTTTCGCTTCGTACACGCTGACAAAGAGCCGACAGCGGACGCCGCAGGTTTCCGGCAGCGGCGTCCTAAAGACGCTAGGAATTCCGGAGCATCAATTCACGATCGTTGCGACGCAGCGTTTCGGGCGTGCATGGGTCAATTTTGACCTGCTCGTTACATCGTCATATATCGCTCCGATATTCAGCAATTCGACCTTCACGACCTACCTATATCGCTTCGACGGCAACCGCCGCGGTGACCTGACGGGCGGCTACACGTTTCGGTTGAAGAGCCAACGCTACGGGCTTCGGGTTTTTGGTACGATCGAGAATGTGTTCGATAACGAATACTACGAGAACGGTTTCCGAACCGCGGGCGTGAACGGCCGTGTCGGTTTGGCGTTCAGCTTCTGATCGTCAGGCTCCCTAGGGAGAAATGCCGATTGTGATAAAATCGGAGTTTCCGGGGGAACCTTTAATGGCAAAGAAACTAAGCATTATTTTTTGTCTGGCAGCATTGTCGACATCGGCGGCGGTCGCCCAAACTAAGGTCGTCACCAACGCCGACTTGGCAAGTTACAAAACTGAGCGTTTAAATGCAGAGCGTGAGCTTCGTGAAAATTACGAGCGTCTTGGGTTCGTGTCGCCGCAAGAGATGGCGAAACGCGAAGCGGAATCTCGCGAGCAGATGTTCGACCTGTCGGCGAAACTCCGCCGCGACAGGCTCGAACGCGAGGCCCGCCTCGCCGAGGAGCAGCGAAGAGCCGCTACATTGGTAGTTCCGGTCTATCAAACGCCGCAAACGACCGAAACATTGATCGTCGGCGGCTATTGGTATCCGCGGAACAACTGGCGGCGTCCATTTCCGTGGCGATATCAGCAGCCGGGCTATTTTGCAGGCGGGCAGTTCTGGCCGACGGGGCCGCGAACGCCGTCTGCTCCGATGTTCGCACCGAAACGAAAACGATAGAAGTTATGAACAGTGACTGGGAAGCCATCATCGGGATGGAGATTCATACGCAGCTTGCGACCAAGACCAAGATATTCTGTTCTTGTGCGGTCGAGACGGGCGGCGAGCCGAATTCGAACACTTGCCCGACCTGTCTCGGCCTGCCCGGCGCTTTGCCGGTACTGAACAAGCGTGCGGTCGAACTGGGCGCCCGTGCGGCGCTTGCGTTGGGACTTGAGATACAAGAGGTTTCGATATTTTCGCGAAAGAATTATTTCTATCCCGACCTGCCGAAAGGCTATCAGATATCGCAGTACGACAAGCCTTTTTCGGCGAACGGCACGCTGACGATAATGACCGCCGACCGCGACGATCACGGCCACGCGAAAACGTGGCGGCCAATGACTATCCACATTGAGCGGATGCATTTGGAAGAGGACGCCGGAAAGAACGTCCACGAAGGGCTGCCCGATACTGATAGATATTCATACGTCGATCTCAATCGTGCCGGTACGCCGCTCGGTGAGATCGTTACGGCGCCGGATTTTCGTTCGTCTTGGGAAGCATACGATTACGTGAATCACGTCCGCCGAGTCCTGCAATGGGTCGGTGCGAGCGACGCGGATATGGAGAAGGGAAATCTCCGCTGCGAGGCAAACGTATCGGTCAGGAAGAAAGGCGAGGAGGCGTTTAGGAACAAGGTTGAGCTGAAGAATCTGAATTCGGTTCGCTTTATGCAAAAGGCCATCGAATACGAGATCGAAAGGCAGATAGAGGCGCATGAATCGGGCGAAGGCGTCAGTCAGGAAACTCGTTTATGGGACGAGAAAAACAATCGTACGCGTGTGATGCGTTCGAAAGAGGACGCGCACGATTACCGCTATTTTCCTGAGCCTGACCTGCAGCCGCTGCGTGTGAGCCGTGAGTTCATCGACGCGGTAAAAGCCGAGCTTCCCGAACTGCCGGATGCGATGCGTGAGCGGTTCATCGCGACCTACGGATTAGGTTTTGGTGATGCATCACAGCTTACGTCGTCGCTCGCGACCGCCGAATATTTTGAAACGGCGGCACGCATCACCGCCGATCCGAAAGCGTCAGCAAATTGGATACTTGGTGAGCTGACCAAAGAACTGAACGCCGCGAACAAGCTAATAGAGGATTCGCTCGTCACTGCGGAAGATCTTGCGGAGCTGATCACCATCGTCGGCAAAGGCGACATCACGAACAATCAGGCGAAGGAAGTACTCGCGGAAATGTTCGCAACGGGGAAAGCGGCGCCTGCGGTCATCAAGGAGAAAGGATTCGAACAGGTTTCTGACACTTCAGCGATCGAAAAGATCGTTGACGATGTCATCGCAGCAAATCCCGATCAGGCAGCGGCGTTTCGCGGCGGCAAGGACGCCTTGTTCGGATTCTTCGTCGGCCAAGTGATGAAGGCATCGCAAGGCAAGGCGAATCCAAAGATAGTAAATGAGATCTTGAGGGCAAAACTATGAATCTCGAAGGCAAAGCGGCCGTGATAACGGGCGGCTCAAAAGGCATCGGCTACGCGATCGCCGAAGCTTTGGCAAAGGCCGGTGCGAGTGTTTACATCTGTTCGCGGAATCGAGACGAGTTAGAGTCTGCGATCGATAAGTTATCGGCGCTTGGTTCGGCGGCTGGGAAAATGTGTGATGTGCGCGACGAGGCAAACGTCAAGGCAGTCCTGGAAAGCTGCGAGCGGCATTTCGGCGGCGTCGATATTCTGATCAACAACGCCGGCGTCGGCTATATGGGCAAAACCGTTGAAGATACGACGCCCGGCGAGTTTCGCGAAACGCTTGAGACGAATCTGTTCGGGACCTATTACGCTTGTCATCACGCTATCCCTAAGATGAAGACTCGCGGCGGCGGATATATCATCAACATCTCGTCGCTCGCCGGGCAGAATGCGCATCCCGGAATGGCGGCGTACAATGCGTCGAAATTCGGATTGAACGGGTTTTCCGAAGCGCTTATGCAGGAGGTCCGACACGACAACATCAAGGTCAGCTATATATGCCCCGGCAGCGTAAATACGTATTTCGGCGGCGACACGCCTAGCGACGATAAGGCGTGGCAGCTACAGCCGGCGGACGTGGCACAGGTTGTAATAGGCTTGCTGGAGATGGACGAACGCGCGTTGCCGAGCAAGGTCGAACTGCGTCCGAGTAAGCCGCCAAAGCGTTAAGCGACAGCCAAGGTTCTCTCAATACAGCCTGCGATCTTTTCTGCGGTCGCGGGCTTTACCATGTATTCTGCGGCACCGAGTTCTTTTGCCTTTTGGCGATATTCCGCATCGTCGAGTGAAGTGATCATCACCACAGGAATGTGGCCGAGATTGTCGTCGGTCTTGATGTATTCCAAGAGTCCCCAGCCGTCCATATTCGGCATCTCTACATCAGAAAAGATAAGATGAGGTTCGTATGAGCCGGAAAGCAGGAGTTCCAATGCTTCGGCACCGTCATTTGCTGTTATGGTTCTGCAGCCTGCGGAAGCTGCGAACTTCGTCGTTTGATGCCTTATCGCAGCGCTGTCGTCAACTATGAGAACAAGCGGTGAATCATGAGGGCCATTCTCGTCGGGAACATCGTCGGGCCTCTCATTCACAGCGACTTTCGCCGGCATTATCAGCGTAAAGGTCGATCCCTGCTGCGGGATGGTTTCGACATGGATCGAACCGCCCTTTGCTTCGATACTTTCCTTAACGATACTCATACCGACGCCGCGTCCTGCGTTCAGGTCTAGCTTTTCGGCCGTGGTCAGGCCGCGTGAGAAGATCAGCTGATGAATGTCTTTTTCCTTCATCGCCGAGGCTTTTTCTTCCGTCAAGATGCCGGTTTCAAGGGCCTTTTCGATGATCTTCGCGGTTGACAGTCCGCCGCCGTCATCGGAAATGCTCACAACCGCTGCATCGTCGTCAGCACTGACCGAGACAGAAACTGTTCCTACTTCAGGCTTGCCGATCAGTCGTCGCGTTTCCGGCGGTTCTATACCGTGGACCACCGCGTTCTTGATCAGATGAAGCATGGGCTCTATCAGGGCATCGATGATCAGCGTGTCAACCTCAACCTCGGGGTCGTGCAGGGCGAGAACGGCCTTCTTGCCTTCGTCCGAGCAAGTGACATTAATGTTCCGCGCCAGCCGTGTTTCAAGATTTCCAAAACGAACCATGCGAATGCGGAGGAGCTTCCGGTGCACCTCAGCCGCCATCTCGGCGTGAGCAAGAATTGCGTTCCGGAGGTCCTCTTCTCGAGATGCGCGGGCAGTGTCGGCGATCAAGGTGCCTGCCGTACGTTGGAATTCGACCAGCTTGGTTGAGAGATGAAGTATCTCGTCGATCTTCTCAAGCGAAACCCTCACGATCGGCGGCATTTGAAGCACAGCAGCCGGTTGAACCGTTATCGAAGGGTCGTCAACTTCCAGATCTGCCGGAACTCCATCTCCTTCAGTCGATGCGAGAGGGTCGATGATCTTTTCGGAAAGTGAGCCGGAACTGCCCGCGAGGAGGTTGCTGATGTATTCGACGGTCGTATTGAGAAATTCGATCACCCTGTCATTCGCCGGAGCACCTTTATCAACCAAATGGTCGAGCAGATCCTCTGCACGGTGTGCAAGCGTTGCGACCTGGCTGAGCCCGACTATGCCGGCCGATCCCTTTAGAGTGTGTGCGTTACGGCGGATCTCCCACAATGAATGCTTGTCATCGGGCGATGCTGCCAATGCGGTAAGCGCGAGCGAGATGTTCGCAAGAAGGGCATCGGCTTCTGAGCGGAAGATCTCAAGTGTCTCCTCATCAACGGCGAATTCATCGTCTTCGTCCTCGACCTTTTGCCCCGCCTTATCGGGTACAAGCAGGTCGAATGCCGCGTCAAAATTCAGGTCGCTCGCCTCGTTCTCATCGGAAAGCAGGGAAAGATCGAGTATCGCCGCCTCGATCTTTGCAAGGGAGTCCAATGCACCGTTTGCAGACGCGAGATCCGCGTCCGGAGTATCGACCAGCTGATCGATAGCCTCGAGACATTCCCCTGCCATTGAGGCAATGTGCAAATGCCCGCCGAGTGAGCCGACATTTGCAATACGGCTGAGGCGGGTCTTTGCTTGCCTTAATCCGGTCTTGTCGCCGGTCTGAGCGGCTATCAGCAGTGAACTGCGAATAGATGCGAGATCGGCGCCGGTTTGGGCGACGAAGGATGTTGGATCAATTCGATGCATCCGTCGGCCGGGAGAATGTGTCGATCGGTTTGGGACTAATTAACGACAGAGTCGTCTGCTATCAAATAGGTGTCAAGTGCCTTCATGAGCGTCTCCGGGCCGAAGGGTTTGGTTACGTAGCCCGTAGCACCTGCCATTCTGCCGCGGACCTTATCGAAAAATCCGTCTTTACCGGAGATCATCACGACAGGAATATCTTTGGTTTCCGGATTTGCACGTATTTCTTTGCAGACCTCGTAGCCGTCCATTTTCGGCATCGTGATATCGAGAAGGACAAGGTCGGGTGTCTTTTCAGCGATCTTTTCAAGACCCTCGACGCCGTCTTCCGCAGTAACAACCGCATGCCCGGACTTTTCGAGTTTTGCCGAGATCAGCTTGCGGATCGTCGCGCTGTCGTCGATCACAAGTATCGTCTTGCCGCGAGGCGATGAGCCATGCAATTCGTTCTGGCGCCGAAGCTCTTCCAACCTGATCGCGATTGCGTTGATCTGGCCCGCGAGAATGACATCATTCGCATCGATATTCGAGGCTTGTTCGAGATATTTCAGTCCCTCGTCAAAATTTCCTAAGTTGAAATGACCGATGCCGAGTCCGACAAGCTCCTTCACAGTGAGTTCGCGCAGGTTCCATTCGGCTTCCATCGCGATCACTGCGTTCGAAACGGCATCTTTGTCAATCAGCCGCGGTGACAACAGCATCTCAAGGTCCGCAAGGGTCAACGCGGATCCACACGAAGAACATTGAAACGAACCGTGATCGATGTTTGAATCACAGTATATGCAGCATTCACTGACCGAAGCCGCTTTTTCGGAAGGTGCCGCCCCAAAGATCTCTTCTTCGCCGGCTTGGATGAAGATTTGCTCAGCACGATATTCGTGCGTTTCTTCTGTATCGACCTGGTGCGCCGATACTTCTTCACCGCTTTCATCAAAGTGATGTTCGGTCGAATCAGACGGAGCGATGGTCGAATATGGGTCGAACTCGAGAGTCGTTTCGGGCTCTCCCGTTTCAAATTCCGCCGTTTCGACCGGCGGCTCGGTATCGAAATCTTCCGCCGGCTCTTCTTTGAACTCCTCTGCGGCTATTTTGGCCGCCTCCGCTGCAGGCTCGCTCGGAGCCGGCACCTCAGCGACGGCGAAAGGCTCGGTTTCGGGGTTACTCAGCCTCTCGAGGAAGTTGACAGCGAGGGCAGACATCGAATCTTCGCCTGCCATCGAAGCGGCGCTTCTGAATGCTTCGAGTTTTGATTCAAGCGATTCCGCGAAGAACCCGGCCACAAGTAAGGATTCGAACCGATATTCTTCGATCTCGGAAAGCTCTTCGAAAAGACCAAGTGCCTCTTCCACAGATCCGTTAATAAAGGCCTGACCTGCTTCGCTGCGTTTTCGGTGTATCTTTTCTTTATTGATCGACTCGATCGCAGCCGCGGCTTCGCTGTTTTCGGGATCGATCTCGATGACCTTCGACAGAAGTTCTATCTTTTTATCATTATCTTCTTCGAGCGTTGCTTTCCACGACCAGGCCACGATACATTTTTCGTCGTATTCGAGTGCTTGGTCGAGAAGCGACACAGCTCCCTCACGCTCACCGTTCCGATCTGTTTCGACCGCCTTCTGAACAAGCGTCTTTGCCATTAGGGAGCGGGTCGATATCTGCCAGTCGATCGCTTTTTGATTTTGAGGGTCGATCTCCAGGATCTTGTCCAGATACGACAGCAGTTCCTCAGGATACTCGCTTATGGATGCAAGCCACATCCAGCCGTCGACAAGATGCGGCTCGGCCTCGACGGCGAGGTCCAGGAGCAGACGGGCCGAGCGGCGGTCGCCTTTTTGTGCGGCGGCGATGCCGTTATCGAGCAGGACCTGGGCCTTTTCAGACGGTGAAGCGCCGTTAGAATGCAAAATTTCCGTGGACGAGGGAATAGACTGGGCGGGTGATTCGATATCGAGTCTCATGGTCTTTTCAATTTGCTGATCAGCTTTAGTGGGGCCGTTGCGGTGGGTTTTGCGGGAGCGCACGGCGCAATAGTCATCACATTCTGATGGCAATACTGATGCCATCATAAATACGACCGTAAAGCGAGAGCATATGATGCTAAATATCTGCAAACACACTAGTTAGGAGGCATTGTCAAAGTGTGAAGCTCAAGCCGAGGCCGCCGCAAGACAGAATTGTGACAAAAAACGGCATATTCTGATGACAAAAATAGTAGAATTGCAGACTGATGAACGAGACCCAAGTTGACGATGTGAGCACATTTGATGCGGTGATCATAGGTGCTGGTCCGGCAGGCATCTCTGCGGCGATCTGGTGCGCCGACTTCGGCCTCAGCCATGTTGTTTTGGAGAAAGACGATGAGATTGGCGGGCAATTGAACTGGACGTTCAATCGTATAGTGAATTATCCGGGCTTGCTCATGGACAACGGCGCGGAAATGCTGACGCATTTACGCTCCCATTCCAATGCCATTGCTGCAAATATCAGAACGAGTTCTTCGGTTGCTTTTGTCGATCTAAATAAGAGAATAGTTGGACTTAACAGCGGTGAGCAGCTAAGATTCGGCGCATTGGTAATTGCGACAGGGGTCAGAAGGCGGACGTTAGAGGTGCCGGGCGAAATAGAATTCGCAGGCCGCGGCATTTTGTCCTCGGGGGCGAGAGAGATCGGACGTGTCGCCGGAAAGAATGTCGTGGTCATAGGCGGCGGAGACGCAGCCCTTGAGAATGCTTCAATGATGTCGAAAACGGCCGGTCATGTGACCGTCCTGAACCGAAGCCGTCACTTCAGGGCAAGATCTGATTTCCTTGATCACGCGGCAAGGCAGGCGAACGTGCAATTGATTGAAAATATGCGGGTTAGGCGATTCATCGGCGATTCATCGCTGACTGCCGTTGAAGCCGAGGATATCGAGACCGGTGAGCGTTTTCAGTACGCTGCCGAAGCATCACTGATACGGATCGGTGTGGTGCCGAATTCCGAAGAATTTGCGGATCTGATAACGCTGGATCGAGACGGATATATCGCTACCGATAAGAACGGTATGACCAACTTGGAGGGAATTTACGCGGTTGGCGACGTCGCTCATCCGGATCAGATGACGCTTTCAAACGCGGCATTTTCAGCATCGGCCGCGGTTCGCGACATGAGGGCGAAACAGCCGAATCTGTGGCGCCGCTGACCGGATTTGTTTGGTCGATTCCGAACGAAATGATAAGTGTAAATCCAATAAAATGAAGATAATTACGAGATATTAAAGAATTTCAGGGCAATACTAGTCGCCGATCTCCGGTCGATCTTGCGAAAGGACAGCGATCTTTCCATTCAAGGCATCCCAAAACTCCTGCTAGTGCTTTATTTGCAACGGTTTCCACCGTAGATTGCGTTGATCTGATCGAATTCCGTCGCCGGATGTTAAATTTGATCCGCGAGTGTCAGTATTGGCACGGATTATGCTTCAAGATTCCCTGTCCCCAATTTAACATTGTGGTAAAAAAATACAGCACTTGTTATTTTTCCTTGAACCGAGTCGAAAACGTCGGACCATTGGCGGTCACGTCCCAAAAATTTGGGGTCCATCCGTCACCCTCGTCGAGGTCTCTGAATAGGAATTTGGCAATTTCTGCTTGACAGGCTTCCGGGTCTGGTCGAGCAAATCTTTGGAGGAAAATAAAATGAAATTTGGGAAATTGGTCGCCAGGTTCATGCAGCTTGCACTGGTCACCGCCTTCGCCGCGGCATTTGTCTCGGCACAGGTGGGAACTTCGGCCGTTACCGGAACCGTTACCGATCCTCAAGGTAACGTAGTCGCCGGTGCGACCGTAAAACTGATCAGTGTACAAGGAGCGGTGCGTACCGTTGTCACAAATGACAGCGGCGTATTCTCGTTCCCCTCGGCGCAGACCGGCACATACAGGATCGAAGTTGAGCAGGCAGGCTTCAAAAAGGCTGTCGTCGGCAATGTCCGTGCACTCGTTGATATCTCTACCGAGATCAACGTCAGATTGGAACTCGGAGAGGTTTCCGAGGTCGTCAATGTTGACGCCGCCAGCTTGGAAAGCGTCGTGAACACTCAGGACGCCAGCTTGGGTAACAACTTCGTTTCGCGTCAGATTCTTAATTTGCCCCTGTTGGGACGGAACGTCGCTAACCTGCTGAGCCTGCAGGCCGGTGTTACACCGGACGGCTCGGTCACGGGCGGCCGTTCTGACCAAGCGAATATCACGCTTGACGGTATCGACGTTAACAACCAGCAGAACGCAGGTGCGTTCGAAACGGTTCTTCGCGTCAATCCCGACTCGGTCGATGAATTCCGCGTGACCACGTCGAACCCGGACGCCAGTAAAGGACGCTCTTCGGGGGCTCAGATCTCGTTGATCACAAAGAGTGGCACTAACGAATTTCGCGGAGCTGCTTATTGGTACCATAGGAATACTGCTACAACCGCAAATAACTGGTTCAATAATCGTTCTGGAGTTGAAAGACCGGATCTGATTAGAAATCTTTTCGGCGGTCGTCTTGGCGGTCCGATCGTTAAGGATAGGCTTTTCTTCTTCTATAATTATGAAGGGATGCGTCAGGGGGCGGGAGTATCTGTTGCTCGCCTCGTGCCGACAGCCTCTCTGGCACAAGGAAATGTGAGTTTCCAGGCCATCAATAACATAGAGGGAACGCCGTTTTTCGGAACAACTGACTGGAATATCGGAATTGCTGCGATCAACTCATTCAATTTTGTTGGAACTGGGGCACAGGCTCCGGCATCCGGACCTGTTGTTGACGTAAATCCGGCTGTGCTTTCACTTTTTCAATCGATTGTTCAGCGATACCCGGTAAATGATTCGACAGTTGGCGATGGTCGAAATGTCGGTGGATATAGGTTTAACGCGCCTACAAACATTGAACAAAACGCTCATACGGCTAAATTTGATTGGTTTGTGACACGGGATCAGAAACATCAAGTTTCTTTCCGTGGCAACTATCAACAGGATATCACCGGCTCGACGTCCTATTTCCCAGACACGCTGCCTACAAATTTGTGGAGCCATCCACTTGGCTTTTCCGCTGCACACACATGGCTTGTAAGAAACAATCTTACTAATCGCTTTAGTTATGGCTTATCAAGGATTGCATTTAGCAATCAAGGCGATTCTACAGACCCCGCGATTACGATCCGAGATATTTTTCAGCCGAGCTTTTTTGCTCGCTCGATAACTCGAACCAACCCGACGACAAACATAACGAATGACACCACTTGGATCAAGGGTAACCATTCGTTCCAGTTCGGTGTGAATTTCCGTTTCATCAAGAACACGCGTAATAGCTTTGCTCGGTCATTTGATAACGCAACGATGAATCGAAGCGCGTATGTTGCCAATATAACCAGAGTTGTTGTCGATCAATATCTTCGCACTTCAACTGGTCAAGCCCCGACCGGAACGGCTGCATATAATAACACCGCAATTCGAGTCGCTCCAACGTGGGATTTTAATGTACAGAACGCCATTACTGCATTATTTGGCAGGTTAAATGGCTATGGAGCCAACTTCAACTTCCTCGTGAACGGTCAGCTACAGCCTGCAGGTTCGCCGGTACTTCGTGAATTCAAGACGGATGAATATGATTTCTACTTTCAGGATTCTTGGAAGATCCGTCCGAACATCACGCTGACCGCCGGTATCCGCTACGGTCTCAGCATGCCGGTGACCGAGACCCAAGGGTTTGAAACAGTCCCCAGCATCGTTCTTTCTGAATACTTAAGGCGAACCGCCGTTGCAATGAATCAAGGAATCAACTACCGTGATGTCCTTTCGGTCCGTTTGGCCGGAAAGTCGAACGGCCTGGATGACATCTATCCGCTTGATAAGAACAACTGGCAGCCCCGCGTGTCGATCGCCTGGTCACCTGAATTCGAAAAAGGATTCTGGTCCAAGTTATTCGGTAAGGGCTCCGATTCGGTAATTCGTGCGGGCTTCTCGATCACGAATGACTATTTCGGTCAGCAACTCGCAACGAACTGGGACGGCTCTAACAATCTCGGGTTTTCTTCGCAGGCGTCTATTAACGTTAACACATTCAACGTCACGACGAATCCTGGGCCGCTGTATACGGGTCCGAATATGAATATTCGTAACCTGCCGCTTTTGACAATCCCGACCGGCCTGACTTTCCCACAGACGGCACCTTCGGCCAATCCTGGAAATGGTAAGGTGGAGACATCGCTCGATCAGAATCTTGTTTCACCGATCAACTACTCATGGAATGTCAGCTATGGCCGCCGTCTGCCGTGGGATATTTGGGTCGATGCAGCTTATGTAGGACGTCTCGCACGCAACCTTCTGATCGGCCGCGACGCCATGATGCTGAGGGGAGAAATTCGTGACCCTCGCTCGGGACTCACGTACAATCAGGCAGCCACGATCCTTGAGCAGCAGCTTCGGGCAGGCACCCCTGCTACAAACGTTGCCGCTGTCGGATTTTTCGAGAATATGTGGGGTCCGGGTGTGCTTGCTGGTGCCTTCGGTTGCCCCGCCGGAACCTCCACTCCGAATAATCCTTGCACAAACACGCAGGCCATTTATGGAATCCAGCGTTCGTTTGGTGATTGGACCTACGCTATGCAATTTCTCGACGGGTTCGGCGGTACACGTTATTTCTTCCAAGGTCAGTATGACGCCCTATCTGCTTTCAGCACCGTTGGCACTTCTGACTACCACGGAGGTACATTGTCGTTCCGTCAAAGGCTTAAATCGCTGACGTGGGATTTCAACTACACGTTCTCACAGTCATTTGACGAAGCATCAGGACTCCAAACAGGCGGTTTGTTTGCATCTGCGTTTGTCCTAAATGCATTTAATCTCAGAGATCAGCGAGCTAACTCTGATTTTGATATTCGGCACCAGATGAATTTCAACGGCGTCTGGGATATTCCCATTGGCCGTGATCGTACTTTTGGCCGTGGAATGAATAAATTCCTCAATGCGATTGTTGGCGGTTGGCAGTTAAGTGGCGTTTTCCGCTGGCATAGCGGCTATCCGTACGACGGCTGGTACGATGGAATGGGATGGCAAACTAACTGGCAGATCCGTTCCTATATGAACCGTATCAAGCCAGTCAAGACGGGAACCAACTTCAACACTGCTCCGGCTGGGTGTACGTCAGGATGTGACATACCGAATCTTTTCGTGGATCCAAAAGCAGCTTGGGACTCGTTCCAGTCTCCCTTCCCAGGTCAAACGGGCACAAGAAATCCAGTCAGGCTTCCGAACGAGTTTAACATAGACGCAGGGCTTGCTAAATCCTTTGATATGCCGTGGAAGGAAACCCATAAGGTAACCATCCGCTGGGATACCTTTAACGTAACTAATACTCCGCTTTTTGGTGGGCAGGCAACTGGCCTTATCAATTTGCCAGGTACATTGCCAACAGCAAACTTTGGACGATTTACAACGCAAGTGAACTCGCCGCGAATTATGCAGTTTGCACTTCGCTACGACTTCTAACTAGAGGTTTGATCGGAAAAACTTCGGGCTGAGATGCTTTGCATCTCAGCCCTTTTTCAATTCTGTATTTTGAATATTACTGATTGTCTCGAATGTATTTTTCGAACTTATCTTTGTCAGGATGGTCGGGACGTTTCTTGAGGAACTGTTTGTATTCCTCAGCTGCGAGTTTCTTGCCGCCGGCAGCGTTATAAAGATCCGCAAGCCTTAAATGAAGTTCGGCCTTGTCATCGGGAGCGAGTTTGATAGCCTCTTTTAACTGCGGGACGGCGAGTGAGCCCTTTTTTGCCATTAGATAGGCTTCACCCAAATAGTGACGTGCATCGGCGTTCGCCTGTGAAGATGAGACCGCGTTGCTCAGAACCAGAACGGCTTCGTCAGCTTTTTGCCTGCTCAAATACAGCTTTCCAAGATTCAATAGAGCCATGACATAATCCTTCTTCAGCTCGATGGCTTTGAAATAGCATGCCTCAGCATTGTCCAAAGAATTCATTCTGAAAAACACCGTTCCAAGTTCGGTCCAGGCTACAAAATCTTTCGGGTCTTTTTCCAATATTGCGTTGAACTGAGCCACCGCACGCTGATTATCCTTGTCACGCGAGCTTTTCATCGCTGTCTCGAAGGCCTTTTCTGCCTCCTCGCTGCGCGGGTAAATGGCAGAGATCACTCCGGGGGTCGAAACCTTCTTGAACTCTTCCCAATCGACGGTGAAATCCTGTCTAAGGTTTCGGCTCGCGCCGGCCGCAACAGCAAGCACTGCACGTCCAACCTCGAAGTTATTTATCTCAACAAGCAGCGTGGCTGTCGTCCGAGGCATCTGCAGGAAATAGTAATAGCCTGCATCGTTCACCTGAACTCGCCCGATCTGGGTACCGCCTTCGAGCATCGTCACATGAATGGTCGGCTTTCGTTCTCCCGATGCCAAGCGTTTTATCGAGACCTGGCCGAAAACTGCGGGCTGGCCGATCTGTATCGGCAATCCCGTAGCGGAACGAAGTTCATCTGTCTGAGCCTTCGCAGCTGTAGGGGAGAGAATTACGGAGAGCAAAAAAATAGACGCTAATGCAAGATACTTCATATTCACCTCATCGCAGGCCAATTGGCTTGTAGAAATGAGTATGAACCCGAATCTTGTGTTTTACAAGAGTGACTATTTAGCGGCGAAAGAGTCGTTGCCGGTAATACTGCTTAAATGGCGTGTGTCGTTCAGAGCCAGAACGCGCACATTTCGCGGTCCGCGAAACTCGAACCGATTGATACCGCAATTAGACGTAATGAGCCACGGCGTCTGCTTTGTGTTGCGGTGTATGGCGCCGAGTAGATGAAGTGTGAGGAAACAAATAGCTCCGGTGTGAGAAAATATTGCGATCCGCCGGCCGCGATGTTCGCTCACGATCGAATCGAGCTCGGACGTAATGCGGAGCAGCAGCTGACGGTAGCTTTCACCGCCGGTGATCACATGGTGGACATTGCGGTTAACAAGGGCGTAGTAGTCTTTCGGATGACGTTCCCGTGATTCGTCAAACGTCAGCCCTTCCAATACGCCGACGTGACGCTCGCGAAATGCAGGCGACGTCCTTACCTCAACACCGATCTCGCGGGCGAGCGGTTCCGCGGTCTGTATCGCACGGAGCAGGTCGCTCGAGAATATCGCGTCGATCTTTTCTTTGGCCAGAGCTTTTGCGGTCGCCTCTGCCTGTGCCACGCCGAGTTCAGAAAGCGGGGTTGTGCCGTGTCCGCCAAAACGCCCCTGGGCATTTCCGGCAGATTGTCCATGTCGGATCAGATAGAGTCTTGTCGGCGGCGGCATCGGTTAGGCTGCTGTTGCTTCGGCTTTCAATTTTTCGGTCTGATAGTGTGTCCGCAACGCGTCGATGAAATCGTCGAGCTGGCCTTCCAGAACGAGATCGAGCTGATGGACGGTCATGCCGATGCGGTGATCGGTAACTCGGTTCTCTTTGAAATTGTATGTCCGGATCTTTTCGGAACGGTCGCCCGATCCGACCATCGACTTGCGTTCGGCCGACAACGCGTCGTGCTGTTTTTGTTCCTCTATCTCCTGAAGACGTGCTCGCAGAACACGCATCGCCTTTTCACGATTCTTGATCTGAGATTTCTCGTCCTGCATTGAAACCACAACGCCTGTCGGCATGTGAGTAATGCGAACGGCGGAATACGTCGTGTTCACCGACTGGCCGCCCGGTCCCGACGAACAGAAAGTATCGATGCGAAGGTCATTTTGGTCAATATGAATATCGACATCCTCCGCCTCGGGCAGAACCGCGACCGTGATCGCAGACGTATGAATGCGGCCGCTTGATTCCGTCGCAGGAACACGCTGAACGCGGTGGACGCCGGATTCAAAACGCATCTTGGAATATACGTTGTCGCCTTCGATCATAGCGACTGCCTCTTTTACGCCGCCGACACCGGTGTCTGAGGCTTCGAGAATTTCCATTTTCCAACCTTGGCGTTCGGCGTAACGGGCGTACATACGCAATATCTCGCCGGCAAAAAGCGTCGCCTCGTCACCGCCGGTGCCCGCACGTATCTCGAGAATTACGTTCTTTTCGTCGTTCGGGTCTTTGGGCAGCAAGAGGACCTTCAGCTCCTCTTCGGCGGCGGGCAGCTTTTCCTCGATCTCTGCGATCTCGAGATTTGCCATCTCACGCATCTCGTCGTCGTCGGCGATAGCGAGCAGGTCTTTGGCGCCGGTAAGTTCCTCGCGCATTCGCTTGACCTCGCGATATTTTTCAACGATCTCGCCCAGAGAGCGGTGCTGCTTCATCGCCTTGGCATAGGCTTTCATGTCAGACATGAATTCCGGCGCCGAGATCTGAGCGGTCAGCTCTTCGTAAGACTTTTCTATTTGTTCCAGCTTTTCGAACATATGGAATTTTCACCACAGAGAGCACAGAGAACGCAGAGTGTGAACGCGTTTTATCTCGGCGTTCTCTGTGTGCTCCGTGGCCGCTTGTTAAGTTGTCGCCGGTTCGAGTTTCAGCGATTCGTCCAATGCGCGTATCGCGACCTCGAGTTGTTCTTCGTCCGGCTCCTGCGTCGTGATGTTTTGCAGCCAAAGCCCCGGCAATGTCATCAGCTTGAAGATTGCCCCGGATTCTTTTCTTGCTGCGTAGCGAATTACCTCATACGAAAGCCCCGCGACCAGCGGCATGAGCGCGATACGAACGACAAGATTCATCCACATCGCTTCAAAATTGATGAACGAGAACAGCACGATCGCGACCAGCATTACGACCATCAGGAATGACGTCCCGCAACGCGGATGCTGCCGCGGCATTTTCGCTGCGTTCTCCGGCAGCAGGTCGAGGCCTCTTTCCCACGCGAAGACGGTCTTGTGCTCGGCTCCGTGATATTCGAAGACCCGGCGTATGTCCCTGATATACGACATCGAGAAGATCATCAGTATGAAGAAGACCATTCGGATCAGGCCGTCGATCAAATTAAAGCCGACCCACGCACCGAGCGTGTCAAGCTTGATCTTCCACACGTATGCCATCGCCGTCTCGAACCAGCCGGCTTCGGCAGCAAGCGTCGGAGCACCTGCCCAACCGAGCCAAATGAAGAGCAGATTAGTCAGCAGCAGCGGGGCGACGATAAAAAGAGCGATGTTGAACGCCAACGCGAAAGCTATCGAACCTGCGGCACTAGCCGATTGCGAAAGCTTAGTCTTCTCGGCATTTTCAGGCATGGTGACCTTTACCGGGGCCTTTGTGAAATTCGGATCGTCCGTGCCTTCAACGTACGCAAACGCCGGCTCACCTGCAGCGGCCTTCTCCTTTTGTTTGAGCAGTTTTTCGTCTTCTTCGAATATCCTTGCGGAAAAATTCAACGCCTTTATGCCAAGAGCGAGCGACTGTATCAGCGTTGCTCCGCCGCGGAGAACAGGAGTATTCATCCATTTGTATTTATCGCTCCAACGCGGCAGTTTTTCTGCGGTCGTGACGATCGAGCCGTCATTTCTGCGGCACGCGATCGCATATGCCGACGGCGTTCGCATCATGACGCCTTCCATCACTGCCTGGCCGCCGACGATCAGGTCGCGCTCAAGCGCAAATACCGAATGGACAAAGCGAAAAATGCGTTTTTTGCTGCGTAGGTTCATACCAATCGTTAGAAGACCTTCAATGGCATTTGGATGTTCAGCTGCTTTAAAGAAGAAAGCGAAACGCCGGCTGCCAATTTTCGCCTCTCGCAAGTGCTGCAAATGCACCTTAAGCGATCGGCGACGGCAAGCCGGCGTCGAATTTGAATTGCTAATAATTGAACGCTGTCTGTTTCAAGCGGTCAAAACCTCATTTTGCGGCGGCCGCACCGCCACGCTGATAACGTTTGTTAAAGCGGTCAACGCGTCCTGCGGTGTCAACGAGCTTCTGCTTGCCGGTGAAGAACGGATGGCAATCAGAACAGATCTCGATGTGGAGTTCTTCGCCCATCGTCGATCGAGTCTGAAAACTGTGCCCGCAGGCACATGACACCGTGATGTCGGTGTAATTCGGATGTATATCTTGTTTCATAACCTTTTCCTCTCGCCGAATATAGGCGATGCGTCGGTTAACGCAAACTTATATGATACGACGATGTGGCGCTTCCGTCAAGTATTTCTCCCTGAGACGGTCAGCGTTTCATCATCTCTTCATAGAGCTTGATCCATTTCTTGACGGTCATCTTTTTTGCGAGTTTTCCGATGAGTTCGAACGGGATATCATCGGCTTTTCTTATCCTGATGCACGACTTGCCCATATCCAGCTTCTTTGACGAATATTTCGGCCATTGCTCGACGAACCAATCGTACAAAGCCTGGTCACGATAAATGCCCATGTGATAGATGGCGATATTGTTCTTTTGCGATGCGATTCCCATGAACGGGAGCGGCTGTTTCGGGTCGCAATGATAACCTGCAGGATAAATTGAGTGCGGCACCTCCCAGCCCATCATTCCGTAGCCCATATTCTCCTCGAAACCTGCGGGAATATTGCCGTTTATCACCGCACGCAGTTTTGCCATGCCTTCGCGGCGGTCGTCGGGCAGCGAGGCGATGTATTCGTCAGGGGTTTTTGCGTCTGATCTCATAGAAAATGTCCGGGCAAGAATAATAGCATGTTCACGGTGCGGGTCAATACCGATCGAGGGCAGCCTCCGTCAGCAGATAATCCAATCTCTGCGAACCAATGCCGAATGCGGATCTCAATTCGCTGAGACGCTTTCGAAGTTCCGAAGTGTCCGCCGTCTTCTTACTGCGAATAGCGACGAGCATATTGTTCTTCGGGGTGTGTTCGAGCGGCACGAATTCCATCATTTTCGTCTCGTAACCTTCGCATTCCAACAGCATGCTTCGAATGCCGTCCGTCAGTGACTCCGCGGTCCTTTCCATTAGTACGCCGTGTTTCAGAATGTCGCGGAAAATTTCGGGCGGTGAGATCTGCGGCCGCAATTCCTGGTGGCAGCACGGAGCAGTTACGATGATCTCTGCCTTCGACATTATGCCTTTATAAATGGCGTCGTCGGTCGCGGTATTGCAGGCGTGAAGTGCGATCAAAATATCAATTTTCCCAATATCAAACGATGCGATGTCGGACTCGACAAACTTCAATCCGCCGAAACCGCACGCCGCGGCGATGTCATTGCTAAGTCCGACAAGCTCACTGCGGGTATCGACGCCCGTCATTTCGACGTTCAAATTTCGCGTAGTTGTCAGGTGATCGTAAAGGGCGAACGTCAAATAGCCTTTGCCCGAGCCCATATCGACGATGTTCAATTTCTTGTTGTCTTTCAGCGAGGAATTTACGATCAGACCGTCGATCATCTCGACAAATCTATTGATCTGCTTCCATTTATTTTGCTGGCGGTCGCGAACACGCCCGGTGTCGTCCGTGATGCCGAGAGCTTTCAGATACGGCCGGTCGAGCCGGATCAGACGGTGCTTTTCGCGATCGTGTGCAAGTTTCGGGGCAGCGGTGAAGGTCGGTCTGCCGATGTTAAGACGCGAATTCCGTTTGCCGATGTCGAGCTGAAAGTCGTTGTCGGCAGTAAAAAGATGGCCGCTCTTAAACCCTTGCGAAATGAGGCTTTGCAGCAACTCGGCGGCCTCGTCGGCGGAATAGTTCTTAGCTGTGTCCCGCGTATCATACTTATATACCGCCAAAAGCCTATCGCCCTTTCTGGTCCGGATCGGCCGTATAAGGACCTTTGACAGACCTTTTTCTTCGCCCTTGTAATTGCCGACGGTCATTCGGACGAAACTACGGGCTTCCAGCGAGGAGACGAACGCGGCGACGAATTTTTCGATGTTTTCGTGCATCAGTGAGCGGCTTTTTCGAAAGATCGACATTTATCTTATACGTCATTCGCCCTGCTGCTGAAAAACGCGGCGCAGTTGTTATAGAATCGGAAGTGATATGACGAACATCTTTCACCTTGCTTTTCCGGTTGACGATCTGGATGCCGCACGCGATTTCTACGGAAACGTTCTCGGATGCGACGAAGGCCGCAGTTCCGATCATTGGATAGATTTCAATCTCTTTGGGCATCAGATCGTTACGCATCTTTCGCCAAATTACGTTCGGCAGGCAGCTGCGAACGACGTTGACAAAGACAGCGTGCCGATACCGCATTTCGGCATTGTTCTGCCGATGGAAGATTGGCGGCAATTGGCGGAACGGCTCAAAGCAAACGGAGTAAATTTCGTAATAGAGCCGAAGATTAGATTCGCGGGCGAGGTCGGCGAACAAGCGACGATGTTCTTTATGGATCCTGCAGGAAACGCGCTTGAGTTCAAAGGGTTCAACGACCTTTCGACGGTCTTCGCCAAATGAATCAGCGGATCGTAATTATCGGCGGCGGCGTTGTCGGTGCTTCGGTCGCGTACCATCTGACAGAACGCGGCTGCCGAGATGTCGTTTTGCTCGAACGCGAGAACACGCTCGGTGCGGGCTCGACGGGCAAGGCGACGGGCGGCATTCGCGCACAGTTCGAGACGGAGATCAACATTCGTCTTTCGCTTTATTCGCTTGACTTCATAAAGAATGCGCCGTTCGATTGCGAGTACGATCCGAAAGGCTATCTATTCCTTGCACAGACGGACAAACACCGAAATTATCTGGCACGCTCGATCGAGCTTCAGCGTGCGCTCGGCTATTCTGACGTTTATCCGATCGATGCGGAGAACATCGCTTCCGTGGTTCCCGGATTGAATTTGGACGACGTTGTCGGCGGCAGCTTCGGATTGCGCGATGGTTTTATCAATCCGCTCGCTTTGCTGGAAGGCTTCATTACGAACGCTGTTCTGAGCGGTGCCCGCGTTCGAACATCGGCCGAGGTTGCGTCGATCGGTGTAAATGGCGGACGAGTATCGAGTGTGAATACATCTGAAGGGAAGCTGGAGTGCGATGCCGCGGTGATCTGCAGCGGGCCGTGGGCGGCTTCTACGGCAGCGACCGCCGATATCGACCTGCCGATATCACCGCAGCGGCGGCAGATAGTTTGGGCGAAAAATTCCGAACCGCTTCCCGAAGGGCTGCCGATGGTGATCGACCTCGGTGACGGTTTTCATTTTCGTCCCGCTAGGGAATTTCATTTTGGCAGCCACAAAACATTTTCGGCTCACGATGTGCTTTTCGCCTATCCCGACCCGGACGAACCGGATTCCTTCAACACAGAATTTGACGAAGCGTTCATTGAAAAGGCCTACTCGAAGGCACGGCATCGGGCTCCGTTCCTTGTCGAAAGTGAGCCCGTAAGAGAGAAATGCCGAGCCGGGCTCTATGAGAATACGCCCGATCATCACGCCGTGATCGGCGGCTGTGAGGTTGAAGGCCTTTTCCTTGCGTGCGGGTTTTCCGGGCATGGCGTGATGCATTCGCCCGCGACCGGCAGGGCAGTGGCGGAGATCATTCTCGACAGCGAGGCGAAGTTCATGGACGTATCAATGCTGCACATCGATCGTTTCCAAAACGGCAAGCTGCTGCACGAAACGGCGTTCATTTAGATACAATCATCCAATGGCAACGGCGATAGTTCATCATCCGATATACGAGAAACACGATACCGGCA
Organism: Acidobacteriota bacterium; assembly: GCA_019639155.1. Taxonomy (GTDB): domain Bacteria; phylum Acidobacteriota; class Blastocatellia; order Pyrinomonadales; family Pyrinomonadaceae; genus OLB17. Next base: position 173,564 of record JAHBSJ010000002.1, on the reverse strand, counting down.
TCGGTCACACCGAAGCGCCTCGGCGTTATCGCGCGGTGATGGGCGCCCTGCAGGATGATGCGGAGCTTTGGAGCAGCCTTCGTGAGATCACGCCCGCCAAGGCCGCACAAGGCATTGTGCAGGCGGCTCACACACCGCAGCACTTCAAACGCGTAGAAGGAGCCTTCGCTTCGGGCATGGATCGGCTCGATGCGGATACGGTCATATCGATGCGGTCTTTCGACGCTGCGCTCGTTGCGGCAGGCGGAGCGATCGCCGCTGTGGACGCTGTAATGCAGGGCGAAGTGCGAAATGCCTTTGTCGCGGCCCGCCCGCCCGGACACCATGCGACCGGCGAGCGGGCGATGGGATTTTGCCTTTTCAACAACATCGCCGTAGCCGCACGCTATGCCCAGAATAAGTACAAAGAGGTCGAGCGGGCAGTAATAGTCGATTGGGACGTGCATCACGGCAACGGTACACAAGGCATTTTCTATTCGGATCCATCAGTATTCTTCTTTTCGATGCACCAATATCCGTGGTATCCCGGTACGGGGTCGCGTGGTGAGACAGGTCAAGGAAAGGGGCTTGGCACGACACTGAACGTGCCGGTCAAGGCATTCACAAAGGCCGCGGATCAGGTTCATGCATTCGAAGCCGCCATCGAGGAAATAGCGTCGAAAATTAAACCTGACATTATCTTCATATCAGCAGGCTTTGATGCTCATCTCACAGATCCGCTCGGTCAGCTACAGATCGAAGATCCCGATTTTGCCGCAATGACCCGTGTAATGATGCAGTGGGCGGACGATGCATGCGGCGGGCGTATCGTTTCGTGCCTCGAAGGCGGTTACAACCTGGAAACTCTCGGCGAGACAGTGAAAAACCACGTTCGAGTGCTCAACTCGTAAGAACTGTTGTGTTAAACTCACAGTCATTCATATTCCCTCGTTTTTTTGTGGAGGTGACATAATGCCCGATGTCGAAATACCATGTGTGCAGTGCCGCGAGATCTTTATTTTCAGCGAAAAAGAGCAGGAGATATTTTATCAGCGGAATATGATGCCGCCGCAGCGTTGTCCGAAATGCCGCTCTAAGAAAGCGGTATTGCGGGAGGACTCTCCAAAGCGTTTCGAGATAATCTGCGACAACTGCGGCAAACACGATTCCGTACCGTTCCAACCAAAGACCGGCCGCACCGTCCTTTGCCGCGAGTGCTTTGAATCGACCCGTTCACGGGCAAGAACCGCATAAGATCTATGGAATTCCAAACTCTCAAATTCGACTTTGCCGATGGCGTGGCGACCATTACGATGGATCGTGCCGATGCTTTGAACGCACTTTCGCAACAGCTTATAACCGACCTAGATGCGGCGTTTCGTTTTGCGTCGGAACAAGGGGCCAGGGCGATAGTGCTCACCGGCTCGGGCCGTGCTTTTTGTTCGGGCGGCGACCTGCGGGAGATGAAGGTGCTTGCGGAACAGGAAGGCCGCATTGAGGCCTTCTTAGAAGAACCGCTCGGTAATCTGCACCGCGTTATTCGGCTGATCCGTGGACTTCCGATACCTGTTATTGCCGCTGTCAACGGCGTATGTGCGGGTGCGGGCGTCAATTTCGCACTTGCGTGCGATATAGTTTTCGCCGGTGACGACGCTTCTTTCAGAGAGGCCTTTGTTCGTATCGGTCTTTCGCCTGACTGCGGCGGCACTTTCTTTTTGCCGCGTGTGGTCGGCGAGAAATTGGCTGCTGAGATGCTAATGACCGGCGACGCCGTCACCGCACAGCGCGCGGCCGAGATCGGCATGATCAATCGGGTAGTTGCCGCAGATTCGCTTGTAGATGAAGCGAAAGCATTTGCTTCAAGATTGGCTGCCGGCCCGACCGGTGCGATCGGCCGCATCAAGAAAATGCTCAACGAATCCTTTTCAAATTCGCTCGACGCGCAGCTTGCTCTCGAACACGAATGTCAGATCGAATCAGGGAAGAGCGATGATTTCAAGGAGGGCGTCGCCGCGTTCTTTGAAAAACGCCCGCCTAATTTTCAAGGGAAATAGCTCCATCATATCGCTGAGTTGAAGGCCGCCGCTATGGCGGCCTTACTTTTTTGCGGGCCTGCCGAGGAGGCTTGACAGCAAGCAGACATGCGAGTATCGTCTGATAGTGAAAGTGAAAATCATTTTCAATAAGACATAATCAACGAAATGCAACGCTCCTCTTTCAGACGAAACTTTTACCCGGTCTTTTTCATAATTCTCTTGTTGTCCATCATCGCCGGTGCTCAAACGACACAAAGTGTGACGATAATTATTCGCGATACGAATGGCGACGTTATTCCCGGTGCGCGGGTTGTGATCAAAAGAGCAGGAAACGCGGCGGATGTCACATGCGTTGCTGACGGGGAGGGTCTTTGCCGGACCCCTCTGCTGCCCTCGGATATCAGCGAAGTTGCGGTGTCGGCAAAGGGTTTTGCTTCTACTATGACTTCCACACCTCAGCCGAACGGATCTTATGAGGTGTTTCTGACGCCGGCGAATATCGCGGTTGACCTGGCGGTGACGACAACAATGCTGGCGGGAACGCCGGAAAGCCTCGATGAGACACCCGGCTCGATCAGCCGCATTGATGGAACGACTCTTGTTTCTACGCGAGCCGCCAATTTCTCAGAAGTATTGCGAAAAGTTAGCGGTGTGAATGTCCGGGATGAGGAAGGCCTCGGCCTGCGGCCGAATATATCGATACGCGGAACGAATCCGACGCGTTCGACCAAGATACTGCTGCTTGAGGACGGTATTCCGCTAGCCTATGCGCCGTATGGCGATAATGCCTCGTATTATCATCCGCCGGTCGAGCGTTATGAGGCGATAGAAGTGTTGAAAGGCTCGGGGCAGATCGCGTTCGGCCCGCAGACGGTCGCCGGCGTTATCAATTACATAACACCGCAGCCAACCGAGAGGCCCAGTTTCTCGCTGCGGATGATCGGAGGGAACCGCGGGTTTTTCAACGGCAGCGGAACCGCTTCCGGAACGATCGGCAGAACAGGGATATTTGCCGGTTTCACGCGAAAACAGAGTAACGGCTCACGCGAGAACATCAATTCAAAGGTCAACGACCTAACGGCAAAGGCCGTCCATCGCGTCAACGACAGAAACGCTTTGACTTTGAAATTGAATTACCTGGGCGAGGATTCGAATGTCACATATTCCGGTCTGACCGAAGCAGAATACGCGGCGGATCCGCGGCAGAATCCATTTAAGAACGATTTCTTTTACGGCGACCGTTTTGGCTTTTCGGCGGCACACACCGCCGTGATCTCGCCGTCAGCGGTTCTAAATACGACGTTCTATTTCAATCATTTCAATCGCGATTGGTGGCGGCAATCCTCGAATTCCGGCCAGCGGCCTAATCGGCTGAACGTCGATCCCGACTGTCTGAGCATGGCCGATCTGAACTCGACCTGCGGCAACGAGGGGCGTCTGCGGAAATACAAAACCTACGGCATCGAGCCGCGTTTTACTCAGACTTTCTCACTCGGTAGCGGCATGCGCGGTGAGTTTCAGGCTGGATTTCGGCTCCATTGGGAAGAGCAGAGCCGCCGCCAGGAGAACGGTGATCTGCCGTTGAGCCGCAGCGGTGTTCTTGTTGAAAATAATCTTAGAAGCAACTTTGCGACCGCGGGATTTATTCAGCAGAGATTTCTGTATGGCCGGTTTGCGGTCACGCCGGGAGTGCGTTTTGAGCGAATTCGAGTGAACAGGACGAATCTGCTCGCGAATCCCGCCGCATTCGGCGAGACGAAGATAACAGCAGTGATCCCGGGCGTAGGTGTCGCGTATGCCGGGTTGCCGAGGATCACAATATTTGCAGGGATCCATAAAGGCTTTTCACCGCCGCGAGCCGAGGACATCATCACGAATGCGGGCGGCGTCGTTGAACTGGATCCGGAAGAAAGTTGGAATTATGAGGCAGGACTTCGCGGCGATCCATTCCGCGGACTGAAAATAGAGGCTGCGCTGTTTCGCAATGACTATAAAAACCAGATCGTACCCTCAAGCGTTGCAGGCGGCGCAGGGGCGGCGTTGACGAACGGGGGGCGAACGCTGCAGCAGGGATTCGAGGCGTCCGCACAGGCGGACAGCGGATCGTGGATCGGATCGCGGCACAACGTCTATTTGCGGGCATCGCTCACCTATTTGGGCACTGCAGAGTTTCGTGGGGTGAGGTTCAGCTCGCTAAACCCTTCGATCGCGATCACCGGCAATCGTATTCCGTATACACCCAAATTCCTTTCGACGACGAGCCTTGGATATTCGCATACAAGAGGCGTAGATATGTTCATAGAAAATGTATTCGTCGGCAAGCAGTTCGGTGATGATCTGAATCTGAGTACCACCGTCGCGAATGGCCAACGCGGCCCTATCAATGCGCAGAACTATTGGAATGCGACGGCAAACTACACCGTCGAGCGGCTGCGTTCGACGTTCTTCATTACAGTAAAGAATCTGACAAACCGCACGGATATTGTTGACCGTACACGCGGAATCCTGCCTTCATCGCCGCGGCTGATCCAGGTCGGCATTCACATTCGATTCAGTAAGTAGCCGATAGGTTCAGACAATTTCCTCCGTTGATCCCACGACCCGCCAGTGAAGCAAGATCGAAATCGTAAAACCGTAAACATCACAAAAAGGCACCGTTCGCACAATGGTGCCTCCCGCCTGACTTAGCGATTACGTTACGCTCGGCTATTCTTATCAGGTGCAGTCGCTCTCATACAGCCAACTCATCCGCGGCAACCGAAACTTTCGCAATCTGCTTGCGGGGCAATTCATCTCGGAACTCGGTAATTGGTTCAATTTCATCGCTGGTTTGGGGCTCGTGCGTTTTATCTCGGGGGCGGAGCCGATGGCGGCAGGGCTTTTCTTTTTGGCGCGTCTTCTGCCGTTCGCGATAGCGTCGCCGATCGCGGGGACGTTCGTCGATAGGTTCTCGCGGCGGCAGGTGATGATCTGGACCGATATTGCGAGGGCCGCTGTCGCACTTTCTTTCCTGCTGGTTACGAGTAAAGAGAATCTTTGGATCGCGTACGTAGCAACGGTGCTGCTGCATACTTTCGGTGCGTTCTTTGACGGTGCAAAGAACGCGGCGGCTCCAAACCTGACGGGAAAAGAAGGTCTGCTTTCGGGTGTGGCTCTGTTGTTCTCAACCAGGTTCTTACTGATGGCGATCGGATCGGCATTGGGTGGTTGGGCGGCGGCGGCGTTCGGATACGAGACGGCGTTCATCATAAACGCGATCTCATTCTTGGCGTCTGCCTACACGGTCTGGCTGATTCCCGAAGAAGCCACCCGCGACGAAGCGACGGCCGGCCGTATGGCTGACAAAACGGCACGCGAGCCGTTCGTGAAAGAGCTCCGCGACGGCATCAAGTATGCGTTCACGGAACATTTCGCGCTGACGATTCTCGTACTCAACGTGATCTGGGCGGCGGGCGGCGGAGCGGTGAATATGATCTTTGAGCGGCTCGGCGGCGTACATTTTGCCGAGACCGAAGGCTGGAATCCGGACGTTGCAGTGGCCGTTTTGTGGACCGTGACCGGTTTTGGCTTGGCGGGCGGGATGTTCCTGGCTCATCGCACGAGCATTTACCTTGACCGCAAGGGCCGCAATTATCAGTTCGTCGGCTGGGCGCTGATCATTCACGGCTTATTGTTTGCGGCGGCCGCGTATATGCCGACGTTATGGCTTTTTGCGGTGCTGCTGTTTTTATCGAGGCTGATCATAGGCGTCGAATATGCGGTGCAGGAGACGATGTTCCAACGAAGCCTGCCCGACATGATCCGCGGACGCATTTCCACCATCGACCGCGGCGCCGAACTTGCCGTATTCGGCATCTCAAGCTACGTCGCCGGCGGTCTGATGTACTACATGACGCCCCAAACGCTCACGCTGTTCTCCGGCATACTGTCCGCCTTCGCCGGTGTGCTCTGGTTCATCCGCGAGCGGCCGGGCGGACAGACCGGTGAAAGCGTTTGACCTGAACACTCTAAGTTGTTGAAAATTTGGCGGGGTTTCGGCGATAATGTGGGCGCAGAGAGAGTTCGGTGATCATGAAATATATTTGAGGAGCAATGGATCTTCAAGAACAACTAGACAAGAGCGGCTATACGCAAGCCGCTAAAGAGCTCGAAGAGGCAAAAGAGGCACTCGCATTTGCAAAAGCTAGTATGGCCGCGGGCATTATGCCAAATATACCGCTCACCCAGTTTTTGGCGGATCTAGCCGAGATAGAAGCCAGGATCCCGAAGATGGAAAAGGCACTTGCCGATGAGTACGCCGCGACCGTCAAGCTCGTCGACGCCAACAACGACCTCGATCTGACCATGCTCGACCTCGAAGAACGAGCCGAAATGGTACTCGAATACGTCGAAAAAGAACTCCCCGACCACCCAAACACCCCGAAGATCCGCGAGTTAGTGGAAAAGATCAGGAATGGCGGGGAATAGCCTCATGCGGTCGGCCTGATGTATCACATCACCCCCCAAACGCTCACGCTGTTCTCCGGCATACTGTCCGCCTTCGCCGGTGTGTTCTGGTTCATCCGCGAGCGCGGCCGTGAAAATGTACACGACTGATCTATTTTGGGGTATATACTGTCGCTGATGTCAGTGGTTTCGGAAGGATCCAGCAAGAGGCGGGCGTTAAGAGGAATTGCAGCATCCGCGGCATTGGTGATCGGCGTATTCCTTTTGCTGCTGCCATTCAAAGAGGATCTGAACACAACTGAAGTGGCGTTGACTCTGCTGTTGGTAGTTTTATTAGCCTCAACATTTTTCGGAAGCCGAGCGGGCCTTGCCGCGTCCGTTGCCGGGATATTGGGCTTCAACTTTTTCTTTCTTCCTCCTTTCCATACGTTCACCATTACAGGGACCGAGAACTGGACGGCCTTTGCGGCGTTTGTCGTTACGGCTTTGGTCGCAGGGCAGCTTTCAGGATATGCCAAGCGTCGAGCGGCCGAGTCTGAACGGCAAAAAAGGGAGATCGAAGGGCTTTACGATGAACTTCGTCAGGCTTTTGACAAGGCGAGTGAGGCCGAGGCACTAAAACGGAGTGAGATGCTGAAGACCGCACTGTTGGACGCCGTCACCCATGATCTTCGCACGCCGCTGACGTCTATAAAAGCATCTGTAACCACGCTGCTGGATGTTCCGTCCAAGAGCGAGATGGATCAGGCAGGCCAGCGTGAATTGCTCGAGGTGATAGACGAGGAAACTGACCGTTTGAACGAATTCGTCGAGGGTATCGTCGGTATCGCAAAGGTGGAGTCGGGAGCCCTCGATCTGCTCCGAACTCCATCGTCCATTCAAGAGATCATCGAGATCGCTGCAAGTCGAGCATCGCGGATACTTAGAAACCGCCTTGTCGAAACTGATATTCCGGCCGACCTACCGCAGGTATTTGTAGATCCGGTCTCGATAGCCGAGGTCTTTTTCACGCTCTTGGATAATGCGGCGAAATATTCGAAAGAGGGGTCATTGATACGTGTCCGTGCCCGACAAATGGCAGATGGGATCGCGGTTTCTGTTGAAGATCAGGGCGTAGGAATACCCCGGCCGCAGAGGGAAAGGGTATTTGATAAGTTCTACCGGATCAAAGAATCAGAGATCCACACGACCGGGAGCGGACTGGGTCTGGGGCTGGCGATCGCTAAGGGCATTGTCGAATCGCACGGCGGCGGAATATCCGTCGATGACGGTGATGATGGATTTAGAACGAAATTTACGGTTACACTGCCGACAGAAGCTGTTTAGGTCATGCCGACTAGAGACTAGATATGCCTCCGAAAAAGATACTTGTCATCGATGACGAATTTCAGATCACGCGCGTCCTAAAGCGAAGTCTGCAGGCAAATCGCTACGACGTCAGGACCGCCGCGGACGGTGAATCGGGGCTGGAGACGTTTCACGACCTCAAGCCGGATCTGGTCATTACCGATCTTTCGATGCCGGAGATGTCCGGGATCGATGTTTGCCGAGAGCTTCGACGCCATTCAGATGTTCCGATCATCGTTCTTTCGGTGAAAGGGCAGGAAAGCACGAAAGTGGAAGCGCTCGACGCCGGAGCCGACGACTACATCACAAAGCCATTTGGGATGAACGAATTGCTTGCGCGCGTACGTGCCGCCCTGCGCAGAACTCCGGATGAGAATCATGCGGGTACGATCGAAGCCGGTGACCTGCGTATCGATGTTTCGGCTCGCCGTGTATTCGCGGGCAAATCCGAAGTGCATTTGACGCCGAAAGAGTTTGACCTGTTGACACTATTTGCGCAGAATCAGGATCGCGTCATGACCCACCGAACGCTTCTTTCCAAAATTTGGGGCGCTGAATATATCGGCCAGGTCGAGTATCTTCGGGTCTTCGTTGGAAACCTCAGAAAAAAGATCGAACCCGATCCTTCAAAACCAAAGCACATACTGACGGAACCTTGGGTCGGATATCGTTTTGTCGCATAAGAGGTCTTTACTTTTCCTTTATAAAACCTTGATCGAAAACTTACAGCTTGCGATTTACGCTGGCGACTGAGGCGGTTTCGCCGAAGTATGGAAAGCGAGACGGAAAGCGTGAGACACGGATCGCACGCGGGCACTGATCCGGCGGCCGAAAGGGCGTCGCGTTCGATACGCAGGTGGCGTTTCGCTGCGGCCGTTTCGTTCGCCTCTGCAGGCGTGTTGTTTTTGGCTGACACCGTAATGGCGGCGGCAGCAGCGATCTCTTTAATTCCCGCCGGTTCAGTTTCCGCTTCCGCTGACGTGATCTTGCTTATTTCGTCGATCTCGCTGGCGTATTTCGGAGCACACTGTCTCGACCGGCAACATGACATCGCTGCCGACACAAAGCGGCGCGAAGCGAAATGATGGCGAAATTTATGAATTCTTTACGGCTTTGTTGCGACACTGACCGTTGAAGCGGCTCAGGCCGATCGTTATGACCGATCAGGAATCATCAGAAAACTCAGAAATTCACACAACATACGCGGATATTGCACCACCGAAAGAAAAGCCAAAGGGCAAGTATTTGGCGTTCTTGTCGCTTGCGGCACTCGGTGTGGTTTACGGCGATATTGGAACTTCACCGCTGTATGCGATCCGCGAATGTTTCCACGGGCCGCATGCGATCGCGATCACGCAGCAGAACATATTGGGCGTTCTGTCGCTCATATTTTGGTCGCTCGTGATAGTTATTTGCGTCAAGTATTTGGTATTTGTTCTTCGGGCGGACAATCACGGCGAAGGCGGCATTCTATCGCTCGCCGCGCTCACTACGCCGATCAAACCTTCGGGCAAGACCGAGCGTATCGCTCTGCTTTCGCTTGGTGTTTTCGGTGCTGCGCTACTTTACGGCGACGGCGTTCTGACGCCGGCGATCTCAGTTCTGGGTGCGACTGAGGGATTGAGCGTTGCGCGGCCCGAACTGGCACCTTTCATCGTTCCGATCACGATCGGAATTCTCGTCGCACTCTTCTTGTTTCAGAGCCGCGGAACTGCGGGCGTCGGCAAGGTCTTCGGGCCGGTAACGCTGCTGTGGTTCATCGTGCTGGGCATCGCGGGAATGCATCAGATATTGCAGTATCCGCTGGTGCTGTCAGCGATCAATCCCGTGAACGCCGTCGATTTCTTTGTTCGCGAAGGCCTTCACGGTTTTATCATTTTGGGCTCGGTGTTCCTGGTCGTGACCGGCGGCGAGGCGCTTTACGCCGACATGGGGCATTTCGGGACGCGTCCGATACGGCTTGCGTGGTTCACGGTCGCACTTCCGGGGCTGCTGCTGAACTATTTCGGCCAGGGTGCGCTGCTTTTGGAAGACCCGCTGGCGGCCGAAAATCCTTTTTACAAGCTTGTGCCCGAATGGGCGATCTTCCCGATGATCCTGTTGGCCACGTGTGCGGCGGTGATCGCGTCGCAGGCGATCATTTCGGGGGCGTTCTCGCTGACGATGCAGGCGGTGCAGCTCGGGCTGCTGCCTAGGATGAGGATCACGCACACGTCGTCGAAAGAGATAGGCCAGATCTATCTGCCGGGCGTAAATTGGGCGCTGATGATCGGCTGCATCGCGGTCGTCCTTGGCTTTGGTTCGTCGAGCCGTCTGGCGTCGGCATACGGCATCGCAGTGACGTCAACGATGGTGATAACGACGATATTGTTCTATTTTGTGGCCAGAGAACGCTGGAATTGGGGTGCTGTTCCGACGGCGTTGCTTTGCCTGGTGTTCCTAGTGATCGATCTGGCGTTCTTTGGAGCGAACATCATCAAGGTGCTCGACGGCGGCTGGTTCCCGCTGGTTTTGGCGGGTGCGGTGTTCCTGTTGATGCTGACATGGAAAAAAGGCCGCAGCATTTTGCAGCTGCGTATTCAGGAAGAGACGCAGGATCTGGAAGAGTTTCTTTATGAGGTCGAACACAAAAAGATCCAGCGCGTTAAAGGCACCGCGGTCTTCATGAACGGCAACGCCACGCGGACGCCGCCCGCATTGATGCACAACATCGAACACAACAAGGTGCTGCATGAACGGATCATCTTCGTCACGGTCAAAACGCGGCCGATCCCGTACGTAGAAAGCTACGAGCGGTATCGATTCGAACATCTCGGCAACGGCTTTTCACGCATCCGCATATATTACGGATATATGGAAAAGCCGAACATTCCGCAGGTGCTGGAAAGCGTCGAATATCCGGGGTATTCGTTCAACACATCGACAGCGACGTTCTTCCTGGGCAGGGAAACCATAATCGCATCGGCAAAGTATCCCGGCATGGCGAAATGGCGTGAGAAGCTGTTCTCGTTCCTGTCGCGAAACGCACGCAGCGCAACTTCGTATTTCAAGATACCGCCCGGCCGCGTTGTGGAACTCGGCGAGCAGGTAGAGATCTGATCAGCATTGTTTCGAGCGTGGAAACGAGATCACTGATAGACATATTCGTGGAGGTCCATTTTGCGGGCGAGGGCGAGGATGAAACCGTGAAGGCCGTCGAGCAATTCAAATGATGTACCGATGATAGAATCCGTGATGTCGTTGATGGTTTCTTCGGGCGTTCTGTCACCCTGAAATTCCTTTCCGACGATCTGAAAATCGAGATAGTCGGAAAGCTGGAAATAGAACGTACCGAAATGGTCGTTGTCGCCGCCCATCAGGACATACATCGTCGGATCGAGCATGTCGAGCGAACGTTTGGTGTTCTCGTGCTTGTCGAATTCGTCCAAATGAAAAGCCGTGTAGTTGCGAATGGTCTTGGCGTATGTGCGGACCTTTTCGTATTTGGCATCATGTGCGATCGTGCGGAGCGGAATAAAAGATTCCATCGTGATATGTCGATCTTCGACGCCGTGAATGATCTGGATCGTCTGATGAAGATATCCGGCGAGAACAAATAGGCCGCGTCGATATTGTCGTTTGTCGGTGTGTGTCATTTGATGGACGCCCAGGCCCACAACCGTCGCGGCAAACGAGATCGCATTGATCGCCCGGCCAAATTTCACCATCGTCAAAAAATCCGGATCCTCTTTCAAATACCTGAGCTGCGTCGGCTTTATCTTCAGACTCCAGCTCTTTGAAAGATCGAACTTCGGCACCTCATACGGTTGCCGCTTCACCGCCTTTCCCGCTCGCTTCCTTTTCCTCGACGTGGGCATATGCGTAGTACCTATTCTTAAACTTAAAGAAATTAAATGACGCAGGGTGGTAACCCCACGCGGCATTGTGCTTCCCAATGTCTCCGAAGGAGACAAAAAATATAGCGTAGGGTGAAACCCTACGAAACGTATTATTTATCATCCGTCCCCGGAGGGGACGAACGTTGTCCGATCGATCAGATAATATTCAACCACGACCGTTGATATTTGCATTGCGGTGTTCGTCACCTTTGGTGACAAGATCATATTCGTGGCTGACGTAGGGTTATCACCCTACGCTATAATATTGGTCACCGATGGTGACAAAAAAACCCCTACGGCACGGGTGGTGTCGGGGGTTTTTTCTTTGGTGGGGCCTCGACGTGGGCGGCGGCGGTCCCAAATTGGAAATCATTGACTTAGGTGATATCTCATCTCGTCGCTGTACCCTCTTAGACACCACAACGGGACATTTTCTAGGCTAGTGCAATTATGCTGCTTACAATGCGAACCGCAGAGGTTATCAGATTGAGAGTTTTACCTATTTTTTGCTCGTTCTCCAGCATCGTCTTTATCTCATTTTGCGTATTGTCGAGATGATTTCTCAAAAATCTGAGTTGCGGCTCATTGTCACGAAATATTTTTTCCTTTGCGGCAGCGTAATTCATAAACGCAACCTGATAGGCTGAACGAAGTTCATTCCGGTGTGCCTCGCTCTCGCATCTCACGAAAAGCGAGTTAAAATTCTGCTCAATGAGAAAGTAGGTTTCTTGGATCTCTAAAAAAGTCTTTGTATCTGACATGTAGTTCTATTCCTCCTTTTTGGCCTTCCTGAGACTCTCAATCTCTTCAAGATATTTTTGTAATTCGGCAGTAAGCTGAATTCCCTCGGATAATGTAAAGGGACGTTTTGCAATAAATCTATCGACTGTTGCAGCTAGTTTGGATAGATCCCGCTGAGCGGTATGGGCTGCCATTTGTCCGACAGCCATCATCTTTTCTGCTCGTCCCCGAGCGATTGATTCTACGGCCCGCATCAAATCGGGATCAGCATCCGCCTTCTTCATATCGATCGACAAACCCAATGCTGATACTGAAGGGTTCAAGAGCCCCGAGCTTTGAACAAGATTCTTGTGGAAAAGCCAATATGCTACATTGTTGAACTTCTTATACCGATCAACCGCAATTCCTTTGTAAACCTCGATCTCATTATCGAAAAGAAGCTGATATTTGCTTAATGCATCGCGGATCAACACCGCACCCCGCCTCAAATCTTTCGATTGCTTCAGAGCCATTAAATCACCTGCTATCATGCCGAAAATCTTTGAGGGGTCTATAGAGTCGGCTGACATCTTGGGGAGCGTTTGAATTTCCTTGGCGAGCTTCGTAGTCGATTCCTTGACTTCGGCAGAAGCATTATACTCTGCTAATTTGCCCAATGTCTTAAAGGTATCTGAAAACGATCGAGCGAGCTGAGCCCGTTTTCGAAGGTTCGAGGCTTGTTTGTCGAATGTCGCCTGCTGTTCCGGTGGGAATGGCATCCGGGTGAATGCCCGAAAGATCGATTCCGCATCTCTCGATTCCTCAGTGCTTATGATCAGCATGTCGTAGAACTCAGCTATTTTTTCAAGTGTTGCAGCTCCTTCCGTAGCTAATGCACTACCTTCTTCTCTCCTATCGCATCCTGGAAAAAGAAGAATAGAGAGCGCGATCAACGCGACAAATAACGTATGGATTTTTCTGTTTACATTCATACCGTGCTCCTTTTAAGTTTGCTGATGCCGTCAGAAAGAGACGGCATCATCGATAAGCAAAAAGCTTCAAATAGAGAATGTTTCATGGTGTCGGGGGTTTTTTCTTTGGTGGGGACTCGACGTGGGCGGCGGCCGTCCAGGACGCGAGGGCGGCTGTGTTGCCGGCGCAGTAGTTTTTGACGAGGTGGCCGATGGTGGCTTTTAGGGCCGTCATTTGGTTTATTTTTTCGCTGAGCTCGGCATTTTTACCGATGCGAGAGCTGACGGCGGAATCCTGTTGGCCAAAAGAATCTTCGTATTCCTGGCAGGCCATTGTCATATGATCGGGCCAACTGCCGGGAGCGCCGTAGCTGACGAGCAATGCCAGATCGTCTACGCCGCCTTCGGCAAAGCTGCGGCCGGTGGCGAGCAGGACCTGATGCGACATCGTGCGTGAAAAACGGTAGCGGTCGCGTGTGCCGGGATGATCGGGTTCGGCGGCGCGAGCGGCGTTGCGGATCTTTGTCATCAGCTCGATCATGTCGAGGCGTTCGGAGCCTTTGACGTCGGTCGCGGACAGGCCTTCGCCGGTAAAGGCGGCGGCCTCGCCGGCGACGTTCTCGACGTCATCGACCAAAGCCGTGAACTGCGTCGTCTTTGTTTCGAATAAACTGCCGGCCGGAATTAACGCCGAATTGTCTGCGATCCACTGACGGCAACGCTGGCCGGATTCGAGATACCTGCGGTTTCTGTCGTTCATAGGGATGATGAACCTCCAAAAAAAGTGTTGTACCGATAAATTTCTGCGGTGAGACAATGATACGCCTGATTTTGAACTTGTCAAGCGGCAATGACAGCGGCAGCGGCAGAAGCAGGAGCAGGAGCAGCAGCAGGGGCAGGAGCAGCAGCAGGGGCAGGAGCAGCAGCAGGGGCAGGGGCGGGGGCGGTGCGCGTTTTGGTCGATGCGCGGGATGTTTTGGTGAATTGTAAGGGCTTTTTGGTGAGGTGACGGAGCGTTTTGGTCGACGCGCGGGGTGTTTTGGTGAATTGTAAGGGCTTTTTGGTGAGGTGACGGAGCGTTTTGGTCGACGCGCGAGGTGTTTTGGTGAATTGTAAGGGCTTTTTGGTGAGGTGACGGAGCGTTTTGGTCGACGCGCGAGGTGTTTTGGTGAATTGTAATGGCGTTTTGGTGAAGTGACGGAGTATTGTGGTGAATTGTGGGAGCGTTTTGGTCGTTTGCGGTGAAACGGCGGTCGTTGCGCGTTGTGATGGAGTAGGTGCATTTGACCGAGGATAGATCGCCATGACGACGTTCAAGACGGCGCGACGCAGCGGAACGAAAAGTGATCAAATAGGCAGAGTTTTTCTGCTCGGCGAGCGAAAAAAACGGTCCGGCGAGGCGAGCGAAAGACAGTTTTTACGCGGTGATGATGGCGGCTTTGGTGCCGGTGAGTTCGGAGAAATCTTTGGTATAGATCGCGTCCACTCTGCGTATGCGGGCGATGGCGTCGACGATGTCCTGCGTTTGAAGGAAGCCGTCCTCAACGTGTGCGACTGCCCATTTTGGGATGTGCGAGGCACGCTGGAGCGTTTCTTCGAGGAGCTGAATGTATTGCGATTTGGTCTCGGTCGGTGCGCCCAGACGATGAGCCGCGGCGTTCTCGAGTTTGTCCCAAAAGCCTGACGAGCCGCGTATCCACTCTTCGCGCCAAGCCGCACGGCCGAGATGCGTGCGTAGCGGCTGAGCGTGTGCAGCGGGCAGGCGGAGGAACATCAGATCCGTATGCGTTTCGGCGATGAAATCGTCGGGAATTTTGGTGCTGCAGGTGTTGTTTTGCCGATTGTCAAAAGGCCGCGGCTGCAGCGAACTGAGCCGGCGAAAGGTATTTGAAAGCGGTTGGCGAAGCCGTCGGTTCTCGCCGCTGAACGCAAAAACGTAATCGCCCGCCGCGATCGCGATCCGGGACGCTATCGCCTTTAATCCCGTCGTCGCGAGGCGGTCGATATTACGCCGGACGTTGTCTAACCACCACGAATCGGTCTCAGAGAACCAGTTCGCGAGCGTCGGATTCTTCAGTTCGTAGTCCGGAACGTACGCGTCCTCCAAAATGGTCTCGATGTCTTCGGCCGAAAGCTCTTCGCGGCTGTTCGCGATGTGTACATACGAATCTGCCCACGTTGAGAACAGCGGATCGTTCGCCGCAACACGCACGCCGGTACGTTTCAAATAACCGCCCAATTCGCCCGAACCTGAGAACGGTATCGCGATCGAATCGAACTCGATGCGCCGCAGGACGTTGAGGTCGAAAGCAAGCCAGCTTCTGGGAGATATCTTATTGTAGCCCTGCATTTTGTTGTTCGAAAGAAAGACGTTCCGATGCCTCCGCCGCCATGCGGGCGTCGTTCGACAAGATGTTCAACAGCGTGAAAACCGCCTCGGGGTCGTATTCGATGCCCGCCATTTCAGCGAGGTGTTTTTGTGCGTCGGCAATGGAAAACGCATCGCGGTAAGGGCGTTTCGCCGTGAGCGAAGCGAAACCGTCTGCCACGCGAAGCAGACGCGCCGTCAGCGGTATCTCCTGACCCGAGAGGCCGTCGGGATAACCCCAGCCATTCCACCATTCGTGATGCCAGCGAATGATCAACTGAACGCCGCGAGGAAGATCGAGCTTGGCGGCTTCCTGTTCGCCTATGACGGGGTGACGCCGCAGATCGATGAGTTCGGTGTCAGAAAGCGGACGGGCAGCGGCGATGTAGTCGCGATTCATCGCAAGCTCGCCGATGTCGTGCAGCAAGGCGGCCTTGTGTAAATAATTGCGGTCACGGGAGGCAAGATTGAATGCCTCGCCAAGCCTATCAGCGAGGTCGGCGACCTGCGTGCTGTGCGGCCCGCTGTAAAGCTCGAAAACGTCGATGCGGTCTGCGATGCGTCGGAGCTTTTCGTCCGAATTGCCGCTGTCACGAAAGATACTGCTCACGAAACTAGTGTCGTCGTTTTGCGGTTCAATTTCAAGGAACGGTCAAATTGCGGGATGTCAGCTTGTGCGGGTCTTGAGGTCGTCAAGCATTTCACGTGCCTCGCGATTGCTCGGGAACATTGCAAGCAGGCGATTAAGTTCGCCCTCAGCCCGCTTCATCAGGCCGACCTGGACAAAAAAGTCTGCCAAAAGAAGGCGGAATGTCGGGTTGGAACCGTCGAGTTTGAGTGCTGCCTGCATTTCGGCTTCGGCCTTATGACGCTGCTTGTCGTCGGACGAGAGGGCTTTGCCGTAATACGCTCGGTAGCGGGCGTTCTTTGGTGCGTAATGAGCCGCACGGGCAAGGAACGGGATCGCACTCTCGGCGTCGCCTTCCATCAGCATCGAGAAGCCGCGCTCAAAATTTTCCGCGGCCTGTTCAGCCTGAAGACTCGCGTTGCCGGCAGCTTCGCCTCCGGATTTTTCGCGTTCGGCAAGCTCTTTACGCATCCTGTAGTCGTAGATCTCACGCAGTTCGGGCGTTTTCAGCGTTTCGTGCGCCTGTGACAGTGAGGTGAAGGCATCCTGAATGCGTTTGAGCGTCTCGGGCGATTCTGAGCGGTATTTGTCGGGGTGAAACTGCTTTGCCGAGGTGAAGTAGGCTTTTTTCAGTTCATCACTTTCCACGCCCCGATCGACACCGAGAACATCGTAGAAAGTAACTGCATTCAAGACGCGGTCGAGGTATTCGTCCAATGTGACCGTCGGCTCGGGGGTAGAGTTGGCGACAGGTTGGGGTTGGGGATCGTCGGGTTTGGCCTGATCGGCGAAGGTTTGCGTTACGACGCGTGCTTCGCGCTTTAGTTCCAGTCTTACGTTCTTCATCGCGGCAACGGCTTGTTCGTCAAAAACCCTCTCCCAATCCGTACGGGTCAGAAAACCGCTCAACCAAAGCGTGTAGATCACGTGGAGTGCCCTGCCCTGCGAGATCGACGCGACATTCAGAATGCTCTCAACGGTCAACGGACCGTCCTGCGATCGCGACAGTACGAACGCCTCCTCAGGCGAGAGATCTATGTTAAGGTCTTCCTTCTCTGAACGTGCAAACTGCTCGTCGAGACTGCGAAATCGCGACAGAACATCATTTTCAGCAAGGCAGCGGCTGTAGTTGGCGAGCAGTTCGTCGATGCGAATGTCATATTCCAGCCCATCGCGGATCCGTGCCAGAGGGCTGAACGTCCAGTCGCCGTCCTTCCATGAGAACGCGTCTGTGACTATTGCGGCGATCTGATCGGCAAACAGGCGGTCGCTTTCTTCCTTTGTAAGAAAGCCGCTGCGAACCAGGAAGGCCGTGAATTCAAAGTCGTTGGTAAAATCCGGAGCCTGCTGCAGATCCTTATGGTCGATACGGCCTCGCAAAAGCAGCAGGTTAAAGATCTTGTGCTCCCTGGAGTTGGAGGCGGCAAATACCAATCTGCCGTTCTTAAAGTACACAATGCACTTTTTGCTGCCGTGGCTCAGACGAAGGCTGCCGGAAATGCGCGCGGCAAGGATCTCCGCCGCTAATTCGGCGAAAGGCTGACGGAACAGCGTTCCCCTGATCTCAAGGCCGTTCTGTACGGTCATCTGATGCGAATGAGGGAGTCGAGGCGCCGCTGAATAGCGGCACCATTTAGTCTATCAGACCGCAGGGGTATAAGTTAAGGGTATTTTTCCGTTGCCGAGATATTTCTGATAGCATCAATTTCGTCGCATATGCCAGATAATATCGAGATACGAGAGTGCGAATCGCTGGATCAGCTCGGAAGCTGCGTAGATCTCCAAAGAGCGGTCTTTGCGTTGCCGGAGACGGAAATTTCGCCGGTTCGGCATTTTATTGTGACAAAGAACGCGGGCGGTTTTACGCTCGGCGCGTATTTGGGGGAACGTCTTGTCGGGTTTGTCCTGAGTGTGCCGGCTTTCCTTCGCGGCGAGCCTGCATTCTATTCGCATATGACCGCCGTTGACGCTGAGTTTCAGAGCCTCGGTCTCGGGCGTCGATTAAAATGGGCACAGCGGGAACGGGCATTGGCTGACGGCGTTAAATACATCAAATGGACATTTGAGCCCGTTAAAGCGAGAAATGCGTTTTTCAATTTGGAGAAGCTCGGCGCGATCGTCAGCGATTATCGAGAGAATTTTTACGGCATCGATTACGGCACCTCGCCCGCGACGGACGGCGAGAAGATCGGCCTAGCCAGCGACCGTTTGTTCGCCGAATGGCATCTGGAGAGCGACAAGGTTTCGGCTTTGTCTCGCGGTGAAAGGTACGAGAACCCAAATTCTCCGGCGGCGGCCATCGTGATAATGAATGACTGGAATTCGCTGGTCGCCGCCGATCCGAAAGCCGCTTTGGCGGAGCAGCTGAGAATTCGTGCCGAATTTCAGGAAGTGTTCGGTGCGGGTTTTATCGGACGGGGTTTTCATCGTGATAGCGACCGACCGGCTTATTTACTCTACCGCGGCTAGAAATGTTTGACATCGACAAAGACATCAAAAAAGCGAGGACCCTGCCATCGGAGTTTTACACCGATGCGAAAATATTTGCAGCGTCTGGCGAGAAGATATTTGCACGAAGCTGGCAGCTTGTGGGACACACGGATTCAGTTGAACAGCTGCATCCGAAAACCATATTGCCCGGAATGCTCAACGAGCCCGCGTTGTTGGTTCGGACACAGGAAGGGATCAGATGTATTTCAAATGTTTGTACACATCGTGCGATGTTGCTGGTCGAAGAGCCCTGTTCAGGCGATCTGATCAGATGCCGCTATCATGGCAGGCGTTTTTCGCTGGACGGGAGGATGCTGTCGATGCCGGAATTTGATGGTGTTGAGAATTTCCCGTCGGAAAATGACGATTTGCCCGAGTTTCCTTTTGCCGAGATGGGAGGTTTTTTGTTTGCGGCTGTTTCTCCGTCCGTTAAATTCTGGGAAATGACGGACGACATTGCGTGGCTATTCGATCGGCCGACCACGGAAGGGCTCAGGCTGACCGCCACGCGGGAATACGAGGTCAACGCTCATTGGGCATTGTATTGCGAAAATTATCTCGAAGGTTTTCACATTCCTTATGTGCATCAGGGATTGAACTCGGTTGTCAATTATGGAAGTTACACGACGGACCTCTATAAATATGCATCGATCCAAACAGGCCTTGATGATAACGGCGATGTGGCGGCTCGGTATCTGTTCATTTTTCCCAACTTGATGTTCAATTTTTATCCGTGGGGCATCTCGGTGAATATTGTCAGGCCCGTCGCGGTGGACAGGACGATAGTTGAGTTTCAGACATTTGTGCGCGACGAAACGCTTTTGGAAAAAGGAGCGGGAGCCGACCTCCATACCGTCGAAATGGAAGACGAAGCGGTTGTCGAAAACGTGCAGAAAGGTGTGCGTTCGCGATTCTACGACCGCGGGCGTTATTCGCCGACACGCGAGCAGGGAACGCACCATTTCCATCGGATGATCGCCGATGCGATGAATTGACCAATGACCGCAGAGCAGGAAATCGAAAAACTGAGACGCGAGATCGAGCGGCACAACGACCTTTATTATCAAAAGGCCGAGCCCGAGATATCGGACTTTGAGTTCGATCAACTGCTCGAGCGTTTGAAGGCGCTCGAGGCCGAACATCCCGACTTGATCACGCCCGACAGCCCGACTCAGCGGGTCGGCGGCAAGGCTGACAGTTTGCGGCCATTCAAGCACAACGTGCCGCTGATGTCGCTCGATAACTCTTATGATCTCAATGAGTTGCGGGCATTCACTGAACGCTGTGAGAAACTCGCCGAGGGGCGTAAACTCGAATACGTCGCCGAGCTGAAGATCGACGGGTTGTCAGTGTCGCTCCATTTTGAGAACGGCATTTTGACTACCGCCGCGACTCGCGGTGACGGGCAAACGGGCGACGAGGTCACGCAAAACGCTAAAACGATACGCACCGTT
Organism: Acidobacteriota bacterium; assembly: GCA_019639155.1. Lineage (GTDB taxonomy): Bacteria > Acidobacteriota > Blastocatellia > Pyrinomonadales > Pyrinomonadaceae > OLB17. The sequence goes on along the minus strand of JAHBSJ010000002.1, from coordinate 153,247 downwards.
CCGCTGCGGTTAAGAGCGGACGCCCCGGAGCACGCGGAGGTTCGCGGTGAGGTGTTTTTATCCCGAACGCAATTTGACCGGATCAATGCCGAGCTCGAGATGCAGGACGAGAAAACGTTCGCAAATCCTCGAAACTGTGCGAGCGGCACGCTGCGGATGCTCGATTCGCAGATCGTCGCGTCGCGGCGGCTCGACATGTTCCCGTATGACGTTTTGGCGGGCAATCAGAAGATGTTCGCGACGCATTGGGAAAATTTCGAATGGCTGGAACGCAACGGTTTTAACGTCAACCCGAATCGGCGCCTGTGCGAAAGTCTTGATGAACTTGTCGATTTCGTCAACGACATGGAAACGCACCGCGACACGCTGGATTACGAGATCGACGGTGTTGTCGTAAAGGTGAATTCGACGGCGTTGCAGGAGGAATTCGGAGCGACGACGAAGGCTCCGCGTTGGGCCATCGCATATAAATATCCGGCACGGCAGGCGACGACGAAGCTACTATCGATCTGCGTGCAGGTCGGTCGTACGGGAGCGTTAACGCCGGTCGCAAACCTTGAGCCTGTTCAGCTTGCGGGCACAACGGTTGCCAGGGCGTCGCTGCACAACGAGGATGAAATAAAGCGGTTGGAGCTGAAGATCGGCGACTATGTTCTCATCGAAAAGAGCGGCGAGATCATCCCGCAGGTTCTGCAGAACATCCCGTCGAAACGTGACGGCAGCGAAGAAGATTTTGTTTTTCCGACTTCTTGTCCGGTTTGCGGTGCCGATGCGGTCCGGCCCGAAGGCGAAGCCGTTCGACGCTGCACAAATTCCGATTGTCCGGCAAAGATCAAGGCTCGCATTCTCTATTACGCCTCGCGAAAGGCGATGGACATCGAAGGCCTCGGCGAAGTGTTGGTTGAAACACTCGTCGATAAAGGCATGATCCGCGACGTCGCCGATCTCTATAGTTTAAAGGTCGAGGATATCGCTGCTCTCGAACGCATGGCCGAGAAGTCCGGAGCAAATCTCATCGACCAGATCGAAGCGAGCAAAACACGAGGGTTGCAGCGGCTTCTTTACGGCATAGATATCCGGCACGTCGGCGAACGTTACGCAAAGATCCTAGCCAGCAATTTCCGCAGCATGGAGCGTATCGCGGCCGCAACTGTCGAGGAGTTGGACGACATTCCGGAGATCGGCTTAGCCGTTGCCGCGAGTGTTAATGCGTGGTTTAACGATTCGAAGAATGCCGAACTTATCGAAAGGCTAAAGGACGCAGGTGTCGTGACGGAAATGGACGCGGCCTCGACCGCTGCGTTGGACGAACGCTTTGTCGGCAAGACATTTGTGCTGACCGGCAAACTCGAAAATTACACTCGCGACGAGGCCGCAAAGCTGATCGAAGAACGCGGCGGCCGCGTCTCATCATCCGTCAGCAAAAAAACCGACTACGTCGTCGCCGGCGAGGACGCCGGGTCGAAATTGACCAAGGCAGAAACGCTTGGCATCGCGGTATTGAATGAAACAGCTTTTGCGGATATGTTGAAGTGATCAGGCTAATGAGCTTCTTGAATGATCGAGTTTAACGAAATGCTCTACACCATTAGGGACGTAGCCGAGCGGCTCAATTCGCTCGGGATCGACTACATGGTCACAGGCTCGGTCGCAATGGGCGTTTACGTGCCGGCAAGAACGACTTACGATGTTGATATCGTAATGGAGATCGGCGAGGAAGATGCGAAACGAATAGAGGACAGATTTAGCGGAGAATATTACGTTGACGGTTCATCGATCAGGAATGCTGTGCAGCGGCGGTCGATGTTCAATATCATTAACAACAATACACTCATTAAAGTTGATTGCATTGTGAGAAAAAGCGACCGACTTGAGCTTGAGAAGTTTAGCAGAAAAGAAAGGGTAGAGGTCGGCGGTATCGAATTTTGGGTCATCGGCAAGGAAGATCTGATATTCTCAAAGCTGAAATGGGCATCTCAAACCCTTTCGAGCAGGCAATTTGAAGATATTGACCGTCTATTTGAGTCGGGCATCGACGAAGGATCATTCTTTGCTAAGCTTGAATCGTACGGTTTACTGCGAGTCTGGGAGAAGTTTCAGGAGTGGAAGACACAATCCGAGAGATAAGTAACAAACAGAACGTAATGTGGAATACGCTCTCGGTAGAACAACGCCTTCAGCGAGTCGGCAATCTATATGACCTAGCGAAGTCGTTCGCTGAGGCTCGTGCTCCGAAACATTTCTCCGCTGAAGAAAAACGTTGTTTCGTTTTCAGGGAAATCTACGGATTTGACCTTCCGGTTGATCCGAAAGAGCAAGACCTATAGTCTCAAAACCGCTTCACGCGCACGTGGCAATACGGCGTGCCGCCGTTCTTCTCGTAATAGCGTTGGTGATATTCTTCGGCGGGCCAGAATCTGCGGGCGGGTTTTAGACGCGTGGCTACCTTCAGACCTTTTCCTTCCAGAATTTTTATAAGTTTCTCGGCGGTCTGCCGCTGTTCCTCGTCCTGAAAGAATACTGCGGAAAGATATTGCGGGCCGATGTCTGCTCCCTGGCCATCGGCCTGCGTCGGGTCGTGTATCTCAAAAAACAGGCGGGCAAGTGTTTCGTAATTGGTTACTTTGGGGTCAAATACGACCTCAACAGCTTCAAAATGCCCTGTTTTTTTGGTCAGCACCTGCTCGTATGTCGGACTTGCAACGCTGCCGCCCGTGTAGCCCGAACGCACGCTTTTTACGCCTTTTTCACGCAGAAAATAGTATTCCACGCCCCAAAAGCAGCCGCCTGCGAACACCGCGACATTAGCATTATCTTTGGACTTCCGCGGGACAAATACCATTGATGTGGAATTAACGCAGTGCCGAGTATCTTTGTCGGTATAGCCTTCACCGTAGAAAACATGGCCGAGATGGCCTTTGCAGCGGGAGCAGACTATCTCTGTCCTCTCGCCGTCGGGGTCGGGAAGTTTAGTTACTGCGCCGGGTATTTCCAGATCAAAACTCGGCCATCCGCATTTTGAAGGAAATTTATCTTTGGAATTGAAAAGCGGAGCGTCGCACTGGCGGCAGTAATATCTGCCTTCCACGAAATTGTCCGTAAGTTCGCCCGTGAACGGGCGGTCAGTGCCCTTGTCCACGATAATTCGTTTCTCGACGTCAGTAAGGACATTAAGAGGCACGCCGGGATCGGGCGTCGGAGACGGCGAGGTAAAAGTAAATGTTCCTTCGGGTATAACCTCTCGCGATTGCAGAGCGACGCCGGCCATTGCCAGCAAAAAAAGCCCAAAAACGCCACAAACTACCTTCACTGCCATAAACTGCCTCGCAGACTGAGCACACCAATGGTTTCGCTCATTCAATGTTACCAGATGCTCGAATACGCTCTAACTTCAAAAAATTTGTGTAATTAAGGCGTGCTGTTCGGCTCGATCCGAAAATCGACAACATGAGCCGCCGCGATCTTCCATTCGCTACCGGATCTCACAAAAATGTCTGCCCAGTGGATGACCTCGATCTCGCGTTCTTTCGTGTTCTCGTTGTCGTTTGTGACGCGATTGCGATAGGTCAGCAGGGCATGATCGCCGAAAAACTGAAGCGTCATATTGTCATAAACGACGTGCGTGATCCGCCAATCATTTGCAGAGATCCGGTCGGCAATATATTCCTTTCGGTTCATTACCTTTGCGTCTGCACCAAAGGTAAAGCCCGCTGCCAGTATCGCGTCAAACTCCTTTTCATCGCGCGCTTGCATCGCCATCGGCCAACGCCTTTTCACTGCCATGATCGCAGCGGCATCATTCGATCGGTCGATGTCTTCGGTCGAGATCAGCGTCACTTTTGGCATATCGACGGTCGGCGTATTGTTCTCCAGAATGATCTCGCGAGCGGATGATGGCGCCGCCGCAACAGTGTTGTATCCGCTCTTATTCGGTGTCGATGAGCAGCCAAAACCCGCGACGGCTGCAATCAGAAACAACACAACGTGAAATTCAATACTCAGGTTTCCTGCTTTCTTCCGCTTGAACGATGCCTTTGCAGCGGACGAGCGGCAAGCGAATGCCGATGCGGCCACGCATGTTTTAATTGTGATCACACTTTTCATAGTTTGGTGCGCAGGATTATTATTGATTTTGGTCAGTTATTCAATCAGTCGTTAAACAATGGGAATACCTAATATGTCCGATTTCTTCACCGCAAATATTTCCGATGCCGATCCGTTGATCAGCAATGCAATTGACAGCGAGGTTCGCCGGCAGGCCGATGGGCTTGAGCTGATCGCTTCAGAAAATTTCGTTTCTGAGGCCGTGCTGCAGACGATGGGCACGGTTTTTACGAATAAATACGCCGAAGGCTATCCGGGCAAGCGTTATTACGGCGGATGCGAATTCTCGGACGTCGTCGAACAGGCCGCGATCGACCGCGCGAAAGAGATATTTGGCGCGGAACACGCCAACGTTCAGCCGCACAGCGGTGCTCAGGCGAATATGTCAGTATTCCTGGCCGCGATCAACCACGGCGACACGATCCTGGGTATGAACCTGTCGCATGGCGGGCATTTGACACACGGCCATCCGCTGAATTTTTCGGGCATCAATTTCAAGGTCGCCGACTACGGCGTTAACCGCGAAACGGAGCAGATCGACTATGACGAGCTGCAGCGTATTGCCGAAGAAAGCCGTCCCGCTTTGCTGATCTGCGGTGCGTCGGCTTATCCGCGGATCATCGATTTTGAACGCATCGGCGAGATCGCACGTTCAGTCGGCGCAAAGGTTATGGCAGACATCGCGCATATCGCGGGCCTTGTCGCCGCGGGATTGCATCCTACGCCGATACCGCATTGTGAATTTGTAACTACAACCACGCATAAGACGCTTCGCGGGCCGCGCGGCGGTTTGATCCTGTGTAAGGAGGAATTTGCGAAGGACGTTGACCGTGCCGTGTTCCCGGGCGTTCAGGGCGGGCCGCTGATACATATAATCGCTGCAAAAGCCGTCGCATTCGGCGAGGCTCTGCAGCCGAATTTCAAGGAATATCAGCAGCAGGTGGTAACCAATGCCAAGGTGCTTGCGGAAACCCTTGCGAATGCGGGCCTGCGTATCGTTTCCGGCGGAACGGACAATCATCTGATGCTCGTAGATGTGTGGATGGACGGCAAGGGCATCACGGGCAAAGACGCCGAAAAGGCGCTCGAGCAGGTGCATATCACGGTCAACAAGAACACGATCCCCTTCGACACGCAGAAGCCTTTTGTTGCATCGGGAATTCGTATCGGCACTCCGGCTCTCACGACACGAGGAATGAAAGAGGAAGAGATGCGTTCGATCGGCACGATCATCGCAGAAGTCATCCAAGCTCCCGGATCGGAGGAGGCAATGTCCAAGGCCCGTCGCGAGGTCGCCGAGATCACTTCACGTTTTCCTTTGTACTCGCAGCGATATAAGACGGATTCAACAGGTACTGCTAATGCGTAGTTTTCGCTTGATGGTTTTCTTTGCTGCGGCCCTTTCGCTGCTGAATGTGTCGGCCGGCATCGCTCAGGTTAGATCCGATAGGGTTCAGCCGCCGGAAGATTACAAATTTGACGGCTGTTCGTTATTTCCGGACGGCGATTGGGGAGAATGCTGCATCGCTCATGACCGCGATTATTTTGTCGGCGGCACAAAAGCTGAACGAAGGGCATCGGACAATCGATTGCGCCAATGCGTTCGGGCAAAAGGGCACAAATATATTTCCGTGATGATGTATTTTGGAGTGAGGATCGGGGGCGTCGGTTTTCTTCCGACCCCGTTTCGCTGGGGCTTTGGACAGCCCAAAAGGTAGTTTTTTTCAGGACTGCGGGACGAAACGCGCCTGCAATTCCATCTGGTCCAGAAGCTCCCGGGCCTCTTCGGAATCAAATTCAAATGCTTTTTGCTCCAAGGCGTACAAAGCTATTTCGAAATAGAGCCCGTCATCAAGCAGCGGTGCGATGACATCGACAGGCAGCATCGCCAGAGTTTCGTAAGCGATGGCACGCACCTGCGGATATTCGGTCTGACGGATGATCTCGGCTATCTCGCCTGCCGAGTAGCGGTCGGCCAGGTTCTCGGCCAGCCGTTCGAGACGGTCGTAATCGTTATCTCTCAAGGCACGTTCAGCGAGAAGATCGAATACCTCTGCTGACGCTGACTGTGTTTCTAAAACCCGGACGCAAACATCGGCAAGCTTTACGATCTCATTAAGTCGTTTTTTGTTCTTTTTATTGGCCGGAACCTTCGCTTCCTCGTCGAGTGCGGTCAACAAGCGGCTGACCTCCCAGTCGGCGGTTGCATCGTAAAAGAATTTCGGTGCGGTAGTAGAGAGAGGTTGAGACGGCCCGCTCTTCATTGCTCCTGCAAGCATTTTACGGGTCACGGGGCGGAGTTCGTCCCAAATGAGTGCTACTTTTCTGTCAAATTGCCTGGAAGACATCTACTAAGCAAGTAGTTTGCAGTCACGCACCGTCGATGTCAAGCAATGTCTTTCCCGACGGTACTTTCGGCCAGCCGATTTTCAACTTCCGAAATGCGTTCCTCGAGATCGTCCGAGGACTCGTCGAAAAACTCGAGCAAAGCATAGGGAGCCTCATCCAAAGCCCGCAGTTCCCATGCGATCGGCCCTTCGACAGGCGGACGCGAAAACCAAGCCGCGTCCATCCTTCCTTCAAAGACCTTGACCGCAGGTTGATATTTACCGGCGATGGCCTCAAATTCGGCGATCCGTCCCGGGAGCGTTATCAACCGGCGAAGCACCCAGCCGTTTGCCTCGTAGGTCGCGATCACCGACAAAATACTTTCTGAAGATATCATTTATTTGCGGCGCCGTTTATTGCGTTCGCCGCCGCCGAGTTGGTTGCGGCGGGATTTACGGCGACCGGCGGTGTATTCGACATTGCGTTCGCAGCTTCTTTCTCTATCGTATCGCGGCCTTTACCCGGCGACACGAACGTTCCGGCGAACTGATCGCCCCAAGCCAGTTTCCAGGAACCGTTCTCCAGCATGAACGGCAGGTCCTCCCATTTGCTGTCCTTGGAATTCCAAACTTCCAGGGCTCCCATATTCCCTTTGACCCTTTCGTCGCGGATCGTCGGCAGCGTCGGGGAAAGCGTCGTCGCGGTCAGGCCGTTCTCCAATGCTTCCTCCACCGTATCCTTCATCTTCCGATCGACCATCATCTGACCCATATCAATGGACTTCTTTGTCAGATTGCGTTTTATAGCTTCGATATCCTTTGCCTTCACGGCATCAAAAAGATTTTTATAGGCTTCGGTCGGGCTGGAGTTCTTCGGCCCGTCGTTGGTGACGGGTTCCTTTGGAGTGTCGCAGGAAAAAACGACACCTAAAAGACCGAGTGCAGCGATGAGAATGGCCAGCCGTAACAAAGGCGTAATGCGGGTTTTCGCCGAAAGCATAATAAAATGAGATTATAGTAGCTGCGCGTGCGGGGCAAGTATCGGCCCCGGAACTGACCATCAATGAAGGCTCTTTCAATAAGCAACGGTAAAGTGGTAATGGCCGAGACGGATCGTCCGATGGCGAACGGCGAGGCTTTGGTGCGTGTTACCATGTCGGGCATCTGTAACACCGATCTCGAGATCGCACGCGGTTACGCCAACTTCGAGGGCATTATCGGGCATGAGTTCGTAGGAGTTGTGGAGGAGTGTTCGGCAAGGCCGGAATTGCAAGGCAAACGCGTGGTCGGCGAGATCAACGCAGGCTGCGGAAAATGTGATCTTTGTACTTCTGGTGATCCGCGTCATTGTCCGGAACGGACCGTACTTGGCATCGCAGGAAGAAACGGTGCCCATGCGGAATACCTGACGCTGCCGCCGGAAAACCTGATAGAACTGCCCGACAGCATATCTGATGTGCAGGCAGTTTTCGCGGAACCGCTGGCTGCCGCAGTTGGTATTGCCGACGCGGTCAAGATAAATGCTGAGACCCGCGTCGCGGTCATCGGCGACGGAAAGCTCGGCCTGCTTTGTGCGGCGGCCCTGCATTTTCTTTCACCTTCTCTCGTCGTTGTCGGGAAACATCCGCAAAAGCTATGGATAGCAGCCGATATGGGCATCAGAACAATGCTGAGGCGGCGGATCGCGCCCGAACATTACAGCTCATTCGATGTGGTCATTGAAGCAAGCGGTTCCGAGAGCGGCTTTTCAATGGCACTTGACCTTGTTCGGCCCCGCGGGACGATCGTACTGAAATCGACATTTCACGGTACGCCGACGTGGGAAGCATCTAGGGTAGTTGTGGACGAAATAACGATTGTCGGTTCCCGCTGCGGCCGTTTTCGTCCCGCACTCGGACTTCTCGAATCGCGCTCGGTCGCCGTGGAACGCCTGATCTCACTCATAATGCCGCTTTCCGACGGCGTAGAGGCAATGCGGATCGCTGCACAGCCGGGTGTTTTGAAAGTTCTGCTGAAAAGCGCAGAATGATCCTTCTACGGCCGCAACACCGGTTTGTTATAATTGAAGGACTCTCCTTTAGGCTTTGATTTTAGGGAGGTTTTATGCCCCGAAATTTGGATCACATTTCGAGCTTCAGAATTGCATTCATCTTTGCGGTTTTAACGTTTCTGCAGTATTCGGCCCCCGCACAGTCCGCGGAGGACCTTTCGAGGACATTTTCCGATATTGCGAAGTTGGTCGGCCCCTCTGTTGTCAGTATCGACGCCAAAGGCCCGGTACCGCAGCAGTCGGCCCGTACCGCACCGTCGCCCGGCAACAACGACGACGTGATGGAGTTCCTGCGTCGGCAGATGCAGCAGCGGCCCGTTCAGGCCGTCGGCAGCGGGTTCATCATCAGCCCTGAAGGCCACATCATCACGAACCGCCACGTTGTCGCGGGGGCGACACGAATCTTGGTAAAGCTCGACTCGGGTGAGGAATATGTTGCGAGATCGCTCGGGGATGATGAAGAAACGGACATCGCGGTCCTGAAGATCGATGCGAAAGGGCCGTTGCCCGCAGTGAAACTCGGCGATTCAGAATCCGTAAAGGTGGGCGACTGGGTGCTGGCGATCGGTTCGCCCTTCGGCCTCGCAAAGACCGTCACCGCCGGCATCATTTCGCAGACAAGGCGGGAGACGCCTTTTTCAACGCCGTTTCAGCGATTCATACAGACCGACGCTGCGATCAATCGGGGAAACTCCGGCGGCCCGCTAGTGAACCTGCGAGGTGAGGTCATCGGGGTGAATTCGCAAATTGCGACCTCAACAGGCGATTTCAACGGCGTGAGTTTCGCTCTGCCGTCCGGTGAGACTCGTCATGTTTATGATCAGATATTGAAGAACGGCAAGGTGCGGCGAGGCTATTTAGGGGTGCTCTTGGATTCAATTCGCCCGGAATTCATTGCGGTTTACGGCCTGAAAGAGACCGGCGGGGCAATAATCACCGATGTCCGTGACAAGGACGGCCCGGCTGCGGCCGCGGCGATAATTGCGGGCGATATTGTGGTCGAGTTCAACGGCCAACCGGTCGCGGGTGCTCAGGATCTGATCACAAAGGTGGCAATGACGCCGCCCGACCGCAGCGTCGAGCTTCGCTTTCTTCGCGAGGTCGGCGACGAGTTGGTCTCGAAGACCGTCAACATCAAGCTCGGTGAACGGCCGGCTCAAGGCGGCAATGCGGGAGCAAACGAACGGCGTCGGCTGCCTTTGGAGGGCGACATTGTCGATGAGAGGCCGTTCGGCCTTTCGCTGACAGAATTAACTCCCGCGTTGGCAACAACAAACCGTATGCAGGGCCAGAAAGGGCTTTTGATAGAGGAGATCAGTCCGGCAAGTTTCATCACCGACGTGAAAAACTCGGGCGGCGGCGACGCGTTGCTCGAAGGCGACCTGATCCAGCGGATCAACAGAAAGCCTGTTGCGACCCTGGCGGCATTCAAGGAAATTGTCTCAAAACTCAATCCCGGCGATCCTGTAGTTCTGCATGTAGCGTTCTACAATCCGGGAACTCGTTCGGTACAGACCAAACTGGTACAATTCACAGTTCGTTAATAACTTATGGCAAAAGCAAAACAAGCTAAAGAGAAAAAGGCCGCAAAACCCGCGGTCGCGAAGTATTACAACTACATCGGCGGCGAATGGGTAAAAAGCTCGTCGGGCGAATGGTTTGACAACGTAAATCCGGCAAACACAAGCGATATCGTCGGGCGTTTTCCGAAGTCCAACGCTGCAGACGTTGATGCTGCAGTCGCATCGGCCGCGGAAGCGGCCGACCGCTGGCGGCGTACGCCCGCACCGAAGCGAGCAGAACTGTTGTTCAACCTGGCCGAGATCATTCGTGACAATAAGGACCGCTACACGCAGGAAATGACCCGCGAAATGGGAAAAGTTCTGAAAGAAGCGGGCGGCGACGTTCAGGAAGCCATCGACTGCACCTATTACACCGCGGGCGAAGGCCGGCGTTTGCACGGTTTTACGACGCCGGCTGAAATGCCGAACAAATTCGCTATGTGCGTCCGCCAGCCTGTCGGGCTATGCGGGCTGATCACGCCGTTCAATTTCCCGATGGCGATCCCGTCCTGGAAACTCATCCCGGCGCTCGTCTGCGGAAACACCGTGGTCATCAAATCAGGCGAGGACGTACCGCTTTCAGCTCTGAATCTGGTCAAGGCGTGTGAAAAGGCGGGCATTCCGAAAGGCGTCGTCAATCTTGTCAACGGTTTCGGCGATGCGGGTGCGGCCCTTGTCGGGCACGAAGACGTTCGGCTGATCTCGTTCACGGGTTCGACCAACACGGGGCGGATCATCGCCGAGCAGTGCGCACGCGACAACAAGATCGTCTCGCTCGAAATGGGCGGCAAGAACGCCATCATCGTAATGGACGACGCCGACATCGACAACGCAGTTGACGGCTCGCTGTGGGGAGCCTTCGGCACCAGCGGCCAACGCTGCACGGCCTCGTCACGCCTGGTCGTTCACAAAAAGATCTACAAGAAATTCGTCGCAAAGCTGGTCGAGCGTGTCAAAACACTCCGCGTCGGCAACGGCCTGGATCCGAAGACCGAGGTCGGCCCGGTCATTCACGAGGACGCGATGCAGAAGATCCTGGGCTACGTCCACATCGGCAAAGAGATCGACAGAGCGACGCTTGCCGTCGGCGGAAACCGCGCGGCGAAGGGCGATCTGAAGAACGGCTGGTTCGTCGAACCGACGGTCTTCTCGGACGTCGCACCCGGAATGCGTATCGAACAGGAAGAGATCTTCGGCCCCGTAACCAGCGTCATTCCGTTCTCGACGCTCGACGAGGCGATCAAGATAGTCAACGGCGTCAAATACGGCCTGTCGTCGGCGATCTATACGCAGGACGTGAACAACGCTTTCTATGCTATGCAGGAGCTTTATACAGGCATCTGCTATGTGAATTCAGCGACAATCGGTGCTGAGGTCCACCTGCCTTTCGGCGGTACGAAGGCGACCGGCAACGGCCACCGCGAAGCCGGCACGCAGGTGTTGGACATCTTCAGCGAATGGAAGGCTCTTTACGTCGATTACAGCGGCAAGCTGCAAAAGGCGCAGATCGACGAAGTTGAGATATAATCGGACTATGAGAACGCAGGTCACAGAGAATGGGATCACTATACCTCGGGGAATGCTCGAGGGAGTGGTCGAGGTTGAGATCAGGCAACAAGGCAAGAATATTGTTGTGATCCCGGTCAACGACGATGATCCTATATTTCGCATCGGCAAAGAGCCGGTCAAGGGCGGCGTGCCCGATGCTTCTGTCAATCTCGATGAGTATCTATATTCTGGCAAATGACCAAGCTTTTTGTTGATTCTAGCTTTTGGATCGCACTCGAATTGAGTGATGATCAGAATCATGCGATCGCTCATTCATTGTGGAACTCTCTGGATCTATCCAGATCTCATTTTGTAACTACGACTTATGTGCTGGACGAATCTGTGACGTTTCTGAACAGTAGAGGTGCTCATCGGAACGCTGTGTCGTTAGGCGAGGGCATGCTTCTAAGCCCTCGCATCGATCTCGTACACGTCGACGAAGATCTGTTTTTTGAAGGCTGGTCATCATTCAAGAAATTCAGTGACAAGAACTTTTCTTTGACCGACTGTATTTCGTTCGTTGTCATGGGACGCGACGAGCTTAGTACAGCCCTCACTTTCGACAGTGATTTTGAAAAGGCCGGTTTTGTAATAAAGGTGCCTGATCAGTAGATACTGCTACAGCGGCAAGCTGCAAAAGGCGCAGATCGACGAGGTCGAGATCTGAAACTTGCGGCTTTGAAAGGCGTCGGAAATTCGATCTAAACTTTGAGGGTGCCCGAGATGTGTACTCAACAACTCAGCGCCCTCTGAGCAATACTTGGCGTTCTCAGCGTTGATATTTCGTAAACGCCGGGAAACTCGGAGTTTTACGCCGAGCATGCCGAGAACAAAAGGTATTCGGCTTTCGTCGTTATCGCTTTTCAGACGCCCTCATTATGAACTACGAGATCGCGATAGTTATCGCCGTTCTTCTGTTGGCGGTATCTTTGTTCGTCACGGAAAAGCTGCGCGTCGATCTGGTCGCGTTGGTCGTAATGGGGCTGCTTCTGCTGAGCGGCATAATAACACCGCAGCAGGGCCTCGCCGGATTCAGCAATGCGGCAACGCTGACGGTCGGGGCGATGTTCGTCCTGAGTGCCGGTTTGTTCAAGACCGGCGCGGTCAGCTTTCTGGGCGAGATAACGAGCCGCGTTTTCAAAAGCGGTTTCTGGTTCGGCATCATCACCGTGATGCTGATCGTGGGCGTGCTGTCGGCCTTTATCAATAACACACCCGTTATCGCGATCTTTCTGCCGATCCTGCTCAGTGTGGCCCGTGAGAACGGCATAAGCGCGTCAAAGATACTGATGCCCGTGTCGTTCGCGTCGATGTTCGGCGGGGTATGCACGCTGATCGGCACATCGACCAATATCCTTGTCAGCTCGATCGCTCAGGAAAACGGCCTTCGGGCGTTTACGATGTTCGAGTTCACACCGCTTGGGGTGCTGATGTTCGCGCTCGGGACGGCGTATCTGCTGGTGGTCGGCATTCGGCTGATCCCGGAGCGTCGAGGCAGCGGAGGATTGGTCGAAGATTTTGCCCTGAATGAATATCTGACAGAGGTCGTCCTGCAGCCGGATTCGATCTCGGTCGGAAAACGCATTCGCGAGGCACCGCTGGTAAAGGACCTCGAACTGTCGATCGTAAAGATCGAACGCGGCGATGTCGTGATCCACGTCCCGCGGCCGGACGAGATACTGCGAACGGGCGATATTTTGCTTGTTCGTTGTGATCTGGAGCAGATACGGGCCCTGCAGGAACAAGAAGGTGTGCTTTTTAAACCTCAGCAAAAATGGGGCGACGAGAGCATTGCCTCTGACGATTTCCGCCTTATCGAAGCAGTTCTGCTACCGACGTCGCGGCTGGTCGGCAGCACGCTGCAGCGTTCAAATTTTCGTGAGAGGTTCAGTTCCACAGTTTTGGCGATACGTCACAAAGGGAAGCTCGTGACCGAAAAGCTGTCGGACACGCCGCTGAGCGCCGGCGACGTTCTGCTGGTCGAGATACGTCAGGACCGTATCGCAAATTTTCGCCGCAGCGGCGATCTCATAATCACGTCGGAGATGGAGACGACCGAGTTTCGCCGCGGCAAGGCTGCATTCGCCGTCGTTATCGTTGCGTGTGTGGTGCTTGCGGCCACATTCGAACTCGCCCCGATCGTCGTGTCGGCGATCCTCGGAGCGATCGGACTGATATTGGTCGGCTGCATCTCGATCGAGGAGGCATACGAGGCCATAGAATGGAAGATCATCTTTCTGCTCGCCGGCGTTCTGTCGCTCGGCGTGGCTCTCGATCAGTCCGGAGCTGCGGCTTTGCTATCGTCCAACTTGCTAAAGTATATCGGCGTGCTCGGGCCGATCGCACTTGTGTCGGCGTTTTACCTGCTGACGTCGATCCTGACCGAAACGATGTCGAACAACGCCACCGCCGCATTGCTCGCACCCATTGCCATCGCGACCGCCAAGACTCTGGACGTGGACGCCACGCCGTTCCTCATGGCGATCACATTTGCCGCCTCGGCCAGCTTTATGACACCCGTCGGCTATCAGACGAACACCATGATCTACGGCCCCGGGCGATACAAATTCATCGATTTTGTAAAGGTCGGCTCGCCGCTCAACCTGATGTTCTGGATACTCGCCTCCATAATGATCCCGATCATCTGGCCGTTCTAACTCCCAAAGGTCAAAATTCCAAGGCCCAAAGCCCAACGTTGAATGTCGAATATTGAATGTCGAATGCCGACTGCTCACTGCCCACTGCCAAATGCTAATTGCTAATTGCTAATTGCCGAACGCCGACTGCTGACTGCTGCCCACTGCCAAATGCCAACTGCTGACTACTGACTACTGACTACTGCCAAATGCTAATTGCTAATTGCCGAATGCTGACTGCTGACTGCTCACTGCTGACTACTGACTACTGACTGCTGCCCACTGCCAACTGCTAATTGCTAATTGCTAATTGCTAATTGCCGAATGCTGACTGCTGACTACTGACTGCTGCCAAATGCCAAATGCTATTTGCTAATTGCCGAATTCTGGCTGCTGACTACTGACTGCTGCTCACTGCCCACTGCCCTCTGCCGAATTCTGACTGCTGACTACTGACTGCTGACTGCTCACTGCTCATCACTTATCACTAGAAAAGTGCTCGTTGTCACGAGAAAACAGGCCATTGTCACGAGAAAATAAGCCAATGTCACGAGAAAACAGGCCAATGTCACTAGAAAATAAGCCAAAGTCACGAGAAAAGAGGCCAATGTCACGAGAAAACAGGCCAATGTCACGAGAAAATAAGCCAATGTCACGTGACTTTGATACAAAAAATTGGATTTTTGGTTTTGTTCTTAGGTCCCGCGTTACGCTAACTGCTGTCTTTACAACAAAATGCGAGGAATCTCGCCTCCGGACGGCCTACGCAAGAACCGCTAAACTCCAATTTCGTCTATTCTTCGTCCTCGGCGGCAGCGATGGTCCAGATTTGCTTTAGCGGTATTTCAGATTTTAGCGATTCGTCTAGATTTTCGTATTCCACCAGAAGTTCTCGAATAACGTCATTTTGGTCCCATAGCCGGACGCGAAAGAACTGAGCGGCGGCCACCTGATCTATCGATGATTTAAAACCATTCCAAGCAACAAGAAGACCATGCTCGGCTCCGACGTTTTGCATCGTACCGATCAACTGATCGAGCGTCGGTCGATCGAGCGGTGAATCCTGAGATTTGACCTGAACACAAAGTTTCGGCGAGCCAAACCCGAGTGGGCCGGGCGATGCCAAAATATCAATGCCGCCATCGACACCTTTTGGACTATGATATGTCGTATAACCTTGAGCCTTAAGGATCGCGTCGATGACCCTTTCAAGCCCATGCCCTCTGAATCTGCGATCTAGCAGTTTTCTGATCTGATCCATCCCGACATCCTCTAAATTTGATTGCTCAGGTTCGTAGGTGATGCTCTCGGAGTCGCCTGACGAAATGCTTGTGCTTATATTGGATAGCCAGCCGGCGGTGGCCATTTGCCGAATACGGATTTCTGCATCATTACGCTGGATCTTGCACACGGTCATAAAGGCACCAAAGGAATACAATAGATCCTGGTCAAACCGCGAGCGGGGTATCTCTTTATCGATCCATTTGACATCATGCCAAAACCAAAAGGGTTCGGTGGCCTGTTTGTCATATCTGATAGAACCGATAACTTCACCGATCGCGATAAAGGGTTTATTCTTTTGCGGTACAACGACCCAGTCGCCAACAGAAATACCGCGTAAGAAACCCATTATTTGGCCGATATAATTTCGGATCGCCCCAGGTTTCTCATCTGGATACGCCTCAATAAGGATCGAACGGAGTTCTTCAGATGTCTCGACCTTGCTCAAATCGTACGAGCCCAATCCCTGCCAAGTGAGATAAACTCGGTTGTCTTGAAAGAAAGCTGATTCATATTCACCGAAACGTCCGCCACGCACTAACCAAATCGCCATACCTTATACTCCTTTGCTCAGATTCGCGGAATGTCGTAGCAATTGACTATTCCGCTATGTCGCTGCGAATCCAACCCCTGCAAAAGTTATACGCTATATCCTGTGCGGTTCCCAAGCATCCTATGACCGCATAACTGCTCCAATACATAACAGTCTGCCGTGAGCGGAGAAATCAATACAACAGAGACTTAAGCTAGGATCTTTTCGAGTTTTGCTTTCCACTTTTCCCAATCGGGCATTTCTCTTTTCTGTAGATCGAAGAATTTCTTCGTATGATCGTGATGTACGAGATGGCAAAGCTCGTGTATCACGACGTATTCAATGCAACCTTTCGGGGCCTTAACCAGTTCGGGATTTAATATGATCTTTCCACGAGCCGTACAACTCCCCCAACGCTGAGGCATTTCCTTAAATATCAGAGCTTTCGGTTCAACGCCATTATTCCTAAATCTATGGATGAGAGGAAGCGCGATAGAGGTCAGCTTTTGCTGAGCCTTTTCGGCATACCAGGTTCTCACTAAAACCTCGGCGTATTTTTTGTTCGTCGTTTTTACTTCTAGATACCGGCCAATCAGTTTTACGGAATCACTTTCGGCATTTTCAATCCGGAGCTGATACTGTCGACCGGCGTACAAATGGGTCTCGCCGGAAACAAATCTCCTCGGCGGGGTTCGCGGCTCAAAAGTCAAAAAAAAGTTCCTTTGCTTCAATATCCACGGAGCCTTCTTTCTGATCTTTCTGCTAATGTCATCCAATTGAGAGCCAATTGGAGCCGCAACGATCACGCTTGAATCAGGACGCACCGTGATCCCTAATGTCTTTCTTTCCGAAAACACCAGTTCAAAGTCAATTAGAGTTGAGCCAAATTGAATATGTGTCTTCATTGCTTATACCGTATTTTTGCAACGTCAACACAGCGTTGAGCGATCTCGTCGATCTCCTCGAATGTCATAGGAATCTGATATTTGTCGCGAACTTCGTCGATCAAATAATCACCGATCAGATGGATCATTCGTTTTGCGATATCAACACTGTTCTGCCAGTCAACTCGAACCAGATCTAAGATTGTTTTGTCTATCGCCAAAGCAGAATCTGCAGCGATCCGCTTCCTGATCTCATCATCATCAAATTTATCGGCAAACTCTTCGTTTACTATTCCAAAGAATGCTTTAGCCACATCCATGCTTCGCAGACTCTCCGGAATATCGCCGTCTGTATGAGCCAGGACGCCATCCATGATCTCTTGTACCTTTGCCAAGTACTGAGCTTCATCGATACGCTTTGCTTCGTACTCGGCGATCGTGTCTTTTAGCATTTGCGAGAACTTCTTGTAGAACGCAGGATCCTCGTCCATCTTCTCTGAGATGTGCTTTGCCGTTCGACTTGCGATCTTGTCGGCCTTTGCTGCTTTGCCGATCGTATTCTCCAATTCTTGTTGAAACAACTCCTTGTCGAAAATGTTTACAAGTTCAGTAATCGTCTCGATCTTCTCGGTAGTTACATGCGTATCGATCAGCTTTTGAATTTGTCCTTCGTATTGTTTGAAGTCAACAGCGTCGCTATAACGCTCCATCACAGCGATACGCAGCTTCAGGAACATCGTTAGATCTTCTTTGTAACGTGCGATGGTCTTTTCGTCGGTGGTGTTGTGAAATTGCACCGACGAAAGTGCGAGTTTTAAGCCCTTTGCAAACGCCGCGAGTTTGTCATAAAAGACGACCCGAACATCTTCGTCCTTTAGTGCGACCTGATAGCTTTCGGCATCGCGTTTGTTCTCGACCGCTTTGAAAATGTCCCAAAGTTCGGAGTATTTCTGCGGAAGTTTCTTGATCTCTTCGGTAATATCAACCAACGTTCCTTCAACGTCTTGAGCTTCATCACCTGAATATTGCTCTAAAGCCGTGTCTAGATTTTCGATCACGCCGTAAAAATCAATGATGTACCCAAACTCCTTGTCGGGATAGATGCGATTAACTCGAGCAATGGCCTGCAACAGCTTATGGCCTTGTAGGTTTCTTGTCAGATACAGGATCGTGTTTCTCGGAGCATCGAACCCTGTCAACAGCTTATCGACGACAATGATAACTTCGGGATCATCCTGATTCTTAAAACGGCTGATGATGTTCTTTTCATAGCTTTTAGCATTGCCATGCTCGTCCATCATCCGTTTCCAAAAGCGGTTTTCCTTTTCACTCGATTTTTCAAATGCAGTTTCTTCGCCCTCGCGTTCGTCTATCGACGAGATCAGGACCTCGCTGCTGACAATGCCGATCTGATCGAGAAACTCTTTGTACCTGATCGCGTTCACCTTTTTGTCGCAGACAAGCTGAGCTTTAAATCCGGTGCCTTGCCAGAACTCGCGAAAATGCAAACTAATGTCCCAAGCGATGGCATACATCTTTTGCTCAGCGGCGTTCAGCTGGTCGGCCCGACTGTACTTCTTTTTAAAGTCTGCCTTTTGCTCGCGGGTGAGCCCTTCAGCAATGCGGGCGAAATACATATCGAGCGGGCTTTCATTTACTTCTTGTTTCGCCAGCCGACCTTCGTATAACAGAGGCACAACGGCTTTGTCTTTGACTGCTTGATCGACGGTGTAAGTATCGATCGTCCCGCCAAACTTTGCGGCAGTGCTTTTCTCTTTATTAAAGAGCGGTGTGCCTGTCATCGCTATGAAACAGGCATTTGGCAACGTTCGCTGCATATCGACATTGAACGTGCCGTACTGCGTCCTGTGTCCTTCATCGACCAGGACAAATATGTCATGACTTTCGAGCGGCCGCTTTATCTTCTTGATAGCCGCGACAAATTTGTTGACGATAGTGGTTACAACCGCATCGCTCTTACTTTCCAACAACTCAACAAGCCGTTGTCCGGTCGTTGCGTTTTCGACCGGATGCCCGCACTTTCTAAATGTGCCGGTGATCTGACGGTCCAGATCGGTTCGGTCTGTGACCAGCACGATCTTTGGGTTTCGTATGGTCGGCTCCATTGCGATCGCTTGCGCGAGCATGACCATCGTCAAAGATTTCCCGCTGCCCTGTGTATGCCAGATGACGCCGCCTTTCCGCTTTCCGCCCTCGATATGACGGATCCTGTCCATCGTTTTCTTGATCGCGAAATACTGCTGATAACGGGCGATCTTTTTCGTGCCGTCATCGAACATTACAAAGTTGAAGGCAAGATCTAAGATCCGTTCAGGCCGGCAAAGGCCATACAAATATTTGTCCTGAAGTGTTACTTCGACTGCATTCGATTCAAGCGCATCGAAATATTGCCGCACATAATGAAAGCGTTCGGAAAAGAGCTTGTCGGTTTGTTCTTTCGGTAACGGTTCATTCTTTAGACGAACTAGCTCCGCGTTGTAACTTTCCTCGTCCGCGGCGCTCAAAAACTTTTCCTGCCATTGCGACCAGAACTTTTCAGGCGTTGCGTTGGTTGCGTAGGCAGCTTCTTGCGTCGCAACACTTAGCAATAGCTGAGTGTAAACATATAACGAGCGTATGCCGTC
Source organism: Acidobacteriota bacterium (assembly GCA_019639155.1). GTDB lineage: Bacteria > Acidobacteriota > Blastocatellia > Pyrinomonadales > Pyrinomonadaceae > OLB17. The sequence continues at coordinate 133,678 of JAHBSJ010000002.1, read as the reverse complement.
CTCTTGTTGGCTTCGAAGATGTTGGCTTATCGCCTGTTTTAGCGGTTCTTTCATATCCGGCCGTTTGCATTCGATAATGCAAAAGGGAATCCCGTTGATGAATAGAACAATGTCGGGCCGGTAATGTTCCTTGCTGGTGCTTCGCATCACATTGAACTCTTCGGCAACGTGAAACACGTTGTTGCCGATATCTTTCCAGTCAATGTATTGAAGCGTGATGCTTTTCTTCTGTCCGTCGAAACTTTGATCAAAAGCCTTACCGAGCGTGAGCAGGTTATATGCGGTTTCGCACGCAGTAATGTATCCCTCGTTCATCGGCAGATCGCGCAGGACACGGATGCCGTTCTCAATATTCTGGTCGCTTATGTATGTGGTCTTTGTCGAACTGATCCGTTTCTCGGAATTGATCGCCTTGAGCTGATTGCGCAGAATGTCTTCGAGCAACACATTGCTCGTCTTACCGCCGCGAAGCTTTTCGGCCTCGGCCGGGCTCAAATACGTCCAGCCCAACTTCTGCAGCATCTGCAAAGCCGGTATTTGGCTAATATGATCTTCTTTGAAACTTGGTACTTCCATTTTGTTTGTCGTTATGTATTGACGAACCAGGCTTTAGGCGTCCATCCCGCTGGTCGAATCTCCCGATAGAAATCGCATAACTCGTCCTTCGTCGGTGGATTAATGTGCGTATGACCGATCGCGTTCTTTTGGATCGTGGTATACCACTTTGTGATTTGAATGATTTCGCCGGAGTAACTCTCGGGCCTCCCGTATACCGTCAAAAGCAGGTATCGGTTCACGACATAAGCAGCCAAATCGGCGAGTTGAATAAGCGTTGAGAGATGAGACTTCGAGAAGAACGGTATGTCAATGACTTCGCCCAGCCGTGGTGGCGCTGTTTTTCTTTTTGGCGCCGTATAGCCGGTATATCCATCGGTAAACGAAAGATCTGAGTCGATAAGCGAGACTACCCGATCATCATGCTTATGCTGCTCATCGAAGATGATGAACGTCTTTCCCTTGTTCTTTGCGGTTCCAGACTTTAGCCGCTCAACAGCAAGCACTACATTCAACGCCCCAGCTTCGTACGGAAACTGAAGGTGATTTGTAACAGGGCATCCACCCGCTTTACGATCAAAAAAGGATTTCGAATCAATAGGGCATACGATAAATTTACAAGTGCGTTCCTCGGCCCAACTCAACAACAAGTCTAGGATCGAATGTCGAATGTCAGCAGGAATCTTCCTCCAAGCATCTTTACCGCGGTAGATATCCTTCGACTTTAGCTCGGAAATCGATATGCCGTTTTTGTCGAGGAAGCTCAGTATTTCACCGTGATCTCGCTGCGTTTTGAACAATTTAGTGACGTCCGTAATAACGCCACAAACCACCTCGACCGGCTGATCGGCGTTAAACCGTTCACCGCAGTGTCCACTTTCGTCAACGTAACATGCGTACATAGTTAATCGATCTTTAATCTCTTTTTCCCGGTCAATAGCTGCTGCATCAGTCCTTTCTTGAGTGATCGAAGGGTATCTGATCTTTTCCTCAACGTCCGAATTTCCTCATCCGCAACTAGAAAGACCTTGGCGATTACCATTTGTTCTTTTTGATTTGGAAGCATCACCGTCAGCCTGGCGAGATCGCTGCGATAGATGTGAACAACCGATTGGCCTTGACCGTAACGGCGTTTTTGGCGTTGGAAGAAATCCGATTCAAGAAAGTATGCGATGTATTCTGCTGACACAGCGTCAGAAGTAGAGAGAATAATAATGTCTCCGCCCGCATAGGCGACCTCTTCTCCAAGGTACGCCACCGATTTTCCAATTTCTTCCAGGGTTTCACCCGAACCCGCAAAAAGGATGTCGCCTTTATTGATCTCTTTACTTCCTTTCGCCACGGCCTCTGAAACAAATGAAGCAAAATCTTGGATTATCACGTTGTGTCGTGTGTAGATCTCGCCATACCGAACGCAAGGCAATCCTGTTTCGGTAACGTCTTCTTTCGCAATTCCCGACCCTTTTGAGAACTCACCGATTTGGCTGAGAGGTGCTTCTTGCCATTCGCCGGTGAAGCCTTTGAGGCGTTTTTTGCCGGTTAGGAGGTTCTGCATTAGCCATTTTTTGCGGAGTTCTTTTTGGGCGATGATCTTGTTGTTAAGTTCGATAGCCTTATCCACCAAACCCAAAACATGCGCGATCGCCTTCTGCTCCGCCAACGGCGGCAGCGGAATTTTCAAAGAGCCATATTCTTCGGCGTTGATTCCAGGCTGCCCGCTCCTCATCGAAACCGTCTTCACCCAGTCCCAATAAGTCTTTGTATCAGTGAAATAGCGGAGGTACTCTGGTAACAGCCTCGCTGAGTCGGATCGAAAACGAATCAGAAATCCAGCAAAAACCAAATTACCGTCACGTTCGTCATACAAATAAGTCTTTCCCACGGTCGCGCCAGTTCGAGCGAAGACGATGTCGCCCTTTGAAAGAACATAGTTGGCTGAATGTTTGTCATTCACCGACACCTTTTTTTCCTCCGAATAGTAGCCGTCATCATCGATATCAGTAATTCGCAGATAAGTCGGAAGACTTTCGGAATACTCTACAGCACCTGCGTTGAGGCCGTATTCGCCCTTAATTAAGCAACAATCGACCAGTTTCTCAACATCCCACGCGTTCGGAATCGAAGGCTTGCTAAATGGTCTTGTATTTTCTGAACCAGCCATATCTATTTCTTCGTTTTCAGCTTTTTCGTCTCTTTTTCGAGATGCTCAATAAAGTGTTTCTCGGCTTCGGACAGGTCGTTCTTTGTCCGTTCTTTATAAAGTTTGTATTCCGCCTCGGCCTTTCGGATCGCTTGCTTATGGCTGATGCTTCCGGCGTCATCAAGGATCGGGTTTCCGGTCATCCTTAGAAATTCGTCCAGCCGCTCGATCCAGTCCTGCATATACATCGGCTTGCGGTTCAGCGCCTGCAGCTCCGCCAGTTCCAGATAGGCGGTGACCATACGGTTTAGCAGATTGAGTTCGCTTTCGGTCAGATAGTTCTTTGCGATCTCGGTTTCCTGTTTGGTCGGCTTTATCCCTCGGATATGTGTCATGCCGAGATTCGGCTTGCTCGCGTCAACCCGCTTATAGATCACCTCGGCCGCGGTATTTCCATGTGCGGCATAGTGCATCTTGTTCTGCACCGTCTGAAAGAATCTGACGGACATTTCGTGTTTCGGGTCATAGTCGATACTTGTCGCATAAATATCCAGCACCTTTCGCCAAAATACCTTTTCCGACGAACGAATATCACGAATCCGTTCGAGAAGCTCTTCGAAATAATTGCCGCCGCCTGCGTTTTTCAGCAGGTCGTCATTCATCGTGAATCCCTTTACGATATACTCGCGAAGCCTCGCTGTCGCCCATTGCCGAAACTTGGTCCCGCGATGGCTCTTTACCCGATAACCGACCGAGATAATAACGTCGAGGTTGTAATGTTCGAGGTTTCGCTCAACCTCTCGATTACCCTCAATTTGAACTGTTCGGAATTTCCGAACAGTTGATCCCTCTTCCAATTCGCCTTCCGCGAAGACATTGCTGATATGCTCGCTGATCGTTGCTTTAGACTTTTGAAACAGATCGCCCAACTGTGCCTGCGTCAGCCACACGGTTTCGTCCGAAAGGCGTGTTTCCAGCCTCGTATCTCCATCATCTGTTTGATAAATGATTATGCTGCTGTCTGACATAAATGTGTTTACGCTCCGAGCTCTTCGAGATACTTACCCAACTCCGCCTGGACCGACTCAAGCTCCTGTTCCAATTGAGCGATCTCTTTCTGAACTGCCGCAATATCAACCTCCGGTTCTTCCTCGAACGTATCGACATAGCGGGGAATGTTTAGGTTGAAATCGTTTTCCTCGATCTCTTCAATCGTTGCGACGTAGCTGTATTTGTCTTCGACGACACCGGCGGCGAGCTCGCCGGTGTTGAATTTGCGATAGGTTTCAACGATGTGCTCGATGTCCGATTCGCGGAGACGATTTTGGGTTTTGACGCTTTCAAAATGCTGGCTGGCATCGATAAAAAGAACGTCGCGGTTGTCGCCCTTGCCTTTGTTAAAGATAAGGATCGCCGCCGGAATGCCCGTGCCGAAGAAAAGATTTGCCGGAAGGCCGATAACGGCTTCGAGCAGATTTTCTTCGATCGTCTTTTGCCTGATCTTTGCTTCGCTCTGGCTGCGGAACAAAACGCCGTGAGGAACCACGACGCCAACCTTTCCATGGCCTTCGTGTGCGATCTCGATCATGTGCGAGATAAATGCCCAGTCGCCCTTGCTCTTTGGCGGAATACCGCGCCAAAAGCGGTTATATTGATCTTCGGCAGGATCGTAGCTTTTCGTCGCTCGGTCATCTTCCTTGTCATCAACCTTTCCCCATTTATCGAGCGAGAACGGCGGATTGGCCACGACGGTGTCGAACTTCATCAGGGCATCGCCTTCTTTAAGCTTTGGATTGCGGATAGTGTCACCCCAGCGGATAGTTGCATTGTCGATACCGTGGAGAAACATATTCATTATCGCCAAAGCCCAAGTGCTGCCCATCGATTCCTGGCCGTAAAGTGCAAAGTTATCCGAACCGACTTCCATTCCGGCCTTGATGAGCAACGAACCAGAACCGCACGTCGGATCACAGATGCGCGAACCCGGTTTTGATTTTGTCAGCTTTGCGATCAGCGTCGATACGCCAGCGGGCGTAAAGAATTCTCCGGCTTTCTTTCCGGCATCGCTTGCGAATTTTTCAATAAGAAACATGTAAGCGTCACCGATAATGTCCGCTCCGCCGACATGGGACGGGCGAAGATCAAGATCTTCTTTGTCGAAACCAAGAAGAAGGTTCTTTATCCTTGTGTTCTTGTCCTGCTGATCGCCAAGGATGCTGCTGTTGAATGAGATATTTTGGAATATCCCGGCGCCGTCTTCGCTGTAAAGCTTTTCGCGGTTCGCTTCGACCAGATCGGCAAGCCCAATATCGATCAGCTCGCCAATGTTCGCTTCGTTGCGGTTATCAAAGAAAAACCTAAAGTGACTATTCTCCGGCACAACGAAACGTTCCAGCTCCATTGCACGCTTTGCACGGTCTTTGTCCCCGCCGTACTTTTCCAGATATGTCTCAAACTTGTCGTCATGGACATCGCTTAGATACTTAATAAAGAGCATCGTAAGCACATAGTCTTTATAAACTGTCGGGTCAATGCTCCCGCGAAAGCCATCACAGGCTTTCCATACCGCATCGTTGATCTGCTTTTGGGTTATCTTTGACATAATAATTCTTTCATCTAATTAGCCTTGCGACCTGACGCTCAACAAAGCTTCGCCGAAGATCGGCGATCTGTGTTCTAAGTTCCTTCTCTTTCCGACTTAGTTTATCGATTTCAAGTATGCGCTTTTGATCATTGAGGTCCGGAAAATTGAATTCCATAGTTGCGAGCAATGTTTTTGGAATGGAGACGATCTTTGAGCCAACAGCAAGCTTTTGCAGCCGCTTTTGGCCCAATGGGCTATTGAAGCTCAAAGCCAGAAATTCAGGCAAAATATTTGGGACCATGATCCGAATCACAAAAAGTGACGTCGAAGCTACCGCCAAAAACGATCCGTCAAATACCGCGGCAATATTATTCGTGCCTTTTGTTGCGACAAGCACATCGCCTTTTTCGAGCAAATGCTTTTGGATCGTCGGGTTAACCTCAACATTTGAAACAATAGGCCGCTCGATCTTTCCGTATTCCCCGAAATGCCGAGATTGCAGATATGCGGCGTTCCCGTATGCCGAAGGGCGAGCAAAAATGCCGTTTCTGATTACTCCGATCTTGTTAAGTCTAAATCGCTCCATTCCTCTCCTAGTAGGCAGTCTACGGCGATAAAAACTACTTGTCAAGAAAAATGTGCACTAGGCAGCCTACTAAAATAATCCGATTGGGTCCGGCAACTCGACAGGGACGAAATCCCTTTGATCCAAAGAAAACTGTTTCAGCGATAAAATAACGCTTGACATGTGAAACGGCATGGGGTATTGTTGCATCTGTGGCACAATGACTGTGTCATTAGATAAAACATACAGGAGATGCAAAATATATGAACTACAGAAGACTTTCGGATAATGACCTGGCGGATTTTGCGGCGAATGTGCTGGACCTGCTGGGCGGGACAAAGCTGGATGCGATAGACCCGGCGGTGCGCACCAGCCTGGAAACGGCCATTGGCACGCTGCCCGCAGACCTGGATGTACAGGCACAGGCGGCGATGGCGACAGAGGGCGAGCGCAAGGCGGTGGTGAGCATCAAGAACACGATGCGTCAACAGATAATCGAGCTGATGTCACAAGTACGTAATTCGCTGATCGCGGGTGTCGCACCAAAAGAGCAGTTCGATTTCTGCGGTTTTGACTACCGCGAACCTGCCATCGGGACCTATCAGGCACAGGATCCGACCGAACTCTCGGGTTTCGGCTATTCGAATGGCGTCAATGTGATCAAATTCCGCGGCAACAACCGGAACGGGTCGGTAATGTACGAGATCTGGCGCCGGCATGGCGACACCGTCGATTGGGCTATCTACGCGAACACCCGACGGCAGTCATATACCGACACGAACGTTTCACCGGGCATGTACTGCGAATACCGCGTCCGTGCCGTCGCATCCAATTCGGTTTCGAACTTTTCTAATTCGGCGGTCGTTTACGGCGCGAGCTAGAAAGCAATTCACCACAGAGACCACAGAGACCACAGAGACCACGGAGTTGTTCAGCGAACAGGCTCCGTGGTCTTCCTTTGTCGAAAGGCATTCGTTGCGGCTAGCTGCCGAGATCGGCTTCGATCTTCTCGACAAGCCGGGCGTCGTCGGGGGTGACGTCGGGGGCGAAACGCGAGACGATGTCGCCGTTCTTGCTGACGAGGAATTTCTCAAAGTTCCACAGAACGTCGGTCGGATCCGTGCGTGTGTGGCCGAAATTGCGAAGCCGTTCTTCCATGCCGCCGCCGTTGTTCACGTTTGCCTCGGGCTGAGCTTCGATGAGGCTTGCGTATAGCGGATGGCGGTTTTCGAGGATGCCTACCTTTGAGAACAGCGGGAAGGTGACGTTGTAATTTGTCGAGCAGAAATCCTTGATCTCTTCCTCGGTGCCGGGTTCCTGGCCCTTGAAATCGTTGCAAGGGAAGCCGAGGATCTCAAATCCCTTGTCATTGTATTCTTTATAGAGTTTTTCGAGGCCTTCGTATTGCGGCGTCAATCCGCATTTTGACGCGACGTTCACGATGAGCAGCGTCTTGCCTTTGTAATTGGCGAGAGTGGTTTCCTCGCCGTCGATAGTTCGGACAGGTATTTCAAAAATTTCGTTTGTCATAGTGTATTATTTGGGTCAAATAAGATTTTCGCGAAATTTACCCGGATCATCAAATCTGACATCGCGAAGTTACGATCGGCTGCTTTTGCAGATATTGTTGTTGGACCATGATCAAATTCCTCGTTTTATCGGATAATGATCTAATTTCTCATTGGGCCGATGGTCGGCACCGCGGCCTCGGTATCAAAATAGACAGATCTCATGGCACAGGTCTTTAAATGCGAATCGTGTTCGGGGCCGCTTGAGTATGAGGGCGGCAAGACGCAGAAATGCGGATTTTGCGGCAGCACGATCTTGGTACCGCGATATCTTTACTCGGATGACCCCGCCGCAGATCACAGCTCTGAGCCGAAACCGAATGAACTGGCTGATCTTACGCAAAAGGCTTTTATATTCGCTGAGATAAAAAAGCTGATCGCCGAAAACAAGAAGATCCACGCGATCAAGCTTTATCACGAGCGATTCGGCGGTCGGCTGGCGGACGCCAAGGATGCGGTCGACAGGCTCGAACGCGGCGAGCCGATCAAGTTCGAGTCCATTTCTCTCACCAAGATCTTCGAACCTTTGTCGCAGATAAAGGTCGATACTGCCGCGGCGAAAAGGGTCGGTGGTTACTTTTTGACGTTCATCGTCCTCGGCGGGCTTGCGGTGTTCGTGATCGCTGCCATAATTATCGGCGCTTGGCTGAAAACGCGTTCGACGGCTGACGCATCGCCGGAGGAACGGCCGATCAGGGCAGCCGAGATGGATTCGTCAGGCGAACTTATGCGTTTTGGGGGCGAGGGAACCGGCGTCGGGCGGTTCACTGATAATCGCGTCGTCGCCGTCGATAACAAAGGGAATGTTTACAGCACTGATTACAATGGCGGCAGGATCCAGATATTTGACCAGGAAGGCAATTTTTTAAGGCAATGGACCGCAAACGGAGCCAGCATCGTCTTTGCAATGGCACCGGATCGGTCGGGAAATCTGTTCGTGCTCGGCAACAAGGGTATCGGAAAATATACGAGTTTGGACGGCGAGGAAAAAGCCCGATACGAAGATCCGCGGCTCCGTGATATCCACGTCAAACCCGACGGCAGCGTGATCGCGGTCGGGCGTCAGGGTATCGTTTTTCTCGACAAAGACCTTGTGGAGGTCAAGACGTTCAGGGAAGCATCAGCCGCCGCCGATGCCAGCTTCGGATTTGAATCGGTAACGGCGGATGCTGCCGGGACGATGTATTTACTGGATCGCCGAGGCAAGGACATCATCAAATTCTCATCGGAAGGTAAATTCCTGAATCGTTTTCCGGCCGAACTGAATTCGCCAAACGATATTGCCCTAGACCCGAGCGGTAACATATATGTGACGGAGACGAGCGTGATACGTGTGTTTACGCCGACAGGGAAACAGATAGGAGCTTCGCAGGCAAACCAGGCATTTGGTATCACATTCAACGACGCCGGTGAGGTGTTTGTCGCCGCGCGGCCGTATGTGATCAAACGGCGGCCGCTGCTTTTGAATTGAACGAGCAGTTTTCGGCTAACGCATTTCACGTTTTTTGGGACAACAGCGTAAAATTGACGTTTGCTGCAGGGCTGTTAGCAATTTTTTTATCGGAGAGTTTATAAATGAAGATCGGATTACCGAAAGAGATAAAAGACAATGAATATCGCGTCGGGCTGACGCCGGCGGGCGTGCAGGCGTTGGAGAATGCGGGGCACGAAGTTTTCGTGCAGAAAACGGCGGGCGAAGGCTCAGGATTTACTGACGAGCAGTACGTCAAGGCCGGCGCAACAATGCTCGAAACGGCCGACGAGGTTTGGGAAGCGGGCGACATGGTCGTAAAGGTCAAAGAGCCCATTGCTCCCGAATATCCGCGTATGCGTGAGAACCAGCTGCTTTTCACATACCTGCACCTTGCTCCTGAATTCGAACTGACCAAGCAGATGATGGAGCGCAACGTGACAGGCGTGGCGTACGAGACCATTACGGACGCTCATGGCAAACTGCCGCTGCTGACGCCGATGTCCGAGGTTGCGGGACGGATGTCTGTCCAGGTCGGTGCGACGTATCTGGAAAAGATGAACGGCGGCAAGGGAATTTTGCTCGGCGGTGTTCCGGGTGTTCCTGCAGCGAATGTCGTCATCATCGGCGGCGGAATTGTGGGCACTGAGGCCGCGAAAATGGCGGTCGGTCTTGGCGCAAAGGTGACGATCATCGATCGTAATCTGGATCGGCTCCGCCAGCTTGACGATATTTTCCTTTCAAAAGTGCAGACGCTTGCTTCGTCGCGATATCAGATCGAAGAAGCGATCTCTCATGCCGATCTCGTTATCGGTGCGGTTCTGGTCGTAGGTGCTGCCGCTCCGAAACTCGTTACACGCGATATGCTGCATCTGCTGCCGAAAGGTTCGGTGCTGGTTGACGTCGCGGTCGATCAGGGCGGCTGCTTTGAGACGACGCGTGCTACGACGCACTCGAACCCGACCTATTACGAAGAGGGCGTGCTGCACTATTGCGTAGCGAACATGCCGGGTGCGGTGCCGCGTACATCGACTTTCGCGTTGACGAACGCAACGCTGCCCTATGCACTCGACCTCGCGAACAAGGGTTTCGAACGTGCGATCAGGGAGGACGTCGGCCTGCGTGAAGGCGTGAACACCTACGCCGGCAAATGCACCTACGAAGCGGTCGCGACTTCGCAGAATATCGAATACACGCCGCTTGATTCGCTGATCGACCTTAAAGCCGCAGCGGCTTAGTCGAGCCGGAAATATTTACCCGCGAAACACGCGAAAAGACGCGAAAATGAAGTTTCCTTTCGTGTGATCCGTGTGTTTCGCGGGATTTGTTTTTTTTTATGTATGAGTTTGCCGTAACGCCTGCTGTAACGCAGCTTCGCCGGCCCGGAGTGACCATTACAGAGGTCGAGCCGGGCAGCCTTGGCGAGGAGCTCGAGCTGCGTCCCGGCGACCGCATCGTTCGCGTCAACGGCCGGCCCGTTCGCGATCACCTCGATTTTCGGTATCAGACGGCCGGCGAGACCGACTTGCTTTTTGAGGTGCGGCGGCAGGGAAGCGACGTTTTCGAGGTCGAATTTGACCGCGAAGAAAGCGAACCGCTCGGGCTGATGTTCGAGCAGATCGTCCCGCGGCAATGCGCGAATGAATGCCTGTTCTGCTTTTGTAAGGGCAATCCTGAAGATGCCCGTCCGTCACTCTTTGTCCGCGACGAGGATATTCGCCTTTCGTTCCTTTACGGCAACTACACGACGCTGACCTCGATCACCGAGGACGAGATGAAACGCGTGATCGAACAGCGTCTATCGCCGCAGTATGTTTCGGTGCACGCTACGGACCTGAAAACGCGAGCTTATTTGCTCGGCGTTGACGAAAAGCGTGCGGACATCTCGGTCAAGCTGCAGCGGCTGATCGATAACGGTATCGAGATACACGCTCAGGTCGTTCTGTGCCCCGGTATAAATGACGGTGCGATCCTGGAAAAGACGTTGCGGGATCTCGCCGCATACTATCCTGGCGTGGTTTCGGTTGCGATCGTGCCCGTGGCGTTGACGCGGTACAACACCGACGAACGCCTCAGCCGCGTCACGCCGGAGTTCTGCCGCGATCTGATCGCTCAGTTATCCGGACTGCAGGCCGAATTCCGCAGCACACTTGGAACCACATTCGCATTCCTTGGCGATGAGATATATCTAAAGGCCGGGATCGATGTGCCCGGGCGAGAGCACTACGGAGACTATCCTCAGATCGAGGACGGCGTTGGGATGGTCAGGACGTTTTCTGAACGGTTTGACGAGCTGATGAGAGAGCCGGCAGTTGCAGTGTCGAGTTTAGATCCCGGACGGCGGGGCTTTCGAGATCCGCGTGTCAGCGTTCTGTCTCACGAGCCAGCCGGGTCCGAAAAGCCGAAAGAGCTTCCTAGTTCGAATTACGGCACTTTTATCACCGGTGAAATGTTCGCCCCGATCCTCTCGGAGCATATCGCGCATTTTAACGAGGTGTTCGGGACAGAGTTTCACGTTGTGGCGGCGCCGAATAGATATTTTGGCGGCGATGTGTCGGTGGCGGGCCTGCTTTCAGGCTCGGACATATTGGCGATGCGGGACTTTGTCGAAGGGGAGTTTGTCGTTATACCGGGAGCCGCGGTCAAATCCGATGAGCCGGTCCTGATCGACGGAATGCAGTTCTCAGAATTGGAAAGCGGTTTTGATGTTCCGGTCTATGCTTTCGACAATGACGATATCGCAGCTTTTTTCCGAAAAGCACGCGCGGCTGGCGAGATCAAATAAAAGAGCGGGCCGAAACCCGCTCATTCCCCCTTATTCTGTCGTTGGTCACGACTTCGTAAAGTTGTAGATTATGACGCCGGACACCTTGACCGGAACGTCCGAGAGTTTTGTCGCCTCGAACCTGGCGTTGCGGGCCGCCTGTTCGGCTGACGCCCTGAGCAGCGGATGGCCGCTTACGGCCCTGGCCGAAACTACATTTCCTCTCTCGTCGATCAACACCTGAACGTCAACCCTGCCGGACGCACCTACTGCAACTGCCGCAGCTGAGTACGCAGGTTTTGGCAAGCTGATCGCCTTACCGTTCACCACGCCGCCTGAGATCTGTTTCGGCGGGGCCGGTGGGGGCGGCGGATCTCGCTTCACCGGCGGCGGAGGGGGATCATCGTTCCTTGCCACGGTGCTTGTAGCCGGTCCGGTACCTGTTCCGCCGAGCGATCCTGTGCCTGTTCCCGGTTCTCGTCCGGATGTGCCGGGATCGACGGGATTCGTATCTCTGCCGGTGAACTTTACATCACCGAGGGGACGCGAAAGTGTCGTGTTCGGTGTGGTCGACACCTCTTTCGGCACGTACCTCGTTTCATCGACCCTCGCCATATTTACGGCACGGGTCGGTACGTTAGTTTCTGACCTCTGCGGTGTAGCGGGCATGCTCTGACGCGGTTGGGGCTGCGGTTCCGGGACCGGTTCAGCCGCCGGCGGCATCACCGGCATAAGCATCTGAGTCACTTCAAATCCGCTTGAAGCGATCCGAAAATCGATAGCAAAAATGCTATACACGAAGGCCGTAACAAGCAGCGTCACCATCGCAATGCCTGACACCGCAAAATAACCGCGGCGGCCCTTTGTTCGGGTGCCTTCAGTTTCACTGATCAATAATTGGTCAAACATTTCTTTCCTCCTTTCGCGGCGGTGCCGTCCGCTGAGTCATTAGACACCAAAGAAGAAAAGAAAGTTCCCGACGAAATTGTAAAGATTTGTTATCAGGCGGTAAGGAGCGGTTCGTACATCATTATTGCGTGGTTCTCGGTAACTAGCTCTTCGTCGGTCATGCCGTCGATCAGGCTTGTTTTCCGCCGCCATATACGATTGTGCCGTGTGTAGCCGCCCCACGGCTGAAGTTTCATCTGATGATCGGTCTCGAATATCTCGTATTCATATTCTGCAGGCACATCGGAGAAAAGCTCTCCGCGCAGGTATTCGTCGTCCATCCAGAGCCGCACTTGGTACGATTTGGACGTGTCGTTGCGAAGCTGAAGGTCGATGTAGTTGTATGCCAGCGTCGCACCGCAGGCGAACGGGATCGTTCGGTTGATGTCCGGGAAAACGTCAAATCCGTGGCGATATCTTTCCGCGACAGTGAGCTGCGAATGCAGAGCGATCCAATACAAAAGATTGCCAAGCTGGCAGAGCCCGCCGCCGATGCCTTTTTCGATGCGGCCGTTGTGCAGGACAAGGCCTTCGAGAAATCCGCGGGATGCCGTCGGCCGCCCCACGAGCCGCCATACAGAAAGCGTTTCGCCGGGCCTGATCACAGTGCCGTCAATACGCTCGATCGCAAGCCGCAGGTTCGTCCGCTTGTTGTGCTGCAGATACATCTCCACGTCGCGGAGCGGGCGTAGAATGGTCGACCTGTGTTTGAAGATCGGATGTTCTAGACGTGTCTTCGGGTCAGGTTTGGCGAAGCTTCCGGCGTTTGCAAACCATAAGATGCGTCGTCTCGCCGTGTAGTATTCTCGCCCCAGGATATTGCGGAGTTTGCTCCGTTTTTCCGGCTTGGGAATGCTGCGGCTTTCCATTGAACGTTTTCGAGGGATCCTAATACCGCCTGATCAGCACGACCCCGACTATTATCAGTAATACCCCAGCGATCCGCGGCAGGCTGGCCTCTTTCACCGGCACGTCGAGCAGTCCGTAATGATCGATAATGATAGTTACGAGCATTTGGCTTGCCACTATCAGGCTAAATGTCAGAGCAACTCCAAGCTTGGGAATGGAGACGACCGAAGCCGTAACAAAAAAAGCACCGAGCAGGCCGCCGGTCCAGGCTACCGCAGAAGCATTCTTGGCCGATGCGAGTCCCGAAAAACCCGTACCCGATACGATCACGAAAACCAGAAGTGAAAGGGTGCCGATAACGAAAGATATGAATGATGCAAGTATGGGGCTTTCCAACGCGCCGGCAAGCTTGTTGTTCACGGCACCCTGAAGCGGCACCATAATGCCGGCTACAAGAGCGAGTACTATGAAAAAGACCGTGTTTCCAGACATCAGTATTCGATCTTGTCCTCTTTTTCGATCCACATGCGGAAAGCCGCCTGCGCTTCATCACGCATCATTTGCTGCATGCTAAGGTCACGCTCTTCATTGGGAAGCTCAAGCTCTCGGTAGAAGAGCCGGTCGTCGAAACCGGCAGCCGCCGCATCGTCACGCGTTCCCGCATAGAAGATAGCCGCCGGCCTTGACCAATAGATCGCACCGAGGCACATGGGGCACGGCTCGCACGAAGCGTAGATCGAGCAGCCTTCAAGCTGAAATGAACCAAGTTTTGCACACGCCTCGCGAATAGCGACGACCTCGGCATGAGCGGTCGGGTCATTGGTTGACGTAACGCGATTGTTCCCTTCGCCGACAATCTCGCCGTCTTTTACGATCACGCAGCCAAACGGCCCGCCGGCGTCCGCTTCTACGCCTTCACGTGCGAGTTCGATCGCACGCATCATGAATATGCGGTCAGTTTCGTTCATTGGTTCTTCGGGACGACTCGTATTTCGTAAAGTTTACGCCAGTTCTTTCCGGTCACCCAAATTCGCCCGGTCGCCGGGTCGTATGCGATGCCGTTCAGTGTGTTCTCCGCCTTTGGGTCAAAGGGATCGTTCACATTGTCGGGTTTCGGCTGGTCGTCGGGTGAAATTCCTGTAAGGTCTATCCAGCCGACGATCTTGCCGTTTTCCGGATCGATGCGGGCGATGTGGTTCGTCTTGCCCAGAATGTCAGGCCTTTCCGAGTGCCAGACGTTAGCCCAGATCTCGCCGTTGACATATTCAAGCTCGTTCAAATTCATCAGCGGCCGTCCGTCCTCTCGAAGCACGGGCAGGGTCCTGGTCTGCTTGAAAGATTCCGGTTCCATGAATTTTAAGACATGCGTTCCTTGCGACATTATCAGGTTGGTCCCGTCGGTCGTCAGGCCCCAGCCTTCGCCGATATAGCTGAATTCACGCAGCAGCTTGAGTTCATTCAAGGAAAACACGCGGCCGATACCATTTCGCCAGGTTATCTGATAGATCTTGTCGTTCAAGAGTGCGGCCCCCTCGCCGAAATTGTCGCCGGGCAGGTCCCATTTTTGCAGTACCTTGCCGGTCGCTATCTCAACCTTTCGCAGCTGCGAACGCCCTTCTTGACCGGTGCTCTCATACAGAAAACCATCGTGATAAAAAAGCCCCTGAGTGAAAGCCTGCGGATCGTGCGGGTGCGTTTTGACGATCTCGAACGTATAGACCGGAACAGATTCCTTTTTCGCGGGGGCGGTAGCGTTCGTATTCGAAGCAGTGCCGTTCGCGGGGGCGGCAGGCCCGCTTTGCGAACAGGCGGTGAACATTAAAGCGAACAGGAGCAACATCAACTTTCTCATATCAACCTAAAGTGCGGGCGTACTAGTGGGACAACGCAGTTTCGATGGCATTGCGGAGCGATATCGCGGAGATCCTGCGCATCCGGATGCCGTTCACATAAACCGTCGGCGTCCCGGAGATCTGCAGCATTTCGCCGTCCCAAATGTCGCGATCAATATCCGCCGCCGTCTTTTCCGACCTAAAGTCCGCGTCGAACTGCTTTTCATTCAAACCTAACTGTTTGGCGTATTCAGCCAGCGAATCAGCATCCAATCTATTCTGATTCTTGTATAGGATCTCGGCGAATTCAAAGAACTTTCCTTGATTGAACGCGGCACGAGCTGCGAGCGAGGCGTTGCGGGCGTTCTTATGAATGCCTTCGAGAGGGAAGTTGCGGACGACGAATCTGGCTTTGTTTGGAAACTCGGCGACAACGCTCTTGATGATCGGATGAGCAGCTGCACACGCCGAACACTGAAGGTCGCTGAACATCACGATAACAGCTTTGGCGTCCGCCGGACCGACCGCAGCACTGTTCGCGGTGTCGATATTGAAAACCGGCGGCCTCGGCAGATCGAGCAATATCTCGGCCTTGTATTTTTGGAATAGCCGGTTTCTAAATGTGGCTTCCAAAGCGAACCGTTCCTCGTCGGAATAGTCCTTCATTTTGCTCGTGATCTCTCGGGCGATCAGAGCACCGGCGTCTATTTTTTCCGCAGCGGCTTCGTCTGAGATCAGCTTTTGCAGCAGCATCTCAGCGGCGGCATCGCGCAGGCGTTCGGCGTTATCGGCACGCAGTTCGTAAAGGTCGAATTCGACATATCTATCGAACTCGGCAGCAGTTATTGTCTTGCCGTCGATCGTTGCCACAACTTCGGCGGGTTTCAGCTCTGCCGAATTCACGTTCTTTCCGGCTGTAGCCTTGTATTTTGTTTGCAGTTCCAGTATCAGTGCGCTGACCGCTTCCTGTTCGGGCTTTTGCCGCAAATAATCGATCACGATCTGGCGGCCCTCGGCCTCAGAATAAGTGGAAAGAGAGGTGCGGTTTGCATCGTAGAGCTTGGTAACCTCGGCCGCCGGCGGATCGGCGATCTTTGAACGAGTACTCGCAAGCAGCCTGCCGACGGTCGTATTCTGTTTTCTGGCCTCGATCTGAAGCACACGCTCGGCCATCATTCGATCAAAAGCTGCGGCCCGCGCCGAACGCAATTCTTCCGGAAGCTTTTCCGAGGCTGCCTGAAGGTCATCTCTTAGGTTCCCAACGCGAACGACATGCCCCGTCGCCTTTGCCAGAACGTCGTTCGGAGCCTGAGCGAGTCCCTCAAACGGCGACAAAGCCGCAGCCGCGATCAAGACCGGAATTAGAATGTATAGCTTTGCCATAACCAAATATTCTTTAGGATTCTAGCACATTCGTGTTGTCGTGCAGTCTACATTCGGCTTCGATGACGTTTAGGCTAGACGTGCGAAAACTGTTATTTTAGTCTTTATGACCGAAGCGAAATTGACGAAAGTAAAGCCCGACATACGTGCGATCACGCGGCTTGTGCCGCCCAGCGGGAATCTGGTTCAGGGCCAGTCCGAATTGCCGATAGATCCGCGGCTTGCCGAGGCCGCGGCGGCCGAGATCGCCGCCAGCCGCAATCATTACGGCGGCAGCGAAGGCGATGCTGAACTGCGGAAAGCAGTCGCCGCAAAGATCGCAAAATACAACGCCATTGATGTGAATATCGACGCTCGGCCATTTGAATTGATGATCACAAATGGCGGTACGGGAGCCCTGATCGGGATCGCTCTCAGCTATTTGCGCGAGGCCGCGGCGCTGGTGTTTGAGCCCTATTATCCTTATCACCGACGGATCTTGGAAGAATTCGGAGCTAAGAATGAGGCATTCGAACTTAATGATGACCTGACGTTCGACAAAGATGAGCTTCTCGCACACTGTAAGCGTTTGAAAGACCGCGCAGAGTTTCCGCTAAGGGCGATCATCGTTTGTTCGCCGGCGAATCCGAGCGGCAAGGTGATGACGCAAACGGAACTTGAAGCCATTGCGGACGTTGCGAAGGAACTTGACCTGATGGTCATCTCTGACGAGGTATATGAGCATTATTTGACGGGCGAGAACCCGCACACGCCGATCGCGTCGCTGCCTGATATGTGGGAGCGCACGATCACAGTCAATTCGTTCTCAAAATCCTGGAACATCTCCGGATGGAGGCTAGGCTATGCATATGGTCCGGGCGAACTCATCGGACCTGTTAACAATGCAGCGAATGTGATCTTCGTTTGCCCGGTGACGCCGCTTCAGGCCGCTCTTAGCAAGGTGCTGATGTCCGACGATGAATATTATCCTCGGCTTCGCGAAAAGTTTGACATTAAACGGCAGCGATTTTCCGAGGGCATTGCAGAACTGGGATTTGAGATCTACGAATCGGGTTCGTCATTCTACATTTGGGCGCGGATACCCAGGCGGTTCGACGATGCTATCGCGTTCAACGAGATGATCATGAGAGAGGCGGGCGTCGGGATGACGCCGGGCTCAGCCTTTGCGGACAGCGATACATGGGACGCCCACGTTCGTATATGCATCGCTCGTGAAGATGAGATACTTAATGGTTCACTGGAACGACTGACCAAACTTCTGAACAATTAATTCGTGGTCGAGATCAATATTATGAAACGTATAGCCGGCTTCTTCCTTCTTATTTCGCTGTTGGTCCCCATCGCGCTTGCGGATGAGGGAATGTGGACCTTTGACAATCCGCCGCTGCGGCAGTGGAAGGAAAGGTATAATTTCGAGCCTTCGCAGGAGTGGCTTGATAAAATTCGGCTCGCAAGTCCGAAGGTCAGCGGAGCTTCGGGGGCGTTCGTGTCGCCGAACGGCCTCGTCGCGACAAACCATCATGTCGCGGCAGGCTATATCGCCCGGCTTTCGACAAAAGAACGCGACCTGATGAAAACGGGCTTTTATGCCAGGACGCAGGCGGAAGAGCTGAAGATACCGGACGCCGAGGTTTCGATCCTCGCTTCTTATCTGGATGTGACGAAACGCGTCTTGGATGCTGCAAAGTCAGGGACAAATGATGCAGAGATCGCGGCGAAGCGACGTGCCGAGATCGCCGTTATCGAAAAAGACTGCAACGCGACATCAGGGCTTTCGTGCCAGGTGATCAGCTTCTACAGCGGCGGCGAATACTGGCTCTATCGTTTCAAACGCTACAACGACGTACGTCTCGTTATGGCTCCCGAAGAGCAAACGGCTTTTTTCGGCGGCGACTACGACAATTTCACATTTCCGCGGCACGATCTGGATTTCACATTCCTCAGAGCCTACGAAAATGGCAAACCCGCGAATACGCCGAATTATCTGAAATGGTCGGCGGCGGGAGCAAAGGACGGCGAGTTCATCCTTGTTTCGGGCTATCCGGGATCAACGGCACGATTGCTAACCGTCGCACAGCTCGCTTATCAACGCGACGTCGGCAATCCGCTGCAGAAGAAGGTATGGGAACTCCGACGCAAGGCGCTTGAAGATTACGCGAAACTCGGTGCGGAGCAGGCACGTCAGGCGCAACAGGGAATGCGTTCATTTGCTAATTCTCTCAAGCGGCTCGACGGACAGCAGTCTGGATTACTGAATCCCCGTAACTTCAGCCGAAAAGAGGCTGAGGAAAAGGATCTGCGTGACAGGCTAAAGGCAAAACCCGAACTCGAACGCGAATATGCTCCCGCGTGGAACAACATAGCCGGAGCATATGCGAAATTGCCCGCGATGGCGGATCGCCTGGCGTTCTCGAATCTTGCCGCGTCGCGCATCGCGACCATCGCTCAGCAGATCGTGACATATCACCTCGAAATGGCAAAACCCGAGGCTCAGCGTTTGCCCGAATATCGCGAAGGCCGTGTTGCCGCCACACGAAATTCGATACTCTCACCGACTCCCGTCTACAAAGAGATGGACGAGGCGGCACTGCGTTCCTGGCTCGAAGAAGCTAGGAAGGCTCTGGGAGTAAATGACCCGTTCATCAAGGCAGCAGTTGGCGATGCCGAGCCGTCCGAGGTAGTCGGACGCGCGTTTCGTGAGACAAAACTCGACGATGTCAACGTCCGCAGGGCGATGCTCGACGGTCCAGCGGATGCAGTTCTAAATTCGACCGAGCCGATGATCACGCTCGCGAAGCGGGCCGAGCCGGTGATCCGTGAATTGAGAGCTTGGAATGAGGTGAACATCCTGAACGTAGAAACAGCCAACGGCACGAAGATCGCTCAGGCACGATTCGCGGTTTACGGCAAGACGATGCCGCCGGACGCGAATTCGCAGCTTCGCATACTATACGGCAAGGTGCTCGGTTACGATGAGGACACAACGCTGGTGCCGTACAAAACGACGTTCTTCGGGCTTTATGATCGGGCACTCAGCTTTAATGAAAGGCATCCTTTCGACCTGCCGAAACGTGTCATGGACGCCCGCACAAAACTCGATCTGGCTACGCCGTTGAATTTCGTTTACACGGCGGATACGATAGGCGGGAATTCCGGTTCGCCGGTCATCAACCGAAACGGCGAGATCGTCGGATTGAATTTCGATAGCAATCTGCAAAAGCTCTCTAACCGCTATTGGTACATCGACGAGGGAGAAGGCTCGCGTGCCGTCGGCGTACATTCTGCGGGCATCATTGAGTCGTTGCGGAAGATCTACGATGCCGACGAACTTGTGAAGGAGCTTACCGGCAAATAATCAGATGCACTATCACCTAATTGGAATTTGCGGGACGGCGATGGCGTCCCTCGCAGGGATGCTGCAGGCACGCGGCCACAAAGTAACCGGCTCGGATCAGAATGTCTATCCGCCGATGTCAACACAGCTAGAGGAGCTCGGCATCGAGATAATCCAGGGCTACAAGGCTGAGAATACCGACCTCGAGCGTGATATCACCGTCGTAGGCAATACGATAATGCGGGGCAATCCGGAGCTTGAGGAAGTGCTCAACCGCAAGCTGGTTTACCGTTCGCAGGCAGAAATTGTACGTGAGGAGTTCATTCGCGGAAGGCATTCGCTCGTGGTCGCCGGAACTCATGGTAAGACAACTACGACCAGCCTCGCAACGTGGGTTTGCGAGGTCGGCGGGCTCGATCCGACGTTTCTCGTAGGCGGCGTTGTGCAGAATTTCGGTCAAAGTTTTCGAGTTACCGACAGCGACTATTTTGTTATAGAAGGCGATGAATATGACACGGCATTCTTTGATAAGAAGCCAAAGTTCATGTCGTATCTGCCGGAGATCGCGATCATAAACAATATCGAATTCGACCATGCTGATATCTACAAAGACCTAGACGCGATCAAGTGGCAGTTCTCGCGGCTGATGAACCTGGTTCCGGGCAACGGCCGCCTGATCTGCGGCATTGACTCACCGGTGGTCGTCGAGGTGCTTGAGCAGATGAAAGGGAAGCTTTTCACCACCGTCGAGACGTTCGGATTGTCGGACGACGCCAAATGGCAGGCACGCGATATCGCCTTCTCGGGTGAAGGAACTTCATTCTCTGTGTATTGTGACGGAGAAAAATGGGCGGAATTCACGACCAAGATGATCGGCGAGTTCAACGTCCGAAATTGCCTCGCTGTGATTGTCGCTGCTCACGCGTGGGGCATTTCCAAGGAAAAATTGCAGGAGGCATTCGACACGTTCGAATCGGTGAAGCGGCGTATGGAGGTCCGCGGCATTGAACGCGGCGTTACGGTGATAGACGATTTCGCCCATCATCCGACCGCGGTTGACGAGACGCTGAGAGCTCTTCGGCAGCGGTATTCCCAGAATCGATTGATCGCGGTTTTTGAGCCGCGCTCAAGGTCGTCGCGGTTGTCGGTTTTCGAGGACAGATATAAAGAGGCGTTTGTGCATGCTGACGTCGTTATCATCGCAGGCGTGTTCAATCCGGAAGACGCAAAAAATTACGGCGAAGTGCTTGATGTGCCTAAGCTCGTCGCCGATATCGCCGCGACCGGAAAGCCTGCGCGAACGCTCGACGATGCTGACGCGATCATCGAACATTTGAGGCCGCAACTCTCAGACGGTGACGTGGTTGCGATCATGTCAAACGGCGGTTTTGGCGGCATTCATGAAAAGCTTTTAACAGTGCTCCGATACGCATGATGCGAAATTTCTGACGTCCGAGTTTACGCTTGCCTCAAAATTAAAAAAGGGGCATACTTACTACTGTTTTGCTCTCGTCAGATATCAGTGTTTGATTCACCCGTCCGGTTACGTTAAGCGGCGCGATCGCGATTCGGTTCTTGAGAGTTAGTTAGTAGGCCAATTGAAGTTTTGCTATTTTGAGTAGGAACCGCCGCTGTCTTGACGGGAATTTCCTTTAGGGCCTTCCTTGTTCTGCCTGCCGCAATTAGCGCTTCGTACAAAGACAATAGATAGAAATGGGAAACAAATTGTATGTAGGTAACCTGTCTTTCCGGGTTACGAGTGAGGATCTGCAGGAGCATTTCGCGACAGCAGGAGCAGTGGAATCGGCAAACGTGGTCTACGACCGCGAAACAGGACGTTCGCGTGGATTCGGTTTTGTCGAAATGGCATCCGACGATGACGCTACGAACGCGATCGCACAATTCAACGGCTCCGAATATGACGGGCGCAATATGGTCGTCAACGAAGCCCGTCCGCGTGAGGACCGCCCAAGAGGCGGAGGCGGCGGAAACTACGGCGGAAACCGCTGGTAGCTTAAGAATTCAGGATATTTACAAGAGGCGGCCGTTCGATATTTTCGAGCGGAACGCCTCTTTTTGCGATTGAACGTATTATTGGTCCAGCGTGCCGCGAAAATTCGCCAGCTCAACGATCATTGCGTCGATCAGCGCGACCCGCTGACGCGTTTCAGCGACACCGTTCACCATTACGGAAACCACCACCTCATCGCCGCCCGCCGTCGAAACATATCCCGTCAGAGCTGAGACCTGATTCAACGTTCCTGTTTTTCCGCGCATATTGTTTACCGCTGCAGTGCCTTTGAAACGATTCGTCAAAGTCCCATCAATTCCGCCGATCGTTAAACTGTCACGCCATGCTCTTGAGTATCGGCTCTCTTTCGCCATGTATTCGTAAAGCCTGGAATTTGCGGCGGGAGTGACGAGATTGTGCCGCGACATTCCGCTGCCGTCATACGGCACAATGCCGTCAGCATCGATACCGGCCTGTTTCAAAAACTCTTTCAGTACGTTCAGTCCGAGTGTGGAACTGTCGCCGAAGCCGCCGCTCTTTCTGCCGACCTCTTCACCGAGCGTCCACAACAGAACCTCGGTGTACATATTCTGGCTCGGCTTCATTGTTCTGGCAGCGATCACTGAGAGAGGCGGTGATTCTAGCCGTGCGACCTCGACAGGAGTGTCGTTCGCCGTGACGCCGGGCGAAAGCAGACGTGTGTCGCCGGCGACCGCTATTCCTTTCGCCTCCAATCTTTGTTTGAGAAGAGCGACAAAAAGTTCCGCGGGACGGCTGACCGCGATGGGGCCGCGGTGGCCACTGTCGCCGCTGGGCAGGACACCCGATATCTCCAAAACATTTCGGTCGAGCTTTTTGTGAATGTTGAGCGTCTTTCCGGAGGCTGAAGACCCAGTAGTGCATGTATTGACGATCTGATAAATGGTACTGGGCGGGGTGATGGTTATCCGGCACGGCGACCCCTGTGAGCCCGGCAGGACAACAAGTTCGACAACATTATCGTTGATCGGCAATGCCGAGACTTCTGCTCCGTAGTACCACTGCAGGTCGTCCCATTCCCAAGTGTTAGGGATCGCAGAACCCCTAAAATAGCTTTCGTCACCGACTATCGAACCTTCGATCCTTTTCACGCCTGCAGCTGCAATGCGGTCGACGAGGGCATCAATGCCCTTGAAGACGTCACCGTTATAAAAGGCCTTTGATATTGATACGTCGCCGCGGCCGAAGATCCTGAGGTCGCCGCGTATCACGCCATTGCTGTCCGGGGCTCCCGCGGCGAACACGTTTGTGATGATCCGGAAATCCGGCCCGAGTCTTTCGAGGGCGGCCGCAACCGTAAAACTCTTCTGGTTAGATGCCGGCACAAAGTATTTTTCAGAATCATTCTCAAAAATGACCCGACCCGTTCGTAACGATACCGCTTTTATACCGATGCGTCCTCGGCGTGCCTCCGGCGAAAATACCAATTGCCGCAGCCGCGACTGAAGCGTCATCAGAGCTTCATTGGATGCCGCTGCTGCGGTCGGCTGTGGACTTGGCTCAACGGACGGTGCCGTCCGCGGACGCACGGTCGTATCCTGCGAAAATGCGATCTGGATAGAAGAGAGTGTCAAAACGGCGACAGCCAAGAAGCGGAAATATCTCATAACCAAAAAGTATGTAAAGCAAAATGATTCTAACCCATACAGTCACCCGGGCGCACTCTGTTTAGTATTGGTTTACCCGTGCGCGGGTTTGATGCTAAAATTTCCTTTCGGTCATCTGCTTCGAGCTTCGGCGCCCTCCGAATGATGTCCCGATCACTCACAATATGTTTCGAACCAAGCTTTTGATCGTTGCGGTCTTTCTCTCGCTCGCATCCGCATTCTTAGTATTCAACGCAGGTGCAGGGGCATCTGACCTCCGGCAGCGGAGTGATTCGGTGCCTGCTCCGACGGGCGTTATCGCCTCGGATAACGCCTACGGCCTGAAGGTCGGCATAATCTGGGACGCAATGTTCGGAGCGTCAACCTATCGGATCTATCGCAATACCGTGAATGACAGTGGCGGCGCGACAGAGGTCGGAACGACGGCCGCCAATTATTTTTACGATACAACGGCGACGCCCGAGCAGACGTATTACTATTGGATTCGCGGCGAGCGAAATGCTCAGCTCAGCCCTTTCAGCTCGCCGGATCAAGGTACCGCCGCGAACGGGGCGATCGTCGGGGTTCAGTTCCCGGCGTTGGAGCCGCCACCGGCTCCGGCCGAAAATCCTGTTACTGCGTCAAAAGCCGCCTTGGGTAAGGCACTTTTTTGGGACGAACAGCTTTCATCGACAAATACAGTATCGTGCGGAACGTGTCATCGGCCCGCAGCGGGCGGAGCCGATCCCCGTACGGTGGTCGGTGACCTTTCGACCCAAAATGCGGGATTCGACCAGATCTATGGGACGCCGGACGATGTTTTCGGATCGCGGGGCGTGCCGGTTAACGGTGCTGACGGGAGTTATTCGGCCAGTCAATTTTTTGGCCTGAATGATCAAGTCACAGGCCGAAAGGCTCCATCCTATTTGAACGCAGGCTATGCACGCAACGGCCTCTTTTGGGACGGCCGCGCATCAGAGATATTTCGCGATCCGGTCACCAACATCATATTAATTGGTGACCTTGCCTCGCTTGAGAGTCAAAGTGCCGGCCCGCCGCTCTCAGATGTCGAAATGTCGCATTTCGGCAGAAACTGGACCCAAATTGCGGCAAAGATCCAGAATGTTCGTCCTCTGGCGGTCGCGTGGAACATTCCGAACGGGCTCCGCACGTGGATCGGCAACAGGTCATATCCTGAGCTTTTTGAAGAGGCATTCGGTTCGCCGGATGTTACGCCTGCACGCATCGTGATGGCGATCGCAACGCATGAAAGAACACTGATCTCGGATCAGACCCCGCTCGACCGTTGGGCGACCCAGACCACGCCGCTAACGGAACAGGAAGACCGCGGCAAGACGCTGTTTGTCGAACTCAGCTGCGGCGTCTGCCACGACGGCTCGCTCCTTTCGGATCAGGCATTTCACAATATCGGTGTTCGTCCGCAGTTCGAGGACCGCGGCCGCGGAGCAATAACCGGCGTGCCTTTCAATGACGCTCAATTCAAAACGCCGCCTTTGCGCAATATCGATCTGCAGAACGTTTACATGCACAATGGGCGTTTCTCGACGCTCGAAGAGGTGGTGGAATTCTACAACCGCGGAGGCGACTTCACGGCGGACAATATAAATACCGACCTCATAAGGCCGCTTAATATGACACCCGACGAAAAGGCCGATCTTGTTGCTTTTATGCGCCGGCCGCTGATCGACCCGCGTGTCGCGAACGAAATGCCGCCGTTTGACCGGCCGAGGCTTTTCACTGAATCGAACCGCATTCCTGAGATCTCGGGACAGGGAAGGGCAGGCGTGGCGTCAACCGTGCCGGAAGCGGTCGCGGTCGAGCCTCCGCTGCTCGGTAATCCCAACTTTACGATCGCTGTGAAAACCTCGGTCCGATCGGGACGAGCGGTCCTGGTGATCAGCGAGAGCGATCCCGGCATTTTGACCGCAGTTCCGAACGGCACGCTTGGGAACTACGCCGCGGCGATCATCGACTCGGGATTTGGTTATGGATATGCTTCGGTCAGCCTGAACCTGCCTTATGATCCGGCGTTGGTCGGAAGGACTTTCCGCGGACGCTGGTACATCCAGGATCCACGCACACGCCAACGTTATGCAGTGTCACGGCTTATCACGTTCACGATCTTTAAGGGTGAGACCGATCCGCCGTTTTTCGTATCTCAAGAGACCGAGCGGCGGCGCTAGATCATTTACATTTCGAATATCCGCAGTCTCGACACGTTTCACATCCGGAAGCGTGTTCGAGCTGCCCTCTGCACTCAGGACATTCACTGATCATCGAGGACATTCTCATTTCGTTCGATATCGAAAGTTTTTGGGCTCGTTCCGACTCCGGCATCCCGTTCAGTCTGCGGTGAACCAGGAAAATGCACTCTGCGACCGCCTGTTCCGGCGACGTCAAAAGGCGTTCGTTGAACCAAACAGCGTGCGTTGATGTGACCTTGTTCAGGCTGCGTGCCACGTCATGGGCGTCAAAACCGCCGCGGAGCATCTTTGAAGCAAGCAGTCCAACGCCGGCACTTATAGGGCCCGCAACGAAGATCTCCAGGATACGATCACCATCGTGATTGACCGTGACATAGAGATTCTGGCCCTCGAAAGGTATACGCCATGTAGAACCCTGAAGCTCTCGCGGGCGTTCGACCCTTTCCGGGGTCGGCGAGGAATTGAGATTCTTAGGTTCCGGAAAAGCCATGATTGGAGCCTCATCGATTGCCGAAACACTCACATTCTCCTCTTTCTTTGCCTCCGACTTCATGGCGTTCAGCACCTGGCCCTCGCGGCTGCCGTCGCGGTAATAGCTGACAGCTTTACAGCCAAGTTTACGGGCAAGCTTGTACAGCTCATCGACTGATTCGACTGTGTCGGTCGCAGCACCGTTGCAGGTCTTTGAGATCGAATTATCAACATGTTTCTGCGCCGCGGCCAATACTCGAACATGTTCGATCGAGCTGATATCCATGGCAGAGATGAACTCTTTCGGGAGTTCTGACATGTGTTCGACAACATACTCGGCGGCAGCCTTTATCGAATCTTCATCGGAATGATCGACGTCAAGGCCGAGTGCCTCAGCAGCCAGCGGATGTACGTAGGTTCGCGTGCCCAGAGTGTCTTGCCTGACATACGCCCACGAGAAATTCGGCTCAATACCGGAAGATGTTTCGGCGACGAGCGAGATAGTTCCTGTCGGGGCGATGGTCGTTACCTCGTAATTCCTTGGCGTAAGCGGAATGTCGCGGGGAATGCCGATCTCATCGTAAAGGAACGTCTCGTATGCCTTTCGGTTAGCTTCAAATTCAGGGAATACACCTTTTTCCTTTCCCAAGCTCAACGATGCAAGCCACGATTCGCGGCGAACAAAGCCCATGACCTTCTGCATCAAGTGGAGCGACTCGTCGCTGCCGTAAACGACCCCGAGTTTAAGGCAGAGGTCCGCAAAGCCCATTATCCCGAGTCCGACCGGACGCGTTCGTTTCACGACATCGTCGATCTCAGGCAGCGGAAAATTTCCCGCATCGACCACGTTGTCAAGAAAACGCGTGCTCAAATGTGTCACATACGAAAGCCTTTCCCAGTCAACAAACCCTTCGCCCGAGTCGTTCTTTTTATAGAATTTGGCGACGTCGATAGAGCCAAGATTGCAAGAGTTGTTGAAATGCAGCATCTGCTCACCACAGGGATTGCAGGCGTAGATCGGCCCCATCGAGGCCATCATGTGATTGTTTCGATTGACCTCGTCAATGAAAATGATGCCGGGCTCGGCGTATTTATGTGCCGATGCGACTATACGGTTCCAAATGTCCGGTGCAAAGATCATTCCGGGCATCGGCGGTTCTTCGATGATACAGTCTGTCAGATCCGCGGTCTCGAAAGCCAGTTTGTCCGCAAATGTTACCACTGAACCATCCGGACGCCTGTAAAGGCCATAGTCATGCCCTGTGACGGGGTCGAAAACGGCTTGCGTCCAAGGTTCGCCTTTGAACTCCGTCTGAAACCATGTGCCGCTCTCGACCGCGTCCATGAATAGGTCTGTTACGGTAACCGAGATGTTGAAATTCGTCAGGCTGGTCTGGTCATTCTTGGCGTGAATAAACCGAAGAATATCAGGATGCGACACTGCCAAGATGCCCATATTAGCACCGCGACGGACACCGCCCTGTTTAACGACCTCGGTCGTCTGATTGACGATGTTCATGAAGCTGACGGGACCTGAGGCCACACCGCGCGTCGAATTGACCATCGATCCGGCCGGACGGAGGAATTCATATGTCATGCCGGTGCCGCCGCCCGTTTGGTGAATGATAGCGACATTACTGGCATGTTCCATTATGCCCTCGATCGAATCGGGCACATTAAGAACAAAACAAGCGGCAAGCTGGCCTTTAGGCTTGCCGGCGTTGACCAGGCACGGTGTATTCGGGACGAAATCGCGGGCAAGCATGACCGCGGACATTGCGTTGTAGAAAGCACGCTGAGTTTCAAGCGTCTTCTCTGCGGTCGAGACATGGCCGACGACACGGCGGACGATGTCGTCCCAAGTTTCCAGGGGTTCGCCGCTTGCGTCCTTCAGCGAATATCTCTTGCTGACGACCTTTTGAGCATTCAAACCCAACGGCTTTATTTTGCGGGCCGCGGCGGTGCCCGTTCCGTTTCCGACTCCGTTGTTTTCGAGGTAAGAGGATATTGCCGATTCCAACACTGTGCTCATAGATGCTCCAAGCGAGGTCATATGCGTTGCGGACAAAGATACTGCCGTAACACCATTTTAACACCAGTATCCGAAATTGTATTAGATCTGAACGACGGGAATTGCTCAATGCGAGCTACTCAATTCGAGTGCAGTCTAAACAATCTCTCGCTTAATTGTCAATAAAATTCTTCCACAAGATATTGTATCAAAGAGTTTAAGCGGTCAAACCTAATGTAGTGCTTTAATTATGGCCGTCTTGAAAATCACGATGAAAAGCGGATAATTGCTTTGATGGCTGACGCGGCTGAATTCATAGTCGAGATCGGAGCTTTGATAGACGCGGCTTTGGATGAGCTTTTGCCGTCGTCTGATACGTCACCTGTTCGTCTGCATAAGGCGATGCGGTGGAGTATTTTCGCAGGTGGAAAACGCATTCGGCCCGCCATCCTATTCGCAGCGGGGCGGACATTCGGAGCCGATGACAACCGTTCGGTTCGGACGGCCGCTGCTATTGAAATGATCCACACCTATTCGCTCATTCATGACGATCTTCCGGCGATGGATGATGACGACCTGCGGCGCGGCCGTGCTTCCTGTCATAAACAATTTGACGAAGCTACCGCGATACTGGCGGGCGATGTTTTGCAGACCATTGCGTTCAAGGCCATCGCATACGACGAACTGCTGGCACCGGGAACGCGGGTTCGTCTGATCCAACTATTGTCAGACGCCGCCGGAACGCCCGGCGGAATGGCCGCTGGACAACAACTTGATCTGGAAGCGGAGGGCTCCGACGCTTCGATCGAGGAGATCAGCGAGATACATAAGATGAAGACAGGGTCGTTGATCTGTGCATCGGCAGTTGCGGGGGCGTTGATCGCGGGCTCAAATGATGAGGAGACCGCTGCGATCGGTAGATTCGGCGAGAAACTCGGACTGCTGTTCCAGATAACCGACGACATTTTGGACGCCACGCAAAGCACGGAGACACTTGGCAAAACGGCAGGCAAGGATGCCGCCGCGGCAAAGGCTACTTTTGCCTCATTTTACGGTATAGAAAGGGCATCGGAGATGGCCGCCGACCTTCTGGAAGATGTTCGCTCCGCACTCGTCCCGCTCGACCGCGAAACCGACCTGCTCGAAGGCATTGCCGATATGGTGATGCATCGCGTCAGCTAGATCTGCATTACGGAATTCTGATCTGATTCGTCGTTTTTTGCCGAATGCCCGACATGACGGAGCACAGAGGCGACAAAAACGGCATCATTGGAACCGCGGCGATATTTGCCGCGGTCGTCGTGCTTTATGCGGGCGTTCTGATCAAATTGGCCAGTGATTGGTATACAGACGAGAACTACTCGCACGGACTGCTGGTGCCTTTTGTTATCGGGATGATAGTGTGGCTCGGCCGGGACGAATTGAAAAAGGCTGCCGGCAGTCCAAGTATACTTGTGGGGATCGGGCTGGTCTCTGCAGGCCTCATATTCCTTTTCGGAGGAACGCTCGGGTCGGAACTCTTTACACAACGTGTCTCGCTCGTTCTGTTGCTTGCCGGCATAGTTGCATTTCTTTGGGGTGGGCGGGTATTGAAGCTGCTTTTGGTTCCGGTCGCTTTGCTGCTGCTGGCGATACCGATCCCGCAGATCGCCTTCAACAAGATCGCATTTCCGCTGCAGATATGGGCTTCACAGATCGCCGTTTGGGGCATACGCCTTATTGATGTTCCGACGTTGCGAAAGGGTAATGTCATTGACATATTGCCGCAAGGCTCCACACAGACAATTTCGCTCGAAGTGGTCGAAGCATGCAGCGGCATTAGATCGCTGATGACGCTGATTACGCTGGCTCTTGTGTTGGCGTTCTTCACCCGAAGCGCCGACGACAACGGCTTTCTGCGACTGCGGAGAAACGATGCGATCAGGACAGTCCTATTGATGTTTGCGGCGGTTCCGATCGCTGTATTGACAAATTCCGCACGCGTGACCGCGACGGGCCTTGGGTCTTATTATTACGGCAAACAGGCTACAAGCCCGTTTTGGCACGATGCATCGGGCTGGGCCGTTTACGCGGTAGCTCTTTTAATTCTGTTCGCCGTAAATATCGGTCTGAAGCGTCTTTTGGGCAGTGGACCCGAGAGCTTTAAAGAACCGCCGCCGACTGTCGCACCGTCTTCTTCACTTAGGCATGCGGTTGCTTTGACGTTGATACTTGTTGTTTCCGGTGCTGCGATAAATTGGTTCTCGTTCCGAAGCGAGGCATCGGTCGAACGACGAGATCTGGCGGAATTCCCATCGATCCTTGGCGAATGGCAGCAGCGAGGAGCGGAGTTCAAGTTCAGCGAAGCCACTGAAAAGATCCTCAGAGCGTCGGATTACACGATGCGCGAATACACTCTTGCCGAACAAGGCCGCGTGGCAAATATATATGTTGGCTACTTTGCCTCGCAGCGAACGGGCACGGCGGTACACAGCCCACAAAACTGCCTTCCGGGTGCCGGCTGGGTCTTAAGCGATCCGAGCATTGTTACTGTCACGCCGGCGAACGGTCCTCCTTTTGAGGCGAGCCGATATGTCATCGAGAACGGCATCTACAAAGAAGTGATGCTTTATTGGTACCAAGGCCGCGGCAGAACCGAGACAAGCGAATATCGAAATAAGTTGAATACAGTCGTGGACAGTATCGTTAAGCGGCGTACCGACAGTGCTCTCATCCGCGTCATGACAACCATCGGAAATGACGAGGCCGCAGCCGACCGAGCCGCACTTGAGCTTTCTGCCAGGGTCGCAGATGAGTTGCCACCCTTTATTCCCGATTAGCGAACCCATCGCAATTTTTCTGAAAATCCGTCTTGATTGCATCTTCTTCTGACTACGACGCCTGCATTGCAGGCCGCAAAGCCGATCTGTCGGCGATCCAACGATCCAGACGCTACCAGCCATTGCCCCGGCCGCAGCGACCTAAGATCGGCAACAACTTAAAGCAAAGTTATGCGTTACCGAGAGTGCCATCTTCAATCGCTTAGATCCTTTTACATTGCAGCAGTATTGTTTGCAGCCGCATTCATCTCCGGTTGTGGGTATTCTGCATCATCGTTTGTCGCCAAGGGCGAGGAATACCTTGCCAAGCGCAAATTTCATGACGCACTCATGCAGTTCCGATCCGCCGCGGAGATCGATGATAACCTCGCAGCCGCTCATTGGGGCTTGGCAAGGGCCCACGAGAATTTGGGACAGTACAATGAAGCGGTCGAGGAAATTAAAAAGACCATTCATCTCGACGGGTCGAATCTCGAAGCAAAGGTCAGGCTCGGTAATTACCAACTGATGACTCAGCCGCCGATGATCGCCGAAACGGAAGCACTCCGGGACGAGATACTCGCGGCAGACCCAAAGTTCGTCGAGGGCCATATTCTCTCGGCATCAATTATGGCCGCCGAGGGACGCCCCGATGCAGAGGTCTTGGTTTGGGTCGAATACGCCATCGGCCTCGACCCCGCACGCATTGAATCCTACATCAGCCTTCAGCGCCTTCATATGACCCGCGAAAACGCCGCTGAGGCCGAGAACGCGATCAAACGCGGACTCGCCGCCGTGCCTGATTCTGTCAAAGGCCACACCGAATACGGCCGCATGCTGATGTTTGCCGGCCGCGATGCCGAGGCCGAAGAGAAATTCAAAACTGCAATTTCGCTTAACGGCAGCGACATCGAGGCACGCGAAGCGATCGCTGAATTCTATATCTCCAGCCGGCAGATGGAAAAGGCTGAGCAGGCAAATCGGGAGCTCGTCGAGATACAGGAAAACAGTCCCGAAAGCAGGCTAGTACTGGCTCGGTTCTTTGCCGAAGCCGGCCGCGGCGAGGAAGCAGAACGCGAACTTGAGAACATTCTGGAAGATCATCCGAGCTATGCACTGGCACGGTATCGCCTGATCGAGACCTTCCTCGAACGCCGGGATCCAGCCAAGGCGACCGAACATCTCAACGCTCTTTTTGCAATAAACGACCAGGATATCGAGGCCCTGCTGCTGCGGGCTAGATTAAAGAACTCTGAGAACAAAGGCGAAGAGGCCGTAAAGGACCTAGAAGAGGTGCTGAAACGTTTCCCGTCGAAGCGCGATGCTCTCTTCCTGATGGCTCAAGCAAGGCTTTCACTAGGACAGGTCGATCAGGCAAATGCCTTTATCCTCGACCTCGAACGCTACCACCCGACGTACATGCGTACCGGCCTGCTGAAGATCCAAAGTGCTATCACAGCGGGCGAAATGCAGAACGTGGTCAAGCTCTCCGGCGAACTTATCGACCGAACGAATTCGACCTTGCCGAATTCAGAGAACGGTCCGCAGGAAATTTACGAGCTCCGTCTTCGCGGCACTTCGTCCCGCGGCCTCGCATATCTGGATCTGGGCAAAAATAATGAAGCAAAGGCCGATCTGGAAGCAGTCCTACGTGAAAATCCGCGTTCCGTTACCGCACTGGTCAACATGGCGAAATACCATGACGCCGTGGCTGATCAGGCAGCATCGCTGGAGCTTTATGAGCGTGCAGTTTCGATCGATCCGCAGAGCTTTGACGCCATAAACGGCGTGGTGACCTCTTCGGTCAGGTTGGGCAGAATGGCGAACGCACATGAAAAGATCACGGGCTTGCTCGAGCGAAACGCGGGCAAAGCCGACATCCTTGCGGCACTGAGGTATTTGAGGTCAACAGTGTTCGTTGCGGAGAAGAACATTGCCGAGGCAGAGAATGAACTCAAGGCCGCCATCGAATTAGACGGCAGTTATCTTCCTGCATATTCGGCTTACGCAAGCCTGCTTGCCGGACAAGGCCGGCTCGACGATGCCGCCGCTCAATACCAGGCAGTTTTGGCAAAACGTCCGTCGGCCGAGATCTATACGTTGGTCGGGATACTGGAAGACTCCCGCGGCCGTCGTTCGGAGGCAGAAGCGGCATATCGCAAGGCATTGGAACTAAACGCTTCAACGCCGATCGCCGCAAATAATCTTGCGTGGCTCATCGCGGAAAGCGGCGGGAATTTGGACGAGGCATTGAACCTCGCTTCATCGGCGGTGTCCAAGAGTCCGAATACGGCAGGATTTTACGACACGCTCGGTTGGGTCTATTTGAAAAAAGGTTTGAGCCGCCCGGCAGCAGAACAGTTCCGGAAGGCGGTCGCTCTGGATGAGCAGGCAAAGCGAAAAGGAGGAGCGAACCCCGGCTATCGAGTTCGTCTCGGTATGGCATTGGCACAGAACGGTGACAGGGCCGGCGCCCGGCGCGAGGTAGAGACATCGCTTCGTTCGGCCGATGAACTCTCAAGCATCGAGGCGGCTGAAGCAAAAAGGGTGTTGGCAAGCCTTTAAGTAACGGTGATGTAACTGATGGAACATATCGATCTGACAGGAGCGACCGTAGTGGGAACGGTGGAAGCGTTCTTCGTGGCCATGCCCGAGAGCGTAGGGCTTCTGGTCTTCGGCGTGGCTTTGATGGCAGCGGCCATAATTTCCAGGAAGTACTTTCGAAAAGCGGAAGAGGGCAGTTCAGGCGACCCTTCAGGCAAGTAAGTAAAGAGCATTAAAGGGAAAAAGTAACGATGAGCGTAGAATTCAGACAAAGAAAACCGGGTGAACTGATCGAAATGGTCAAGCGGCAGAAATGGCTCATTCTGCTGCCCATGCTTACGTTTACCGTCGCGATCGGGTACGTGGTCTATCGTCTTCCCAGTATCTATGAATCAACCTCGCTGCTGACCGTCAAACCACCCACGGTGTCTTCAAATCTGGTCCAAGCGCTTTCGAGTGAGGACCTTTCGCTTCGTCTTTCGACGATCAATCAGGAAGTTCTGAGCCGCTCGTCACTTGAGCCGATGATCGTGAAATACGACCTGTACAAACTCGAACGCAGTTCCGGAATGCCGATGGAACTTGTCGTAGAGCGTATGTACAAGAACATCAAGGTAGAGATCGAGGAATCAGGCAACGAAAAGGTCGCCGCGTTCAGGATCCGCTATCGCGACCGCGACCCGCAGGCCGCACGCAATGTGACCGCAGAACTCGCGAGCAAGTATGTGAATGCACAGGTGCAGACCTCGACAGAGATCGCCGAATCGACGAATCAGCTTTTTGAGCGTCAGCTCTTTGAAAAGAAGGAAGCTCTGGACGAACTCGAGAAACAGCGTCTCGATATCATGATGCAGAACGTCAACACGTTGCCGGAGTCCGAACAGGGCCTCGTCGCTCAGCTTCAGGGACTTCGTCTTCGTGAGGACACGCTAATTAAGGAAAAACAGACGCTGATGGTCGAAAAGGGCCGCCTCAGCGACTCGATCGCCGCAAATAACAGGCAAATGCGCCTTATTGAGGATTTTGGCGAGAAAGAGGTCCAGGACACTATGCGTGCCGTGTCCATTGAGGATACTCCGGCATATGGCGAACTGATGAAAAAGCGCGCGGACCTTAACGCTCAGCTCGATAATCTTCTAAAGGTCTACAAAGAAAAACACCCTGCGGTCGTGGCAAAGCAGAGCGAGATAGCACGCGTAAATGAGGAATTTGACAACCTCAAACGCAACGCAGAGCGCAGATCGCAGACGGCGACACAGGCGACCAGCCGTAAGGCAGAGTTGCAGCGAAAGAGCTTGGAGCTCGAGAATCAGCGTATCCAGTCGCAGATCGGACAGATCGAGCAGCAGATCTCAAACAAGGACGTTGAGCGCCAGCAGAATACCGGGCAAATAGCCGCACTCGAACAGCGAATAAACTCGATCCCGAATGTGAAGGTCGCTCTTGAAGGCCTGAACGCACGGTATCAGTCCGCGAAACAGACCTACGACGAGATACTGAAGAAAAAGAACGACGCCGAAACCGTCGTTGGCGTGGAGACCAATGCTCAAGGCGAGACCATCCGTGTCCAAGATCCTGCAAATGTTCCGCAGTCGCCCGTCGCTCCGAAGCGTTTCCTTTTGACGATGGTCGGTGCCGGTGTAGGCCTATTCCTGGGATTGCTACTTGCGGCGTTCTTCGAGGTGCCGCGGCTATTCAAGATACAGAACATCGAGGATGCCAAGCATTATACAGGCCTGCCTGTTCTCGCATCTGTGCCGCCGCTGCTGTCGGCAGGTGAAAAGGC
Organism: Acidobacteriota bacterium; assembly: GCA_019639155.1. Lineage (GTDB taxonomy): Bacteria > Acidobacteriota > Blastocatellia > Pyrinomonadales > Pyrinomonadaceae > OLB17. The sequence continues at coordinate 98,214 of JAHBSJ010000002.1, read as the reverse complement.
ATGGATCCAGCGGTCACACTGGCTCAAGCTCGCGGCAGGCTTTTCCGCGTCGCTGGGTGTTATTCCGCTGATCGTTTTCATACTGCAGGCCACGAGGCTTCTCGACAAGCTGATTACATAGTTTTTGCAAGGTGTCCTAAAACTTTCAGGGCAGGGGAAAAGAGGTAGATATGTACAAAGAATTCTTCGGATTGAATGACCTTCCGTTCACGCTAACGCCGGATCCGCGGTTCATCGTTTTCACGCCGAGCTACAACGAGGTTCTTGCGAGCCTTTATTACGGGCTGGAAAACGCGAAAGGGCTTATTGTGTTAACCGGTGAGGTCGGTACAGGCAAAACCACGGCACTTCGCTGGATACTCCGCCGGCTTGATACCAGCGTGCTTGCTGCATACCTGTTCAATCCCAGGTTGTCCATCGACGAGTTCTATCAGCATGTGACGCAGATGCTAGGCATCAAGGAATGGTCGAACAAATCCGATCTGCTCACGATACTCGGTAAAGTGCTGGAAGAGCGGCATCGCCGCGGCCTGAGGACGGTGATCATCATCGACGAGGCACATGAGCTGTCCGACTATGTGCTCGAGGAGATCCGTCTGCTTCTTAACTTTGAGTCGGACAATGCAAAACATCTGCAGATCGTGCTGACGGGCCAGCCCGAACTTCGCGAAAGGCTCAATCAGCCGAACCTTCGCCAGTTGAAGCAGCGCGTTGCATTGCGATGCAATATGCATCCTTTTCCGAATGTGGACGAAGCGGACCGCTATATTTCTGAGAGGCTTTTGATAGCGGGCTCAGATCAGCCGAACCTGTTTACTCCCGAAGCTGTCGATTTTATCTTCCGCTGTTCGGAAGGCATTCCCAGGAACATTAACAATCTCTGCGACAACGCCCTTCTTTCGGCCTATTCGGCGGGCGAGACGGTGATCGGCCGCCGCACGATCGAGGAGGTGGCGGACAATCTGGATATGCTGCCGAGAAAGGACCATCTGATCGGAGCCGATGCTGCCCCGACAGTGCCCGACGGCCATGTTATGAGATCGGATGTGCCCGACGAACTGTGGCACGGCCAGCAGCACGCTGAGAGCCATAGGCCAAGGATGTTCAAAACGGACGCGCCTGATATAGGCGAGAACGTAACAGAACGCTCCAACGGCAATGTAGCGAGTAACGGGAACGGCAAAGGAACGGAAAATGGCGTTCCCTCAGGGTTTACGTTCGAGGTAATAGACGATGATATCAGACTCGAAATAGACGAATTCGTTGGATCACTCCGCAGACAGTGATTGCCCCCATTAAGGGCGGAGGAACAAGATGAGCATCCTAAGAGCATTACAAAAGAAACGGACCGAAAACCAGAATGGCGGAGTGAAGCCCGCCTCGAATGGTGCGGCAACTGCAAGTGCGGCGGGCAATCGCCTGTCGCAGCCGCCTGAATTGCTCGCGAGCAGCGAGTTCAGTATCGGTCGTCCAAGTTCGGCGTTCATTGGGCAGCCGGGAGCAAACATCGGGACGGCACTCCCTGATGTGATCTCGGATAAAACTGCCGGGGCAACGTTGAATGCCGAAAGCTTAACACGTTCGGCGGAAAAGCGTCTTCCTGACTTTGTCAGTTGGACGGTTGACGCCGAACGTGTTGAGCCACGCCTTGTAGCGATAACTCACCCGAATTCGAATTACTGTGAAGAGTATCGGAGCCTCAGAACGCATATTCTGCACAAGAGTCAGAGGCAGAAACTGCAGTCCATCGTCGTTGCCAGCGTTAATCCCAGTGAAGGAAAATCTGTGACGGCTCTTAATCTATCGTGGCTTCTTGCTCAAACCGATGCCGTCAACTGCCTGATAATCGACAGCGACCTTCGCATGCCGAGCCTCGCGGACTATCTAGGTATAGAAACCGATAAAGGGTTGTCCGACGTACTTGCCGGAACGGCTACGTTGAAAGACGCGATCATCCGTTTGGAGCCCGCCGGACTTCATATTCTTCCCGGAGGCGAAGCACGCCGCGACGTTGCCGAACTCATCTCAGGACCGAAATTCAAAGACATCCTTGCCGAAGCCCGCGAGATGTTCGATTACATCATCGTCGATGCTCCGCCGTTGGGCATTTTCACCGACGCGACCGTGCTTATCAATCACGCTGACGGCGCGTTGCTCGTCCTCAGGGCGAACCGGACTCGCTTCGGGCCGCTCGACCGGATCCTCGATCCGTTGCCGAAAGACCGCATGCTTGGCGTTGTCCTTAATCAAAGCCCTGATGTCATGGACGAGTCGCATTACAACTACGGCTATTACAACTATCGGAATCTCAACGCCGATCTGAGCCCGTAGTTCTGTTCGCCAACGAGGCAAAATGAGTGTCAATCGTTTCAGTCTGAGATTATTTTGGTTGATCATCGCCGACGCCGCGATCCTATATGGCGGCGTCATTTTGGCGATGTATATACGTCTCGGGTTGGAAGGCACCGCATATGAGCTGAATGAACGAAACGGCTGGCTGAAGATCGGCATCGCCTCCGCGATCTCTTTGCTCATACTCTATTTCTACGACCTATACGACTATGTGGTGATGACCAATCGCCGCGAGCTGATGCTGAGGCTCGTTCAGGCCCTCGGCACCGCGTGGGCATTATTGGCATTGAGTTTCTATTTTGTGCCCTCGCTGTTGATAGGCAGAGGTGTCTCGGTTATTTCCGTTCCCCTGATCTTGGGCATTTTGCTAGGCTGGCGAATGTGTATCCACGCACTCACGGGTCACCCGGAGATTGGCGAGAAGATATTGGTTGTCGGCACCGGGCAGACCGCTCTCGACACCGCAGAAGCGGTATGGGAGCGCCGTGACGCAGGATATCGCATCGTGGGTTTTGTTTCTGAGAACGGTGCCAAGCCGCGGGAGAAACTCGGCCGGTCGGAGATCGTCGGAAGGGCCGCCGATCTGGAAAGCGTCATACGCAGTGAGAATATCGATCGCGTGGTAATAGCGGTCCGTGAGCGCCGCGGCGCATTTCCCACCGAAGCTTTGTTGAAAATGAGCCTCGCCGGCGATGTTTCGATCGAAGAGTGTACGTCGTTCTTCGAACGCATCACAGGGAAGGTTCATGTAGATATGCTGCGCCCCTCGTGGCTGATATTTGCCGGCCGAAGGCGTGATACGCCCGTAAAGACGGTCTTCCGCGAGGTGCTTCACCGCTTGCTGGCTCTTTTCGGATTGGTGCTTTCATTCCCGATAGCATTGCTCGCGGCGATAGCGATCAAGCTCGAATCCCGGGGGCCGCTCTTTTACAGGCAAGAGCGTGTCGGCAAGGGCGGGCGAACCTTCAACGTGATCAAGTTCCGCTCGATGAGAGCTGATGCTGAGGCAGACGGGAAACCGATATGGGCGAAGAACGGCGACGCTCGGGTCACTAGTGTCGGGCGTGTTATCAGAAAGCTGCGTATCGACGAGATCCCGCAGTTTTGGAACATTTTGAAAGGCGAGATGAGCTTTGTCGGCCCGCGGCCGGAACGCCCCCATTTTGTTGATCAACTTGCGAAAGATGTCCCGTACTATGAACACCGGCATCTTGTCGCGCCGGGACTGACCGGCTGGGCTCAGATCAAATATCCGTATGGAGCCTCGGTCGACGACGCGGTTCAAAAGCTGCAATACGACCTTTATTACATAAAGAATCAGAGTCTCACACTCGATCTTGTCATCGTTTTTGAGACGGTCAAGACGGTCTTGTTCGGCAAGGGCGGCCGTTAGAAAAATGGATTTCTAGGGATATTCATAGTTTATTTTCGCCACGAGGAAGCAATAGATGAGAAGTTTTGCTGCATTTATCGGATTCGTATTTGTCCTAACGGGCGTTGCCGTGACGGGGTCTTCCGCACAGTCCCCTGAACTGAAACCGAAGTCTGTGAAGAACACGTCAACACGAAAAGGCGAGGCGTCAAACGCCATTCCGCTGCCGGCACCAAGTGCCTCGGAGACCCCGAAGCCGGAAGCCGCAGAGGAAGGTGATCCGGACGACGTCATTTTGCCGTATTACGAAAACTACTTGAAGGAATACAGGCTTGGGCCGAGCGACATAATCTCTGTCGAGGTTTTTGGCCAGTGCCCGGATTATTGCAGGCAGAGCATTACGATCCCGCCCAATGCACGAATCTCGTATCCTTTGATCCGAGAGGGAATCATGGTCGCCGGCCGAACGGTCGAACAGGTGGCGACCGAGATAATGCAGAAATTGGATGAGTTCATCATTGACCCGAAGGTGACAGTTACCCTCGAAAAAGCAATGTCCACGCGTTACAGCGTAATGGGCAACGTAGCGAATCCCGGTGTTCGTGTGATGGATCGCAAAGTAAGCGTCTATGAGGCCATCCTCGAATCGGGCGGGGTGACAAAGGCCGGCGATAAGAACAAGGTGATCGTCGTCAGTTACGGGCGCGATGGCAAACTCACCAAAAAGACAGTCAGCCTGACAGCGATGGAGAACGGCAAGGCAGAAATGGTGTTCCTAAGCCCCGGAGACCAGGTTTTCGTCGGTGGTAAGGGATTCAGCATCGACAAGGTTTTCGACGCTATCGGAAAGGCGAGTGTGGTCCGGTTCCTTTTCGGCAGCCCATTCTAGAAACAATGTTAAAGCAAAGAACATTGATCGCACTTCTTCTCCTCACGGCCTGTTTTCAGGCCGTGAGTGCGAATTGGGTTAAGCAAAATACGAACAGCTTTGCCTGGTATCGTGACATCTTCTTTCTTGACGACCGGAGGGGTTGGATAGTCGGTGCAGATGGCGTGATCCTGATCACCGATGATGGCGGGAGGTCATGGGTACAAAGCAGGAAATTCACCAACGATACGTTCGTCCAGGTTCACTTTACCGATGAGAACAACGGCTGGATGCTGTGCGAACGCAGCTTCTTTCTCCGCGGCAAGGAGCCCGCGAACTATTTGCGCAAGACCGACGACGGGGGTCTTACTTGGGTAAAGGTGGATTTTGAGGATGCAGATCACCAGCGCGTAACGCGGATGCTCTTCGGCAAAGACGGTACCGCGAGGGCATTTGGCGAAGGCGGCGTGTTCTATACCCTGCAGGAGGACGGCAAGACGTGGAAACGCAGCCGAACCGCTATCAAATATCTCCTGATCGATGGTGCATTCACCGACACCGCGCTGGGGGCGATCGTCGGTGCAGGCGGCACGATCATGTTCACGGAGGACGGCGGATTTACTTGGGAAAAGGCCACAATGCTCGGTGAGCCCGATTCTAAGTTCAATTCAGTCTTTTTTTACGGCCGAGACGGGGCCTGGGCTGTCGGCAACCGCGGAAGGGTCTTTCGTTCCAACGGCGGTGCCAGACTTTGGCGGCAGCAGAATTCGGGCGTGACGGCTAACCTTAACGACGTATTTTTCACATCTGCATCCAACGGATGGGCGGTCGGCGACAACGGCATCATCATCCGCACACGCGACGGCGGTGCTACCTGGATCGACGAGAAACAACTCGTAACCCACAAACTTGAAAAGATCACCTTCGCCGGCGGCCGCGGATGGGCCGTAGGGTTCGGCGGTACGATCCTGACCTATGAGGAAGGCCGGTCGCCTCAGGATACGGGCTCAAAGCCTATATTGATGCGCCGCGGCTAAGTTGCTTGACATGCAATAGCACGTTTCGTAACATCTAGGTTCGCCCGATTTTCGATAATTCGGGGCGATTTTGAAAACCAAGATCCGCAGCGGCCCACTGTTAGGCCGCAACATGCTTCGGGCATGTATGTCAATTGGTAGACAGCCTCTCTTACAAGGAGGAAGTTAGGGGTTCGAGTCCCTTCGTGCCCACCATTTTCAGAAATTTCAGATCTCGTATTTGAAATTTCAAACGCGGGGTCGTAGTTCAGTTGGTTAGAACGCCAGCCTGTCACGTTGGAGGTCGCGGGTTCGAGCCCCGTCGGCCCCGCCATTTAGATCAGCGAAGTCCGTCATCTTAAAGGCGGGCTTTTTTATTTGGCTGCAGTGTTAACCAAAAGGACCGCATCTGTAAGCAAATTCCCCCGTAAGACCGCAAATCTGCTCCCGTCATTTGAAAAGGCCAAATGATGGACCGTGTCAGGCTTAGTACTGAGGAACATGCGCTTTGTTTTCGTCTTGATGTCTATCGCGTAAATGGTGGAAAAATGATCGTCACTGAGGTTCCTTTCACGAAAGAAGATCTCACGGCCGTCCCGCGACCAAGCGAAAACCGACTGCGGTGAAATGTCCAGAATCGTTACGTCCGAATTGTCGGCGTTGACAGATCTAACGGCAACTCCGGCCGCTTCGCCGCTTTCGTTAAATTGGACAAACGCAACGAGCTGCGAGTCGGGTGATATGTCCCAATATGAACGTGAATAGTGCTTCTCAAGCTCAAGTTCGCCACCGTCGACCGGCATTCGGCCAAGGTATCTCCCGTCGGGTCTATTCACGGTGAACAAGATCTTCTGACCATCAGGGGAGACCTTGGGATTGATCCCGGTGCCGTCGGGCGGCCCGATCATGGACGGAGAGCTTCCGTCGATGTTCATTCTCCATATTTTACGTTCGCCTGTGCGGTCAGAAACGAAAAAAACGAACCGGCCATCCGGCGATACTACAGGTTCATAGTCAGCAGAATTGCCGCTCGACAACCTTGTCGGCTGTTTGCTGTCCAGTGCTGTGAGCCATATCTGCGGCAGGTTGTTCTCCAGAGCGCCGTAAACCAGCCGCCCGTCGGGCGTCCAAGAGCTTCGAATGTATGCTGTAGATTCCCTTGTCGCTCTGGAAAGTCGTTCGGGATCCGTTGTAGACCCCACATAAATGTCGTTTTCCTCCATCCTCTGAGCCGTTACGATAGAGCGGCCGTCGGCACTCACGCTGACACCGAAATATGAGTTCAGATCATTCGTGATCTTCGTCTCGCTGCCGTCGCTTACGCGGACACGGAAAAGCTGATTCAAGTTTGACGCCGCATCTACCTGATTCACGAGCAGGGCGGACCCCGTCGGTAAGACGGCGATCTCATTGATCTTTTGCCGGCGAGCGGGCAAAACGACTCTTTCGGGGCCGCCCTCCGAAGGTATTTCGACCAAGGTCCATGTCTCCGCGTTCCCGATATTCTCTACTTTGCTGGCAAAAATAGATCTGCCGTCAATCGAATATTGAGGGTCGCGATAGATCGTGCCTGCGGCAGCCGTCAATATTACGCGTTCACTGCCGCCGTCCTGCGAGCTTACTGAGATGAGCTGGGTGTTCTCGCCGTATCTGACCAGAAGTAAACGTTCTCCGTCCGGTGATAGCGAGCCAAGGTCATTTACAGAATCGACCAATTTTCGGGGTTGGCCGCCGAGTGTTGAGATGCGAAACAGGGAGCCGGATCGAGCAGACCGCTCCGCCGTAATGTAGTAGACCTGCGAACTATCAGCAGATACAGCAATGCCGCCCCAAAACCAAACGCGTGCCGGAGGCAACAGCTGCAGGGCGGTCGGGTCGTCAACCCGCCTGATCCACATTGATCGATCTTCGTTCTCTTCAATGGTGTTGTAAACGACAGACCGCCCGTCGGGAGTCACGTGAGCATACACAACGTTGTTTGATTGGGACAGCTTGCTGAAGGATATGTTTGATGGATCGATGCCCGGTTGTGTTTCGGAAAAGAAATACCAGGCACTTATCGAGATGATGACCACCAAAATAGCCGCTAGGCCCACCCATGTTCCGGAGCCGGATCTCGATTCTCGGTAAAAGCGACGAACGAAACTGTCCATGGTGCTTGTCTCGCGCGATACAAACTGATTACGCTTCAGCACGACACGGATCTCGTGCATCGAACTGAATCTCTTCGAAGGATCTTTCGCCAGACATTTTGTGATCATCCGCGCGATCTCTCGCGGGACGTCCGGCCTGCGTTCGTTTAAGGGTTGAGCTTCCGATGAAACGATCTCGCTTATCATCTCGCTATAGCTTTCACCTTTGAACGGCCGTACGCCCGTCAGTGCTTCATACATGACTATCCCGAGACTGAAAATATCGCTTCGGTGGTCTTGGACGCGTCCTTCCGCCTGTTCCGGCGACATATAGGACGGTGTTCCCATCACCAGTCCGGGCTCGGTTATTTCGCGTAGCGTTGACCTTTCATCGGTCCCGTGTTCGCGGCCCAGCCTTGCGAGGCCGAAATCGAGTACCTTTGGGTGGCCTCGTCGAGTTATAATGATGTTCCCCGGTTTGACGTCGCGGTGAATTATGCCTTTGTCGTGGGCATGTGCCAGAGCGTCGGCGATGGATTCGAACCAATGTGTAAAGTCCGCGAGCGATATCCCCCGAGGGGAAACCAATTCGCGAAGTGTAACGCCCTCGATGTATTCTATCGTAATGAAAGGTCGTCCAAGATGTTCCTCAACGGTGTAAATGGTCGCAACGTTCGGGTGATTCAGGGTAGCGGAGGCAAGTGCTTCATTGCGAAATCGTCGGACAAATCCTGGGTCAGCTGCACAGCGTTCGGGAAGTATCTTTAATGCGACGGGGCGCTTCAGGGTTGTATCCAAGGCGAGATATACCTCACCCATGCCGCCCGTGCCGATGAGCCGGTCGATGCGATAGCGGCCGAGCATATAACCTGACGAAAAAAGCAACGCGTCAGTTTCTTCGAGATCGATATTGCCGACAATTGGTTCCTCGATAAAATCACCGGCCTCCGAACCCGCTGCCAGCAATGATTCGACCTCACGCCGAACGATCGGATCGTCGGAACACTTCTCGTCAAGCAGGGCACGGCATTCTGCCTCCGGGAGGTCGGCCGCAGCTTGAAATAGCTCAGTTATCTTTTCCCATTGTTCAGGTGTCATGCCGTTCAAGTATCGGAAAGCTCCCTATACAGCCAAGCCCGTGCAACGGTCCAATCGCGGCGTACCGTCCTTGCAGAAATCCCAAGGGTTTCAGCGATCTGATCCTCGGTCAGCCCTCCGAAATACCGCATTTCGACTATCTGACTTTGTCGGGGGCTCAATGCTGCCAAACGTTTAAGAGCATAGTCGAGTGCAACCACATCGGCGTGTTGCCCGACATCTGCAGCGACAGCGTCGTCTAGCGTTACCTCCATCCTTGCTCCGCCGCGTTTTTGGCTTAAGCGGCGTCTGGCAGAATCAACTAGAATGCGCCGCATCAGCTGCGAGCATATTGCAAAGAAATGGTCGCGGTCCTGCCAATTCACCTTTTCAGAATCTATCAGCCGCAAATAGGCCTCGTTTATTAACGCAGTCGTCTGCAGCGAATGCCCAGCGTTCTGCCGCCTCATGTAATTGTGAGCGATGCGCCTCAATTCGCGATAGACGGCAGGCATTAGATCATCGAGGGCGTTCGGATCGCCGCCTCGCCATTTCAACAAAAGCCGTGTGATCTCATCCTGCTGAAGGTTGTTCGGCATAGGCAGTGTACCTAAAGGTTTTGCATTTGTATGAATGGATTCTAACACAACGCACTTTCTTCGTTAATTGTCATTTTTTGTGTCCGCATTTACCGCCTTATAGCGTCTATTTGGTCGGCAGGGCAAATTGCCCGCTAATTCAATAACGAAAAGGAGAAATCAAATGTTAGGTGCAATTACAGTAAACGAGAAAAGCAAGCCGATGGAGGCTTCGCAGTACAGCTTTCAGGAAACCATCGTCGCGTCGAGCAAGGTGAACTGGCGGATCGAGGACATTATCGGCGGCGATAAAAAGCTGGATTTCAGCAAGAGGTTCATGCCCGAGTCGCTGGCACGCGTCAACGATCTCGACTTCCTCAACGACGACGAAAAGCGAATTCTCAACCAGATCCGGGGACACGCTTATCTTTCGATATTCGGGCTTGCGGAGGAGTTCATTCTGCCCTTCGTCCTGGATCACGTCAGGCCGTCACTCGACGAGAACGACTACCGTGTTCGAGCCTTCCTGCAATTTGCGGGCGAAGAGGCGAAGCACATCCAGCTGTTCAAGGAGTTCAGTAAGGATTTTAAGGCGAATTTCCGAAGCGAATGCAAGGTCATCGGGCCGCCGGCTGAGATAGCAAAGACCGTGCTTGCCCACAGTTCGCTGGGCGTGGCACTTGCCATCCTCCATATTGAATGGATGACACAACGGCATTATATTGACAGCATTCGCGTCGATGAGGGTCTTGATCCGCAGTTCAAGAGCCTGCTGAAACATCACTGGCTCGAAGAGGCACAGCATGCAAAGCTGGATACCATCATGGTCGAAGAGCTTGTGCGGACGGCAGATGCCGAGACCTTGGAAAAGGGCATCGACGACTATTTGTCGATCGGCGGAATCCTTGACTCAGGCGTCAAGCAGCAGGCGGCATTGGATCTCGAAGCGTTCGAAGAAGCAACCGGACGCACATTGAGCAGCGACGAGCGCGCGGAATTTGTGGAAAAGCAGCATCAGGCCAATCGCTGGACCTATTTGGGCACAGGTATGACGCATCCGCGATTTCTCGAAACGCTGAGCCGGATCGATCCCGAATATCGCGGGCGCATTGAATCTGTTGCCCTTAACTTCTGTTGATCGCGGCTGCCGACGGATCGTTCAGGCGGCCATCGACAACGACTCCCATAATAACCCTATTTGACGGCGATCTGCACCCTGTGCGTCGCCGTCTATTTAATGCCTTTCCCACAAACTCGCGGCACGGAGATGCCGACACGGTCCCGAGTCCAAAATTCGAAACAAATCATCGACTTTCTGCGTAGCTTAAGCTAGTACCAAGAAGAGTTATTTGGTGAAATGGTGACGATAATATGAAAAATATCTTTCGTAGATCTCTTACGTTCGCGAGTGTCATGTCGCTCGCTCTCTTGCCGATACTCAGCCTTCCCCTAGATGGCAGGTCGCAGGAGCGATCTTCCGTTCCAAGAGTGAATTTCGAAAAATTTGTACTTCCGAACGGGCTTCAGGTCATAATGCACGTTGATCGCAAGCTGCCGGTCGTTCATGTGAACCAGTGGTTTCATGTGGGTTCGGCGAACGAGCGTGTGGGCCGCAGCGGCTTTGCACATCTGTTCGAACATATGATGTTCCAGGGTTCGAAAAATGCGAACAAGGAATATTTCGATTATGTTGAGGCGGCCGGCGCTAACCTGATGGAAGGCGGCGTAAACGGCACGACGAATCAGGACCGAACCAATTATTTCGCGACGGTTCCGTCAGGCAATCTGGAAAATCTGCTATGGCTAGAGGCCGACCGGTTGGCGACGCTTCCTGACGCTCTGACGCAGGAAAGCCTTAACAATCAGATAATGGTCGTTCGCAATGAACGCCGCCAAGGACTCGAGAATCAACCCTACGGACGTGCGTTCAAACTGTTGGGTGAGGCGCTATTTCCGGCCGGGCACCCATATCAGTCCGACGTTATCGGCGTTCACGAAGACCTCGCTGCGGCGACTCTTGATGATGTAAAGGAATTCTTCCGCCGCTTTTACACGCCGAATAATCTTTCGCTCGTCATTTCGGGTGATTTCGATCCGGCTGAGGCTAAGCGGCTCGTAGAGAAGTATTTCGGAACCATTCCGCCCGGTCCGGCCCTCGAACGGCCCGCGAAAGGAAAAGTGACGATCGGTTCGCAAAAGGTCGTTGAAGTTCGCGACCGAGTACCACAAGAAAGGACATATTTCGGCTGGCATTCTCCCGCGTTCTTTGACGCAGGCGAGGCAGAGATGAATCTTGTCGCGTCGATCCTGACAACGGGGCTTTCGTCGCGGCTTCAGCGGGCTCTTGTTTATGAGAAGCAGCTTGCATCGAACGTCGCCGCATTTCAAAGCGGCCAGCCGCTAGCCGGTTGGTTCGCAATGTGGGTAACGGCTCGTCCGGGCGTGAAACTTGAAGATGTCGAAAACGCGGTGACCGACGAGATCGCCCGCCTCGCAAAAGACGGCCCTACCGAAGACGAACTGACCCGTGCAAAGAACCGTTGGGAATACCAATTCGTTTCACGCCTGGAAAGCATCGGCGGTTTTGGCGGCAAATCCGATCGTCTGAACGAGTACAACACATTCTTAGGCGACCCCGGAAAATTTGATGCCGATGTCGCACGCCATCGTGCGGTCACGACCGAAAGCCTTCGTGCTGCGGTAGATCGGTACCTGAACACCAACAATCGAGTGCTAGTCAGGTTTCGTCCCGAACGATCGAGCCGCGCGATGGAAATCGCTGTCGATCGCTCTCAGGTTCCGCCGCTCGGCGAAGATCGGCCTTTCCAAGCTCCTGAGGTAAAGTCGGCGAAGCTGGAAAACGGCATGGAGATCTTCGTTGTAGAAAAGCCGGAATTGCCGAAGGTTGCGATCGGCTTAGGCACTAGAGCCGGTACTGTGGCAGATCCCGCAGGAAAAGAAGGTGTTGCTGCGATGACTGCCCGAATGATGCGTCGCGGAACGAAGACCCGTTCAGCTATACAGATAGACGAGGCTTTCGGCAATATCGGCAGCAGTATCGGTGGTTCAACATCACGCGAAGCGGCATCCATGGGGACAGAAATATTGTCAAGGGATGTTAACGCCGCTTTGGAGATAGTGGCTGATGTCGTGATGAATCCCTCATTCCCTGCAGATGAATTCGAAAAGGAAAAACAGGTGACGCTCGACGGACTGAAACAGGCAGCGAATAATCCGAACTCTGTCGCTAACCGCATTGGAGCGATGGTCGCGTTTGGCAGAGATCATCCGTATGGACGTCCTGCAGGCGGGTTGCCCGGAACCATCTCCAACATAACACGTGACGACCTAGTGAAGTTTCACGCTGACCGTTGGCGTCCGGGAAGTTCGGCATTGATTTTCGTCGGTGACATTACTCTGGCGGACGCGGTGGCGGCTGCACGCAAGGCTTTCGGAGGATGGTCCGGCGGTTCGGCGTCGGCGGTAAATGTGCCTGCCAAACGCCCGATGCCTGCGGGCAAGGTTTACCTTGTCGATAAGCCGGGTGCCGCGCAGACCGTGGTTTCGCACATCCTGAATGCCCCCGAACGAAAGTCAGCCGATTACTACGCTCTATCGTTGGCGAACGCGGTTTACGGCGGGGGCTTCGGCACGCGTTTGAACCTTAATCTACGTGAGGAGAAAGGCTACTCCTATGGTGTTTTCGCATTTCCGCAGCACCTTTCGACGGCAGGCACATGGATCGCCAACGGCGGTGTTCAGACCGACAAGACCAAGGAATCCGTCGTTGAATTCATGAAAGAGCTTCGCGGTATCGCCGGCGAAAAGCCTATCACGGAAGACGAGTTCAAGAAGGCGAGGCTTTCGCGTATCAGGGGCTACGCGCAGCAGTTTGAAGGCTATCAGCGTATCGGTCAGCAAATTTCCGATCTATGGATCGCGGGATTGCCGATGACGACGCTTCAGGCAGAGCCGGACCAGCTTTCGCGTTTGCAGCTCGCTAATGTGAATGCAATAGCTGCGAAATATGCCGCACCTGCAGGAACAGCCCTTCTGCTCGTCGGAGATCTTTCGGTGATCGAGGCAGGAATTCGTGAACTCAACCTCGGCGAGATCGTTATCCTCGATGTAGAAGGGAATCCGGTCAATCGGTAGGCATCTGAATATTCATTTGAAAAGGCCGCCATATTGGCGGCCTTTATTTTTCTGCCAATTCAACGCAAACGCTACTTCTTGCGTTCGAACGTGAGAACGCCGCCGACCTTTACCGGCTTGCCGTCTTTCAGCGGCGGATCGAATTTGGCTCCGCGGGCCGCTTCAAGAGCAGCTTTTCGCAGAGGCTGAGGGCCGTCAACAGCACTTGCCGCGCCGACCTCGCCTTTTTCGTTAACGAGAACTTCGACTGTGACCTTGCCATAGTCAGTCGAATCCGCAGGGAAATCAGGCGTCGGGAGCGTCTTCGCAATATCGTTCAAATTTCCGCCGAGGATCGCTCCATCGGGCGGGATCACCGACTTCAGGGCCGGACCGTCAGCGGCTTTGATCTCGCGTCCGGCGGGTTTTGTGTCGGCGGGTTCTGCCTGTGCGGGCTTTGTCTCATTTGCCGCCGGTGATGCTGCGGACTTGTTCGCAGGAGCCGGTTTGTTTTCGGGCTTATTGGCTTCCTGACCGCCGCAAGCGGCGGCTCCAAAGGCGAATGCCGCGATTATCGCCCTGCCGGCGATCAGACCCATGTTGGCTCGTAAGTGTTTCATAGTTTTCCTCTTTTCCTCTCAAAATAAAAATGCGGACTTGATGATATCAGTCCGCATTTCTAATTTCTAACAGGCTCTTTGTCTAGCCCTTTCTAAGTTCGGTCAGCACTTGCTTAGCGACGGCCTTCAGAGTGTCAAAGACGCCTGTTCCATCAGTAGCGACAGCCTCAAAGACCGGTTCGCCTTTCTTCTGCAGTTCGCCGACAAGTTCATCAGACGGAATGACATTCGGCAGGTCGCGTTTGTTCAACTGAAGAACGTAGGGCAGATTGTTAAGGTCATAGCCTTGGGTCTGCAGATTCTCTTCGAGGTTATACAGCGATTCGATGTTCGCATCCATTCGCTCTTCCTGGCTATCGGCGACAAATACGACGCCGTCGACGCCTTTTAGGATGAGCTTTCGCGACGCATCGTAATAGACCTGTCCCGGAACTGTGTAAAGATGGAAACGCGTCTTGAAACCGCGTACCGTGCCGAGTTCGAGCGGCATAAAATCGAAGAACAGCGTACGGTCGGTCTCGGTCGCAAGACTGATAAGTTTGCCTTTTGCCTGCGGGGCCGTTGAATCATAAATGTACTGCAGATTCGTCGTCTTGCCGCAAAGTCCAGGACCGTAATATACGATCTTGCAGTTGATCTCTCGCGATGCGTAATTGATAAAGGTCATAGCACTCGTAATTAGTCACCCGTAACTAGCTGAATAGGCTGTCAATATCGTCGTCGGTGATCTCGGCAAAAAATGAATTGTTGCTAGCGTGGTTATTGGCTGATTCGGCGATAGCTTCGTCCAATATGGCGGCCACTTCGTAGCTGCCGCGTTTGGTCCTAAGCTTTACAAGGCTGAGGGTCGATCGCTCGTCAAAAACCACGACCAAAAGGCTCCGCCCAATGACCGAGATAAATATACTTTCTCTTTCGCCTTCATGGAAAACGGAAGGGAACACATCTTCGCCTATGAGTTTCGCCATCGAACTCGTTGCGGCGACATTTCCCGCGGCCAGACTGGAGAAACTCGTCGTGTCCATATCGCCGATGTCGCCGTGATAGGTGATCGGCTGGCCGTCGCGGTCAACGAGGAATACGACGCGCGCGGCGCATTCGACGCAAAGGCGGGCGAGTACGGTCTTCAGTCGCTGAAACTGATGTTCTTGTAATATAAAAGGCGCTTCTGCCATTTGAGATCTGCCGAAACGGACGGCATCAGATTTTTGGATGATCTGCCGATACTTCTCGGCAACGCGGACGGATCGGCCGAAAGACGACCGCAAAAACCAATTTAACACGCAATGACACTTTGCGACAAGTGTTTTTTCTTTTGTTGCCGTCAATAAACGGCAAATGCTACAATCCGATACAGCCGGTAAACGCTCGCCGGCGGTATCTGCGAATTAGCGATATCAACTTTCACCGTCCGGCCTCTGACCGTGTAACTCGAGTTTTGTTGAGTTATGCGCCTTTCCAGTAAGTTTCTTTCAGCTGATGAAGCACCATATTTTTTCCGACAGCTCAGGAGGGCTGAGGTTTGTCGCAATTGGCGGCGGCAATGGCCTTTCTACGCTGCTTTCGGGACTTAAACGCTTTGTTAACGCGGGAGAAACGGAGCCGTTTTGGCTGGATGATCTTTCGGCGATTGTCGCAGTCTCTGACGACGGCGGAAGTTCGGGCCGCCTTCGCAACGAACTGCAGATGCTGCCGCCCGGCGATATTCGCAACTGCATGGTCGCTTTGAGCGAGGATTCGCATCTGCTTTCTAAGCTGTTTCAACATCGCTTTCGCGGTGACGGCGACCTGGGCGGGCACAGCTTCGGTAATCTTTTTCTTGCAGCAATGTCCGAAATAACAGGCGATTTTGCCGAGGCCGTCAGGCTATCGAGCGAGATACTTGCGAGCAAGGGGCACATTTACCCTGCAACGGTCGCCGACGTTCGTCTTGCGGCTGAGCTTGATGACGGAAGCGTCGTCCGCGGCGAAACCAATATTTCCAAGCTCGGCAATTCTCTGAAGCGATTATTTCTGGAGCCCGCGTCGTGCAAGCCGATGCCCGCAGCCCTGGACGCCATTTCGAAAGCTGACATTATCACGATCGGCCCGGGGTCGCTTTTCACCAGTTTATTGCCGCCGATCTTGGTCGAAGGTGTCGCCGACGCGATCGCGGCGTCAAGTGCTACGAAGATCTTCGTTTGTAACCTGATGACGCAGCCCGGCGAAACGGACGGTTTCACGGCTCGAGCACATATCGAAAAGGTCTGGGAATATGCACCGCAGATCAGATTTGACCATGTTGTCGTAAACGCTCGCCCGATCAGTGAGGAACAGCGGCGAAAATACGACGTTGAAGGTGCCGAACAGATCGGTGTTCACGGTTCTATCTCGCCCGAGACCATCGAGGACGCTGAGATAGTTTATGGTAATCTGTTGGACGAAGGCGACAAGGTCCGCCATAACCCGGAAAAGCTGGCGCAGGTTCTTCTTTTGTGCGCATTGCAGGCGAAGCGGGACGTAAGTCTCGATACTGCGACATTTGCTCATAAGAGCAGGAAGTAGCACGGCAATCGGAGTTTTGTCCGTCGGAGGCGAATTCGAAATTGAGTAACGATCTCGACATTCTAATAATGGCCGCGGGGCTCGGCACCCGAATGAGGTCCTCGCGCGCAAAAGTGCTGCATCATCTGGACGGGATGCCGCTAGTGAATCACGTCGTCAGTGCCGCATTGAAACTTAACCCCGCAAAGGTCGTCGCCATCGTCGGACATCAGGCGGATGAGGTAGAAAAAGCTATCATAAATGAGTTTCCCGATGCCGATGTAGCGTTTGCAATTCAGGAAAAACAACTCGGGACCGGCGACGCCGTGAACTCTGCGAGGCAGATTCTCGAAGGCAGAGATTCAACCACCGTCGTGCTTTCCGGCGATGTTCCGCAGATCAAGGCTGAGACTTTGCAGGCGATGATCGACGCCCATCGCGAGGCCGCGGCCGCGTGCACGATCTTATCCGTAAGGCTAAAAGACCCAACAGGTTACGGGCGTGTGATGCGTAATGAAGATGGTCTGTTCGAACGCGTTGTTGAGCAAAAGGATGCGAGCGACGAGGAAAAGAAGATAAGAGAGATCAATTCAGGTATTTACTGTTTCGATACGGTGAAATTATTCGACGCTCTTTCTCGCGTTGGAAACGAGAACGCCCAAGGTGAGTATTATTTGACGGACGTCCCGGGCATAATGTGTGCAGACGGCGAGGTCGTCGCGGTTTTCGAATGCCCGAACGCCAAAGAGGTCGAGGGCGTGAATGAACGCGGCCAACTCGCGAAAATGGAGAAAATAGCCCGTAAGGAAACCAATAGATCCTTGATGGAAAGCGGCGTGACGCTGCTAGACCCAAAGGCGGCGTACATCAGCTCGCGGGCAGAGATCGGCCGCGACACGGTCATTTATCAGAACGTTACCGTCGAGGGCAAGACCGTTATCGGTGAGAACTGCAACATCCGTCCGGGCGTTCGGATCGTGAATTCGGTCGTCGGCGATAACGTCGAGATCCGAGATAATTCGTTCATTACAGACTCGACCATAGGCAGCGGCTGCACCGTCGGGCCGATGGCTCACCTCCGCGGCCACGCCTTGATGGAAGAAGGCTCAAAGATCGGAAACTTCGTCGAGCTCAAGAAAACACGCTTGGGCAAAGGCTCAAAGGCAAGTCACCTAACCTATCTCGGCGATGCTACGATCGGCGAGAATACCAACATCGGCGCCGGCACTATAACGTGCAACTACGACGGCAAGAACAAGCATGAGACCCACATCGGCGACAACGTAAAGATAGGTTCTGACACGATGCTTGTTGCCCCAATAACCATCGGCGACGGAGCGGTGACGGGAGCGGGAAGTGTGGTGACCCACGATGTGGAAAGCGATACTCTGGTAGCCGGAGTTCCGGCAAAACTGAAGAGGGCTAATTTGAACGGTCAAAAGCAGGGGCCGCAATAGGAATTATGAGGATAGGCGGAGTTTTTATATTGCTAAGTCTTTTAGTTCTTGTACTCCCTGTTTCTGCGCAGGAGAAGAATAGACGATCTAAGCCCGATTTTAGCGGGAACTGGTTGCTAACGAAGAGTGAAGACGTCGTGGACAAACTCTTTGGGCCAAAAGCAGAGCCAAAGGAGCAAGATGTACGAAAGACTTTTCACCTGAAGATCGAGCATGCGGATCCGGAGCTTAAGCTAATTGATGTAGTTACAACTGAGAATCTCGGCGCAGACGGAAAGGCATCAAACAAAACCGTTGCTTTAGGAGATACGCGGGTGTTCTACACCGGTCGACACGGTGATAGCAAACAGAACGCAGGCACAGCAAAATGGGATGGAAACGCCATTGTAATTGGCATTGTTGATGAAAAGAATCGTACTATGTCCACCATTAAACTTTCGCTCTCCAGAAACCAAACGGAGTTAACAGTGACGACGATGGTATTTGCGATGAAGTATGATTCGGTGTCTCGTCAAGAATATGTTGTAGGAATGCCCATGGGCACGGGCAAGAAAATATACGTTAAAGATTAGTTTATGTGCGGAATTGTCGGATACGTTGGAAATAAACAAGTTGTGCCGTTGATCATCGACGGACTGCGAAAGCTGGAATACCGCGGATACGATTCCGCGGGGATCGCAGTTGTCGATGAAGCCAAAAATTTGGAGCTTCGCCGTGCAGAAGGGAAGCTGCGCAACCTGGAAGAGGCCATTCGTCTGAGCCCGCTCGACGGCAATTACGGCATCGGCCACACCCGCTGGGCGACACACGGACGCCCGACCGAGGAAAATGCGCATCCGCACCGGGACAAGTCGGGCAACGTGGTCGTAGTTCACAACGGCATCATCGAAAATTATTTGACGCTGAAAGAGCGTTTGGCCGAGGAAGGACACGAGTTTAATACCGAGACAGACACTGAGGTCGTCGCTCATCTGATCGGCAGCTACATCGACAAAGAAGGGCTCTCGCTGGAACTCGCCGTTAGGAAAACGGTCGCCGAATTGCGCGGTATTTTTGCTCTCGCGATCATATCAAAGGACGAGCCCGACACGATCATTGCCGTTCGCGAAGGCCCGCCTGTGGTGATCGGCCTCGGCGACGGAGAGTTTTTCGTCGCGTCCGACGTGCCGCCGATCCTTGTTCACACTCGCGACGTATTCTTCCTCGGCGATCGCGAGATCGCCGTGCTGACGAAAGACGCCGTCCGTGTGACGGATTTCGACGGAAATATCGTCGAACCGCAGCAGCAGCGGATAACCTGGGACCCGATCATGGCGGAAAAGGGCGGCTTCAAGCACTTCATGCTCAAAGAGATATACGAGCAGCCGCGTGCCGTCCGCGATACGGTTCAGGGCCGAGTTTCGCTGGATACGGGCAAAGTATATCTGGACGCCATGGATATTTCCGAGGAGGAATTCCGTTCCATTGCGTCGATAAAGATCGCGGCATGCGGTACTTCGTGGCACGCAGGCATCGCTGGGCGTTATATGATCGAGGCTCTCGCTCGCGTGCCGGTTGACGTGGATTATGCTTCCGAATTCCGTTATCGAGACCCCGTTTTGCGTGAGAACGATCTGCTGATCGTCATTTCGCAGTCCGGCGAGACCGCCGACACCATCGCGGCGATGCGCGAGGCGAAAAACGCCGGCTGTAAGGTGCTCGCGATATGCAACGTCCAGGGCTCGATGATCACTCGCGAAGCTGACGGTACGATACTAACGCACGCGGGTCCTGAGATCGGCGTTGCTTCGACCAAGGCATTTACATCGCAGATGATCGCGTTGTATCTTTTCGCGATGTATCTCGGCCAGCTCCGCGGCGAGATCGAAGAAGAGACGGCAAAGAAGCTGGCGCAAGACCTCGCCGAACTGCCTCTAAAGATCGAGCAGCTTCTGAACGAGGCCGATTCGATCGAGGAACTCACAAAAGACCTTTTCCGCGTTCAGGATTTTCTCTATCTCGGCCGCGGCATCAATTTTCCCGTCGCTCTCGAAGGTGCGTTAAAGCTGAAAGAGATCAGCTACATCCACGCCGAAGGCTATCCCGCGGGCGAGATGAAACACGGGCCGAACGCTCTGATCGACGAAAAACTGCCGGTCGTGATCGTTAATACGAAAGAAAACGGTAACGCCGCGAGCGAGATCCGCTACGAGAAAACGCACTCGAATATCGTAGAGGTCAAATCGCGTGACGGCATCATTATCAGCGTGTTGACCGAGGGCGACACAATGAGTTCAAAGGTCTCAGACCACGTTATCGAGGTGCCGGAGACCAGCGATCTGCTCAGTCCCGTTCTGTCTATCGTGCCGCTGCAGCTGCTGTCGTATCACATCGCCGTCCGCCGCGGCTGCGACGTCGATCAACCGCGAAATCTGGCGAAATCGGTGACTGTGGAATAGAGATCGTCCCGCAAAATACACGAAGGACGCGAAAAGTACGAGATCTTTCGTGTTTTTCGTGTGATTCGCGGGCAGGAAGAAAAATGAAAGCTATTCTAGTCAGCGAATTCGGCGGGCCCGAGGTTTTGCAGTTTGGCAAAGCCGATACGCCGCGGCCGACGGGAACGCAGGTGCTCGTTCGTGTTCACGCGGCCGGCGTGAATCCAGTTGATACGTACATTCGCGCCGGAATTCACGCGGTCAAACCTAAACTGCCGTACACGCCGGGCAAGGATGCCGCAGGCGTAGTCGAAGCGGTCGGCGATGCGGTCACGCGATTCAAACCGGGCGACCGGGTTTACACAGCCGGCTCGATCTCCGGCACCTATGCGGAATATTCTCTCTGTGACGAAACTCACCTTGGAATACTGCCTGACAATATTTCCTTTGAACAGGGAGCCGGTATTTGGACGCCTTATGCAACGGCGTATCGTGCGTTGTTTCAGAAAGCAAAGTTGACCACAGGCGAGACCGTTGTGATACACGGTGCATCGGGCGGCGTCGGCCTGGCCGCGTTGCAGTGGGCAAATTACGCAGGTGCTACAGTTATCGGCACGGCGAGCAGTTCGGTGGGGCAGGACCTGATCCTCGAAAACGGAGCAATCGCGGTATTCGATCACAGCGACCCGGAACATTTTGCACAGATCAAGGAATTCACAGGCGGCGGCGCGGACGTGATCATCGAGATGCTGGCGAACGTAAACCTGGAACGCGATTTTGAGATGTTGGCGATGTTCGGCCGGATCGCGGTCGTAGGCAGCCGCGGCTCACTCGAATTCACGCCTCGCCTGGCGATGACGAAGGACGCCTCCATCTATGGAATGTCGCTGTTCAATGCTCCGCAGCACGAACTCGACGAAATTCACGCTGCGATCGCAACAGCCGCTTCTAAGGGGTCGCTAAACCCGATCGTGACCCGAAAATTTCCGCTCGCCGACGCCGCCCGCGCCCAACGCGATGTCATTGAACAAAAAGGTAACGGCAAGATCGTGTTGATCCCTTAAACCGCCGATGTTCCCTTAAAATCGTCGAGTACGTCGAAGACCTGAAGCGCATATTTCACATTGCCGAAAGGTGCCGAGACCTGGACGCCGGCAATGACGTCGCGGACCTCAAGCAGCGATTCGCGGGCGATGGCGATGCCTTCTTCGCGGGCGTGTTCCTTGCTGGTGTCGGAGGCTATGCGCATGCGTTCAAGTATCTCGGGTGTCACATTTACGCCCGGAACTTCGTTGTGCATGAATTCGGCGTTTCGATAGCTGACGAGCGGCCAAATACCTGCGACGATCGGTATGCGGACGTGTGCGATCTTGTCAAGGAACGTCCGAAGCTGTTCCGTATCAAAAACCGGCTGCGTGATAGCGTATTCGGCACCTGCCTCGACCTTCCATTCAAAACGTCGGATCTCCTCTTCCAGATTCACGGCACCGGGATTTACGCCGACACCGATCGAAAATGCGGTCGGTTTGCCGATCGGATTGTTGCCTAGGTCCAGGCCGTGATTCAGCTTGTTTGCCATGTTCGTTAGGCCGATGGCGTCGATATCAAATACCGCGGTCGCGTCTGGATAAGGGCCCATTTTTGGCGGATCGCCTGTGATGATGAGCAGATTGTGAAGTCCGAGAGCAGCGGCACCGAGCAGATCGCTCATCATTCCCAGCAGGTTGCGGTCGCGGCAGCAATAATGCAGGACGGCCTCGATGCCGATCTCGCGTTCGACCAGAACGGCGGTCGCCTGCGCGGACATACGCGTCTGAGCGCGCGGGCCGTCGGGAATATTCACACCGTCTACGCCGGCATCTTTCAGCAGCCTTATCGAATCGAGTGTTGCTGCAGCGTCGCAGCCTTTCGGCGGCAAAACCTCGACCGACGTAACGAACGCTCCAGTCGCGATCTTGCGTGACCAGTTGCTGCGTTCGGCCTGCGGCACGACCTCTACATCTACGGGTTTCAGTTCGCGTACATTGACCGAATGTTTACGGGCTTCGCTGATGGCTTGACGCGGGCTGATCGAGCGGATCGCATCGGCTATGAGTTTGATATGCGTGGGAGTTGTGCCGCAGCAGCCGCCGACGAATTTCGCTCCCGCCTGCACAAAACGTTTTGCGAACGTCGCCATATATTCCGGCGATCCCATATAGAATTGCCGTCCCTGCACGTCACGCGGCAGTCCTGCATTCGGCTGTGCGGAAAGCGGCCTGTCGGTAAGCTCGCGCATCTTTTCCAACGCACTAAGAACATGAGTTGGTCCCATTCCGCAGTTGAGGCCGATGACATCGGCGCCAAGCTCTTCGAGACGAGGAACGAAGACCTCTGCAGGCGTGCCGAATGTCGTTTTGAGATCTGCTTGGATGGTCATTTGTGCGACGATCGGCAGATCTGTGACCTCGCGGATCGCGAGTATAGCCTGCTCGATGACCGAAAGATCGGAAAATGTCTCAAGCAGGAAAAGATCGACGCCGCCTTCGACGAGGGCTTCTGCCTGTTCGCGGTAAAGTTCTCGTGCTTCTTCAAACGACGTCGGGCCGAAAGGTTCGATACGCAGCCCAAGCGGGCCGACCGAGCCCGCGACGCACGCTTTTCCGGCCGCGGCCTGACGTGCAAGGTTCACGGCCGCGATGTTGATCTCGCGAAGTTTGTTCTCGAGTCCATAGGGCTGCAGTTTGGGGCGTGTCGCACCGAATGTATTCGTCTCTATGACGTCGACCCCGGCGGCGACGTACTCTTCGTGGACCTCCAAAACTAGTTCCGGATTGGTGATATTCAACTCGTCATAGCTGCGGTTTATGTATATGCCCTTGTCGTAAAGGCGTGTTCCCATAGCACCGTCGAAAACGAAGATGCCTTCTGAGGAAAGCAATTCCCTGAAATCTTTCATAAAAAATGGCCTCGCTGAACAGCGAAGCCTTGGTTCGAGAAATTCGATCTTTCGGGCAGCTGTTTAGCGGTTTATTTTCCGTGGCCGCAAGTCGCTTTAACTCACCACGTTGTAAGAAAAGATAATGAAACTTTGCCCCGAAAGTGTCAAGCGGCCTAATGGTCGCCGAGCTTTCCGAAAAGCGTGAAATCCGCGTTCGGGCCTTTGATATTCAGACGCCAATTGCGGTATTGCGAAGCATCCTCGCAGCCGTTGCCCTTTCCCGCCAAAACCAGCGAGAACCGCGTGCCTCTTGCTGCGGCGTAACGAAAAACGCCGGTACCGCGTGCTACGGGGCCGCCGAAACGCATTTCCTTGTAGAGTTCGACCGATGTGATCGGCGAATCGAAAGTGTCCACCATAAAACGACCGAACGACGCAGGTGCCGCAAATGCGATGGAACCTTTTTTCCCCCCGGGCGATGTGATAACGAAGGTCCAGCGGCCGTTCGAGAAATTCGCACTCGACGCCATCTGCGCATTTTCCGACTCACTGAACTCGGCTTTCAGTGCGTTCAGTCCTCGGGTCGTATCAAATCCTGCTGCATCCATGTAAAGGTCCGCCTTGGCCGCAAATTTGATCTCGCCGAGCAGTTCGCGGCTAAAAGTGTCCGTCCGTTGGCTTCCTTCAAAGCGAAATCCACGATCAACGCAACAGGCGCATGCCAGTACGTCGATCTGTAGTAAAAGCACGATGGCCAATGTCGAAAAGGCTGCGGCCGTTGTTCCGGGTTTCATAATGCCTCCGATATCTGAGTGTTTCTAAACCCTGGTATAATCTGTGAGCGTTGACTTGTCGCCGATGACGGACCCGGAGCCAATAGATGCATTCCGGCCGACATGACAACTTTTCCCAATGACCGAATCACGAATTTCGGCCGCGACCGAGATCCGCGTATATGGCCAAATAACTGCGTTTTCGATAATGGCCCGTTCTTCGACAAGCACTCCCTCACCGAGTACAGAATTCGAGACGACCGCGCCCGGTTTAACGGTGCAGTTCTTTCCTATTACTGATGACTTATCGACCGTCGCGTGTGTTGCAACGTCCGGGGCGTCGGGACCGGCATCGTCTTCGCGAAGCCTGGCCAACTTGCCCTCAAGCATGTCCATGTGTGCCCGCCAGTAGCTCTCCGGTGTGCCAATATCTTTCCAATATTCCTTCTTGAAGAAAAACGCGTAAAAAGCTAGATTCCTCTTTAAAATTTCGGGAAAAACATCGTATTCGAACGAAAGATTCTCGTCCTTTGCGATCAGATCCAGAATAGTGGGCTCAAGTATGTAAATGCCTGCATTTATGGTATTTATGCCTATATCGGAGTCGGGCTTCTCAACAAATCCAATGACCTTTCCGTCCTCATCTGTTTTGACAAGGCCGTACCGCGTCGGATCTTCGACCCTGTAAACCGCGATAGTTGCATCGGCCTTTTTCCCTGCGTGTGAGCGGACCATTTTCTTTAGATCGAGGTCGGTCAAAATGTCGCCGTTCAGGACAATGGTCGTCTCGCGAAAGCCGCCTGCCGCGAATTTATAGGCCCCGCCTGTGCCCATTGGCATAGGCTCGGTGATATATCGCAAACTGACGCCGTGTTCGGCACCGTTACCAAGCAAAAGTTCGATCTTGTCAGGTTGATAGCTGAGGGAAAGTGTAATGTCATAGATGCCTGCCTCACGCAACATTTCGATCTGATAAAGAACGAAAGGGCGGTTCAGCATAGGAACTATCGGCTTGGGCGTATATACGGTCAGCGGCCGAAGCCGCGTTCCTCTGCCGCCCGCAAGAATGAGTGCCTGCATACGGTCTTGATTCTAACGCAATCGATCCTCTTGAAGAAATTTCGTGGCAATCGCGACGCAAAAGTGACAAAATTTGTTTATAGATATTAAATCATGTTGACAGTTAATCATTCTAAATGATAGATTTGTAAAACAGGTGCGACCCAAGTCCCTCCTGTGTTTTCCTTCCGGAATTTTGCCCTGCGGTCCGTTTAATTGTTGAATTCGACGTCAATACTAGGCCTGTAATAAATGAGTTTCGATAAAGCAAAAGCCATGCGAAATGCTGAGCGTTTCGTTGCTCAAGGCAAACTTCGTTCGGCGATCGCGGAATACCGTTCGGTCGTTGAGAACGATCAGCGTGACATGTCCACGCTGAACATGCTTGGCGACCTTTATGCAAAGAACGGCGATAAACGCGACGCCGTGAACTGCTATATGCAGGTCGCGGAATATTACAGTACACAGGGTTTCGCGCAAAAGGCCATCGCAGTTTATAACAAGGTCACGAAGATACAACCCGATTCTCCGGACGTGACGGCAAAACTTGCTGAACTCCATCAATCGAAGGGTTCGCTTTCAGAGGCTCGATCACATTATCTTTCGCTTGCTGAGCACTACAAAAAGAACGGCCGCCGCCTCGAGGCCTTGGCGATGTACAAGCAGATCGCCCTGTTGGACCCGAATAATACCGAAGTATGCTTGCGGCTTGCCGAATCATATTTGAGCGAGGGTCAACGCGAAGAGGCGATTGAAGCCTTTGCCGAGGCAGGCATTAGGCTCAGCCGACAAAACCGTCACGAAGAAGCCATCCGTGCTTTGATGAAAGGGTACGACCTGAACGCCGCCGACCTTAGGGTGCTCGACGGACTGGTCAAGGCACAAACAGCTCTTGGCCGGGCAGCGAAGGCCATCTCGCTCCTTGAGGAGATCATTGAAAACGACCCGTTCAACAGGGACGTTCTTTATCTTCTGATCGAATGCTGTCTCGAATCGCAGAACGCGGCCGGTGCCGAAAATGCCGTTGTAAAGCTTGTCGAGATAGAGCCCGCGAACTATCCGAAATTCCTCGAACTTATCCGCATCTATCTGAATTTGAACGATCCCGGCTCTGCCGCACGGATCCTTACGATGTCTGCGGAATATCTGCTTGCGGGCGGTCAGGGCGACGAATGCGGCAAATGGATCAACGAGATACTTGAACGAGCGCCGCTTCAGCTTGCCGGGTTGAGGCTGCTCGTTCGTTACAATTCCTGGCTCAACGACGAGAATGGAAAACGCCTGGCGTTGGAACGTCTTTATTCGGCAGCTTCCAGCGAAGGTGCGGTCGACGATGAGCGATTCGCTCTTTCGCAGCTCGTACACATCAAGCCCCATGAGACCCGGTATCGCGATCGTCTGAGTGAGATACGCCGCGAATATGGCGATGATGAATCGGTGGAAGCGACAGCAGAAGGGCAAGCATCCGCAGCCACTTCAAGGTCTATATCGTCCGACGAGGTCCAAATCGAGCGTAACGGCCACGA
Source organism: Acidobacteriota bacterium (assembly GCA_019639155.1). GTDB lineage: Bacteria > Acidobacteriota > Blastocatellia > Pyrinomonadales > Pyrinomonadaceae > OLB17. The sequence goes on along the minus strand of JAHBSJ010000002.1, from coordinate 71,390 downwards.
AACGAATGGGTATGAAGCCTACGGCGAGATCGCAGCCGACGCTGTTTCCGTTTCCGTCCAAGCATTTATGCCGCACATAGATGCACCGCCATTGTCGTTGGCTGCTACCGAAAGGCTCGAAAAAGAACTTGAAAGCGTAGCGTTTTACATTGATAACGATTATTACGATCTCGCGAAGAAATCTATCGGCGAACTCGAAGCAGAATTCGGAAAACGGCCCGAGATCGAGGAGTTGCGGTTAAAGATCGAATATCCGTCAGAATTGCATGATGAAGCGATGCCGACCGCCGTCATCGTTGAGCCGCACGTCGAGGCAAGTGCGATCGGGATAAACGAGATGCGCTCTGAACTGGGCATCGATGACGCGGACGAGCCGGACGGCGGGGATTTTGAGACCCATTATCAAATGGCCGTTGCATATCAGGAGATGGGCCTGTTTGAAGATTCTATACGTGAATACCAGGACGCGATAGCCCTGGTCAAGCCCGATGACGGCACTAAGCGATTCTATTCCTGCGCAACGCTTTTGGGACACTGTTTCGTTTCTACCGATATGCCGCAGCATGCGATCAAATGGCTCACCCGTGCGCTCGAGTCCCCCGAGATAACCGCCGACGAATATCACGGCCTTTGGTATGAGCTTGGGACCGCGTATGAGGCCTGTGATGATGCCGAGAACGCCGCCAAGTATTTCGACATGATATATGCCGAGAATGTAGATTTCCGCGATGTAGGAGAAAAGGTCAAGAAGTTGATGGTGACTCATTGATCCGCGGTTGTTTGCGGCAAAAGTAAAGTTCTATACTCTGACGGTATGGTTGAACGCCTGACCGTCATTTTTTTTATCATCCTTTGCTTGCTTTTGGGATCGTATCTGATCCTTGCACCGTGGGACATACTTTTCGGCAGTTGGGCTAGCAACTACATCTTGATATTTCTTACCGATCTGATCGGGATTCCCGAGGTGCAGCGTGCCGTGACCTCAACGTGGTTCCGGGGCGGCGTGACCGGCCTCGGGCTTTTCAATGTATTGGTCGCCATTCGCGAGATAATCAAATTTCGGGAGAGCGTGGAAATGCTCGAACGCGGTAATTGATGACCTCGAGCCGATTCATCTACGTAATAACTGACGGTACAGCTTGCGATGCCAAGTTTGAGTCATACAGTCGTCGGATCATTGAGCAGGCCGTCACAGCAGCGTCAACAGGCGCCACGCATTTTCAGATCCGCGAGAAGCAATTGTCCGCATCGAGGCTTTTTGAACTCGTAAACTACGTCGTTGGAGCAGTCGCCGGCTCCGAACTAAAGATATTGGTCAATGAACGCGTTGACGTTGCGATCGCTGTAGGGGCGGACGGCGTACATCTGACATCACGATCGATTTCCGCGGCCGATGTTCGGGAATTTTTCGGTGGAAAATTGCTGATCGCGGTTTCGACGCACGATATCGTTGAGGTATTGCGAGCACAAGAGCAGGGAGCGGATCTCGTGGTCTTCGGCCCCGTTTTTGACACGCCGGGGAAAACCGCCGCAGGCATCGTAAAATTGAGAGAGGCCTGCGACAAAGCGACAGGCATTCCTGTCATAGCTCTCGGCGGGATCGACGTTTCGAACGCGCGATCCGCAATAGAAACGGGTGCTGCGGGCGTTGCGGGGATCAGGTATTTTTCGACCGCGGAGAACATCGCTAAGATCGCGGAGGAATTAAGACAATGAGCCAGATAATTGAAAAGCCTCCGGTTTGCATGACCATTGCGGGCCTCGATCCTTCGGGCGGTGCGGGTGTCGTCGCGGACGTAAGCGCGTTCTCGCGGTTCGGCTGCTTTCCGTCGATGGTCATCACATCAGTGACGTTTCAGAACACCACGGGCGTTTTTGGTGCAGACAACCTCTCTGCCGAAAGCGTTCAGCGGCAGGCCGACGCGGTTTTTGACGATTACGAGATTGCCGCCTTGAAAACAGGAATGCTGCCGACGGCGGAGATCATCAAAACGGTCGCGGATCTGGTCAAACGGAGAAGCGTTGAGAATTTCGTGATCGATCCTGTCGTCCGCTCGACGTCGGGTTACGACCTGATCGACGATGATGCGTTGCGGGCTCTTGTTGCCGAACTCTTCCCGTTGGCGCTAATTGCTACGCCGAATCTCGCCGAGGCGGAACGCATCACGGGAATAAGCATCGAGACCCCGTCGGATCTTGAGCGTGCCGCCGCCGCGATGCTGGAAACCGGCGTACGATACGTGCTGATCAAAGGCGGTCATCGCATAAAGACAGATGTTGATAGCGACATTGCACGCGATCATTTATTTTCCCGGGCTGGAACGCAAGCGTTCGAGGCTGAATTCATCGAAACCACTGCTACACACGGAACGGGATGTGTGCTTTCTGCCGCTATCACGGCGAATTTGGCCTTGGGCCATTCTGTCGAAAATTCCGTCAGGACAGCGAAAGAGTTTGTAACTAACGCAATAAGAAATGCCCCGATGTTGGGGCATGGACATTCACCGATCGGTATTTGATCTAGTTAGCAGGCTTCAGGATGACGGGGGTCACGTAGGTCACGCCAAAAGTGAACCCGGACTGCGGACTTTGCTTGGTCAGGCCTATAATTCCCGCCGTATCAAATCGCAGTCCTGACGCCCGTATTTGCGTCCCGATCCGCAGCTGGCTGAGGCTTTCCGTGCCTAAAGGTGCTCCTCCGCTTCGCATATTTGCCCGGCCGTTGACCTCACCGACGATACTGACGCGGTCGTTGACACGATAATTTCCGGCGATACCGTACAAAAACACGTCGTTCTGGGTGAATCGTTCGAGCGGTGCGGTCATGATGCCGAGGCCTATGTTACCAAATACCGTGAACCGCGAATAGTTCGCTCGTCGGGCGAAGCGCTTTTGCAGGATGATCTTTGAAAAGATATTTATCTGATTTGTGCCGATGCCTTTTGCCTGGTCGGTGTTCGGCATTTGATAGCCGAATTTCATACCGATAGCCGGAACGTAGCGCGTTTCGTTGCGAAGTTTGACCTTAGCTGAAATGATGAAATCATCCCAGTCGTTGGTCGAGTTTCCGGTTACGGTCAGCGGTATAGCCGACGGTCCCATCGAATTGATCGAAACGAAATTCTGCAGCGTGCCTTCGATCTGTATCTCGACGTTAGGTGCAAGGCCTGTTTTCACGCGGATGTCGCCCACACGGGTCAGATCGCCGTTAATGCCGGAAAGGGGAAACTTGGACCTTTGAAAGAAGTCGACGCCGGCAGATATTTCCAGTGAGCCCGGCGGTGTGATATCGATATCGTCTGTAAGGAGCGGACGCTGCTGCGAACTCGACGAAACGGCAACGCTCAACAGAAGCCCGACGATCAAAACTACTCTCGACATCACAGTAATATTGGCACTAGTCGACGAAATTGTAAATCGAAAAGCGGGCCGGATTTGCAGAATCGCGGCCGAGACTGCAAAATCTTTTGAGTAACAAAATGCTGCCTGCAATGATCGAACCTAAGCTGACTGCACGGCGATTCCTGATCAGCGGACTTGTACAGGGAGTCGGTTTTCGATATTTTGCCCAGCGGGCATCGGCACGTTATCAGATAAAAGGCTACGTCAGAAACCTTCCGGACGGCCGCGTTGAAACTCTTGCGGAAGGTCCTGCGGAACTCGTCGAAAAATTCAAGATGGACCTGGCCGCGGGACCGTCGTATTCGCGGGTGGACGGTATCGAAGAGTTTGTGGTCGAGCCAACCGGTTTATTTTCAACATTTAGGATCGAGCGATAATTATGGATAATTTGAAAGCACTCATCAGGGAAGTTCCGGATTTTCCTAAGCCGGGCATCAATTTCTACGACATAACGACGCTTCTTCTTGACCCGGAAGGCCTACGTCAGGCGATCGACGCTTTGCATGAAAGCTGCGAAGGGCTTGGCATCGACACCATTATCGGCATCGAATCGCGAGGATTTATTTTCGGCGTACCCCTTGCGTATAAGATGGGACTAGGTTTCATCCCGGTCCGCAAGCCGAAAAAACTGCCCGCCGAAAAGGTCTCAGTTTCGTACGACCTCGAATACGGCCAGGACACGCTCGAAATGCACAAGGACGCCGTCGGCGAAGGACATCGTGTGCTGATAGTTGACGATCTGCTTGCGACAGGCGGTACTGCACGTGCGGTATGCGATCTGGTCGAAAGCGTAGGCGGTACTGTGGCAGGGTTGCGTTTCGCGGTCGAACTTGATTTCCTGAACGGCCGCAGCAAATTTGAAGGCTACGATGTCAGATCGCTGCTTCATTACGATGACTAGGCCTTGACAATCTGCGATCGGAAACCCAAAATCCGAATTCGAATGGTCCCGTAGCTCAGCTGTATAGAGCGTCCGCCTCCTAAGCGGAAGGTCGCTGGTTAGAATCCAGCCGGGATCACCACTTCCATCCGCATTGATCCAACCGACGTTCCGGGGTGACCTTCGTCACAGATTCCCGATCTTGTATCAACAACAATTAAGTTGAGCCACACGGAGCATATGCTCCGACTTGCGGCCCACGAGAGGTTTAAAGGCCTCCGAGGAGATCCAAATGGCTCGCCGAAATGATCCTTACCATTTTTCGCGTGGCGTTAACCGTCGTGCTTTCGGGAAGTCGCCTGGCGATATCGCTTACTCCTCCAATATTCATAAGCATCTGCCCTTTCCGCATTTCCTGCGGTTCGGCAGAGCCCTGGACGGCAAGGAGGTCGTCATGAAATACCTAATACCATTCTTTGTTGCGTTCCATATGTTCGCCGGGACCTTAGTTTGCCAAGAATCGAGCGCGACGCCTGGAAAGACACCTGTTCCCGAGTCGGTTCTGATCGAAGAGCACAAGAGCCTTGTCAATGCGCAAAAGGACCTTATCAAAGCTCAGCGGGAACTTTTGAAAGAATACGCTGACGCTTTCGGGACGTCGTCGATCTCACGTGATACAGCCGGCGGAAAGATTACATATAAAGTTGACGACAAGCCGATCTTCGAGGTGATCGACCTTACCTACAAGGCTTTGAGCGAAATAGCGGCCAAAGTAGGGGAACTTTTACGGCCTCACGCGTCGAAATATGACCGAATGGTCATTTTTGATGAGCGCGATTTTTCCGCACTGTCGCGTTTTCGTCTGTACCGAGAAGAGGCGAAGCTTGCACTTGCAAACTATGAAAAACTGATGCGCGAAGTTGAGGATTACGCCAGACCCGGAAAGGAGGTATCCGGCCAAGTCCTCGAAAAAGAGGTGAACATTGACGGGGAGCGAGAGAGCAGGCGAAGGCCGCAAACGAACCCGCTGATCGCCGCGTTCAGTATGCCGCAAATGGCGGGTGCCGCTATCAAGTCTGTCGCGGAGGTAATTTCCTTGTTTCGATCGGAAACTGAGATGTCGGAATCCAAAATGGAGATCGATCAGCGCACCGTAAATACGGTCATTACTGGAGTTCTGCTGAAAGATGGCGTCTCAAAGGTCTATAACCCCGCGCATTTCGTGCCTGAGTACGATATCGGTGCCGCCAACCCGCAATCGTTCTACAGCACCATCAGCAAACTCCGCGGAGCGTTGGCCGTCGTTCTGTATCTGGAAGAGGCGGCTTCCCATGCAACGCCGCAGGAAAGAAGCGAGCCGAAATTTGCAAGATTACTGGCGAATATCAGAATGATGAAAAAGCAATTGGAACTCCTTTCATTTTCGATTGAGCCTGACCCGATCCCGGAAAAGGAGAACGAAAAGGCTGCGCTGACCGAATTCAGGGCAATGGTCAGGGCTGAGCAGCTTGATAAGTTCATCACAGGCGGCGGTAATGTCGGAATCTTGAAGCTAAAAGTACTTTCCTCCGGCGGCAGCCGTCGGGAACGGAAAAATCTGATGCTCGGCACACGGAACGACTATAGCGGTAGCGCTGTCTTGGAGATCGCTCTCTACGACCTTGACGGGATGGTAAAATTCTCAGAGGTCATCAACCATCACACCGGATTTCGAAAGTATGACGCAAAGAAAATGAAGTAGCCGCAATGTATGGCTTGAATCATTTATGGAACATCTCATTCAATTGGCGTTTTCTATAATGAACGGAAGAAAAGCGCGATAGAGCACAGTGGCAAACATTTTAGCCGGGGTGAAAGCCCCGGCTTTTATGTATTCGGTCGAAATTCCTGTGTTAAATTGAATTGATGCAGAAGGTTCTCACAGCGGCAGAAATGCGCGAGGTCGATCGCCTGACGACCGAACGTTACGGCATTCCCTCAATAATCCTAATGGAAAACGCCGCCCACGCCGTCGCTCGCGTCATCACCGAAAAACTCGGCGGCTCGGTCAAAGGCAAGTCAATCCTGATCCTGTGCGGCAAGGGCAACAACGGCGGCGACGGCTTTGCACTTGCGAGAATCCTTTGGAATCAAGGGGCAAACGTTACGGTCTGCATGATGTTTCCGGATGACGAGGTTAGCGGTGATGCAGCCGAGAATCTGCGCTTGCTACGAAGGCTGCATGAAAACCGATCCGAGCCGTTCAAGCCGACGATCTGCTTTGCAGAGGTCGGAACCCATCGATCTTTCTTTGAAGGTCTCGATCCTTTTCTCGGCCCGGACGTGGTCGTCGATGCGGTATTCGGTACCGGATTAACGCGGCCGCTGGACGGTGAGCTTGCCTTGCTGGCAAAGCAATACAAGAGCCTATTGACCGATGAGGATCGTCCGCTCTTTGTTTCCATAGACATTCCAAGCGGCTTGGATTCAGATTCGCCTGAACCGATCGGCGAAAGCTTTGCTGCCGATGTGACCGTCTCGCTCACTGGTACAAAACCTGCGAATGTTTTGCCGCCGGCGTTCCGCCTAAATGGTGAGCTTTTCTTGGCGAACATCGGCTCGCCGCCGGAATTGATCGACGAACAACCATCGCAATTGTATTTGGCTGAAAGGGAAGACGCGGAACAGTGGCTGAGGCGGGCGGAATTCTCGGCGGATTCTTATAAGAACAAGCGCGGACACGCCTTGATCGTTGCTGGTTCTGCGGATTATGCCGGGGCGGCGGTTTTGGCGGGGAATGCGGCGATGCGTTCGGGGGCGGGGTTGGTGACCTTGGCGTGTCCGTCGGACGCAAAGGCTGAGATCGCTGCTCGGCTGGTGCCTGAGGTCATTTTATCGACTATTGATTCGAGCGAGTTTGCCTCGCACCTGGAGCGTGCGGACGCGGTCGCGGTCGGCTGCGGTCTGGACGTGAATGATCCGGCGGTCTTGCGAATCGTGCGAGGTTTGATCGAGGATAGGAAAAAGCCGACGATCGTTGACGCCGGGGCGTTGTCGGTCTTCTCGTCAGTCGCGGGCGGTTACGTTCAACCACCCGCTACCGCAGGTGGTTCTGACTTGATCTTGACGCCGCACGAGGGCGAGTTCTTGCGGCTGATTGCCGGACCGCAGGCTGCTAGTCTGCAAGTCTCAGATCCGCTCAAGGATCGAGTAACGGCGGTTGGCGAATTTGCGGTCAGGAACAATTGCATCCTCGTCCTAAAAGGCGAACGCGTCCTGATCGGTTCGCCTGATGGGCATGTCGTTGTGAACCCGACAGGGAATTCGGGTCTTGGAAAGGCAGGAAATGGCGATACGCTGGCCGGTATTCTGGCGGGGTTCGTGGCGCAGGCCGCTAGAATGAAAATAGACATATTCGAAACGGTCGTCGCCGCGGTTTACATCGCGGGGATGGCAGGTGATATTGCTGAAAAGAATTTCGGCAAACGCGTGATGACGGCATCCGACGTTCGCGAATGTCTGGTTGAGGTTTTTGCGGAATTCAAATGACGGCGTACGAACAGAGAACAACAGCAGAAGTAATGTGCAGTACGCCTGATGAGACTTTTGAATTGGGCGAAGAACTCGGCCGTTCGCTGAAAGGCGGCGAGGTGATCTATCTGCATGGCGGACTCGGTGCGGGCAAGACACTCTTTACAAAGGGAGTTCTGAGCGGGCTCGGCTACGATGTTGACGAGGTTTCAAGTCCCAGTTTTACGCTTGTAAATCTTTACGAAACCGAAAAATTCGACGTCCATCACATAGATCTTTGGCGGCTCGAAAGCGGTGCCGCCGAGGCCGTCGGTCTTGAGGAAATACTCGAAAATGACGACGCTGTGGTCATTATCGAATGGGCCGAAAAGCTAGGTCCATCCGATCCGATGCGTCAGGTCATTGACATCACGATCTCCGGCGATGGCGACGATCCGCGTACGGTCAGTATCAAAACGGAAAAAAGTTAACATCGATCTACTTTGTCGCGAATTTGCCATTTTCTATACTTGAAAGTTCGATATGACGCTTTCAGGTTCACGAAATGGTAAGGCCGCGACCGCGGTTGAAGCACCGCAAAAGACAGCACCTGTCGATCCGGGGCCGCTTTATTTCAACCGTGAATTAAGCTGGCTCGAATTCAACCGACGCGTACTCGACGAGGCGGCGGACAAGTCCAATCCGTTGCTCGAACGTCTTAAATTCCTTTCTATATTTTCGACGAATCTTGACGAATTCTTCATGATCCGTGTTTCGGGTTTGAAGGAACAGATCGCGGAGGGCGTTGACGACCTGTCGCCCGACGGGCTGACAGCGTCGGAGCAAATGGATCAGATCTATAAAAAGCTGCGTCCGATGCGCAAGCGCCAAACGGTCTTGCTGAACGACGAGATCTTGCCGCAGCTCAAAGATGAAGGTATCACCATCGAACCTTACGCTTCGCTGCCTGTAAAGGAAAAGAAGCTCCTCGATAAGTATTTTCACAACAATCTTTTCCCGATACTGACGCCGCAGTCGGTCGATTCCAGCCATCCTTTCCCGTACATCTCGAATTTGAGCCTGAACATCGGCCTTTACGTCGAGCCCGACCGCGCATCGACTCAGGCAAATCTGAGGCATCTATTCCGCCAGAGGCGTTTTACCCGCATCAAGCTGCCGCCGTCGGCTCCGCGTCTGATACCGATCAATGAAAAACGCGGCCGCTACGCCCTTATTGAAGAAGTGATCGCGGCGAACGCTAAAGAGCTTTTCCCGAATATGAAGGTCAGTAACGCGTTCCTTTTTCGCGTAACGCGTGACGCCGATATAGAGCTTCGCGAAGACGAGGCCGGCGACCTTCTTCGAACTCTGGAGCGCGAACTGCAGCGCCGCCGCGATCGCTTTCCGGTTCGGCTGGAGGTTGAGGCGAAGATGCCGGAAAAGATGATCCGGCTGATAACATTGGGTATCGGGCTGACGAATGCGGACGTGGAAAGGGTCGAAGGTTTTCTGGATATTCCTGACCTGATGCAGCTTTATTCATTGCGGCGGCCGCGTTTAAAGGACAGGCCGATCCATGCAGTAGTCCCGGCGCCGTTACAGAAGAGCGTGAGTGTCTTTGATGTCATTAGAAAGCAGGACCTCCTGCTTCACCATCCGTTCACTTCCTTCTCTGCAGTTTCCGATTTCATTTCTGAGGCTGCTGAGGATCCTGATGTTCAAGCTATCAAGATATGTCTTTACCGCACGGGGAAAGATTCGCCGATCGTCGCATCACTGATGGACGCCAGCCGTCGCGGAAAACAGGTAACGGCGTTGGTTGAGCTGAAAGCACGGTTTGACGAAGAGAACAACATCGAATGGGCACGGCGGCTTGAAAAGGAGGGCGTTCACGTCGTTTACGGCATAAGTACGCTGAAAACTCACTCCAAGGTCCTGCTGATCGTCCGAAAAGAAAAAGACCGTCTTGTGCGATACGTTCACGTTGCGACCGGGAACTACAATCCGACGACCGCGAGGTTATATACAGACCTCGGATTGCTTACTTCCGATGACGAGATCGCCGAAGATGCGACAAGTCTGTTCAATTTCCTAACGGGCTATTCGCAGCAGAATAACTATAAACGGCTTGTTGTTGCGCCGCTGAACTTACGCGAACGCCTGGTTGCCCTTATCAGGCGTGAAAAGAAGAATAAGCTCGCAAAAAAGGAAGCCCGTATCATCATCAAGGCGAACGCGATAACTGACGTTGAAGTGATCAACGAATTATATGAAGCGTCAAAGGCGGGCGTTGAGATCGATATGATCATTCGCGGCATTTGTTCGCTGCGGCCGGGGATCGCGGGGCTATCGGAAAATATACGCGTGAGGTCGATCGTAGGGCGATTCCTCGAACATAGCCGCGTCTTCTATTTTGCTAACGGCGGCGGTGAGAATGACGAGGTCTATATCTCAAGCGCGGATATGATGAACCGAAGCTACGATCGCCGCGTCGAAGTGATGGCCCCGATCTTGGACAGAAATATCAAGACATATCTTTGCGATAAGTTACTTGACGCTTATCTGAAAGATGCGGTCAATTGCAGCGTGCTGCATTCAGACGGCAGCTACACGAAGGTTGCGGCGAGGACGTCGCGGAAGCCAAATTCGCAGATGTACTTTGTCGGCGACGACGACCTATCCTGACGTTACGTTTTTCTTTACGAAACGCGATTCAAACACGCCGTTCTTTTCTTTTCCGTATTTTGTGGTCAGGCGTGGATAACCGCGTGCCTCCGTCTGTAGATCGCCTGCGTTAAGCAGTTTTTCGGCTTTGATTATCTCGTCGATCTCGCCTTCGATCTCCATATAATAGCCGAAAGGAAGTTCGTCGAGGACGACCTCGACCTTGCCCAGACGCCACGCTTTCCGATGTTTTTCATAAACGATGGCGAGTTTGTAGCCAAGCTTTTGAATAATGTTCTCGGTGGCGTCAACATCTGTGATATCGGTCTCGAATTCGATCTGGTGTTTGAAATCTTTCTCAAAACCGAGCTTTTCTTTGTAGGTGAGTGTGGTGCGACGGTTGGTCTTTCTGAGTCGCAGTACGGCACCGCGTTCATCGAGCACGCCGCCGCGGTGAAGGTAGTTTTCCTCAAAATTCTCGTAGTCGAACTCGGCCCCGAGTTCGTCGAGTTTTGCGGTCAGTTCGACGAGTTTGCGCTTGTCGATACGATATTTCTTTTCTATTTCGACCGCCATTTGGTGCTCTTATGTTAGACCAACTGAGATTCTAATTAAACGAGTTGGATAGGGCAAACATAACGTCGAACGACCAGCTTAAATTGACTAAGCTTTTCCAATATTTAATACTTGAAAAAAAGGTCAGGTTTCAAGCCGGCCTTTTACATTTATTATCTTAACCAACAGGGGAATTAAACTATGCCTTATCCGGAAATGATGATACACGGGATGCGACAGGAGCTTGTTCAGCTCGGAGTTGAGGAAACGCGCACACCGGAACAAGTAGATGAAGCGGTCAAGAACACCGACGGGACGCTGATGGTCGTGGTCAATTCGGTTTGCGGCTGCGCAGCGGGCGGCGTTCGTCCCGGCATCGCAATGGCACTGCAGCAGGCAGATGCGAAGCCAAGCCGCTCGGTAACGGTGTTTGCCGGTGCGGATATCGACGCTACGGAACGTGCACGCGAATATTTCACGGGCTACGCTCCGTCGTCGCCGGCGATCGCATTGTTGAAAGATGGTCAACTTGTGAAGATGTTCGAACGACGCGACCTGGAAGGCCGTATGCCCGCAACGGTCGCCGAATCGCTCGTTGCGGCTTTCAACGAGCATTGTTCGAATGCGGACGCAGCTGCGAACTAACCAATATTGAGAATTATTTCATTGCGGTCGCAGGCCTTTTGCCGTTAGAATCGGAAAAGCCTGCGGCCGCATTCTTGCGCAGTTTAGATCGATGTCAATAAATCAGCGTCGCCACATTCGGTTCTCGCTCGATATCCCGGCTGTCATTCAGTTTCAGTCGGGTGTGCGGCAGCCAACGCGTTTAGAACAAATAAGCATCGGCGGCTGTTTTACGGGCTGGGAAGAAAATATTTACGTCGGCGACGAGTTTCGCATCGAGATCGAACTCCCGAATAAGAATTTTCTGCCGCTGTGGTGCAAGGCTCTGTATAGATTTGAACACGCCGGCATCGGAGTCAAATTCCTCGACGTAACGCGTTTTGAGCAGGAACTGATCTCAAAGATCATCGAATCAAAACTTGACGCTGAAGGCGTTCCTCTGCAGATCGATCCTTTCACTGTTCCGCCAACATTTGTCGGCGACGATCCGACGCCCCGCATCACCGAGATCCGCCGCAAACGCGACCTCATACTTGAAAGGATAATGTCGGCTGATTGACCTCTAGAATAACTCCGAGACGGCGTCGTCAAGATTACGAACGCCGACGACACGCACGCCGAGGAGTTTCTCCAGGCCTTTTTTGTTTGATGCGGGAAGAATGAGCTTTTTGAACCCGAGTGCCTGTGCCTCGCGGGCGCGTGCTTCTGCCTGAAGGACGCCGCGAACTTCGCCCGTTAATCCTATCTCGCCAAAGACGACCGTGTCGGCGGGCACAGGCTGATTGCGAAAACTCGACATTATCGCCGCGGCGACGCCGAAGTCCGCTGCCGGTTCATCTATTTCGATACCGCCAGCGACGTTGATAAAAACATCCTCGCCGGAAAGGTGCAAGCCGAGCCGTTTCTCGAGCACGGCGATCAATAGCGACGTCCTGTTTTGGTCAAACCCTTGAGCCATACGGCGGCCTGAACCGAATTTCGTGCTGCTGACCAGAGCCTGCACCTCGACCAGCAAAGGCCGCGTGCCTTCCATACAGGCGGTTACGACAGAGCCGGTGGCATTCTCGGGGCGTTCCTGCAGAAACATCTCTGACGGATTTGCGACTGGCCTCAAGCCCGTTCCCGTCATTTCAAATACGCCGATCTCATTCGCCGCGCCAAAGCGGTTCTTCGCGGCGCGGATCACGCGGTGATTATGATGCCGGTCGCCTTCGAAATAAAGCACCGTATCGACAATATGTTCGAGAGTTTTCGGGCCGGCAATGGAGCCTTCCTTCGTAACATGGCCCGTCAAAAAAACCGGCGTCGAGGTGCGTTTGGCGAACATCATCATCTTTGCCGCCGCATCACGCACTTGCGAAACGCTGCCGGGCGACGATTCGATCTGGTCGCTGTAAACCGTCTGAATTGAGTCGATTATGAGGAAATCCGGCTTGAGTTTGTCGGTTTCGGCAAGGATCGCATTCAAATTAGTTTCAGGCAGCAGAAAAAGATTCGACGCCTCAACGCCGAGTCTTTCGCCTCGCATTTTTACCTGTTTTTCGCTTTCTTCGCCGGTCACGTATAGCACTCGCGTACCGTTTCGGCCGAGTTTGTCGGCCATTTGCATCACAATGGTCGATTTGCCGATGCCCGGAGCGCCGCCTATTAGGACGAGCGATCCCGCAACGATGCCGCCGCCGAGTACGCGGTCAAATTCGTCGATTCCCGATGATACGCGGCTATCGTCCTGCGGTTCGATATCTGAATAGGACAAAGGTGACGCAACAAGCGGAGCAATTCCCGGCGGTAATGTCTGTTTCGACGGCGGCCTATATGTTTCTTCGACAAGTGTGTTCCACTCACCGCAGTCGGTGCATTGACCGAGCCATTTCCGGGACTGTGCGCCGCAGTTTTGGCACGTAAATATGGTTGTCGGTTGCTTTGCCATTGACAGAAAAAAGGATACAACACTGTTGCGGATTTCTGCACTGTTAATGCTCTGCAAAGGGCATTAACTCGAAAACCCATTTTCATGCTAGAATTTGCGAGGCATGAAGGTTGACGTTCTCATACTTCGGATAGCATTTGTCGGGTTGCTGGTTCTGCTCGGCTATTTGCTAAATCCGTTCGAGCGGACGCATCGCTTTGGAATGGAGGCGATCACAAGCGAAGAAACGCGGCGTTTGCTCTCTGCAATTCTCGGTTTCGTCGTCGGAATGCTCATCATCGGCTTCGAGATGCGCGTCCGCCGTGCAAGTCTAAAGACGCTGATCGGAGCCGCCGTAGGTTCAATTTTGGGCATTGTCGGAGCATTTTTGATCGGCGTACTTATCTCTATTCAGAAAGAAGCGGCTGTTTCTGCTGAGATGCAGACGTTCCTGACCATCGCACTTGCCTTCTTCATGGGCTATGTCGGGCTGATGGTCGGTGCCGCGAAAGGCGACTATATCGACCTTTCGGCTCTGGGCGGCATTTTTAGCGACAAGAACGTAAAACGTGATTACAAACTTCTGGATACGTCGGTCATTATCGACGGCAGAATAGCAGACGTAGCGGAAACGGGCTTTCTGGGCGGGTCGATAATCATCCCGAATTTCATCCTGACGGAACTTCAGCAGGTCGCTGATTCTGCCGATTCCTCAAAACGCCAACGCGGCCGCCGTGGCCTCGATATGCTCCAGCGGCTCCGGAATAACACCCAACTCGATATTCAGATCGTCGAGACCGACTTTCCGGCCGTCAAAGAGGTGGATCTAAAGCTCATAGAACTCGGCCAGCAGCTTGACGCCGTTATAGTTACCAATGATTTCAATCTGAACAAGGTCGCCCAGCTTCGCGGTGTTGATGTGCTCAATATCAACGAACTCGCCAATGCATTGAAACCCGTCGTTCTGCCCGGCGAGGCCATGCGGGTATTCATATTGAAAGAGGGCAAAGAATATAATCAAGGCGTAGCGTATCTGGATGACGGAACGATGGTCGTGGTTGACGACGCTCGCCGTTTGATCGGGAAAACTGCAGATATCGCTGTTACCAGCGTACTCCAGACCACAGCCGGCAAAATGATCTTCGGCAAGCTGTGGGAAGACAAAGACGAAGCGAACGGCAACACCGAATCCACATTTTCCATACATGATTCGCGCTCGGTCGGTTTTCGTCGCGCGACGCGGGAACTCCGACAGGCAACGATCATCGAAGAGATCGATTAGCACCACAAACTGCTTACAGTAATGAATTCTGCGATCATCGTCGCCGCAGGCACAGGCCAAAGATTCGGCTCAGAAACACCAAAACAGTTCGCATCTATTCTTGGCAAACCCTTGATAGTACACACGTTAGAGCGTTTTACCGAAAGCGATGCAATCGACGAGATCGTGCTTGTGCTTTCGGAAGACGGCGAACGCGTTTTTGCCGAAATGTCGATTGATCTTCCGGGCTTAAAGATCGTCCGCGGCGGCGAAACCCGTTCTCGGTCAGTTGGAAATGGTCTGAACGCCGTCGATGCGGCTTCTGAGGTCGTCGCAATACACGACGGAGCACGCCCTTTGGTGACGGTCGCAGAGATCGGCAAAACCGTTAGGACCGCAGAGCGAACCGGGGCAGCATGCCTCATGGCAGCCGTGTCCGATACTATAAAATCTATCCGAGGCAACGAGATCGCAGCGACTTTGGACAGAACGCATCTTCGGCGGGCGCTTACGCCGCAGGCTTTTCAGGTCGAAGTCTTGCGAAAAGCATTCGAAAATGTGGAATTGGACGATCGCGTTACCGACGAATGCTATCTGGTCGAAAAGCTCGGCCATCCGATAACTGTCGTCGAGGGCAGTTCGCGAAATATCAAGATCACGCACCCGGAGGACATCCTGTTTGCCGAAGCTGTCCTCAATTCAGGCTCAATATGATCAGGATCGGGTACGGAACGGACATTCACAGGCTCGAGGCCGGCCGGCCGCTGATCATCGGCGGCGTGGGGATAGAGTTTGACAATGGAGCGGCAGGACATTCCGACGCAGATGTTCTTTTACACGCTATAACTGATGCCATTCTCGGCTCACTCGCGCTCGGCGACATCGGTCAGCATTTTCCCGACAGTGATGAGCGTTGGAAAGGTGCAGACAGCCTGACGTTTCTTCGTCATGCGAACAGTTTGATCAATGATGCCGGTTACACGATCGTGAATATTGACAGTGTGATCGACCTCGAATCGCCAAAGCTCCGTCCGCATATCGAACAAATGCGCGAGAACATAGCAACGGCATTGGACATTGATACCGGTTGCGTCAGCGTTAAAGCCAAGACCGGCGAACAGGTAGATGCCGTCGGTGAAGGGCGGGCGATCAGAGCACAGGCAGTAGTACTCATAGAAAGTTCGTCAGTGACAAGTGACAAGTGACAAGTGGGTAGTTGACTTGTCACTTATCACTAATCACTATCCACTGATTTAGAATTGATGCGTCCACAAGAGATAATTGCAGTAAAACGTGACGGCGGCGAGCTCACGGATGTTCAGATCGAGGGCTTTATTGCGGGCGTGACGACCGGCGCGTGGGCTGATTACCAGATTACCGCACTTGTGATGGCGATGTTCATACGAGGGCTCACGGCGAACGAGCAGAACTCGATCACCCGAGCGATGCTCTATTCCGGTGAGGTCATGGACCTCTCGGGGATCGACAAACCAAAGGCTGATAAACACTCAACGGGCGGCGTTGGCGACAAGACATCTCTCGTCATCGCACCGCTTGTTGCAGCGTGCGGCGTCGCGGTGCCGATGGTCTCGGGCCGCGGGCTCGGGCATACGGGCGGGACGTTGGACAAACTCGAATCAATTCCCGGCTATAACGTCAATCTTTCGTTTTCGCGGCTCAAGCGTGTGATGAAGGATTGCGGTTTCGGGCTGATCGGCCAAACGAAGCAGATCGCTCCGGCGGACAAAAAGCTTTATGCTCTTAGAGATGCTACGGCGACCGTGCCTTACATTCCGCTCATCGTGGCGTCGATAATGTCAAAAAAGCTCGCCGAAGGCCTCGATACACTTGTGCTAGACGTCAAAACGGGCTCCGGAGCGTTCATCCGCGAGTACAAGGAATCGGTAAAACTTGCAGAAGCCCTTTGTGAGACAGGACGTTCATTCGGCGTAAACACCGAGGCCCTTATTACCGATATGAGCCAGCCGCTCGGGCGGTTTGTGGGCAACGCTCTGGAAGTTTATGAATGCGTGAAAATTCTCCGCGTTGAAGCCGACGCCGCTATGCAGGAGACCGTCGAGCTGTCGATGCAGCTTTCCGCGAACTTACTGGTCCAATGCGGCATTGCAAAAAGGAAACGCGATGCAGAGAAGATGCTAAATGAAGCGTTGAGTTCGGGCCGGGCGTTGGAACTGTTCATGCGGAACATCGAATTGCAAGACGGCGATCCGAGGATCTGCGACAGTCCTGAAAAACTGATAAATAGGAAGTTATTGAAGATCGCGGTTACTGTCAAAGAGTCAGGTTATCTCGCTGAGGTCGATACATTCGCTGTCGGCAGGGCAGTTTGCGATATCGGCGGCGGAAGGGTCAAGGCGGAGGACGGCGTCGATCATGCGGTCGGTTTCGAATCAGAACTCAAGATAGGCGACAAAGTGAAACGCGGCGGCGAGATAGGCGTTATCTACTGCCGATCGAATGAGCAGGCCGATCTGATTAGTGAAAAACTCAGAAATGCGTATAAGATATCGAAAACGCCTCCTCGAATTCCGAAGCTCATCAGAGCACGGGTCTAGGATTCTATGAAAATTCGAGCATCGATAACTCTGATCTTTGCAGCGGCCGCGTCGCTGCTACTGTCGTCCTGCGCGGAAAGAACGGACGCCCGCCGCGACGGCTGCGATATTCGCGTCGGGATCGTTTTTGACATCGGCGGAAAGAACGACCGTTCTTTCAACGCAGCGGCGTGGGACGGCGTACAGCGAGCGGAACGCGACCTGCCGATCTGCCTTTATGACGTAGAGCCCGGCAATCCGACCTCGATCGAGCCTGCGATGCGTGCATTTGCGGAAAAAAACTTCGATCTGATCATCGGCGTCGGCTTTGCACAAGGGCCGATCATGCAAAAGGTCGCGGTCGATTACCCGAATATCAGATTTGCCATAGTTGACGGCGTCATCTTCGACAAAGACGGCAAGACGCCGCTCCAGAATGTGGCGTCGCTGGTTTTCCGCGAACACGAAGGCTCTTATCTGGTCGGGATGATCGCGGCGTCGAAATCCAAGACCGGCACGCTCGGCTTTATCGGCGGCATGGATATTCCGCTGATCCATCGTTTTGCAAAGGGCTATGAAGAAGGTGCGAAGTCGGTCAACCCTGACGCAAAGGTCATCGTCAATTACGTCGGCGTGACCGATCACGCTTGGAACAATCCGGGCAAAGGAAAGGAACTCGCTCTCGCTCAGATCGAGAAAGGAGCGGATATTCTTTTTACTGCGGCTGGGAATTCGGGGCTCGGGGCGTTCGATGCTGTCGAACAATACGGCCGTAATGCCCAGGGCGAGGCGAATAAATTCGTGATTGGCGTTGATTCAAATCAGAACGCCGTCAAACCGGGCTTCGTTCTAACGTCGATGGTGAAACGCGTCGATAATGCAGTTTACGACGTTGTCAAAGAGGTGCTCGAAGGTCGTTTTCAGGGCGGTTTTCATGTCTTCGGCCTGGACAAGGACGGCGTCGCCTATGCGATGGACGAACACAACGACGGCCTGATTCCTGCAGATGTTATAGAAAAAACTGAGGCCGCCCGAACCAAGATCATCGCCGGCGAGATCAAGGTAACCGACGCAATGGCGAACTAGAGATGTTACAACTCAAGAACATACAAAAATCCTTTGGCGACTGCATCGCTAACAACGACGTTTCCATCACGGTTCAAAAAGGTACGATACACGCGGTCGTCGGTGAGAACGGTGCCGGTAAATCCACCGCCATGAAGATCGTGTATGGCTTTTACACGGCGGATTCGGGCGAAATATATCTGGATGGGCAGCGAGTGAACATCCGCAATCCGCACGATGCCATCGCGCTCGGTATCGGCATGGTGCATCAGCATTTTATGCTGGTGGACACGATGACCGTCGCGGAGAACATCATTCTTGGTGCCGAAACGGGTTCATCCGCAAGCCTCGATCTTGAGAAAGCAAATGAAGATATCGAGAAGTTGTCTGACGAATTGAAGCTCGAGATCGATCCGCGGGCCGTAATTGAGGACCTTTCCGTTGGCCAACAGCAGCGTGTTGAACTGCTGAAAGCACTCTATCGCAACGCAGATCTGTTAATCCTTGATGAGCCGACTGCCGTGCTTTCGCCGCAGGAGGTGGAAGAGTTTTTCGGCATACTTCGCCGAATGAAAGATCAGGGCAAGACCATCGTCATCATCACTCATAAGCTGGACGAAGTGTTGGCGATCTCGGACGAAGTAACGGTGATGCGCGATGGAAGAACTGTTGGCAACGTAAGAACCAGTGATACGAGTGCAAAGGAACTCGCAAGAATGATCGTTGGTCGAGACGTTCTGCTTCGCGTCGAAAAAACCGATGCAGATCCGGCGGCGGATGTATTAAAGGTGAGCGGGCTCAATGTGAAAGGAAAGTTCGGCCCTGCGGTTAAAGATGTGTCTTTTTCGGTTCGAGCCGGAGAGATCGTCGGCATCGCGGGTATTGAGGGAAACGGCCAAACGGAGCTTGTCGAAGCGCTCGCCGGATTGACCCGTCCGACGTCGGGCTCGATCTCACTGAACGGCACGGATGTTACGCGGGCGTCCGCACGCGAACTAAAGGAGCTCGGCGTCGCCCATATTCCTGAGGATCGGCATCGACGCGGCCTGCTGCTCAATTCCGACCTGGCAGAAAATGCCATTCTCGGGGTTCATTACCGCCCGCCGATGGTTTCGGGCGCCGGCGTTATCAATACTGCAGCGGTCGAAAAACGCGTCGGCGAGATAATCGATAATTTCGACGTTCGTCCGCCGGATCCGACCCTGACGGCAAAGTCGCTCTCAGGCGGAAATCAGCAAAAGCTCATCATCGGCAGGGAGTTTGAACTAAATCCAAAACTCCTTCTTGTTTCCCAACCCACACGCGGCGTCGACATTGGCGCCATCGAATTCATCCATCGAAAGCTCATCGAACTTCGCGACAGCGGCGCGGCCGTTTTGCTTGTGTCTGCTGAACTTGAAGAGGTAACGGCTCTAGCCGACCGCCTGCTGGTCATCCGCGAAGGCGAGATAGTCGGCGAGGTCGATCCGAAAGTGACTTCCGTCGAAGAGATCGGCCTGATGATGACCCGCGGTTAGTTCTCGCCGAACATTCCTTTCATTGCTGCGACGGCACGGTGGAGATTCTCCATCGATGTAGCATACGAGAACCGCAGCCATCCGTCCGCGCCGAAGCCGGCACCGTCTGTTACCACGATGTGTGCTTCTTTCAAAAGGGCTTCGGCGACTGCCGCGGAGTCTGCAAATCTGTCTCCGAATAGTTCACGGACATCAACGAAAGCATAGAACGCACCTTCAGGCATCGGGCATTTGAAGCCGCGAATGCCGTTAAGTGCGGGCACGAACCAGTTGCGGCGGCGTTCGTATTCGCTCGTCATGGCGTTGACGGCGGCGATGGTAGCGTCCGAGTTCTGCAGAGCTTTCGCACAGGCGTATTGCACGAACGACGTCGGATGCGTTGCAGAATGGCTCTGCAACTTGACCATCGCTTTTGTCCATTCTTCGTTCGCGATGGTATAGCCGATGCGCCAGCCTGTCATCGCATACGTCTTTGAAAAGCTGCCGGCAACGCAGACGAAATTGCGGAGCTCGGGCGAAAGACACGCAAGCGAAAAAGGCTCTGCCGGCGGGTACGCGAAGAACAGATAACATTCGTCCGTCAGCACAAAGACGCCGCTTTCGGCGCAGGCCTCGACGATCTTTTTCATCTCGTTCGGTGGTATGACGCGGCCCGAAGGATTATTCGGTGAGTTTATGATCAGCAGCTTGGTACGAGCGGAGATCGAATTTCGTACCTGTTCGGCGGTCAGAACAAATCCTGTCTCCTCAGTTTCAATAAAGACACATTTGGCTTCACAGAATGCTGCGATCTCAGGAAACGTTACCCAATACGGTTTCGGGATCAGTACCTCGTCGCCGGGATCGAGCAACGTACACGCCGCGTTGAAAAGCGCCTGCTTGCCGCCGCAGGCAGCGGCGATCTCGGATTGGCTCAACTGCGAGCCGAATCTCGCCGCATAGAAATCAACGATGGCATTTCTGAACTCGGCAAGTCCCGCGGTCGCGGTGTATTTTGTTAATCCTCTTGCCAGGCCTTCGGACGCGTAGGCCTTTATGAAATCGGGCGTGTCAAAGTCGGGTTCACCGACCGACAGATCGATAACGTCAACGCCGCTTGCACGCATCTCTGCCGCCATTTGAGCAGCGATCAGCGTGGACGAGCCTTTCATCGCGGCGACGTGTTTGGAAACCGGGAAGGTCATAAGAGGGATTTTAACGCAGAGACCGCAAAGAACGCAGAGAACTGAAACAAAATGTTTCGTTATTCAATATCTAGTACGGTAAATTACTGTGAACTTTGCGGTCTCTGCGTTCAATTCTTCTTTTCTCGCATTCGGGATTCAACGAGTTCCGGGATCAGGCCTTCGACGCGGCCGCCGAGTTCGAATACCTGCTTCATCAGCGTCGATGAGACGTAGCTGAATTCTTCGCCCGCCATAAGGAAGACCGTTTCGATCGTCGGTTCGAGGCGGCGGTTCATCAGGGCCATTCGAAGTTCGTATTCGTAGTCGGCAACCGCGCGAATGCCGCGTACGATCGCCGACGCATTCCTGCTCTTTGCAAATTCCGCGGTCAGTCCTGAAAAACTCTCTACCAACATCGTGCAGCCCGCTGTATTTACCGTCGGCAATACTTCGCGGATCATCTCGCATCGCTCTTCGACGGTGAACATCGGCTTCTTTTCCGGATTATTCAGAACGGCGACGATCATCTCATCAAAAAGCGGTGCCGAGCGGCGGATGATGTCCAAATGTCCGTTGGTCAGCGGGTCAAATGAGCCTGGGAATATGGCGCGACGCATACTGTGTAGATACAATGTAATTACAATTTGCGAAAAGTTCGCCGGCGGCTTGCTTTTCGGCTGTAATTAGATCGCTTTCGGTGCTAGAATCTTGTCCATCGTGCGAAAAATACGACGATGAATTTCGGCGAGAAAAGCATAGCACACGCGTGATATGAACAAAAACGGACAAGCCGCGGCATTTTACGATCTTGAGGGTACGCTGGTCAGCACGAACCTCGTCCACACGCTGGCGTTCTATTCGACGCGGCAACAGGGACTTTGGCAGACGGCGAAAGCCAGCGTCAGCACGCTGGCAAAGCTGCCGTTCTTCGGCGTGACGGACCTGTATTCGCGAAACGTCTTTAACGAAGTGTTTTTCCGCAGCTACGAAGGCTGGTCGCAGGACAGGCTGCGTTATTTTTCCGAAGAGCTTTTTGAGAACGTGCTCAAGCCCGCGGTCTTTCCCGGCACCTACGACCTGATCGCTCAGGGCAAGAAGGTAGGCCATCGGCAGGTCGTGCTCACCGGAGCTCTCGATTTCACCATCGACAAGCTGATGGGACATCTCGGCATTGACGATTACGTTGCGAACCGGCTCGAATTCGTCAACGGCTACGCGACGGGCCGCGTCCTGCCGCCGGTGATGGCGTCGGCAACGAAAGCGAAGTGGATACGCGAGTATGCCGAAAAGAACAACATCAATCTGAGCGAATCCTACGCCTATTCGGACAGCATTTCGGACCTGCCGATGCTGTCGATCGTCGGGCATCCGGTCGCCGTCTGTCCCGACTTTAGATTGAAGCAAACTGCGAGACAGCACGATTGGGCGGTATTGGATCTTAGGTGATGGGTGATGAGTTATAGGTGATGAGAAAATGCGTATGCGGCCTCACGAGAAATTGGATGTTTGGAAATTGTCGGTAGAAATGGTCGTCAACGTGTACGAGATCACCAAAATCTACCCATCGGAGGAACGGTTTGGTTTGACGTCGCAAACTCGAAGGGCGGCCGTTTCCATCCCGGCAAACATTGCAGAAGGAGCGGCACGGCAACATGACAAAGAATTTCTTCAATTTCCTTCAGTCGCCCAGGGATCTGCAAGTGAACTTGAAACTGAATTGTTGATCGCTCACAGGCTTGGATATTTAGAGGAAAGTGCTCACCGGAAGATTTATGACGAAGTGAACACAATTGC
Source organism: Acidobacteriota bacterium (assembly GCA_019639155.1). Taxonomy (GTDB): domain Bacteria; phylum Acidobacteriota; class Blastocatellia; order Pyrinomonadales; family Pyrinomonadaceae; genus OLB17. The sequence goes on along the minus strand of JAHBSJ010000002.1, from coordinate 48,509 downwards.
ACCGCTGATCATTGGATTGACGAATCATGTGAAAAGTCGAATGAGATGAAAGAAAAGTTCCGATAGTCAGGGGCTCTTTCCCATCACTTATCACTGATCACTTATTACGTTTTATGGCTTTACAACTACGCAGAAAAACGCACGAATCGATCGTTTACATTGACAAGGACTCGGCGCCGCGGATCATGCCGTTCGGCGAGGATTTTATCCTTGAGGACATTCCGATCGGCACGCGGGTGATCTATCCTAATCCGCCGATCAAGGGCCTGCCGAATCGCGAGGCTGCGATCCGTTATGCCGTGAACCACCCGATCGAGATGGAGCCGCTCTATGCGCTGCTCGAGCCGGGAATGCAGGTGACCATAGCGATGGACGATATCTCGCTGCCGCTGCCGCCGATGGCACTGCCGGACCTGCGACAGACGATGCTCGAGGTCGTGCTCGACATGTGCGCGGCGAACGGCGTCGATGACATTCATCTGATCATCGCCAATTCGCTCCATCGAAAGATGACCGAGTGGGAAATGAAGCGGATGGTCGGCACAAAGATCTTCGACGAATTCTATCCTGACCGCTATTACAACCACGACGCCGAGGCCGACGATGAGTTGGTCACGCTCGGCCACACTCGTCATAATGAGCCGCTCCGCGTGAACAAACGCGCGATCGAGAGCGACCTGCTCATCTATTTGAACATCAATCTCGTCCCGATGGACGGCGGCCACAAATCCGTCGCGGTCGGGCTGTGCGATTACGAATCTCTGCGTGCTCACCACGAACCACAGACCATACGCGACAGCGATTCATATATGGATCCGCCGAGGTCGGCGTTGAATCACAAGGTCATCCGACTGGGCAAGCTGGTCGATGAGAACTGCAAAGTTTTCCATATCGAGACGGCACTGAACAATCGGATGTTCCCGGAGGGCTACGACATTCTGACGCGTAACGAGGACGAGTTCTCGTTCGCCGACCGTTTGAAGTGGGAAGCGATGGCGCGGACATTTTCACCGCTGCCCCGTGTCGCACGCCGCAAAATGCTCCACGCAATTCCTGCGGCGTATGAATTGATCGGCTGCTTTGCCGGCAAGACCGAGCCTGTCCATGACAAAATACTCGAGCTGAACTATCGCCAGTACGAAATTCCTGTAAAGGGACAGTGCGACATTCTGATCTCTGGCATTCCGGACATCTCGCCCTACAACGTCTATTCGGCGCTCAATCCGATACTGGTTCAGGTGATGGCTCTGGGCTATCACTTCAACATGTATCGGAATAAGCCGCTGCTCAGAAAGGGCGGTGTTATGATCATCACGCATCCGTGCTTTGACGAATTCGACCACAAATTCCATCCGTCATATATCGAATTTTTCCATCGGCTGCTGCCTGAATCGCGAGACGCATTCTATCTCCGCGAAAAATATGAACGCGAGTTCGCCGAAAATCCGGCTTATATCGAAATGTATCGACGCGGCAACGCTTATCACGGCGCACACGCTTTCTTTATGTGGTACTGGGGCGAGAACGGCCGCCAGCACGTAGGCAAGGTCATCGTCGCCGGTGCCGAAAATGCCCACGTTCCCGAAATGCTCGGCTGGGAACGAGCCGACAACCTGACCGAGGCGATCGCAATGGCCCGCTCATACATGGGCCGCAACGCCGAGATCACAATGCTCCATCAGCCGATCATTGGTCTTTGTAATGTGAGTGATTAAAGCGAAAAAAGTGAAAAAGTGAAAGAGTAGAAATCGATTCCGAGTGATCTCGAATTTAGAGCTCGATATGCCGACCAAGTCTGAACAAAAAGCAGCTCTTGCCGTAATTGAAGAAGTTGAAGATAAGATCTACGTATTTCGTGGTCAGCGCGTGATGTTCGATAGCGATCTCGCAGAGATCTATCAAGTTGAAACTCGGGTCTTAAAGCAAGCGGTTCGCCGAAATCGACATCGATTCCCAGATGATTTTCTCTTTGAGCTAACCGCGGACGAGACCGCTTTATTGGAACGTTCAAGATCACAAACTGTGACCTTGAACAGGCCGCTATCCAAACGTGGTTCCAATATAAAATATGCTCCGTTTGCCTTTACCGAACACGGCGCCGTAATGCTCGCGAGCGTTTTGAAAAGCCAGACCGCGGTCGAAGCGAGCATCGTTGTTGTTCGGGCGTTCGTTCGAATGCGGGCGATGTTGGCACTTCACCAAGATCTGGCAGATCGGGTAGAAGAGCTTGAGAAAGTGACCGACTATCACGGGCAGAAATTTGGGGTGGTTTCTGATCTGCTGAGCCAGATCTTACGTGATCCGAAATTCCTGAAACGAAAGATCGGATTCGTTGAAGCTAAGAAAGGTAAGAAATGAGTGAACTAGTGATTGGAAAATACGAGTTCTTTCCGTACGAGTGCAGAAGTTGCAGGAAGCCGAAACTACATGACCTCGAAGCGCTACGGAGAAGACTGAAGGACGAAAAGCGTGAAACCGTGCGGACGAAAGCAAAACAATCGCGACGCCGAGATGATGACAATGCAAAAACTGACAACCGGTTTTTAGGGGTCAGTTATTAAGGGATGGCAGAAAGAGTTATTGAGCTAGAGGTCCAGTATTTCGATCCGGAGCCGAATATTGCCGAGCCGGTTGTGGTGCAGTCGGAAAGGGTATGCTTTCTTGTCTACTGGGATCGAGACATGATTCGGAGGGCACTTGAGTTCGCCGATTGCAGTATCAGCAAGTTCGGGTATCCGAATGACGAGGGACGGTGGGGGCATCGTTTGCAATCAAAGGGCCTTGGATCTTACGGAGTATATGAGGTCATCGATTCCGAATGGCTTGCCGATCTTAGGAATAGTAATGCAAAGGCTTTTCCGGACTTCATCGCTTTTGAAGGTCAAAGACATTTTATTTTCTCTTTTCACGACAGTACGTTTGAGTGCATCGCTTCGGACTTCAATGCTGTCAGTGAATTCCCACATTTTGACTCGACGTTGCTTCGGTTGGACGAATCATTGTGAAACTACCACCGACAGAATTATTCAAGGGCAAGACGATCTTCTTTATCGGCGGGACGGGTTGGAGGGCGGACACTCCTGTCCGCATGAGTGCCACATCGGCACGAACAATGAGTTGATGAATATCGTTGTGCAGATTTTGAAGTGAACTCGCCGCTGGAACCGGCGATGCGGACATGAGCGTCCGCGCTCCGTTATGAAGCTATCACCAACAGAAATATTTAAGGGCAAGACGATCTTTTTCATCGGCGGAACGGGGTTCGTCGGCAAGGTCACGCTGTCGATGCTGCTGCATAATTTTCCTGATATCGGAAAGGTTTATGCGACGGTTCGTGCCCGCGATGAGAACGAATCGACGATGCGGTTTTGGACGAGCATCGTAACCTCGCCGACGTTTGATCCGCTGCGGGAGAAGTACGGCGACAAGTTCGAGGAGTTCATTAAGGAAAAGGTCGTGCCCGTCAACGGCGACGTTGGTAACGAATTTCTCGGCATGTCCGAAGAGCAGGCGGCGAAGATAATGAAGGACACCGACATCATTATCAACGGTGCCGGCAATGTTACGTTCAACCCGCCGCTCGAAAGCGCGCTGCGAACCAATGTAGTAGGTTCGAACAACATCATTAAGCTTGCCCGCATGATGAAGAAACCGCGCGTGGTACACGTCTCGACGTGTTTCGTCGCGGGTAAACGCAGTGGTGCGATCTGGGAAAACGAGCCGGTAGTCGGGTATTTTCCTCGAAAGAATGAGCTGATCGGGACGACGTTCGACGTAAATCGCGAGGTCGAAGACTGCGCGCGTTTAAGCGAACAAGCTCGGCAGGAAGCCGACGACGCCGTTCAGGCAGCGAAGTTTCGTGAGCAGGCCCGCAAGCGTTTTATTGAAGAGGGCCGCGATCCGGACGACGAAGCGGAACTCAAGTCCGCGATATTCCGCGAACGCAAGATGTGGATCCGCGAGCGGACGACCGAACTCGGTGCCGAGCGTGCCGAGTATTGGGGCTGGACGAACATCTATACCTATTCAAAGTCACTTGCCGAGCAGATCATCGCGTCGCAGGAGGACATCATAAAGACGCTCGTTCGGCCTTCGATCGTCGAATCATCACAAAGCTATCCTTTCCCGGGCTGGAACGAAGGGTTCACAACAACAGCTCCTCTGATCCTGATCGCGCTCAAGGGCCAGCCGATCATTCCGGTGAATGAGAAGCTGATCCTGGATATCATTCCTGTCGATATGGTCGCCGGCGTCATTCTCGGTGCGGCGATGAAGGTGCTTGTCGATGACAACCCGCCGCTCGTATTTCAGTCATCGTCGGGCGACTCGAACCCGAACGACATGAAACGCATCGTTGGTCTGGTAGGCCTGTACAAGCGGCAGCATTTTGACGAAAAGGAAACAGGAAACAAGCTGGTCAACAAATTCGCCGGCATGATCGAGGCCACGCCCGTAAAACAGCGGACCTATGAACTTACGTCCGCGCCGATGCTTAATAAGTTGGCGAAGCGTGCCGACGATCTGATGGACCGAGCCACTCCGCGATGGGGCGGCGGGCGCATCGGAAACATCATCTCTGACCTGAAAAAATCGACCGAAGAGTTCAAGCGAACGACCAGCGAGACGATGCACGCTTTCGCCATGTTCAAGCCGTTCATGATCGACAACGAATACCTCTATCGATCGGACAATGTGCGTGCGTTGATGGCCGACGTGAAAGAGAAGGAGAAGCATCTACTGCCGTGGTATCCGGAAAAGCTCGATTGGTACGACTATTGGCTGAATGTGCATTTTCCCGGCATGAGGAAATGGGTGCTGCCGACACTTGAGGAAGAACTCAAGATGCAGGAACGCCGCTCGCACACGTACAAAGACCTATTGGACCTGTTCGATACGGCGACGAAGCGTTTCCCTACGCGTGTCGCAATGCGCATCGAACGCAACGGCCGACGCGAGCAGTATACGTACGACGACGTTCGCGAACTGACGCTGCGTGCGGCGGGCTTTTTGGCAAATAAAGGAATTCAGCCGGCTGACCGCGTCATTTTGTTCTCGAACAACATGCCCGAATGGGGCATGTCATATTTTGGCATTCTCAAAGCGGGAGCGACCGCCGTGCCGATCGACCCCGCAAGCTCCATCGACGAGATCGTCAATTTCGCAAAGGCCGCGGAGGTCGCGGGAATAATGATCTCGCCGAAATTGGACGCGGAGAATCCGGGACTGAGAGAGCGGCTAGCTGAGGAATTTGGTTCGCCCAAGAAAGGAAAGCGTTCGGCTAAAGCCAAGACGGAGAATGAGTTGCTGGTGCCGACGGTCTGGACTTTCGATGAGGTGTTCGAAATGCCCGACGAGGTCGAAGAGGCAAAGCGATTGGCCCTGCTTCCGCCAAAAGTGCTCGGAAATGCTGTCGCGTCGCTGATCTTCACGTCAGGCACGACCGGCGTTCCAAAGGCGGTGATGCTCTCGCACAAGAACTTTACGAACATGATCTCGATGCTCACGTCGGTGCTCGAGATGGACCTGACGGACGGCGTGCTTTCGGTGCTGCCGATGCACCATACGTTCGAATTTTCCGCCGGGTTCCTGACCCCGTTTTCCAACGGAACGCAGATCACGTATCTCGACGAGTTGAACTCTGAAGAGCTTGCCCGTGCTATCGAAAAAGGCCACGTTACCGGCATGGTCGGTGTGCCCGCCTTGTGGGAAATGCTGCATCGCCGCATAAAAACGCGCCTCCGCGAACGCGGTGATTGGATAGCCGACGCAGCGGACAGCATGATCGAATTCAACGCCTGGCTTCGCGACAATACGCCGTTCAACCTGGGCCCGATCGTCTTTTTCCCGATACATCAGGGAATGGGCGGAAAGATGCGATATCTAATTTCCGGCGGTTCGGCGTTGAGCGAAAAGGTGCAGAAGGATCTGCACGGGCTTGGCTTCACTGTGCTCGAGGGCTACGGCTTGACAGAATCTTCGCCCGTACTTACCGTCGCACGTCCGGGCAACAAGCTGCTGAAAGGAAGCGTCGGAAAACCGCTGCCGGGCGTCGAGGTCAAGATCGAATCGCCCGATGAGAACGGCGTCGGCGAGGTGCTGGCACGCGGGCAAAACGTCATGCTCGGTTATTACAACAACGAGGAGGCGACCGAGGCGGTGATGCACGACCGCTGGCTTCGCACGGGCGACCTCGGCCGAATAGATGACGACGGCAATCTCTACATCGTCGGGCGTTCAAAGGACGTCATCATTGACTCGAACGGCAAAAATATTTATCCAGACGAGATCGAGGACCATTACAGCAAGTCGTCTTTTATCAAAGAGTTAAGCGTGGTTGGCTTGCCCGACGACGACGGCGGCGAAAAGATCGCTGCCCTCGCTGTTCCAGATTACGAGTTCGACATCGCACTCCCGCGTTCGGACGTGAACAAGAAGATCGAGGAGCATTTTCGAGAGGTTTCGGCGGGGCTGCCTTTCTTCAAACGCGTCAAATTGATGCACGTAACGCCATTCGAATTGCCGCGTACCGCTACGCGGAAGGTCAAGCGGCCTGAGGTCGTCGAAATGCTTCGCGAACTGGAGGACCGCGCAAAAACAAAGACCCGAACCATCGTCGAATCAAAAGGCGACGACAATATGCTTTGGATCCGAAAGGTCGTCGCTAGTGTTTCGAACAGGCCGCTTTCGGACGTCGCCGTTGAGGACAAGCTTGCCGATCTCGGGTTCGATTCGCTGATGTTCGTCGAACTTCAGGCCGCGGTCGAGGACGCCGGAGGACGCGTGCTGTCGCCGGACACCTTGAACGAGGTTCAGACCGTTCGCGAACTCCTCACCGCCGTACAGCGTGTCGATAAATCGAAGCGCCTCGTGGACGAGCCGAAAGCCGAGGAAAAGAAAGACGACGAGGACATCTTTATACCTTCGCTGGTTAGGCGTATCGGCAACGCTGCGGTCGATCTGGCTCAGGAGACGCTTTATTCAAAGGTGCTGAAAACGTCCATCGAGGGGCAGTCGAATGTTCCGATGCACGTCAATTTCATCGTAGCTCCGAATCATGCATCGCATATCGACACGGGACTGGTCAAACGGGCGCTCGGCAAAGATGTGGCCGAACAGACGGTTGCCGTTGCGGCGGCGGATTATTGGTTCGACACGAAGTACAAGCGGGCGTATATGAACAACTTTACGACGCTTGTGCCGATCGAGCGGACCGGCAGTTTGCGGCAATCGCTCCGCCATGTCACACGCATCTTAAATGAGGGCTACAACGCCCTGATCTTTCCTGAAGGCACGCGGTCGCTGACAGGCGAGATCGCCGAATTCAAGCCCGTGATCGGTTATCTTGCGCTCAATCAAAAGATAGGCATTCTGCCGATCTGTTTGTGGGGCACATTCGAGGCATATCCGAAAGGAATGACCATACCAAAGCGTGAAAGCATAGGTGCGAAGATCGGTGCGAAGATCGGCAGGTTCCTTTCCTACGAAGATCTCCGCGATATGACCTCGGGCGTTCCGAACACCGAAGCGTACCGTTTGATCGCCGCCCGCGTTCAGCACGAGGTGGAGAATATGCGTGACGGGAAACGTGATGAATTTGATGTCGCCGCGGTTAGAAAACAGTGGAAAGCAGAGCGTCGAAAGACCCGAAAACAGGAGCCTGTCATTGACGATTAACGAAACCGTAAGGGCGGTCCGTCCGTAAAAATATTTATGAAATTCTTTAGAGCAATTGCCGTAACATCACTTATTTTTGCGCTTTTCCTGCCAATGGCAGCACAGCGTGCGGGAACGCAGCCGAAGTTCACGATCTCGTACGAAAAGTTCACGCTGCCCAATGGGCTTGACGTGATCTTTCACATCGACCGGTCGGATCCGGTCGTCGCAGTGTCGCTGACGGCACATGTCGGTTCGGCACGCGAAAAGCCGGGACGAACAGGCTTTGCTCATATGTTTGAACATCTTCTTTTCCTGGAGTCGGAAAACTTGGGCAAAGGCGGTTTGGACAAGCTGAGCGCACGTATCGGCGGTTCAGGAGCGAACGGCTCGACCAGCCGCGATCGTACGAACTATCTGCAGACGGTGCCGAACGATGCACTTGAGAAAATGCTCTGGGCAGAGGCCGATAAGCTTGGCTGGTTCATCAACACCGTGACGGAACAGGTTCTCGAAAAAGAAAAGCAGGTCGTCAAGAACGAAAAGCGGCAGAGTGTGGACAACAATCCTTATGGCCACACGCAGTATGTTATAGATAAGGCCCTTTATCCTGCCGACCATCCTTACAACTGGCAGGTGATCGGTTCGCTTGAGGATCTGCAGTCGGCGACGCTCGACGATGTGAAAGACTTCTTCCGCCGTTGGTATGTGCCGAATAACGTGACGCTTGTCGTTGCAGGTGATTTTGATCCTGTTCAGGCGAAAAAGTGGGTCGAAAAATATTTCGCAGAGATCAAGCGCGGTGAGAATATTGAGCGGCTTCCCAAACGCCCGGGCGTGGTCAAGGAAACCGTCAAACTCTTCCACGAGGATAACTTTGCACGCCTGCCTGAACTTACAATGGCATGGCCGACGGTCGAACAGTACCACCCTGATTCGTACGCTCTCGACGTTTTAACTTCTTATCTCGCGTCCGGAAAAAAGGCTCCGCTCTATACGGTAATTGTTGAGGATAAGAAGCTTGCAGCGAATCTGAGGATGTTTAATTATCAGTCCGAAGTTGCAGGGCAGATGCAGCTTTCGGTTCGTGCTTTTGCGGACAAGAAGCTTGACGACGTCGCCGCTGCCATTGCCGAAGCGTTTGCAAAGTTTGAGAAGGACGGCATTTCTGCACGCGACCTGAACCGCATCAAGGCGGGACAAGAGACTGCGTTTTACAATTCTCTTTCGAGCGTTTTGGGCAAGGGCGTCGAACTCGCTCAAGGCAATATCTTCGCGGGCGATCCGGGATTTGTTTCGAAAGAGATCGAAGGTATTCAGTCGGTGACCACTGCTGACGTAGTTCGGGTCTATGAGAAATACCTTAAAGGCAAGAATTTCGTTGCGACATCATTCGTGCCGAAGGGCAAGCCTGAACTTGCGCTGTCGGGTTCAAAGAAGGCTCAGGTGGTCGAAGAACCGATCGTTCAGGGTGCCGAGGACGACGTAGATCCGAATGTTGAGGCCAAATACGAACGCACGCCTTCGAGCTTTGATCGATCGGTAGAGCCGCCTTACGGCCCCGAGCCGCAGGTGAAGATCCCGGCAGTTTGGGAGGACAAGCTGAAGAACGGAATGCGCGTTTACGGCATTCGTCATGATGAAGTGCCGCTCGTCGATCTCGAGATCGTCATGGACGGCGGCCAACTTCTCGATGACATTAATAAGGTCGGCGTCGCCAACTTCCTCGGCCAGATGATGACCCAGGGAACCGCAAAGCGGACGCCTGCTGAGCTCGAAGAGGCGATCCAGCAGCTCGGAGCGTCGATACGCATCGGCTCGGCAAGCGATCGGTTCATCATTTCGGTCAACACGCTCGCAAGGAACCTAGCCCCGACCGTCGCACTTGTTGAGGAAATGCTGCTCGAACCCCGCTGGGATGCCAAAGAATTCGACCTGATCAAGCAGCGAACTATCGCATCAATCCGACAACAGGAGGCGCTCCCGAATTCGATCGCTCAGAATGAGTTCAACAAACTCATTTACGGCGACGGCGATATTCGGTCCAAGAATCCGCTCGGCACGATCGAATCGGTCACTGCCATCACGATGGACGACCTCAAAGCATACTACGCGAAGAACTTATCGCCGTCAGTCGCCCGAATGCACATCGTCGGCAGCATCGACAAAAAGACGACGATGAACACACTCAAAAGCCTCAATTCAAAGTGGAAGGCAAAGCCGGTTCAGCTTCCCGTTCTACGCGCCCCGGCAACGCCTGAGCGGTCACAGGTTTACTTTTACAATGTTCCTAACGCTGTGCAAACTGTCGTTCGCATCGGCTATCCGGCGATGGGAATGAACGACCCTGACCAATATCCGGCGGTCGTTATGAACTACATCCTCGGCGGCGGTGGTTTTGCGTCGAGACTGACGCAGGAGCTTCGCGAAACAAAGGGCTACACCTACGGCATAAACTCCTCATTTTCGGGCACGAGAACGTCGGGGCAGTTCGGCATTTTCAGCGGCGTCCGTGCGAACGTAACACTCGAGTCACTCCAGCTTATCAAGAGCATTGTTGATGATTACGGCAAGACCTTCACCGCGGACGACTTGGCGACGACGAAGAGCTTTTTGATCAAGAGCAATGCACGTGCGTTCGAAACGTCGGGAGCAAAGCTGAATATGCTGAGCAACATCAGCACCTACGGCTGGCGTCCAGATTATGTGCGTCAGCGCGAGCAGATCGTGAAGGCTATGACGGTTGAACGCATCCGCGAGCTTTCAGGCAAATACCTGAACAGTGGACGTATGTATTGGCTCGTGGTCGGTGATGCCGCGACCCAGATGCCGCGGCTGAAGGAACTTGGTTTCGGCGATCCGATCAAACTGAATTGACAGTTGAACGCGAAGACCGCAGAGATCGCAGAGGTTTTTTGGGGGGGGCACCTTGCACGACGTGAGGGCCCCGGATATTTATGGGCCGCGGCAGGCCGCGTTGCCATTGGTTCGGTTTATCTCTGCGGCCGCTGCGATCTCTGCGTTAGAATTCCGTTATGGCTAAGAAGAAAGCGTTAGCAAAGGTCGAAAAGAAGATACTCATCACCGGCGGCACCGGATTTCTCGGAGCTGAGATCGTACGTCAATTCATCGACGCAGGCGAAAAGAATTTGCGCGTCATGGCGTCGAGCGTACCTGCGTGGATGACGGACGGAGGAGTTGAGCCGTTCATCGGTTCTGTGACCGATACTGCTGCGGTCTCCGAGGCTCTGAAAGGTGTCTCAGTGGTATTTCATCTCGCCGGGAAGGTGTCGCGGGACAATGATGACGCTGTGGCGATGAACAGGGTTCACGTCGAGGGTACGCGAATATTGTCGCAGGCCGCGGCGGAAGCCGGTGTTTCGACCATGATCCTCGCTTCGTCCAGCGGCACCATCGCCGTCAGTAAAGATAAAGAAATTCTTGATGAAACGTATCCGCCGCCGGTCGATATCATTTCGCAATGGGCATATTACGCGTCGAAATATTTTCAGGAACGCACGGCTCTCGCCGAATTCGACGGCAAAGGCCGCAAGCTCGTAATACTTAACCCGACGCTGCTCCTCGGCCCCGGCGATGAGCGTCTGAGTTCGACAAAGGTCGTCTTAGATTTTCTTGGACGCAAGATCCCTTATTGTCCGTCCGGCGGGCTGAATATCGTCGATACGCGAGATGTCGCAGCGGCATTCATCAACTCGGTCAAGCGAGGCCGGCATCAGGAAAAGTATCTCCTTGGCGCATTGAACCTCACGTTCGAGGAGTTTTTCGGGCGTCTCGAAAGGCTCTCAGGCGTGCGGGCACCGGCGTTAAAGGTACCGAAAAAGCTCGCGATGGCCGGCTCGGCGATGGTCGAATCGGTATTCAAAAATTGGGGCCGCACATCGCCCGTTGCAACGAGCGAGGTCGAGCAGGCGGAGCACTTCTGGTATTTTTCGTCAGCTAAAGCCGAAGAAGAGCTGGGGTTCTTACCTCGCGACCCTCAGGAAACGCTGAATGACACCGTAAGCTATATTCGCGAGAATATGCTCGGCGGCGGTGTTTTCAAGTAGAAGCGGTCTTTCTTCGGTTGCCTAACACGCGATTCAGCCCAAATATCACCAACCCAATTCCGGCAGCGATCAGTATGGGCAAGCCTTCCTTTGCCAGATCGACGCGCGTCAGCAGCCAGCCGATCAGGATCAGCGAGAGAACCGCCGCAACTACGCCGAGCGGAGCGCTGAATTTTGCCTCTGGGGCATCGCCTCTGCGGCGGAATACGGGAAGTGCCAGGCAGGTTGTCGCATAAACCAAGAGACGTGTGATCGTTGCGATAGCAAGAGCGGTCAGGAACGTTGAGTAAACGGTCAAAACAAATATCACTAAAGCGGTCAGCGTGATCGAGAGCCACGGTGTTTTGAATTTCTCGTGCGTTTCGGACAGCTTCGCAGGCAGCTCCCCGTTGTCCGACATCGCAAAGAGCAGACGCGTGCTGCCGAGAAATCCGACGTTCAGATTACCAAGTATCGAAACAAGCGCTCCGACAGTGATGAATGCGGCGCCATATGTTCCGAGAAAGACTGCACCGGCATCAGCAAGCGGGCGTTCCGACGCGGCAAGGCCGGGAAGCGTACCGATGCTGACGACCTGTATGAGTATGTACAAAACAGCGATCACTGAGAGAGCGACAAATAGGGCGATAGGGATATTACGCTGCGGGTCCTTAGTCTCGCCGCCCATTATTACGCCGACCTCAAAACCGACGAACGCATAGATCAGAAGCAGCACCGCGCTCGAGAATGCACCGTACTCCGGGACGGCGTCAAACGTAAAATTCGACGGATCGATAAAGAAAATGCCGACCGCAGCAAATATGAACAGCGGTATGAGCTTGCCGGCCGTAAAGACATTTGTCATTGCGGCGGAATGTTTGATGCCGGCGATATTCACAGCGAAGATCAGCAGCACGATCACGCTGATCGCTGCTATACGAAACACTCCGGTGCCCGTATCTGCTAAGAAAAACCCAAGATATGTGACGAAAAGGTTGCAGTTTGCCGCGAATGTCGTGACTCGGACGATCCAATACAGCCAGCCGACCTCAAAGCCGATGACCGACCCGAAAGCCTCGCGAGCATACAGATATGGCCCGCCTGTTCCGGTGAATCGGCTTGCGACCTCTGCGTAGCAAATTACGATAAAGCCGACAACGACCGCACACGCTACGAACGCGACAAGGCTCCACGTGCCGATCAGGCCGTGAACTTTGGCGGGCAGGCCGAATATACCGGCGCCGATGACGGTATTGATAAAGATTGCTGCCAGGTCCCAGCGGCCGATGCCGCGAACGAGTTTTTCTTCGCTCATTGTTTTCTGCAAGGTCGAATCGGATATAATTCGCTAAAAAGATAACATATCGAACGCTATGAACTTAATTTCTAAACTCACCGCAACGTTCCTGATCGCCGCTTTGTTCGCCATGCCGCTGGTCGCTCAAAAGGGCAAGGGCGGCGAGATCGTTCCGCAAAAAGACTATAAACCACCCGCAATGACCGAAGTGCCGTCGATAAACGACATCGTGCGAGCCGCTGTAATGGCCGAACTAGACGCTCGCAAAGGCGGGGTCAAGCAGGAGCAGGTCTCGGCGACGGTGATCGAAGTTACAGACGCCAATAACTGGAAGTGGGGAGCATTTCGCGGCGAAGAGAAATACTATCCCGCATCGGTGCCAAAGATGTTCTATATGGCGGCGGTCGAGCGTCAGCTCGAGGACGGCAAGGTCACGCTGACGAAAGAACTCGACCGAGGAATGAAGGACATGGTCGTCGATTCTTCTAACGATGCGACGCAGTACATAGTTGATGTCCTCACGGAAACAGCGAGCGGTTCGGAGCTTCCGCAGAAGGAGTTCGAGAAATGGCAGTACAAACGAAACAGAATGAACCGCTATTTCGCGGCGATGGGCTTTAGCAACATCAATATAAATCAGAAGATCTATTGCGAGGACGCGTACGGTATCGAGCAGCAATCGCGCAATTACGCCGGACAGAACCGCAATATGCTGACAACCAATGCGACGGCACGAGCCATTGCTGAGATCGTGATGGGACGCCTCAACACGCCCGAACGTACCGAAAGAATGTTGAATCTACTGAAGCGAGATCCGTTCTCAGCAGTGAAAGACCCCGACAGCCAGGATCACGGATTTATCGGCAAAATGCTTGCGGACAACCACCTGCACAATGTGAAAATTTGGTCCAAGGCAGGATGGACGAGCCGCGCCAGACACGATGCCGCATTTCTGCGAACCGAAAGCGGCCGGCAATATGCCATCGCCATATTCACGGAAGGCGTTGCGAAGGATCGTGATCTCGTTCCGGCGATCGCATGGCGGATTTTTCAGGAACTCAACAAATAGCCTTTATTGCACGTCTGCAACTTCGATAACTGAATTTTGGGGGCGAAATGAAAGTGCCGGGTTGTCTTTGTAGGCGTTTGCCCCTGCCAAAAGGAACTGTTCCGCCGTTTCTCGGTCGACCGGACGAGAGAAGAGATATCCCTGGCCGGCCTTACATCCGAGAGAACGAAGCTTTTCGAGTTGGGACGCAGTTTCGACACCCTCCGCAACGACGTCGATACCCAAATTTTCACCAAGCATCAAGATAGTCTTGACGATGGCACCGCTTTTCTCATCCTTGTCCATCAAATTTATGAATGAACGGTCGATCTTCAGGCGTTCAAACGGGAATTTCTGCAGATAACTGAGACTCGAATAACCGGTGCCGAAGTCGTCAGTAGAAAGTGCGACGCCGAGCCTGTCGAGCTCCTGCAGCACCTTTAGCGACTTTTCGCTATGTTCCATGACGGTGCTTTCCGTCACTTCCAGCTTCAACTGTTCCGCCTTGATCGCGGAGTCTTCGAGAATGAGCTGAATCTGAGTCGTAAGATTAGGATGCATCAGCTGTTTTGCAGAGAGGTTTACGCTGACCGCAAGCGGGATCTTGAATCGCCTCTGCCAATCACCGATCTGCCGGCACGACTCTTCCAGGATCCATCGGCCGATCTGGATTATCAGGCCGGTTTCCTCAGCAACGTGGACGAATTCGTTCGGCGCGACCAGGCCGTGGATCGGATGCCGCCATCTTATTAGAGCCTCGAATTCGCACACGCGGCCTGTCGCCAATTCAACTATTGGCTGATAAAGCACCTCGAATTCATTCCGCTCGACGGCCCGCCGCAGATCATTCTCGACCTGAAGCAAATTCATGTTTCGAACGTGCATCTCCTGGTCAAAGATCTCATAACGAGCCTTTCCGGCCTCCTTCGCTCGATACATCGCGGCATCCGCGTCGCGCAAAAAGTCCTCGGCGTTTCGCTTCATAGCCCCTGCGATCACTATGCCGATACTGGCGGTCGTAAACACCTCGTAGTTATCGATCTTGAAGGGCTCAGATATCTTTGCCTGCAAACGCTCCGCGACACGTGCAACATCGTGTGTGTCGCCGCTTCGATTGAGGAGGATGGTGAATTCATCGCCGCCCAGCCTCGCGACTACGTCGCCCGGACGAACGCATTCCGTCAGGCGCTCGGCGATCGCTATGAGCAACTTGTCGCCGACCGCGTGGCCGAGGCTGTCGTTTATGACTTTGAACCTGTCAAGATCGAGGAAAAGTACTGCAAATTTTGCATATTCATTGCCTTCGCCTCGCTTAACTGCTTGGCGGAGCTGATTCATGAATTCAACACGATTCGGCAGGTTTGTCAGTGTGTCGTGTACCGCATAGTAACGGATCTTTTCCTCGGCCCGCGTTCGTTCGGTTATGTCGCGAAAACAAGCGACTCGTCCGACCGCCCGACCTTCCATCATCTGCGGCTGCGAATACCGCTCGAAAACCCTTCCGTCCGTCAGTTCGACGATGTCCGACGCGGTTGCGAGCGGATCTGCGTATACGCGGTCCAAACTGCGATTGAATTCTTCCGGATTCTTGATCTTGCTCAGGACAAGGTCGACCAATTTCGTTCCGTCCTTTTTCTCGATTATCTGAGGATGGACGTCCCACATCTCGCGGAATTTGCGGTTGCAGGTAATTATTTCGCGGTCAAGGCTCATCACGACGATACCGTCAGCGGTGGACTCAAAGGTTGATGCAAAGAGCGAAATAGTGTTATGTAGATCGATCTCGGTTCGACGCCGGTCGGTTATATCGCGTGCGATGCCTTGGACGCCTATTGGTGACCCACTGGGCGAGACGATCAGCCGAGTGCTGAGCTCCAATGTCACGCGTTTGCCGGATTTGGCAATGATCTCAAGCTCATAGGTCGTCGGAAGTTCTTCCTCGACCTTTCGAGCGGTCATTGTTTGTGCAAGTTCGAGGAATTCCGGTGCCACGACCTGTCCGATATTCATCTTTAGAGCTTCTTCGCGAGAATACCCGGTGATCACTTCGCCAGCGCGATTCAGCGAAGTAAAATTGCCTCTCAGATCATGCGTGTAGATCAGATCGTTCGCATTCTCGAATAGGTCTCGATAACGTTCTTCGCTTTTGCTGATGGCATCCTCGGCGAGCTTGCGATCCGTAATGTCGCGCGCAATACCCTGTACTGCGATAGGCTTACCATCGCTTCTGATGACGCTGCTGTTGATCTCCAAGACCGCACGTGAGCCGTCTTTCTTGATGCATTCGACCTCATACGTCGTCTGCGTCTTCTTGCCCTCGATCTTGTCCCGCAGATACTTGCGAACACGATTCAAATGTTCTGGAGCCACCACCTCCGACATATTCAGGTCCAATGCCTCTTCGCTCGTATAGCCGAATATGCGTTCGCCTGCCTTGTTTATCGAGACATAATTTCCTTCGAGGTCGTGCACGTAAATGATGTCGTTGGCGTTGTCGAATAGTTCTCGGAATCTTGCTTCGCTCTCTGCGACAGCCAGTTCAGCTCGGCGACGCTCGGAGATGTCCTTCCACATCACCATGCCTGCAAAGATCTCGCCTTTTTCGTCGCGGACAGGACGGATATTGATCAAAAAGTATTTGCCGTTATCTTCGGTCTCAAAGACAATATCCTCTCCGGCCAAGGCTCTGTCATAGTATTCACTCCACTCGGCAGCGATCTCTTGCGGGAAAACATCCGTAAGTGTTCTGTCTTCGAACATCTCGGTCTTCCAATCGTGTTTTGCAAGCTGCTCTCCTTCTGCGAGAGTATAGCGATGCTCGCGGTCGAACATAAGAACCGCTGTTTTGGGGATCGAGCGTGCGAGGGTGCGATAGAGTTTTTCGCGTTTTGCAAGCTCCTGCTCTGCCTTTTTCCTTTCGGTGATGTCCAGAATGACCCCTTGCCAGCAAAGCGATGATCCATCGTGGTTGGATATCAGGCAGCTCCTGTCGCGAACCCACATTACGGATCCGTTCTTGCAGTGAACACGGTATTCGAGATCAATGCTCTTACCCTCGCGCATCGCGATTCGGGTCGCGGTCAGCACTCTTTCTCTGTCGTCATCGTGGATCACGCGATCCCAGATCTTCGGATCGCTCAGCCACTCTTCTATCGGATACCCGAACCTTTCGAAAGATGGGCTTATATACAGCGGCCTGTGCGGCGGTGCTGGTTTGATCGCATAGAACATCACCGGCAGATTTTCGACAAAGACTCGAAAAAGTGCGTCCGATGGAGTTATCGGGATCCCGGTTGTCGGAATGTTGATCTGATCGGTTTTGGACATACGCCGACTTTTGGCTGGGGCTATGATCGTGAACCAAACGCCCTATTTTACAGGACCCAAGTGACTATGATCGTAGGGATTCGCCGCGATCTGTTGAGCGATTTACATGACCGTATGGCTTAGGATATGAGCGTTCTATATATGAACGCAGAATAAGATTAACATAGTTGTATAATGATTGCCACCGTTTTTTCTAGAACAAATGATTATATAGGTCCATTTTTCGGCAGGCTTGCGGCGTAGCGGCCCCAAAAGCTATCATCAAAACAAATTCACTGGAATTCGGTATTAGACAAATATGAAAATTAAGGCTCTTGTCATTTCGTGGGTTCTCTTCTTGCCGTTCATGGTGCTTTCGCAGGGCAGCTATCAAAAGCCGCCCAAGGAAGTTATGGACGTGCTGAATGCTCCGGTTACCCCGGCTTCCAGCATTTCGCCGGCAAGGGACAAGATCGTATTGCTTGAACCGCTGCGTTATCCGCCGATATCTGAACTCGCACAGCCGATGCTGCGGATCGCGGGGCTGCGCATCAATCCGAATACGAACGCGCAGCATCGGCAGCCTTATTCGATAAAGGTCACGCTCAAGAATGTCTCGGATGGCAAGGAAACGCCGGTCGCCTTGCCTGCGGGAGCCCAGATCGTATCGCCGGCATGGTCACCGGACGGAAAATACATCGCCGCGGGGAACGTAACGCCTGCCGGAGTTGAGCTTTGGATCATCGACACCGGGACCGCTAAGGCCGCAAAGGTCAAAGATGTGATGATAAACACCGCATTTGGCGGTTTCAGTTGGGAAGACGCGAACACGCTTTCCGCTAATCTGGTTCCAAAGAAGCGCGGACCGGCACCGCCCTATCGCGACATTACACCGACCGAGCCGAACATTCAGGAAACGTCGGGACGGACCGGCGTGATTCAGACGTTCCAAGATCTGCTCAAGAGCCCGAATGACGAGCGTTTGTTCGAATATTTCTGCTCCTCGCAGATCGCTTTGATCGAGGCGAACGGTAAGGTCAATGAGGTTGGGCCGGTTGGGCTTTACGACAATATGACCGTGTCGCCCGACGGGAAATATTTGCTCGTTTCTCGTATCCAGCGGCCTTTTTCATACCAATTTCCGTTCTCGCGATTTCCGAAAGTGATCGAGATCTGGGACCTTGAAGGCCGCGTGGTGAGCCGCGTCGCAAATATTCCGCTGCAGGACAATCTGCCGGCGCAAGGCGTTCCTACCGGTCCGCGTCAGGTCAACTGGATACCGACGGAGCCCGCAACGCTCATTTGGGCTGAGGCATTGGATGGCGGCGACCCGAATACGAAAGCCGCGCATCGTGACAAGCTGATGAAGCACGCAGCCCCTTTCTCGGGCTCTCCGGCGGAGATGCTGAAGGTCGAAAAGCGGTTTCAGGGACGAGCTTTCAGCGAAAAGCAGGGAACGATGTTCTTCTACGATTTTGACCGCGATACGCGTCGCCGCCGTATGTTCATGACGGATTATCGCGACCCGGCGAATATCACGATGCTGTCCGACCTGAACGTGAATGACCGCTACAACGATCCAGGACAGCCGGTTACGAAAACACGAAACGACGGCACGACCGTTGTTCGTCAGAACGGCGACGAGATCTTCTGGATCGGAACCGGTGCATCGCCGCAGGGCGACAGGCCGTTCTTCCGCAAAATGAACCTAAAGACTAAGGAAGTGACCGAGATCTGGCGTTCGGGAACGGAAGAATACGAGTCTTTCGCGGGAATGATCGACGACAGAGGCTTTCAATTCTTTACACGGAAAGAATCGCTGACCGAGCCATCGAATCTCTTCATTCGTCAGGTCTGCCCGCCCGGAGAAACTTGCACCGCGTTGGCTTATCGCCAGATCACGGAATTCAAAGACCCGTCGCCGGAGCTTCGTGGCATTACGAAACGGCTCGTCACATACAAACGAGCCGACGGCGTTGACCTTTCGTTCACGCTATACCTGCCGCCCGGATATAAAGAGGGAACCCGGCTGCCGACGCTGGTTTGGGCATATCCGCTCGAATTTACGGATGGTGCGACCGCGGGACAGGTAAGCGGCTCGACAAACCGATTTACACAGATAGGCGGAACGTCGCATCTTTTCTTTGTGCTAATGGGTTACGCCGTGTTAGACAACGCGACGATGCCGGTCGTCGGTGATCCGCTGACGGTGAACGACACGTTCGTAAAACAAATCGTCGATTCGGCTCAGGCCGCTGTCGATAAAGGCGTTGAACTCGGCGTTGTCGATCCCGATCGCGTCGGCGTCGGCGGACATAGCTACGGTGCGTTCATGACCGCGAATCTGATGGCTCACAGCCGCATCTTCCGTGCCGGGCTGGCCCGCAGCGGTGCTTATAACAGGACGCTGACGCCGTTCGGCTTTCAATCGGAACGCCGCACATTTTGGGAAGCTCCGGAAGTTTATGCAAAGCTTTCGCCGTTCTTTCACGCGAACAAGATAAAGGACCCGATACTGTTCATCCACGGCGACGCGGACAATAACACGGGTACTTTCCCGATGCAGTCTGAGCGTATGTACGCGGCTATCGCGGGTAACGGCGGGACCGCACGGCTTGTAATGCTGCCGCTTGAATCGCACGGTTATGTCGCACGCGAATCGACCGAACACACTCTCTACGAGATGATCAATTGGTTCGACAAATACGTGAAAAACGCGAAGCCGCGTGAAACCAAATAGGAAATACGAATGAAAAAAGCGACTGCACTATTGATTTGCCTTTGTTTCTCCATTTCAGCCGCGGCTCAGACGATGCCTCCGGACGCCGACCCCAAATTTTGGGCTCAGGCACTGAAGATCCACCGAAAAGCCATCATTATCGACGGCCACAACGACATCACCGGCCCGATGATGGATATGGACTTCAACCTTGCCGATGATTCGACCGGGCGACTGCAATCCGGCGGCGACCCGATGCATACAGACATCGCCCGTTGGAAGAAGGGCGGCATGACCGGCCAGTTCATGTCGATCTACGTTTCGGGGAACACGCTCCGCACGGGCGGATCGATGCGGCGTGCGATGGAACTGATCGACGTAACTAACCGCGAGATCGAACGCCACGCAGACTTGGTCAAATGCACGACCGCGGCCGAAATTCGACAGGCGAAGAAGCAGAATAAGATCTGCCTGCTGATGGGCATTGAGGGCGGCTATGCGATCGAAAATTCGCTGTACGTGCTTCGCAATTTCTACCGACTCGGCATCCGCTACATGACGCTGACGCACAACGTCACACACGACTGGGCGGACGCTCACAACGACGAAAAACGCAACAACGGCCTGTCGGAATTCGGCAAGGAAGTGGTACGCGAGATGAATCGGCTCGGGATCCTGGTAGATATCTCGCACGTTTCCGAAAAGGTGATGCACGATGTCCTTGATATAACAAAGGCTCCGCTGATAGCGTCGCATTCAGGTGCCCGCGGCGTTGCGAATCACACGCGAAACGTCCCGGACGATGTTCTGAAAAGGCTGCCGCAGAACGGGGGCGTGATAATGGTCGTTTTCTATCCCGCATTTCTGGACGAACGAACCGCAAAAGAGCAAAGCGAACGCTCGGCACGTTTGCGCGATCAACTTGCCGCATTGCGTGAGCAGCACAAGGATGATAACGCCGCTTTCTATGCCGCCCGCGACAAGCTGTATGCGGAAAATCCGATCTACATAGCCGATTACAAACGCATCGTTGACCACATCGACCACATAAAACGCGTCGCAGGCATCGAACACGTCGGTCTGGGCTCGGATTATGACGGCGTGCCGTTCCTCAATCCGCCGATGAAAGGCGTCGAGGATCTGCCGCTCGTCACTTACGAGATGCTTCGACGCGGTTACACGGAAAAGGAGATCCTGATGGTTCTCGGCGGGAACATGCTCCGCGCAATGGAACAGTCAGAACGCCTTGCCCGCGGCACACGCGTCTCAGCCGACGGCAGTTTGGTGAAGTTCAAGAAATAAGCGACTTAAAAGCTTAAAGGAAAAGGCGGCCAGATGGCCACCTTTTTTTTGTAGGTGTAATTTTCGCCGTAACCAAAGTCCCGGCTTCTTAGTTGGTAGCCGCCCGCCCACGCAGGCTGTTCTGACTCACGCACCGGCGCCGTGGCATTTCTTGAACTTTTTGCCTGAGCCGCAGTAGCAGGGTTCGTTCGGTTTCATTTTTGGGGTGTCGCGGACAAACGGTGTGTGGCGTGCGGCCTCGGCACCGGCGGCCTCTGCTGTTCCCATCGCACCGGTGAACGCCATACCTGCGGCCTGACGGCGTGCACGCTGCATTTCGAGACGTGCGAGGCGTTCGCGTTCTTCCTGTTCGTCCTGCGAGACGACCTGCAGATTGAACAGAGCCTTGGTCGTGTTCGTATCGATGCGGTCGAGCATGTCCTGGAACATATCGAACGACATCTTCTTGTATTCGACCAGCGGATCTTTTTGTCCGTAACCGACGAGCCCGATGCCCTGTTTTACGTGGTCGATCGACAACAGATGGTCTTTCCACTGGCTGTCGATGATGTTGAGCATGATGTACCGCTCATATGCACGCAGCGACTCGGCACCGGCCAACTTTTCTTTCTCTTCGTATTTCTTCTTCGCTTTTTCCCAGATAAGCTCTTGTATCTCGTCCGGGTTCATCCGCTTGAAATCGACGCCGGCGTCGCGTGCCGGATCGATATCGTAAATGCTTTCGATCTCAGCAGCGTAGGTATTGATGTCCCACTGATCCGGCGAAATGGTCAGGCTCAGCATCGAATCCGTCAGGTCGTGAAGCAGGTCGCGTGCAACGCCGTTGTCGCCGAGCAGGTATTCGCGGTGCTCGGGCTCGAACATCAGCTGGCGACGCAGTCCATAGATGGTCTCACGCTGTTTGTTCATCACGTCATCGTATTTGAGGACGTGTTTACGCGTTTCAAAGTTGCGTGCCTCGACGGCTTTTTGGGCACGTTCGATCTGTTTCGAAACGGTCTTCGATTCGATGGCGACACCTTTTTCCATGCCCAGCCATTCCATCATCGAGCGGACCTTGTCGCCCGCAAAGATACGCATCAGATCGTCCTCGAGCGACAGAACGAACCGCGACGAGCCCGGATCGCCCTGGCGTCCCGCACGGCCTCGGAGCTGATTGTCGATGCGGCGTGATTCGTGGCGTTCCGTACCGAGAATGTGCAGCCCGCCGACAGCCTGCACCGCCTTCGCCTCTTCGGCGACGACGGCCTTCGCTTTGCGGAGCTGTTCCGCGAACTGTTCTTCCGAAGCCTCGTCTGGATTGATCTCCATCCGTTTCAGATATTCGCGGGCGAGGAATTCGGGGTTGCCGCCGAGCAAGATGTCCGTACCGCGGCCGGCCATGTTCGTCGCGATGGTGACCGAGCCTTTGCGGCCCGCCTGGGCGATGATCTCGGCCTCGCGTTCGTGATATTTTGCGTTCAGGACGTTGTGCGGAACGCCGATAGCTTTGAGCTTAGCGGCGACAAGCTCCGAATTTTCGACCGAAACGGTACCGACAAGCACAGGCTGGCCTTTGGCGTGGAGCTCCTTGATCTCATCAACGACGGCGTCCCATTTTTCGGGCAGCGTGCGGTAAATGACGTCCGATGTATCCTTTCGGATCATTGGCATGTTCGTTGGGATCTGCACGACGTCAAGTCCGTAAACCGTCTGAAATTCTTCCGCTTCGGTCTCTGCGGTACCGGTCATGCCGGCAAGCTTTTCGTACATTCGGAAGTAGTTCTGTAGCGTGATGGTCGCGAGCGTCTGATTCTCGCGTTCGATCTTTACGCTCTCTTTCGCCTCGACTGCCTGATGAAGCCCGTCGGACCAGCGGCGGCCCTGCATCAGACGGCCGGTGAAATCATCGACAATGATGACCTCGCCTTCCTGTACGACGTAATGATGGTCGCGTTTGTAGAGAGTATGTGCCTTGAGAGCCTGCTCGACGCAGTGCAGCAGGTCCATGTTCGACGGATCGTAAAGATTGGACACGCCCAGCAGACGCTCGGCCTTTGCAACGCCCTGTTCGGTCAATACTGCCGAGTGATTCTTTTCATCAACGAGGTAGTCGCCCGTCGTGACCTTAGTCTCTTCGTCCTTATGGCCTTTTTCGAGCCGCGGGATGATCTCGTTCGCGGTGTAGTACTTGTCCGTCGCTTCGTCCGAAGCACCCGAAATGATCAGCGGCGTACGAGCCTCGTCGATCAGGATCGAGTCAACCTCGTCGACGATCGCGAAGTAATGATCGCGTTGGACGAGCGATTCGACGTCGAACTTCATGTTGTCGCGAAGATAATCGAAGCCGAACTCGTTATTCGTACCGTAAGTGATGTCGCACGCGTAAGCCTCTTTGCGCTCGATGTCATCCATGTCGTTTTGGATGCAGCCGACCTTGAGGCCGAGAAAACGATGGATCTTGCCCATCCATTCTGCGTCGCGTGAAGCGAGGTAGTCGTTGACCGTGATAACGTGAACGCCGCGGCCCGTGAGTGCGTTCAGATACGACGGAAGCGTCGCGACCAGCGTTTTACCTTCACCCGTTCGCATCTCTGAAATACGTCCCTGATGCAGGGCGACACCGCCGATCATTTGCACGTCGAAATGCCGCATTCCGGTGGAGCGGCGTGAACCTTCGCGGACCGTCGCAAACGCCTCGGGAAGTATTTGGTTCAATGCTTCCTGCTCTGCCTTGCGGCGTTCGATCTTGTCGTCGATGCCTTCTACGGCGTCCGCGACGATCTGTTTGAATTTTGCGGTCTGAGCCGCGAGTTCGGCGTCGGAAAGCTTCTCGATGCGGGCTTCCCAGTCGTTGATCGCCTGTATCGTGGGTTTTACGTTCTTCAGGAACAGGTCGCTGCTCGTCCCGAAGATCTTTTTCACTAATTTGTCTGCAAAACTGTTAACTGCCATTTTCCCTCTATTGCGGGCTGCGTTTTACTGCTCGCGTTCTCTTTCAAGCGGAAAGATAAATAACTCTTGAGCGAGCTTTCTGGCGCAACCACGTTAACTATCAGCCTGATGTTGCCGGCAGACGAATGCCTTGCCGCGGAAATCGTGGTGTTGAAAGAGGAATGGGCTAGATGCCTGCTCTGGCAAGATTGGAAACGGTGATCCTTGAGGTCAGAGGCGACGATAAAACAATGCCAACTGACTCAGAAATTGTGGCCGGCTCTTCCGAAACCATCGCTGTTTCGGGGAAGTAATGGTTCGGGGAGTATGTCGCAGCCAAGCTGCTGAAAAAACTGTCGAACGTGAAAAGGACAGACCGATCCTCTGATTCCGGCGACTCGACAGATTCTGTTACCTCGGGATCTTTGTCAAGGTCGTCCGTGGCCTCGATCTCCTCTGAGATGTCAAAACTTCGCGTCAGAGCCGCCTGCTGAGCGATGACGCCCGGCGAGGCTCCTGCGACCAATAGGCCGAGATACACGCCGAGTGCGGCGAGAAATATGATCGAATTTTGCGAGGGCTGTTTGGTCAAAAGCCTATTTGCGGGCGACGTTCGATTCTTCGCGTGTATCTACATTCGAACTCGGCTGCTTTTCCTGAAGTTTCTTTGCCTGCGCTTCTGAGAGCCGGCGATTAATCATCTCTTGTGCGACGGGTTTTGGCAAGGCGAAATTGAGTACAAAGTTCTTGCCTTCCTGAACAACGACTGCGTTTTCGAGTAGCGTAAGCTCATCGCTCGGATTTTTCAAAAGGCCCTTCCCTCCACTCATCAGAAGGCTTAGGCCGCTTTGAATTTGCCGTGCTCGCTCAACCGTCTTTTGCTCAGAAACTATCCTTGCAACCAACTGATCTTCGTTCTGAACAAGAGTCACAGTCACCTTTTCCACATTCATGTTCGTGAGATGAGCCAAGAATCCGCTGTCGCCGACCGCTTCGATCGCCATCTTTGCGACATCTATCATTTCCGGGCTGCCCTGCTGTTTTGCTACGTCAAACTTCGACTTTTCTCGGTCAAGCTTTCCGTCTTTTGTCAGCACGCCGTTAAGGACGACCACGAAAGGCTGATTAAGGTCGATCTCTTTCGCTGCCCACTTAGACGATATTTCATCCGCAAAATCCGTCAGCGGCTTGCGGTTTATCTCGATCGAAGTAAGAGCGTCGGTCGAAAGCGGCGTCGGATCCGGGCTCGGATTCACGGCGACCGTGCCGTTCTCGTCGTCCTCGCCATCCTCAACCGGCGAAGGCAGCGGCTGCGGGCGTGTGACCCGTCCGCCGGGCGTTCGTTTCCGGCCCGACGTTGCGGGCGGAGGCGTGTTGCCTGAATTACCGAATGTCGGGAGATCGCCTTCGATGACGTTCGGATTGGAACGCGGAGGCGTCGGCGGCGTATCGATGAGACTGCGGCCCGAAGGCGGCGGCAAATACGGAGTATTGTAGCTCGGGAAATTATTTGCGAGGTTCGTACCGCTGAGGTCATCCTCCGATTCCGCGAACATCTCAGGATTGGAGATCTGGAAATAGCCTTCCGGATACGATATCGGAGGCGTCGCGCCGGTAACGTCCACGAACGTCACTTCAACATCATCGCCCAGCTTCGTGCGTTCGTAGGCGACATCTACATAATCGCGTTCGGTCCCGAAGAGCAGCGAGCTTACATATACGACGTCGAGAGCCTGGCAAACACGGCCGACCAGTGGGCTGTCACAGCCTTTCATCGTCAGGAGTGAGGTCTGCGCCGCGATGGCGATCGCCAGTACGTTGACAACGAATGACGCCGCCAATATCTTCGCGATACGCGGGCTGAATTCCCAACTCTTTATTTCGTATTTGTAGAACATGTCGCCCTCTTCTTGAGGAGTGACGACCGGTTCAGGCTCGTATATCGATTGCTCAAACATAACTTTCGTCCGATCGGGCTTTGCCGCAAAAACTTCATGGAACGGCTGACCTAAGTTAGACGCAGATGCCCTGCGAAACGTTGCGAGGCAAACTTTGATACTAGCACCTCAGACACGCGTTTGGAAAGATTAGACTTTCCGTTCACAAACAAATAACATTCCCTTGATGCCGCGCAGACGCTCCCGTGACAACAGGCCCAAACGCCCACAGCGGCGTCAGGATACTGAACGAAGAAACAAACGAAATATTGCACGGGAAAGTTCGCCCCCGGATCGCTCCGAAAATTTCACGTTTAAGCACATGCAGGCCGTCGAACGCCTGCTTGAAGGCATCGGCGTTCCCGAACCGCAGCCTTTTATGCCCGATCCGTTCCAGCTCGAGGCTCTCGCGGCGATCGAACACGAGGATGTGCTCGTTACTGCACCGACCGGCAGCGGAAAGACATGGATCGCACGCGAAGAGATCCGCCGAATTCTCGCATCGGGTCGGCGTGCGTGGTACACAACGCCGCTGAAAGCCCTTACGAACTCAAAATATACGGAATTTTCGGACGAATTCGGGGCTGAGAATGTCGGGATCCTGACCGGCGACCGGAAAGAGAATTCGAATGCGCCGCTGATCGTCGGCACGACCGAGATCTACAGAAATCAGCTTTTCGACGCGATGCGGGAAGGTTTCGACGTGCGCGCGGATTTCGTCATTCTGGACGAAGCCCATTATTTGGGTGACGAGAGCCGCGGGCACGTATGGGAAGAGGCCATCATATTGTCGCCGCCGCGAATAAGGCTTTTGCTCCTGTCAGCGACCGTAGGCGGTGCCGACGAATTTGCGGCGTGGATCGCGGAGGTTCGCGGGTCGAAGATGCGCGTCGTTACGGCGGGGCCGCGGCCCGTCGAACTGCGAGCCGCATACCTGTCGCCTGAACTAAATCTCTATCCGCTTCTGGATGAGGCGGGAAAATTCAATCGCGAGATCGACAAGTTCTCAAAAAAGCCCTCGAACGGCTTCCGCCGACGCCGACAATATTAAAGGCGGCATCGGTCATTCCCGAGTACCGCCTTTCAAAAATTCTGACCTTTCCGGCTATTTCAAACCGCCGATCAAAATGTCAATATCGGTTTGCTGGACCGGCACCGAAACTGTAACGACATTGCCTTTCGACGACATTTGAGCACCTTTCAGTATCCGCCCATAGACCTGCTGATCCTGCCGTTTTGAATTGCCGAAGATGGCTGTGCCGACGAACTGCAGGCCGGCGAGCATGTCTTTCAGTGCAAGGGCCTGTTCGGCCTTTGCAGTGGTCGCCGCGAGGTTCAATTTGGCACCGGCTACATTCATATCCAGGCTGCCGTTCAATTTGCTGATCGATGACACATTCTTTCCAAGTTCGTCATTGTCAGCGGGGAGCAAATTGCTCAGCATGCCGGCGTTCTTGATCGAAAAGGCCATGACGGTTGAATCTGTAATTGTCATTGAACCGGTCGGGTCGATCTTTGACGGGCCGTTCATCGCAAGGGCTTCACGGACGCGGCTCGGCGTACCGAGAACTACGGTATTCGTGCCGGAGGAAGCGACAGCGACGTCCTTAGTAAGTGAATTCAGAGCTTTTTCGATGAATTCAGCCGTTTTGGAATTTGAAGCCTTCGGAGCATTTTCCTCGATCAATTCTTTTGAATTGAAGATGTAGATGGTCTTTCCGTTCACTGTCTCTTCTCGGTATTTACCTTTCGCGGCGAGTTTTGCGACCGCGACCATCGCTCTCGCATCAACATCACCGCTTGCGATGGCGACCGTTTCATAATCGGTTTCTGTCGAAGAGACCTTTTTGAACGCGACTCCGACTGCCATGGAATCGAACCGTCGAAGGTCGATGCCCGTTTTGGTCTCGATCTCTGTCAGCTTGGAGTTCACGGATGCGAGCGCTTTCGGATCCGACGCCAGAACACGCGGCATAGCGTCTGTAAAGAAACGCTTTGCGTCAAAGAACGCTACCGCATCGGACGCCGGAAGCATGCCTGCGAGTTTTGCGGCGACGCGTTTTTTCGCTGCGGCACGGCGCGCATCGGCGGGAACGGCAGCGATAGTCGCAACAGTGACAGCCGCCAAGGACAAAATTGCAAGAAAACGAAACTTCATTGGAAAACCTCTGGAAAAGAATTATAACAGTTCGGTCAACCTATTCTGATGCAAATACGGCGTTCGACGGTTCGCCGTTTCAATAATTATTCATCTGAACTTCGGTCCTTGACCACCTCGAACTCGAATTTCAGCTCTTTTCCCCGGAAAATGAAGCTCAAATACTGTTCCCAAAACTTCCGCGTCCAACGCATCGACGGCCAGCGGTTGTCGAGATTCACTAGGAATTCAATTCCAAGCGCCCGCCAAAGATTCAGAAGCGAAACATAGACCTTCACGGCCCGCAGCTGAACGTCAGTATAAAAATCAAAGACCTGTTTGCCCGGCTGGAAAGTGTTGAAAGTATAGCTGTTTATGTGATTTCGATGGGTCGGGTCATTCGCCCAGTCGGGATTCGTATAGTGCGGCGTCAGCATCTTTATCGTACCGCCCGGCTTTGTTACACGGTGTAGTTCGCTGACGAATGCCATCACGTCCGGTACGTGTTCGACGACGTGATTTGCTATGACGACATCGAATTCATCATCAGGAAAAGGGTAGGGAAATTCGCCGAGGTCGTGGATAACGTCGGCACCGGTGCGCGGGTTATTGTCGAGGCCGATGGCACCTTCGGTCTTGTTAACACCGCATCCGACGTCGAGTATCTTCACAATCGAAACCGTAAGTGAAAATGTGAAAAAGTGCAAAAGTGAAAACACGGCCGCATTGGTGCGGGTCCGGCTATTTCACATGTTTACTTTTCTAACCCTTTCACTCAGGTAGAAATGCCACAGCAATCTAGCCGCCACCGAGCGTAACGGCCGCCATCGTTCGGCGATGATGAGAAATTCGTCGGAATTTGGCCGCCGTTCGCTGCTCAACCGGTGCCATGCGGAGTGAAGCGCAATATCGCCTTTCGGCATCACGTCCGGCCGCAGCAGGGCCATCAAAAGATAAATGTCGCTCGTCCATTCGCCGATGCCTTTGAGTTTGATCAGCTCAGCTTTGACCTCGTGATCGGGCAAATGTATCAAGCGGTCGAGGTCGATGCGTTCCTCCAGTATCGCCTCGGCCAAATGACGAGCGTAGCTTATTTTCTGCCGCGAAAAGCCGAGCGTCTTCAGTTCTACATCATTCAAACTCAACACAGCGTTCGGCGTGACATCGCCTAAGTGCGACGTGAGCTTGTCAAAACACGCCTTTGCCGACGCCAGGGAAACCTGCTGTTCCAAAATGATCTGAATAAGCGTTGCAAAACCGGGTTCGCGATCCCACAGCGGCGGCGTGCCGTGGATTTTCAAGACAGTAGCCAAGTGGGCGTCTTGTTCGGCCAGCTCAAGACAAGCTGAATTCAGCGAGTGTATGTTGAGGGAAATAGCCTTCATCAGGAATATGTTGTGCTCTCTGTGCCTCTGTGGCGAATCGCTACCAGATCGTCGGAACGGCGGATTCGTCAAGTTCCATCGACGAGCCGTCAGGAAGGATGTGAACGATCCGCTCTATGCCTTTTGCCCGAAGCAAAGGTGCGAGCAGGCCGATGCGGTGGCAATTTGCCCGCGGTATCTTGTGGCTTGATAAAGGATGCGATTCCGAGCACATCAGGCAAACGCGGGCATCAGCGGCTATTTCGACGATCCTGTTTATGCCCCATTCGAGGTCTTCGGGCTTGGGCCGCGTCTTGCCGCCGGTTTCGGGCAGATGCTCGTAGCCGATGCCGTGTGTCCGCAACAGTTCCGCCAGAACGAGCCCGTTATATTGCGGCCAACGTGACTTAGCGAACGACCGCACATCGATCACCAATTCGATCTCGTATCGCCTCAAAAGCTCAAGAAAATACTTGAACTCATGCCGCCCATGGCCGATGGTCCATATCGTCATTCTTTCGCAGCTGCGGCGATGGCGTCGACCACTTTTGGATTTTCTAAAGCCGAGAGATCACCGGGATCTTCGCCCAAGTAAGCCGCTCGGATAACGCGGCGCATGACTTTTGCATTGCGGGTCTTAGGCAATGCAGATACGAAGTGGATCTTCGACGGCGCGAGCGGCTTGCCCATGTCGCGAGCGACGAGAGCTTTGAGCTCCTGCCGGAACGCGGCCATCTTGGCCGCCTCTTCTTCCGTAGGCAAAGATGCAGGCAAGGCTGCCTGCGTTCCGACGACAAAGGCCACCATCGCCGTGCCCTTAACCTCGTCGGGGATGCCGATGACAGCGGCTTCGGTGACGAGCGGGTGTGCAACCAAAAGGCTCTCGACCTCGGCGGGCCCGACGCGTTTGCCGGCGACCTTTAGCGTGTCGTCGCTGCGGCCGAGGATGAACCAATGCCCATCCTTGTCGCGCATCGCAAAATCGCCGTGGACCCAGATGTCTTTAAATCGCCGCCAATAGGTGTCGAGATAGCGTTCCTTTTCCTGCCAAAAACCGCGTGCCATGCCTATCCACGGCTGTTTGATGACAAGTTCGCCAACCTTTCCGGGTTCGACCGGATTGCCGTCCTCATCGAGAATATCGACGTCCATTCCGGGGCACGGTGCAGGAAACGAACAAGGTTTTATCGGCAAAAGTGGGTTGCCCATCAGAATGCCGCCGGCGATCTCAGTCCCGCCGCTGTAATTGATGATCGGCAATTTCGAATTTCCCACTTTCTCAAACAACCACCACCATGGTGCCGGATTCCACGGCTCTCCGGTTGAGGCGAAAGCTCGCAAGCTACTTAGATTGTGTTTCTTCGGCAGATCGTCGCCGTGCGTTGCAAGGCTTCTCACTAACGTCGGCGAGATGCCCAGCACCTCGACCTTGTGTTTTGCGCAGAATTCCCACATTCGATCGGGAGTCGGGTAATCGGGAGCTCCGTCGTAAATGCAGATCGTTGCTCCGTTTATCAGAGCCCCATATATCAGCCACGGCCCCATCATCCAGCCGATGTCCGTGTACCAGCAGATACGCGTGCCTCGGCCCACGTCCGTCCCAAACGCCATGTCTTGCGCGGATTTGATCGGGAAACTGGCATGAGTATGCGCAATGCCTTTCGGCTTGCCCGTCGTGCCTGAAGTGTAGAGGATGATCAGCGGATCTTCGGCGGAGGTGGGTTCCGGTTCTGTCTCCTCGTCGATATAAGGTCCATAGACGAATTTTTCGTCGAGCCCAGGATATGTGTTTGTTGCTTGGGGATCGCCCTCGTAATTGTCCCAAAACACCCGCTCGATAGTTGGTACACGATTGACCGCTTCGATAGCCACTTCAAAAGCGTTAACCGTCTTTCCACGCCTCGGAAAGCTGAGTATTGTGAACAGAGCCTTTGCCTTGACTGCATTTAATCGTGCGGCAATCGCCTCGACCCCATAACCGGAGAATACAGGAACGGCTATCGCTCCGATTCGAGCGATGGCCAGAAGGCAAACCACGGTTCTTGGGGTCATTGGAAGGTGAATGCCGATCGCATCGCCTTTACCGAGACCATAATGTCGCAATGCATTCGCATATTCGAGAACCTCATCGTGAAGTCCGCCATATGTGAGAGTGTACGAGTACGCTCCGTCTCCGACTCCAAGCAATTTATCAAGCCTTTTGCGTAGACCCGAAAGCAAGCCTAGGTGCCCGCTATGCAATTCACTTTCGAAAATTATCGCCGGCTGGTCCCTCATCTCATCCGTCTGCCAGCGGTCGAGGCACAAGGTGGTGATGTTCAGTCCGGCTCCCGAAAGCCAAGTCGGCATCTCAGGGCCGTTTGAGGTATCGAGGAGCTTCTCGTACGGCGGGTCGAATTTTATGTCGAGGAATTTCAGGACCTCTTCGGTGAATTTCTCGACGTCGCTGATCGAGAATTCGTAAAGCTCGTCCCATGTAGAAACACCGACCTGGCGCATGAATTTTGTGAGCTGAGCGCGTTCGATAACGTCAGGCGTCGGTGTCCAGGCGATGGGTTGGTCTTCGAGGAGGTTTTGGTCGTTCATAATTGATTCTGCCCGCGAATTACGCGAAAAACGCGAATGAAAAACCGAGATACGGTGTAAAAATTCTCTTACATTCGTGTCGATCGTGCAATTCGTGGCAAAATGTGAAAAATGACCGAGCATGGATCACATATTAATTTGCCAAGCGGGCTTTTTGCCGGGAAGACGGCGATCGTAACAGGTGCTTCACGCGGCGTGGGGAGGGCGACTGCCTTGCGGCTGGCGGAGGGCGGAGCGAATGTTGTCGTCAATTATCTCAATAGCAAGACCGAAGGTTTTGAGACCTCGCGGCTTTGTCAGGAACGCGGCGTTGAGAGCTTTCCCATTAACGGCGACACGTCGGATCAACTGCAGGCGAAGCGTGTCGCGGCAAAGACGGTCGAGGAATTCGGCGGCATAGATCTGCTGGTATTGAACGCCGGCATTTGGGAAGGCGCGCCGATCGAAGAGATGACCGAGGAGACGTGGAACCGCGTTATGAATACAAATCTGAAATCGGCGTGGGCGATGTCAAAAGCGTGCGTTCCGGCGATGAAAAGACGCGGTTCCGGAGCGATCGTTCTGGTTTCGTCAACCGCCGGACAACGCGGCGAGGCCAATTATTCCAACTACGCGGCGTCGAAAGGCGGGATGATATCTTTCACAAAAGCTCTCGCGACCGAGCTCGCACCGAATATTCGCGTAAACTGCGTCGCTCCCGGCTGGATAGAGACCGCAATGGTGCGTCCCGCGTTCGACGACAAGGAATACGAGCGTAGCGTGATCGAATCTATACCGCTGAAACGCATTGCAACGACCGACGATGTTGCGCTCTCGATATGTTTTTTGCTGTCGCCGTGGGCGCAGCATATTACGGGCGAGATATTGAATATCAACGGCGGTTCGGTGCTTTGCGGCTAGGTTCGAAACTTGTGACTTAAAGCACATTACGGACGCGGTAGCTGTGCTAGGTTTTACCATGAAACTTTAACGCGTCGATGAACACCAACAGCCTCAGCGATTTCCAGAGCCATTTTGCGGCACTGCCGACCAGTTCGAACTACGTTGAGAACCTGATCGGAAATACGCCACTCCTTGCGATCCACTGCCATTACAAAGGCCAGCGTCGGACCGTTTTTGCAAAAGCGGAGCATCTCAACCTTTCAGGCAGCATCAAGGACCGCATGGCGTTTCACATCCTAAAATGCGCCTATCGCGACGGCCTGATACGGAAAGGTGACATCATCGCCGAGGCGACCAGCGGCAACACTGGAATTGCGTTTGCGGCCATCGGCCACGCCTTTGGGAATCCGGTCCATATATTTATGCCGGACTGGATGAGCAAGGAACGCATCGCGCTGATCAAAAGTTATGGCGCTGACGTAACGCTTGTCTCTCACGAACAAGGCGGCTTCCTCGGCAGCATCGAGATGGCAGATGCATTTCGATACGAACACGGCAGGGTCTTTCTACCGCATCAGTTCTCCAATCTCGCTAATGCCGAGGCACATTACGAAACGACCGCTTCTGAAATACGTGCTCAGCTTGCCAAGGTCGGGTTTGAGGCAGATGCCATCGTGGCCGGGGTGGGCACCGGCGGAACGATAATGGGCTGCGCGGCATATTTTCGAGAGCGAAACCCTGAAATGAAGTTCTACCCGCTGGAGCCCGCCGAATCGCCGACGCTCTCGACCGGCCACAAGGTCGGCAGCCATCGAATTCAGGGCATCTCCGACGAATTCATTCCTGCGATCTGCGACCTCGCAAAGCTGGACGACGTTATCAGTGTTTCGGACGGCGATTCGATATTGATGGCTCAGAAGCTCGCCCGCGACCTCGGACTTGCGGTCGGCATCTCATCAGGTGCGAATTTTCTCGGTGCTCTGATCGCTCTGGAAAAACTCGGTCCGGACGCCGTTGTCGCGACAGTCCTCTGCGATGACAACAAAAAATATCTCAGTACTGACCTCGTACGCGTAGAGATAGTGAAAGACGGTTACCTCTCGCCCGACGTTCGGCTGTTCGGTTATCAGACAATTGGCCGCGTCAGCCCCGAAGAACTGCAGCAATAAATTCCCCGCATTCGTGGCAGGGAATCGCGTTTCGTGGCAAAATCCTTGTCAGTGAGTTCTCAGGAAAAGCCGATAGTGATGAAATTCGGCGGCACGTCGGTCGGCGACGTCGCCGCTTTCGACCGCGTCCGCGGCATCGTCGGTTCGCTCGCCGGCCGAAAACCGATCGTCGTCGTGTCTGCGATGACGAGGGTTACAGATGCTTTGCTCGCGGCGTTCGAGCATGCACGAAACGGCAATTTGGACAATGCCAAGTCGTCGCTTGAGCCGCATTTCGAACGCCACGTTGAGGTTGCTAAGCATTTTTTGGGCGATGGAAGGTCGGGCGTTTTCGATACGGAACTTGAGCTCGCCCGCGGTGAACTTTCCGATCTTCTGTTGCGAACATCACGCCGCAGCCTGCCGCTTTCGATGCTGAAAGACGCCATTGTCAGCTACGGCGAACAGCTTTCATCGCGCCTGCTGACCGAGGTTTTGCGGAATAACGGCGTCCCGGCGAGGCACATTGATTCGCGTCGGCTGATAGTAACGGACGACGAATTCGGCGCCGCGGAGGCACTGTGGGACGAGACGCGTGATCTACTAAGGCTCGAATTTGCTTCGCGTGCCGATGCAGACGAAGTTCCGACAATGGGTGGTTTCATCGCGGCAAACCGTGCCGGCGAAACGACGACTCTCGGACGCGGCGGTTCTGATTATTCAGCGGCTCTGGTTGCGGCGGCTGTTGATGCCGGCGAATTGCAGATCTGGACGGACGTGACGGGTGTGATGACCTGCGACCCGCGTATCTGCGGCGATGCCAGGACGATTCCGGTGCTATCGTACGAAGAAGCGGCCGAGTTGGCCTATTTCGGCGCGAAGGTCTTGCACCCAAAGACGATAAAACCCGCGGTTGATCACGGTATTCCTGTACGCGTCTGTAATACGTTCGAGCCCGATGCTGTCGGCACGATGGTCGTTGCCGAGTCAGGCGAGACACCGAACAAAATAAAATCGATAGCCCACAAGAAGGGCATCACGATCTTGCGAATAACCTCGGCCCGAATGCTCGGAAGCTACGGATTCATGAGCGCCGTTTTTCAGGTCTTTGACCGTTACCGGACGGTGATCGACGTGATCTCGACATCAGAGGTCTCGATAGCATTGACCCTGGATAACACAGATGCTGTTGATAAGATCGTTGAAGAACTTCGGCGGCTTGGCGATGTTGAAGTAGATCCTGGCTATGCCGTGGTCTGCGTCGTTGGCGAAGGCTTGCGAGCCTCGACGGGACTGGCTTCGAAAGTTTTCTCGACCATCAAGGACGTGAACATCGCCCTTGTTTCGCATGGGGCTTCGGCCGTGAATCTCACTTTCGTCGTGCGGGAAGAGGATGTGGCCAATGTGATAATGAAACTGCACGCTGAGTTTTTCTAATACTATGACAACTTTGGGATCCTGCCGATTGGTCGCAACGGAGCCAGTATCGGCTTTCCCTCCGACGAGGGTAAGAATCGTTGACGCTGTCACAGTCGGCAGTCGCGTCGACTTTGCGTGGGTCGAGATCGTTGGCGAACCCGATCTAGGGTCCGACGGGATTTTTGGTTTCGATTATGTACTGATCGCTGCCAGACATTTCGGATTTAGTGTTCTAAAGAGAAACGCGGATCCGATCGACATCTATGTTTGCACGGTAAAGGACCGAAATTTGCTCGGAGCTACTAAAATACATCCTGAGGAAGTTTCAATCGCTTGCTGGGCCTTATTGCTAGATTCCGCCGATGAAAGAACTGATATCGGAGAAATTTACGAGTCATGTAAGCAGGCACACGGCAACGTGTTTCAGATCAATCCTGTCCATCGATGAACCTTTTCGAACTTACAAAACACCTCATGTACATTCCGTCCACGTCGGGTGAGGAAGAGGCGGTCGGGTTTTGGCTTCGTGATCATCTTGATTCGCTCGGGTGGACGGTCGAGCTGCAGCCGGTTTCTGAGAATCAAAATAACATTATCGCTTATCTGAATGACGCGCCGCGTGTGTGGTTCTCAACGCACATGGATACGGTGCCGCCGTTCATCCCGCCGACCGAGGACGGTGAAAAGATCTACGGCCGCGGAGCGTGCGATGCAAAAGGAATTATTGCCGCGCAAATAACCGCCGCGGAAAGGCTGCGTGGCGAGGGCATCAAAGACATCGGGCTGCTCTACACGGTCGAGGAGGAGCGGGCATCGACCGGTGCCAAGGCTGCAAACGAACATCCCTTGGCTTCCAAATGCGAGTATATGATCAACGGTGAGCCGACGGACAATGACCTGGCGATCGGGTCGAAGGGATCGTTCCGGCTGATGATCAAAACGAGCGGCAAGGCGGCCCATTCGGCCTATCCGGAGGAAGGCGATTCAGCGATCGAAACGCTGCTCGACATCTTAGATGACATTCGCCACACTCATTTTCCGCATGACGATTTTTTTGGCGAAACGACGGTCAACATTGGCACTATAGAAGGCGGCCTGGCGCTGAACATTATTCCGCCGAGGGCTGAGGCGGGACTGCTTATCCGCCTGACAACAAAAAGAGAGCCCATAGAACAGGCTCTAGAAAGCGTCGTCCGCGGCCGCG
Organism: Acidobacteriota bacterium; assembly: GCA_019639155.1. Lineage (GTDB taxonomy): Bacteria > Acidobacteriota > Blastocatellia > Pyrinomonadales > Pyrinomonadaceae > OLB17. The sequence continues at coordinate 11,548 of JAHBSJ010000002.1, read as the reverse complement.
GTGAGATAGAGGTTCTTTCATGCAGCGAACCCGTAAGGCTGCACCCGGTTGACGGATTTACGTACAAGGTAGTCCGGTTCACGACCGACATTCCACATATGCCGAGTTGGGGAAAACCGCTCCTCCTCGGCCCCGGCTCGATCCTCGTCGCACACACGAAAGATGAGTTCGTTATGAAAAAGGACCTCGAAACCGCGGTCGAACTTTACGTTTCACTTGCCAAACGGCTTCTTGCCACAGAGCACACAGAGTGCACAGAGGACACAGAGCAATAAAAATCAGGCCTCTCTGTGCGCTCTGTGTGCTCTGTGGTAAAACTTCATGTATGAAGCTTGCACTTATCGGTTATGGAGCGATGGGCAGATGCATCGAGCGGATCGCCATCGAACGCGGCCATGAAAAGGTCGTAATCGTGAACGAAAGCCACAAAGGCCTTGACGCGGAGGAGCTCTCAGCAACTCTGAAGATCGCAGAGGTCGCTATCGACTTTTCCGCGGCTAATGCTGTCCGGCGAAACGTTGAGGCGTGTATGCTCGCCGGCCTGCCTCTGGTAGAAGGCACGACAGGCTGGAACGACGAAAAGGACGTTATCGAGAAGGTCGTGCGTGACGCGAATGGCGCTCTTGTTTTTGCTGCAAATTTCTCCATCGGCGTGAATATCTTTTATCGCATTGTTGCTGAGGCCTCCGCCGCGATCGCGAAGTTTCCGGAATACGAGGCCTTCATTGAGGAACAGCACCATTCGAAAAAGAAGGATGCTCCGAGTGGAACTGCCTTGAAACTGAAAGAAATAGTTTCAGAAGATTTCGAGATCGGCGACATCGCCGCGACCCGAGCTGGCAGAATCCCGGGCACTCACCGCGTCGGCTTCGACAGCGACGCGGATCAAATTCTGCTTATGCACACTGCGCGTTCTCGCGATGGTTTTGCTCTCGGAGCTATTAAAGCTGCTGAATGGATCGTCGGCAGGCAGGGTGTTTACGAGTTTACCGAGGTGATTGAGGAAATTCTGGCCAAATAGGCGGATCTCTGTTCAACTGTGGTTAAATCTTAGGTATGACGTTAAGGAAAGACTGGCTACGCGGGTGTGCGACGGCGTTGGTGACGCCGTTCAGGAAAGATGGGTCGATCAACGAGGACTGTTTTGTATCTCTGGTCGAGCGGCAGATAAAGAACGGCGTGAAACTGCTCGTGCCATGCGGAACGACCGGCGAAAGCGTGACTTTGTCTGAGGCCGAGCGACTTCAGATCATCAAATTGACCGTTTTGGCCGCTCATAATCGTGGTGCAAAGGTTATTGCTGGCACCGGCGGAAACAATACCGCGTCGACGATCGAATTTACGCGAAAAGCTCGCGAGGCCGGTGCCGACGCGGCATTGATCGTAGCTCCGTATTACAACAAGCCGACGCAGGCGGGCATGTTCGCCCATTTTTCCGAGATAGCGAAGAGTGTAAAGGGCTTTCCGATAATGCTCTACAACGTACCTTCGCGGACGTCGTCGAATATCTCTGCTGAAACGACGCTGCGGCTTGCCGAAGCCCACGAGAACATCGTCGCGACCAAAGAGGCATCAGGGAATTTCTCGCAGGTGATGGAGATCTTGGCGAAACGACCGCGCAATTTCAAGGTCTTTTCGGGCGACGACGCAACGACAATTCCGCTGATCTCCCTGGGTGCCGACGGCCTTGTTTCAGTAATTTCCAATGAAATGCCCAAAGAGACCGCGAAGATGGTCGAACACGCTCTGAACGGCTCGTTCCATTTCGCACGCAAAGTTCATTACAAACTTCTGCCGCTGATGGAGGCGAATTTCATCGAATCATCGCCCGCTCCGTGCAAATTCGTGATGAAGGAAATGGGTTTGTTGGAAGAGAATTTGCGGCTGCCGCTTGTGGCGGTGAGCGACGCGACGCGAAAGGTGTTGCGCGAACTTGTTCCGTAAAGTTGTTTTATCACAGAGGACACAGAGACCACAGAGATACAGAATGGAACTTCGGGGAAAGATAGAAGTATTGTTTGCCAGGGCCGACCTTACGTCCGACGACCGTGCGGTTTTTGAGGAATTCAAAACGGCGTTACGCAGCGGAGCGATACGTTCGGCTGAAAAGGGCGAGGACGGTGTTTGGAGGGCGAATGCTTGGGTGAAGCAGGGAATTCTGCTCGGTTTTCGTATGGGCAAGATGGCCGAGATGTCGAAACCCACCGAGACCCTGCATTTTTTTGATAAGGACACATATCCGTTGCGTCCGATTTCGCTCGAGGACAAGATACGAATCGTGCCGGGCGGCTCAACTATTCGTGACGGATCGTTTGTCGCTGAAAATGTGGTGCTTATGCCGCCGTGCTATATCAATGTCGGCTCCTATGTTGATGAGGGAACAATGGTCGACAGCCATGCGCTGGTCGGCTCGTGTGCACAAATAGGAAAACGGGTTCATCTTTCAGCCGCTGCTCAGATCGGCGGCGTGCTTGAGCCTGTTAATGCGACGCCTGTCATCATTGAGGACGACGCTCTTATAGGCGGGAACACCGGAGTTTACGAGGGCACGATCGTCCGCGAGCGTGCAGTTCTCGCAAGCGGCGTTATATTGACCCGCTCGACGCCCGTCTTTGATCTCCCGAACAGCCGTGTAATCAAAGCGGATGAAGGCGGTTCGCTGGAGATACCTGCCGGTGCGGTTGTGGTGCAGGGTTCGCGTGCGGTCACGAACGATTTCGGCCGTGAGAACGGCCTGTCGATATACTGCCCGATCATCGTGAAATACCGCGACGAGCGAACCGATGCAGCAGCAAAGTTGGAAGATTACCTTCGTTAGCGATGCTCTTTGCCGACGAGCGTGGGAGCGGTAAACTCAAAGTTATGGGACAAAATGAGAATCCTGAGAACAAGATCGATCACAGCCTGAAGGAAAAGATCAGCGGCCTGGGCCAGAAGATCGTCGGCGAGATCGAAGAGATCGGCGGAGCGTTGACCGGCGATCCGCTGACCATCGCCGAAGGTGAACTGAACGTCGAGGTCGGCGATATCCGCGACGAAATGGAAAAGGAAGAGGACGAGGGCGGCAAATGAGTGCAGTAAGTGAAAAGATGGGATTTGAGCTTCCGCAGCGAATGCGCGGCCTGCAGCCGACGCTGATACGTCAGTTTTTCGAGCGTGCCTTGCCTGAGAGCATTAATTTTGGCCTCGGCGAGCCTGATCTGCCGACGCCTGAATTCTTAAGGAACGAGGCCGCCCGCGTGACGCTGGAAGAGCAGAACGGCTACACGTCGCATCCCGGAATTCCGGCTCTTCGCGACAAGATCGCCAAACAATATCCGCACCTCGAACTGCCGCGGACGGGTGTCGTGGTTACGTGCGGGTCGCAGGAGGCGATGACCGCTGCATTTCTGTGTACTGTTGACGTCGGCGACGAGGTGCTGCTGCCCGATCCGAGTTTTCCGGCATACGATGCGTGCGTACGCATCTCGCAGGGCGAGCCGATCTATTACAGAATGCCCGCTGAAAAGGATTTCGCATTCGATATAGACGAATTTCGTGCCCGCATCACTCCGAAAACAAAGGCCGCTGTTGTTATTTCGCCGTCGAATCCGACGGGCAAGATACTGACCGAGCAGAATTTTCGCGACATCGCCGAGACTCTCGAAGGTACAGGGATCTGGCTGATCTCCGACGAGATCTACAGCGATCTTTACTTCAATGAAAGGCCGCATTCGGCGAGTGAGTTTTACGACCACACTATCATCGTAAGCGGCCTTTCAAAATCTTTGTCAATGACCGGCTGGAGGCTAGGCTGGGCTGCGTGTAAGGACGCCGATCTGATCAATGCAATTCAGGTCCTGCACGGTTTTTTGACCGTCTGCACATCCACGATCACGCAGAAAGCTTCGCTCATCGCATGGACCGACGAGGCCGAAGCGGCGAAGGAACATGCCCGCAGTGTTTATCGCGAACGCGGTAGGTTTTTGGTCGATCTTTTCGAAAGGGAAATGGGGCTTCACGCGACATCGCCCGAGGGGGCTTTCTATACAATGCTCGACGTTCGCAGTATCGGCGATGACTTGGATGTTGCCGAGAAATGCCTGCAAAACCGAGTCGTCACGGTACCCGGCGTAGCTTTCGGCAACGAAGCAAAGGGCTTCTTGCGCATCTCGTTCTGCAACACCGAAGAACGCATGGCAGAAGGCGTCGCCCGTATGAAACATGCATTAAAATAGCTTTGTTCAGGGAATGTTGAATGTAAGGGGACCTGACGGAGCCGAATCACCGTTCCTCGCAAAGATCTGATACTCACCAGGGGCAAGCTCGACAGGAATATTGATCACACTGTCCGACGAAATGATCGACCTTTCTCGGAGTGAGTGATTGTCGATGCGGCATGGACGAGTCCTTGTACAGTCAACGCCCTGGATCTCAAAATATAGAGTCCTTGCTTCGAGATCCGATCCAAAGACGTTGATCAGCCACTCGGATCTTTCACCGCGTGTCAGCTCGAGCATTTGTAATTGGGGAACCGGCCTTACCGTACGTGCAGTGGAAGATTTCTCGATCATCCAGCGCCCGTTGACCTTCCTGAGAATATAGTCAACAAAATAAGGACCGACGATCCTCTTTTTTGAGGCATTGGTTTCTTTTGTGATGTCGTCCAACGACCATTTTTCAAATGTTCGCACCGTCGCAACATCCCTGTTCTTGCCGACTTCCACTTTGTCAAATTCGAAGATCGTACACTCGGACTGTTCGCCATAATATCGCCCTTCCGTGATCAGCTTTTTGACGGCTTGGCGTATTCGGCCGCGGTCAAAGTTTGCTTGTCCGTCGTTCTCCGACAGCCAATACCGATCAAGCATTTCCTCCTTAAAATCTTCGGGGCTGCGGTATAGAACGAGCGATTCGTACATCTGAGATTCTTTAACCACACGCTTGATCTCTTCGACATCATCTGTTCGGCCGTATTTCCAATAACCCGCGGTTATCGCCGCGAGGGCGACAACAGCTACGACCATATATAGCCACGTGTACCTCCTTCGATTTGGCGGAACGCTGCCGCGATCCTCGGCAGGATCGCCGGCCGCCGTTTCACGGACAACCGGTTCGGGGCATCTTGATACTTCGTGAACGAAACTATATCCGCGGCCAATGAGGGTCTCAATGTAGGTCTTTTCGGGGTCAAGGGCGGCAAGCGTCTTTCTTAGCCTGCTTATGTATTGATTTACCCGCGTGGACGTCGCACCATGCGGGTTGTCGGACCAAACGATACCGATTATTTCTTCGTGACTGACCGGGTCTCCGGCACGGGATAAGAGAACCGACAAAACCTGGAGAGATCTCTTCTCGACCTCTTTGACGAGCGTCCCATCGTGATACAGGACCAGCCTTTCGGCGTCGAATTCGAAGCGGCCAAAAGTGTAGTTCTTCTCTGAGAGAACCTCCATAAGAGGGAAAACATGCAGGTCACATAAAATTCACACTAAATTCATTCTAAATTCATTGACTATTTGGGTCGATGTTTTAAGCTGAGAGCGCGATATTTCCCGAGCCTGCACCATCGGAAAAAAGCAGCGATTTCAGCACCTCAGAGTGTATCACAATCTGCGGAAATTGGGCATCCAAAGTTCCGATCACAGGCCATATATATCGTCGGGCGGAGAAAGGTGAAAAATTTCGAAAAAAGCTGACACAAATTTGCGCGGTTTCTTGCGTTATTGATATGAAAGAAAAAATACACTTGATCTCGCCGTCACTTGATCTTATTTCTTTGAGTGATCTCGAGAGCAAGGTATTCGGCTACAGGTAAGCGGCAGATCTTATGGAAAAGCAGATCGTAAAAACGGTCAGTGCCATTTACGAGGCGGCACAGAGCCCGACGTCTAGGCCGCTGCTTGACGTCTGCGACAAGATCGGCGGCATGGTGAACGCGCAAACTGATGGACTAACGGTGATTAACACCAAGACAGCCGACCTGACGCTCGTCGAGAGCAAGATGGAGCCCGAGCTTTTACGGATCTATGCCGAAGAGTTCCAACATATAAATCTCATCCAAAAGCACATAGCGGGACTTGGGCCGGGCGGCAGACTCAATCGCGTCGATTTTATTGGTGATGCTGAATTCGGTCGATCAGATATCTACAATGAGTTCTTTCAGAAGGCAGGAATATACAACTTCGAGTATCGGGTAATAGCGACACCCGGCGACTATCAGGCCGCCATTGAATTCAGCCGTCCGAAAGGCCGAGACAATTTTTCGACGGCGGATCAGGACCTAATAGATGTGTTCGTGCCGCATCTGGGCAGAGCCTTTTCAATTCATTTCAATTATCTGCCGGCAAGATCGCATGCAGGTGTATTGACGGAGGTGCTCGACCGGATACCCCGCGGTGTTTTGGTAGTTGACGAGGCGCGCAAGGTGCTTTTTTCGAATAGCAGCGGCAGTTCGATATTGACGGAAGGCGACGGGATCTTTATAAATCGCCGCGGCGGCCTTTCGGCTAGAAACAATGCTGACCACAAACGGTTCAAGGCGGCTATTGCCGGCGTGTTTGCGTCTCCGGGAATCAATTCCGGCTGGGCGGCAACGATCAGGCTCAACCGCGGTAACGGCAAGCGCCCGCTAGAACTGCTGATAGCGAAATGCACAAAGGGCGATTGCGACCAGTTCGGAACGGGAGAAAAGGCCATCATTTTCGTTTCAGATCCTGAGTCGAAACGTGTATCCGTGGCAGATGTTCTCTGCGAGCTTTATGGCCTGACCAGATCCGAGGCACGCGTAGCAAGTTTGATAGTTGACGGAATGTCGCCCGCGGAGGTGTCGAACGAACTGTGCGTATCGGAAAATACGGTAAAAACGCACCTTAAGCGAATATTTTCAAAGACGGATACCAAGCGTCAGACCGAACTGGCGAAGCTGGTTTTACTCGGGCCGGCATCGCTGAAGTTCGACGACGAAACAAATAATCGCAAAAATACCCCATATGGGTGACGACAGCAGCGGCTGTTGATGCAATAATTTCTCGGTTTAACCAATATAACCGAACGATCTCGGGCCGGCGTCGTTATCAAAATTGGTAACGGGATATTAGGGGGGAAACGCCGGCCCGCCTCCACCAAGCGGTTAGGAGGCGAATGGTTATGATGCGATCTTCCGGCGGTCCAATGTTTGGCGCCGGATCGCCGTCGGCGGAGTTTCCGCTGAATTGCAAAGTTTGACAGGAGGAAAAAGTTGAGCGGGAACTAGAAACCCGGCAGGTGGTATCAGGCACCTGCCGGGCCGCGGTTCACGACTCGAAACGGATGTCCCAAGCGTGCTTCCGACAAAGCGAATCTTAGGGCATACCGTCTCATAAAGCAACAACAGAACAAAGCGAATTTCGCATCTCCGTCGATGCCTCGAAAATGAGGCTGACACTCTCCTCGACAGGTCTGTGCCGGGATGTGTGGATTCGAAGCGGGATCACCGCCGGACGGCTGGCCCTCGGGTCGGCGCACAAGGCCAAAAGGTGATCCGGTCCTGCTACGAAAAAGGAGCTAATGGTATGTCATTGGAGAAGATATTTGGTTCATTCAGGCGGCTTTTTGCCGGTCACACGTGTGCTGCAAAACGCACGGGTACCCGCCGAGCTATCGCGGTTGCCGCCATCCTCGCCGTTTCGGTCGCCGCGTCGTTCGTCGTCGCAGGCACGACCAACGCCAGCGGATTCACATCGGAATTGGTCGGCAAACTGACCGGCGGATTTGGGCTGTTCAACTCGGCACCGCCCGCCGCAATGGCTACGACTGTGGTTGTCCGTCCCGAATCGCCAGACGGTTGGACATATGTCACAGAGGGTGGCAGTCCGACGGGCAGCCTTGTAACTGGCCCCGGAACGCCTCCGCTTGGCATTGGCAGTGCACAATTTGGACTTAGCGCAGCCGCCGACGGCCGATATCTAGGTCGAGCAGGCTTTCTTGGCACGCCGTTGACCGCGATCACATCGATCTCTTACAGCACGTATCGCACATCCGGTACCGATCCCGCATATGCTGCAGCATTCAGCTTTAACGTCGACTTTGACCTTACCGACGTAAATACCGGGTGGCAGGGACGATTGACCTATGAACCTTACTTCACGGAAACAGTAACGACCGGAGCCTGGCAGACCTGGAATCCAATGGCCGGAAAGTGGGTATTTTCGCAAGCCCCGGGCAACGCAGTTTGTCCGATGGCTGTGCCTTGCACATGGGCTCAGGTTCTCACAGCATATCCAAACGCCGGTATTCATCCGACCTTTGGGGCGGTTGGCTTCAAAGCCGGAAGCGGATGGGGCGGCTTTAATGGCAATGTGGATTCCTTCACGTTGGGAATTAGCGGCAATGAGACAACTTGGGATTTCGAGCCCAGCCAGTACATTGTTGTCGATGACGACGGTGCGGGATCGATCACAGACTGCGACGACCCGACCCCGGCGAGCACCACTTTGGCGGGTGCGTTATCAGTTGCCAACCCCGGCGACACGATCCGCGTTTGTCCCGGAACGTATGCTCAGGCATCAACACTCAATATAAATGTACCCGGCGTAACAATCCTCGGTCTAGGACCGGGTAAGCCAACGGTACAAGTTGCTAGTGCTATAGGTGATGGGATAACTGTTACTGCATCAGGAGTTACGATCGACAATCTTGCAATCGAGAAGACCGACCTACCAAACCAAGATGTATTGAGAATCGCTGCAAACGGTCTCACGCTTCAGAACAACAGCATTTATGGCCCAAATCCGGGTTCGCCCTGGAGCGTCAACGGCATCGTTAGCCGAGCGATCGTAGGCAATGCCGGTGTTACCGGTTTCAACATCAACAACAACACGATCTCGCATCTTCGCCAGCCGGGTTATTTCAGCGGTGCGTTTGATGTCGCTATCGGATCGATCACAAACAATAACGTATCAGGAACACGCGGATGGGTCGTTGAGGGCGGTAACATCACCTTTAACGGAAATTCGTGGGGAGCTCCGCAGAACCAAGGCTGTGATATTGCAGTTCTGAATCAACCGGGCATAAATCCCGCGTTCTATCAGCCGCATTTAGCGTTGAGTACCGCGAACAACAACGCGTTTCTCTGCACGCAATATACCGGCGGCGAGAATGGCCGTGCTGTCGCACATGTCAGCAGTTCGGCGGGGCCGGGCGGCAACGGTAGTGCTGCGGAGAACTACCAGAGCATCAATGCCGCGATACCGGGCACACTGATCGGCGGAACGGTCCAGGTCGGTGCAGGCGGATACAACGAAGATGTCGTCATCAATAAATCGGTGAAGGTGCTCGGTGCCGGACAGGCATCGACGACGATCACCGGCCCGATCGGCGGTTTGGACGGTGCGACGGTCAGGATCTCTGCAAGCAACGTCGAGGTCGCGGGTTTCACTATCACGCGAGCCGGCAACAATACAACTGACTGGAATAACACCGGTCTTAACTTCGCAGGCGTCGCGATGATCGGACCCGCGATCACGGGGGCGAACGTACACGACAATCGCATCACCGGAAACCGTACGGGAATAGACGTTAACAATTCCAACGGAAATACATTCCACCGAAATGTGATCACGAACAACCGAACCGGCTTCCTTTTCCGTAATCAGACGGACAATCTGACGGTCACTGAGAACGAGATCACGAACAACTGGACTGTTGGCGTGCTGTTCTTGGACGCGAGTAGCGGATCGAATGTTCCGGTTCAGACCGCTCTGAATTCGACGTTCACTAACAACAACATCAGTGGTAACTGGTACGGGCAGATCGTTGATCGTCAGACGGGCGGTTCGCTGCCCGCACCGGGAACGACGAATCTGAAGAACTTTAGCGGCAACTGGATCGGAACTACAACTCCGACGATAGTTGCGGTGAACAGCACAGAGCCGGGCTACTCGGCACAGATACCCGTAGCATATGGAGGTACTGCAGTTCCTCCCGTTGCTCCGCAGCCGACGTTGGCCGGCGAAGCCTCTGCGAACCTCGACTTCAGCCCGTTCCTTAACTCGAACACTGATACGAGTGCCGCATACGGCTTCCAGGGCAGCTTCAGTGCTCTGAACATCTCGGCAGTCAGCCCGCAGGCAGCTCCGGGCGGCCCCAGCAGTATTCAGGAAGGCATCGACGCAGTTTCGTCCGGCGGCACGCTGAATATCGGTTCGGGAACCTATGCCGGCAACGTCAATGTGAACAAGGCCCTGCATATCAAGGGCACGTTCACGGTGACGGGTTCATTTACGACGAGCGCCGCAGGCGTTCAGATCAGCCCGGGAACAAGCCCCGGCATCATCAATACCGGCAACCTCTCACTCGGTTCTAACACAACGGTCAATATGGAGCTGAACGGCCCGACGGTCGGTACGCAGTATGACCAGCTCAACGTCACGGGAAGCGTAAGCATCGCTTCGAATGTGAACCTGAACGTGACCACGGGCTATACGCCGACGATCGGAACGGTCTTTACCATTGTCAACAATGACGGTGCGGACCCTGTCAGCGGCACATTCTTTGATATGCCCGAGGGAACCGTGTTCTATGTCGGCCCGACACCGCTCAGGATCAGTTATGTCGGCGGAACCGGCAATGACATCACACTGACGGCTGTCAGCCTGTGCAACGCGGTCTCCATACCGACGACGTATGAAGTGCTGACGGGCAACACGGTCGTGGTCGATGTGAATGTGGACGATACGACCGGCAACGGCTTGATATCCACAGACTTCACGCTGAACTACGATCCGTCGGTGATCACGTTCAATGCGTTCAGCCTCGGCACCGTTACCGCAGGCAGCGGCACTTTCGTGAACTCGTCAACACCGGGCGTCCTGGTGGTGTCGATCTACAGCGGAACGCCGTGGTCAGGAGCCGGTTCACTGGCGTCGATCACGTTCAACGCGGTCGGCCTGCCGGGATCGTCAAGTGCGGTCTCCTTCACGAGCTTCAAGTTCAACGAAGGCACACCCTGCATCTCGACGTCGAACGGCCTTGTGACCGTCATTGGCGGAACCATCACGGGCAATGTCACATACGGCAACGCTCTGGTCGGGCCCACACCGCCGCGTTACATTCCGGATACGGTCATCACGGGCTCAGGCTCGCCGATCGTAACTGCGAACTCCGACTCGTCGGGCGACTACTCGCTGAGCGGCTTCGGCCCGGGCACCTATACGCGTTCCGCTTCGAAGACCGGCGGTGTTGCCGGCGCCATCAGTGCATTCGACGCTGCAGCGGTATCGCAGCACGTTGTCGGGCTCGTCACGCTCAATTCGACTCAGCAGACCGTCGCCGAGGTCAGCGGATCGGGCGGCATCACGTCGTTCGACGCTGCGTTGATCGCACGCTACTCTGTATCGCTTCCGGGAACCGGCAATACCGGCAACTGGATCTTCACGCCGAGCTACGGCCCGACCACGGTGTACTCGAACATCACGGGCGAGGACTATGTCGGTCTGCTGATGGGCGATGTCACAGGAAACTGGGGACCGCTGGGCCCGTATTCGTTCGGCCTGCCCGCTCCGGGCTCGCGTCAGGATGAATCACGGCC
>JAHBSJ010000019.1 GCA_019639155.1 Acidobacteriota bacterium | reverse complement strand
AGCGGGCGAACGACGTTCGGGTCGTAAGACAGCTCGAAGTTGTAGGCGACCACGCCTCTGCCCGCGGCACCGCGGATCGTCACAGGCACTTCGAACACTGAGTCCGGATTCGCCGTGATGACAGGTGCCTTGACCATCGCGGGCCGTGCTTCATCCTGACGCGAGCCCGGTGCGGGCAGGCCGGTGAAGTACGCCGTGACCTGGCCCCAGTTACCCGAGACATCACCCATCAGCAGGCCTACGTAGTTCTCTGTCAGGTTGGTGTACACCGGCGACGGGCCATTGCTTGCCGGAGTGAACCGCCACTGACCTGTGACCCCGAACGGGGCCAATGAGACCGTATAGCGTGCGATCAGCGCAGCGTCGAACGACGTGATGCCGCCCGCCTCGCTGACGTCAGCGACCGTCAACTGGTTACCCACGAGTGAGATTAGGCCGACAACGTGCTGTGAGATGAGCGACGCGTCAAACGCAGTCACCGAGCCGGATGTTACGTCCGTTTTCGACGGCGTGCGGGTGTACGTGCCCGGGCCGAAGCCGCTCAGCGAGTAGTCGCCGTTCGTGTCGGTCGTTGTCGAAACGACAGGCATTGAACCGCTGCCCGTGATGGTCACGTTATTGATATAACGCGGTGCCGGTCCCGGTGCGAGTGCGTTGCCGTATGTAACATTGCCCGTGATGGTTCCGCCGATGACCGTAACGCTGCCATTCACGTTGGTATCACAAGGCGTGCCCTCGTTGTACATGAACGACGTGAAGTTCATCGGACTGACGTCGTTCGGCAAGCCCGGAACATTCGAGAAGTTCAGGTTCGCCAAGACACCGCTGCCGGTGAATTCGTCCGCCCCATAGATCGACACCACGATGGTGCCGGGCGTGTGGAAGACGTTATACGCTGCAGATCCAGCGACCGGGCCGAGCGAGACGCCGCTGTAAGTGAGCACCGCCGGGTTGTACGTGACCGTAAAGTCAGCCGAGATGGCGTCGCGTCCGGTCATCAGGTCCGTCGTGATCGGAACAGTGATCCCAACACCCGTCAGTGTTGTGAGGTTAGGCATCGATACCTGAGCACATGTCGCGTTATAGATCGGAATATTTTCGCCCACCGTCTGGCCGTCAACTGTGGTTGACGCACTGCCGACGCCTTCCGTCATACCTGCGGTGAAGACCGTCGAGGCGACGCCGCTCGTCGTAGTGCTGCTTGTGGGAAGAACGGTTCCGAGCGTTGCACCGAACGATGCGGGAGTGCCGTTCGGGATATTGCCGCCGCCCGATGTGTCAACGTTGTTCGAGTTGATCGTCAACGGCGACGTCACCGTCGCGTTTCCGCCAACGGTCACAAAACTCGGGGCCGCAGATGTTGTCAGCGTCAGCCACGGATCCGCATCGACAGCACCGGTAACACCATTGGTCGTGGCGGCACAGCCCGCCCCCGCAGCTCCGGGGCCGTAGTTGCATCCCCACCAGTTATTTTCGGCATTGACGGTGCCCGGCAAGGCCACAAGGCCGATTCCGGTACCATTTCCAACAATACGGTTATAAGTTATCGTCGGAGACCCGGCATTGCCCTCCAACAGTATGCCGAACGTTGGGTTTCCACTGATGTAGTTGCTGGTGATCGTCAGAGCATTAAGGGCGGAGGTTCCAACTCCGGCGTGAATGCCGAATCCTCCGACCCCGGTATTGTTGGTAATAACATTGCCGGAAACAGTGAATTGTCCACCCGCCAAACGAATGCCTCGGTCGTTGCCGGTCACGGTATTGTTGGTCGTCTGGTGAATGATCGTTCCTCCGTGAACACCGGCACCTGCCGTGGAAATACCACGCTCGTTATTGGTGCTGTAGTTTCCCGTAATGACGGAGGAAACGCCGGATGCATCCAGAGCCACTGCGCTGCCGTCAATAAATATTCCGTGGCGGTAGCCGCTAACACTATTATTGTTGAGATTGAAACTCAGCGGAAGTACCCCAGCAGTGTTGGCAGTCTTTATACCGGCGGACGTTCCTGATGTCGGGAACACAACCTGACCGTTAAGAATGTTGTTTGACACCGTGTGGCCCGATCCGCGAACCATAACCGCGTCACTGGCCCCACTTTGAACCTCGAATCCATCGAAGGTGTTTCCTGTCGATGATGGGCTTGGAGAAACACCGAGAATAACCGACCCATTGATGATTGATTCCGGTCCGCGGACGCCGTGCCCAGGATGCGCCGAGATTCCCGCATTTGCTCCCAAGATCGTTAAGTTGTTCTTTCCTGCAGGAACCGTGACATTCTCGGTGTAGGATCCTGCACAGACCCTTATCGTCTCACCTGATGCTGCTGCGGTCACAGCGGCTTGAATTGTTGTGTGAGCTGCGTCTGAGCCATCGCAATCGTCCGGGCCGGCGGTTCCGTCAGTATCTACCCAGCGATAGTTTGGCGCCATTTCGGAATCATCGATCGCTAAGAATGGAAATTGAAAGGCTCCCGAGGCAGTCGGAAACCATCCGTAACGATTGCCGCCGACGGTGGTACCGATAATGTCGGAAGCATCTGAAAGCGTCCAGGTGCCCACAACTGCATTTGACGGGTCGAGCAGATCCATCTGCACCGCAAGCTGACCGCCGCCGCTGTTGTAGAACTTATGCCTCATCTTGTACCAGCCAGTGGCCGTTACAACGACCGGCGAGCCGCCCCGAGGATTCCCCGGGGAATTATTGCTAACTGAAAAGACAAATCGCGGCCCGGATCCAAACGGCCCGGCGTCATTGTAATAACCGCCATGGAAAATAAAATCTCGGCGATGCGCGCCCCCTGGGTTATTTATCGCCGAAGACCAATTGAACCGCGTGTCGTTTGCATATGCACCGCCCATGTCAAGGTAAACAGCAACCGAAGTGATGTATCCGTTTGTGGGGAATACAGAACTGTATCCACCCCAACGAGTGAATTCTCCTATTCCGGCTCCGACTACCTCGCCGTGAAAGCCGCCGCTGCGGGAGGGTATCCCATTGGTCCCGGAAGCAACCCGTGTTGGGTTCGTGGGCGGATCACTCCAAACATTGTCTGTTTCAAAACCTTGAAAGAACTGCGCCGATGCCGGCGACGCCGCGAAAATGGCCATGAATGCTAATGTTAGCAGGCCGCTGATACTCAGAAACGCCGAAGGCTTTCCTGACGAACAATATCTATTTTCCATCTATCTTCTCCTAATTCGGTCGGGCTCCAAACCCCTCATTTCGAAACCTAAGAGCCCAATTCAATAAATGTCCCTCGGCCCGACAACCGGGACCGCGGAGCAAAGACCAGAAGCGGGGAGAACTTTTGATCGTAACT
>JAHBSJ010000018.1 GCA_019639155.1 Acidobacteriota bacterium | reverse complement strand
CGTCTGGCTTCGTCATTTCGTCCTCCCTGCGGATCCCACAGGCCGCCCGGCTCGGACGCAAGCTGGTTCCAGTTGCCTGAAACGTCACCCATCAGCAGCCCGACGTAGTTTTCGGTCAGGTTGGTGTAGACCGTGGACGGACCATAGCTTGTCGGTGAGAATATCCAGTTTCCGGTATTACCGAAATCAGGAAGCAGCACCGTATAACGAGCGATCAACGCGGCGTCGAACGACGTGATGCCGCCCGCTCCGCTGACGTCAGCGACGATCTGCTGATTTGGCAGCAGCGTGATCAGCATGACCACATGCTGCGCTATCAGCGACGAGTCATACGCACTGATCGAGCCGGACGGAATGCCGCCGGTCTTCGATGCGGAACGCGTATAGCTGCCCGGGCCGAATCCGCTCAGCGAATAGTTGCCGTTAGTGTCGGTCGTGGTGAACACAGGCGGTGCTCCGGCACCGCTGATGGTCACGTTATTGATATAACGCGGCGGTGCGGGGCCGACCAGAGCGTTGCCGTATGTGACGTTACCCGTAATGGTCCCGCCGATGACCGTCACGCTGCCATTGGTGGTCGCATTGCACGGTGTGCCTTCGTTGTACATGAACGATGAGAAGTTCATCGGACTGACGTCGAACGGCAGACCCTGAACATTGGTGAAGTTCAAGTTGACCAATGCTCCGTTACCTGTGAATTCGGTCGGTCCGAATACTGAGATGATCACCGTGCCGAGAACAGGCTGATTGACTGTCAGTACGCGTCCGGCTCCGACCGGTCCGAGCGTAACGCTGCCGAACGTAAGCACCGCCGGGTTGTACGTGACCGTAAAGTCAGCGGAGATCGCGTTTCGTCCGGTCATTTCTGTCGTATTGACAGGCACCGTGATCGGCACGCCCGTCAGCGTTGTGAGGTTAGGCATCGATAGCTCAGCACACGTCGCCGGATAGATGATGATCTGTGCCCCGACCGTCTGATTGTCAACCGTCGTATCCACGCCGCCAACTCCCTGAGCCGTTGCCGTGAATACAGTTCCGGTCATACCTGCGGTGAGCGTATTGGTCGGAGGAGCGACCGTTCCGAACGTTCCCGCGAATGCCGCGGTCATAAAGTTCGGCAGAGCACCACCGCTCGGAGTGTTGTTGTCCGAATTGGTCGTGATCTGCGACGTGATGGTCGAATTCTGACCGATAAGTATTGGTGACGCAGACGCCGCTGTCGTCAGTTGGAGCCACGGATCAGCGTCAACCAGAGCTGCATTAGCTCCGCCGATGCCGTTCTGTGTTCCGACGCATCCTGCACCTGTCGCTCCGGGACCGTAGTTGCAGCCCCACCAGTTGTTCTCAGCATTAACTGAGCCGGCTCGTCCAAACGAGAGCCCTGTTGTGTTGCCAGCTATTCGGTTGAAAGCAAAGTTTACGTTGGTCGTTGATCCTGTACCATTGAACTGTACGCCGACCGGATTTCCTGTGATCGAGTTGCCGGTAGCGTTTATATTTAATATCACTTCCGCAGCATTTCCGATACGAATACCGTGATTTGAGTTATTAAATATTCGGTTTCCGGTGATTGAAAAATGGCCGCCGCCAACTACCCATATTCCGACAAAATTGTTTGTCAACGTGTTGTTGTCAATATGAATGGTTTGGGTTAGGCCGCTCGTTGCGTTCAAAGTGTTATAGATCGCTGTAAAACCGATTCCCGTGATGTGATTGCCGGTTATAAACGAATCCGTCATCGACAGGTTATAGTCAGCGAAATTGCCTTCAATCCCGACCCCTCTATATGCCGCCGAGATATGGTTATTCACAAGGTTGAAGTTCGCAGGCACACCCGATGGGCCGCCTTCGGCAAAAATTCCATAGGTAGCATCACCAGGTCCGGTTCCCGAACCATTCAGTGTTGTAATTATGTTATTCGCCACCCTTTTGTTGGAACCTCTGACCCGAACAGCCCTTCTATCGAGAGCGACTCCTGTTACCGGTGCCTGTATGCTGAAACCGTCAATGTTCATTGCCGGCGTGCCGCTTACAAAGACCGTTCCCTGTATCAGAGACTCAGGTCCGCGGACGCCGCCGTGGGCAGGATTCGCCGAGATGCCTGCATTCGCACCGAGAAGTGTTATGGCTTTCGTGCCGTTAATAATGCTCTCTGGATATGTTCCCGGACAGACCTTGATTATCTCGCCGGGTGCTGCTGCCGTAATTGCAGCGTTAATTGTTGTGGAGGCGATGTCAGCGGCGTCGCAATCGGTAGCGCTTGCGAAGCCGTCATCGTCAACCATCGTTTCCAGGTTGAAGTCCCAAACGGTACCGTTAAAATTGACGAGGTCAACGTAGGTGTTCCAGTTCGGGTTGAATGAACCCATATAAACCGTGTGCCTGACGACAACGGCATTGGGGCAATTTGCCTTGATGTCTGCAAAGCTATAGAAGGGAGGTCCGCCGCCGCCGGCTGTCACCACGCATGCACCGCCTGCGTTTCGGGTCTGCGACGACCAAAAATACTGTCCGGCTGCGACATCCCAGTTCTGCCAAGTGCCGGGCACGATCGGTGCGGGGTCGCCCGCACCATCTGACCAGTAAGGCTCAAAAACCAAATTGGTGAATGTCGCAGGAGTACCGTCGAGCCAGATTCCGATCGCGTAGGACGGAGCTGCCTCAGGAATGCCCAAATTGGTCTTGGACCAATAGCTAAGCTGCGTGATTCCTGAAAGCGGCACATTAACGTCGCGATAGTACTGTGCCCGCGAATTGTTATCATTTATCGTTGTTAAGCTTAAGGCTCCGTTGCCCGCAGGCGCGGTCGGATCCAACGCAAAACCGACCGTTCCACCGGTTGTCGTAAATTCCTGCCAATCCTGCTGGCTGCTCGGCGCGATCTGTATCTGGCCAAATGCTACTGCAGAAAGGACCACTAGCATTACTGCTAACAGGCCTGTCAATCGTTTAGTTCTGAAATACATTTCTCTTCTCCTGATGCTCATAAAAGAACGGCCTGCCCTATTGAACCCACAAGAAAAGTGATTCAGTAAAATAGGCCAGATGAAATTCGACAAGCTATAGAAGCTCTCGCGGTTAATTTTTCAAATATCGGGAACTCGATGTCCGGAAGTTCGCTTTGTCGGAAGCACGCCCGAGACATCTTGTTCCCTATCAATCTACAGCCCTTGCCCTGTGCGCCTGATACCAATGGGCCGAATCGACGGCCGGGGAGTGCCGCGTTCCATTAATAAAGGCTTTATGGTTTCCCCTGCCGACCGCCCTTACCGAAGATTTCGGGAAGAGCTATTCTTTTGCTGAAACCAGATAAAGTATCACAGGTTTCATTTCGCCTGTCGTCACCCATTTGGGGTATGTGACCAACAACACTGTTTTACGATTTTCACCTCCCGGTTTACCTTCTGAACTAACAATAAAAGACCCAA
>JAHBSJ010000017.1 GCA_019639155.1 Acidobacteriota bacterium | reverse complement strand
ACTCTTCGTCAGCGGCTGCGGATTCAATCCGCCGTTGCTGAACGTACACGTTCCCGGTGTCGGGCTCGCTGTTGGGGTCGGGCTCGGCGTCGGCGTCGGCGTCGGTGTAGGCGTCGGCGTCGGCGTCGGTGTCGGCGTTACGCCCGGTGTCGGTGTTACCGACGGTGTCGGGGTCGGGCAGTTGCCCTGGAACACCAGCGAGAAGCGGTGTATGCGGCCCGTGTCGGCTCCGGCGTTGTCGCTGAACGTGATGGTCCAGTTGCCGTTCGGATCCTGTCCGTCGAACGCACTCAGAGGATTGTTCGGCGAATAGTTGCCTGCAGGGAAGCCTGCTGCCGTTCCGCCCGCGATGTTGCAGCCGTTCTCGACCGGCGGGAATGCGCCGTCGTCGTCGAGCAGTATCGCCGCAAGGTTGTTGTTGTTGCAGCCCACCGTCGATGTCCCCGGCACGCCCGGACGGTCAAAGACCGCTACCGTCGTTCCGCTCGGCGATTGCACGTTCACGATCAGATCGCCTACCCATGAGTGGGCAACACCCACGTTAGGATCATTGACCGTTCCCGAGAACGTTCCGTCAAAGCGGAAGTTCATATCCGCGATGGTCGGTGCACCCGCAACAGGTACGGTTACCGAAACACCAGCAGGGTTGTTGTCAGGTATCGCCACACCCGCTGCGTTCTCATAGCTGAACACCAGATCGCATCCCGGTCCCGGTGTCGGGCTCGGCGAAGGCGTCGGGCTCGGCGTCGGTGTAGGCGTCGGTGTAGGCGTAGGCGTTACACCCGGCGTCGGCGTCGGCGACGGCGTAGGTGACGGGCCAGGGCCTGTCGTACAACCGATCGATACCGTGTCGATGCCGATATAGTCAGAGTTGGCTCCCGACGGTCCGCCGTTCTCGACGAAGTAACGGAAAGCGAAGCGTCCCGTTGCCGGTCCGCCGAGTCCGGATACGGTCACGGTGTACTGCGTCCAAACGTTCGGATAGCTTCCGGCGCCCGTCAGCAAGTATGTCGGGTTGATGTCGAGCATCAGCGTGGTGAAGTCAGCCGCATTCGTGCTGGCTCCGGCCGTGCTCATCCTGACCTGCAGACGATCCGCGAACGTCGGAGTGGTTACCGTACGCGTCCAGAACGTCATCTCCTGTCCGTTTGCCAGCGTCACCACAGGCGTCATCATCCAGTTGCTGATAGTGCCCGACGGCGATGCTACGTTGTTGAAGTTAGCCCCAACGTAACCGTTCGGTGCACCGGTCTGCGACGGGAATACGGCCGAGTTGCCCTGGAACCAGTTCGTCGTGCCTACGGCAGGAGTACTAAGGTTCTGCAGGCTCCATCCTGCCCCGGGAAGCGTCGCGATGTCGTCAAAGTTCTCCGTGATCGGAGTGCATGACGGCGTCGGTGACGGTGTTCCGGTCGGAGTCGGGCTCGGAGTCGGGCTCACTGACGGACTCGGTGAAGGAGTCGGTGTCGGTGACGGGCTCGGGCTCGGTGTAGGTGTCGGTGACGGGCCTGCTCCGCAGCCGCCCGGTCCCGGCGTACACTGGCCGGCCGGCAAGGTAGCGTTCAACTGCAGCCCCGGCGTAATGACCGCCGCATTGAAGGAGTGCTGCGTGAACTGCGTTCCGCTATTTGTCGCTTGTACGCCGACGGTCGCCGAAACGCCGTTCGCCGTAGTAGCCGAAGCGGTTGTCAACGCATACACATACGAGAATGATGACGACCCCTCATTGAGGATAGCCGCGAAGTTTAGAGTAATTCCATCCGCAGCAACGTTGGAGAAGTGCTGGGTCCGCCATTCGATCACGAGCTGCCGGTTCGGAGCTGTGCCAAGCGTATTAACAAAAATACCGCCATTAGGTATCCTCGTCGTCGCCGAGTTCAGGTCATCCCAGAACGGGAACAGCCTCGGGCCGGCCGGAGCAAGAGTGTGCGGCAAAGCTGTATTCGTGAATGTGGTCGGAGCGGTGGCATTGATCTGAATCATACCGTTCGTCGTTGCGCTCACCGAAGTAACGGCCGTGCCATAGATAGATGAGGTCCAACCTCCGGGGAGCGGAATTGTCACGGCCGCATCGTCTGCCTGGCTGCCTGCCACCAGCGTTCCGCCTGCGGGGATCGGGCTGGCAGTTGTGGATGCAAAATTGTAAGCATCGCCAGCTACGCCGACAGGGATCGAATAATTAAATGCTGCCGGCGATCCGCCGCCGCCGCCCGTGTATGTCACGGTCAGCGTCAAAGCAATGTTCGTAAAGCAGGCAACCGTATTATCCGTCGATATCTGGAACGGCGTCGTGTTGTTAACAGGGCCGCCGCCGGCAGGAATGTTCGGATATGCCGAATTCGGCTGCGAGATGGTAACACCCGGCGTCGTCGTCGAAAGAACGGCCGTGATGTTCGAAGCTACCTCGCCGGAATTGTTCGAAAGCGGGATGTTAATGGTGTTGCACTCATTCGGTTCGATGATTGCGTTACCGGATGTAACGACCGGCGGGCCGCCCGTACCGACCTGAGGCGAGTCAAACGCCTCGGTAACAGCCGTTGACGACTGAACGCTCGCCGAGAAGCCGAAGCCGCGGATGCGGAATCCTTCGCGGACGTCGAGTGCGTCAGCAGCAGCCTCAGGGCTGAGTGACAATGCCTGAGCGGCAGCGATGATCGCGTCACGCTCTTGCAGCATGTTCGGGTTCAGCGGAGAAAGCTTCATGCCGTCCGTGACGACCTGAAGGACGTCACGCGTACCGACAGTGAATCCTTTACGCTGAATGAAGCGATGGCGAACCTCCCAAAGGGCGGATTTCCAAATTTCACCGGCGTTATGCACCTGCGAGCAGTTGCCCGATGTGGCGATAACCGGGCTGCGCGGATATGCACTGGAAACTGCCGTAGCGGTGGTTCCGAGTGTCGTATCGCAACCGGCGTTCAGGTGGCCGAACGTCAGCGGGTTATGCGGACGATTGTTCGGGCCGCCCGTCGAAGCCATGATGGCCGTCGGGAAGCGGCGAATGCCGTAGTAGAAGTTTGCCGTCCAACCTGCCGAGAGGTTGAATAGCGAATATCCGCCGACGCTGTAAACGCCCATCGGGTCGTCGGTCGGCTCGGCAAGCATCGTGTGAGCGTACCAGTCGCCCCAGCCTTCGCCCATCATTCCGCCCTGGTTGCCCAGGCCGCTGCCGTTGCCGTGCAGACGATTCGAAAGGCCGTGCGAAACTTCGTGGATGACGATGTCGGCATCCGGCGTACCGTCGCGGTCCGGATCCGGACCGGTCCAGATGAACATCTGCATACGTCCGCGGCTGCCGTCTGCCGGCGTCGCAAAGTTAGCGTTGTTCGTGCCGCTGGAATCCTGGCCCTCGGACGAAACCCTGTCGCCGCCAAGTCCGCCGCGACCGAAATTGTCCTGTTGGAAATTGCGGGCCTGCTCTGTAAAACCGCGAGCATAGAGCTCAGACTGATACCAGTTCATGATGTAGAACATCTGAATAACGGCGCCGCGCTGTGCCTGTGCCGTCAGCGGTGCGTCACCCGGTGCCGGATTTCCCGGCGGCGGGTTCCACGTGGATGTAAACACGCGGCAGCCGGCTCCCGGACAGCCCGTGTCGCCCTGCTGGGGTGCGTCGACACCGTTGGGGGCAACGCGGTCAACACCTGCCTCGTTAAAGTTACCGTCAGTGATGTTCTGGCCGTCGGTGATCCAGCCGTTGTTGTTGAAGCTGAACGGGCCTTCGTTACCGATCAACGTCACGTTGTTACGCGTAAGCAGAGCACCCTGCGTACCGAGGCCCGGATTCATCGGTCCCGGTGAAAGCGGTGCTGCGTGGTCGGCGACGTTGATGTAGGCATTCGTGTTTCGATAAACCTGATAGGTCGCCGCCTGCGTCTGGTCATCGGAGATATTCTTGTGCCACAGGATCGTCTGCTTTTCAGCATCGACGATCACGTAGTAAGCATTGACCGGCTGCCAGATCAGGACCCGCCATGCCGGAACGATAACACCGGGTTCGGTCGGGAAATACATCCTTTCAGCGGTCGTCGCCCAGTCTCCGGTGCCGTAAACGACAGTATTATCCGTTGACTCAGCGGCATTGCGGACAAAGCGGCCGCCTTCCGGCTGGTGGCGAATGTGCTGAGCGGCCTTCATTACGGCGAGGTCGGGGTTACCAAAATCGCTCGAAATAGCAGAATAATCAACACCCGGAGCAAGGTTGTTAATGACGCGGATGATGCGTCCGTCGCGGGTAAAGCCCGCTTTTACCTCACCGCGGAAAACGGGTACGCCGTAAATTTCCTGTTCGAGGTGAGCGTAGGAAAGATTGCCGTCGGGATTGGTATAATCCGCAGCCACCTTCAATTCGTCAATGCGTGCGGCTTCGAGGCCGACAAGGCTTTGGTTCTGTCTGACAAAATCGCGGAGAGCTTCTGCTCGATTCTTGGAGGTTGGCTGAGAAAGCCATTCGATCCTTGGACCCCAAACGTCGGGCGTAATGACCTCAGGCGTCTGGATGTCGAGGTTGTATTCTACCTTGGCATGAGGAATTCGCTGTTTCAGTTCTTCCTCGCCGCGGACGAAATCCGCGCGAATATCCGCCACCGCCGCGGCGTCTTTGCCGGTCCGTTGACGGAAATAGCGAAGGGCCTCAGCGGCCTGATCGCCTTTTTCTTCGCGGATATCCCACATTTTGGGGATGCCCTCATCCTCGCTGACGGTCCTCCTGATGAGGCCGCCTACGTCATTGCCGTTGCGCGGCGTATCAGAGCCCGCAGCGGCGCTTGACCTGTACTGATAAGGCACGGCGATGATCGCCGTGATCAGTGCTAATACAAAAAGACAGACAAGCGCGCCGACACGCGATCCTGAGTCTGTACGTCGAAACATAATAATACCCTCCAAAAGTTGTCAGTTGACCAAAAATGCGGGACAGCGAACAAACAGCCCGGTCCTCGTAGAAATCGTTAGATCCAAGAGAGCGGAATAATAGCTTTCCTTAATGATCGTTCGCGCAAATGCGAACTGCTTTGCAGAAAAAGGCTGAAGCACTTCGTCTATCCCTATTGCCTTCGCACCTCAGTGCGACCGGCCGAAAAACTCTCAAACAATGGTCTATGTATTAGGAAATACCGTCGAAGTATATTCCTATAAATTTTCGATGTCAATCCAAACTTAAGCCAATATTGGATTTGCGGGAATAAAAGTTTTCGCGTCCAGGGCATGTGCAAGGCGACGCTTGAGCGTAATTTCTAACAAAAAAAGCGGCCCGCCGTAAAGCGGGCCGCCAAAAAACAGATGCCGCATCGGGGTTATTCCAGCCCGACGAAATCGACATTATTCAGTGTATCGAGGACCGTTACCACACGTGGAACGAACCTATATTGCCTTGAACGGACTCCCATAACATAGGAAGTTCCGACCATCACGCCCTCGAATCTGAAATATCCGAAGGACGACGTAACGACGGAACGGGTTATTCCGTGCGGATCGG
This sequence comes from Acidobacteriota bacterium, assembly GCA_019639155.1. Lineage (GTDB taxonomy): Bacteria > Acidobacteriota > Blastocatellia > Pyrinomonadales > Pyrinomonadaceae > OLB17. The sequence continues at coordinate 6,225 of JAHBSJ010000017.1, read as the reverse complement.
TCATCTCGACAACGGCATTTCTGATGCCGCGGCCGTCGGCCGTAACCACTCGGCCAGAAACATCGACCCCGACAGAGGTCACCGGCAGCAGTTCGATGCCCCAGCCGCATATCGCACCGCTCTGGACCTCAGGCCTAGGGAAATTACCGTCGTCGCGTACGTACAAGCTCCAAATGCCGTTGGCATTGATGCCGGCAAAATTGCCGTACATCGTCTTGCCGACGGGCCTCGCAATGGTCGAACCCGGCTCGACATAAGGTGCCGGAGGTGCGGGCACCGGAAATGTCGAGACCGGCGTCTCCCAGTTCACCGGCTGATATGCGCCCGTTGCGGGTGCAGAACTGTCAGCTATGACCTGCGGAGCCGAATCTGTGAATGTCAGCGTCCTGGTGTTGGATGCCGGGATCGGTACGAATCCGCCGACGTCGGCCATGAGTATGTACTTGGCACCGTTCGGACCGACAAGCAGAACGTCCACGTTGTCAGGCGAATTCGACCAGTAGTCATACAGCGTCACGCGCACCCTGAACAGGTTCGTGGTCGCACCGGAAACAAGGATCTGCGACGGATAAAGTGTGCCGAAGGTGTTTTCGAACAGATCGATGCACTGCGTGTTTCTGAACTGGTTCGCAGTATCGACGATCGAAAGCACCGCGTTGCCGGGCTTGCCGATGCTCGCATTCACAGGCGACGCCAGTGAAAGCAGCACCGTCTCGGTATTTTCGGCAATGATGTCTCCGCAGATATTCATCGTTACGGCCGCGGTCGTCTGGTTCGCGGCGAAGTTAATGACCGTTCCCGAGATGTTCTGCACATCTACCCCAAACTGCCCGCATGCGGCCCCGACATTTGCGGTACCGTTCGCCGAATTGACAACGACGCTCGCTGCGCCCGAAACATCGCCCGTCCGCGACAACTCAATAACAGCCGTCATCGTCTCGATGCCCGAATAGGCGTTCGTTACGAACTGGATCGACGATGCGGCGGGCGTCGGAGTTGGTGACGGAGTTAGTGACGGAGTCGGTGTCGGTGTCGGCGTCGGTGTCGGTGTCGGTGTCGGTGTCGGAGTCGGAGTCGGCGTCGGTGTCGGTGTCGGCGTCGGAGTCGGCGTCGGCGTCGGCGTCGGCGTCGGCGTCGGAGTCGGCGTCGGCGTCGGCGTCGGCGTCGGTGTCGGGGCGGTCAGGCATTTGCCCAGGCTTCCCGCCTTATAGATCGAGCGGATCTCAGCCGGGGACAAGACCCTGTTGAAGATCTCGACCTCGTCAACGCGCCCGCGGAACGAATAATCGTTATTTACCCGCCATCCGCCTATGCGCATTTCCGGAGTGATCGCACCAATGCCGCCGGGATATCCGGGCGTTACGGTCAGCACCTGTTCGACACCATCGATGAAGAGCCGGCTGTTTTCGGCGGGGCCGTTATGGAATATCGCGGCAACATGTACCCAGCGATTTTCCAGACCCGCCGACGGTATTCCCCATCGATCACCTTGCCCGGTGTTAAAGCCGAAGCGGCCGTCGTAGAACCATAGGTCGTATTGAGTGAACCCGAATGGCATGGTTCCGATCTCGCCGAACGTGCCGTCCCAATACATCCAGAAATCTACCGTCACGTTCGTTCCAGGTGTGGTATCCACCTGCGGAACCGTCATATCGACAAAATCGCCGTTGCCGTCAAAGGTAAAGGAATGTGCGACCATGCCGGGCGCGTACGTCGCATCACCGATGAGCGTACCGTTGTTGCCGTTGACGATGTCCGCAGTGCTGTTGTTTCCCTGCCACCAGCCGATCATATTTTCGGGCGGCACGGCACAGGCCTTACATTTTCCGGCACTACCCGCGTTGTAGATCGCGGCGATCTCGGCCTCGTTCAGCACTCGGTCGAAGACCTCGACCTCGTCCACCTTGCCGCCGAAGGCGTCGCCGCTCGATCCGCAGCACGCCGCGCCGCCGATCCGGAATGCCGGATCCGGGACGAAGTTCTGCGTTGTCGTGCCGGTGCCCTGCAGAGTGCCGTTGACGTAAAGCTTTACGCTCGTGCCGTCGATCGTCGCCGCAACGTGATACCACATGTCCGCTTGAACAGTTATCAGCGACTGCAGGACATCGATGCAGCCGATCGGCCCTGTATCCGACCTGTAGAGAACGCCGAGCTTGCCTCCGTAAAGCCCGAGACTGAGGTCATTGCAGGAATTGTTCGAACCAACGGCGGTGCGCCGTGTGAGCCCCGGAATGCTTGCATCCGTAAAGCCTCCGCTCAAAACGCTCGGACTCAGCCATGCGTCGATGGTCACCTTTGTACCTAGCGAGATCGGTGCCAACGCGACGCTCTGCGAACCTGTTCCGTCAAAGCTGAATGCCCCGGCGACCTTGCCCGGTGCAAACGTCGCTCCGCCCTGCAACGTACCGTTATTCCCGCCGACAATATCGATCGCATTGCCGTCGCCTGTCCACCAATTGCGCATTTGCGGCGGCGGCGGCGTGCATTCCACCTTGCACTTACCCGCTCCTCCTGCATCGTAGATCGCCTGTATCTCTGCCTGACTCAGAGCCCTATTGAAGAACTCGACCTCGTCGATCAGGCCGTGAAAGCCCATAGTCTGGGTCACATAATTCCTACCGATCATGATCGGATCATTGACGAAGTTGATGTTTCCCGTTTGCGGCAGATCTGCGGCGAGCTGGCCGTCGATGTAAACCTTGACCGCCTCGCCATCATAGGTTGCGGCAATGTGCTGCCAGACGCCAAGCTGCACGGTATTCGTCGGCGTTCTTGCGAAACGATACTCGCCGTCTATATAAACAGCCAAGTAGAACGCCGTCGCGTCATTGCCCGCTGTTTCCAGAACATAGCCGCCGACGTTCCAGAACGTTCTCTTCTGAAAGATCGTGGCTCCGGGCTGAAATGACTCCTGCTTGATCCAAGCATCTATTGTCAGGCCCGAAGCGACATTCTGGCTGTCGTTATGAGGAATGACGACCTGATCGTCAACGCCGTCAAAACTGAAAGCCTGCCCAACTTTTCCTGGAGCGAACGTTGCACCGTTCTCCATCGTTCCGTTTTGCCCGGCCACGATATCAAAGGAATTGCCGTCGCCCGGCCACCAATTGATCATGTTAGGCGGTGTTGGGGCACACGACGGTGAAGGACTCGGCGTCGGTGACGGCGTCGGTGTGGGTGTGGGTGTAGGCGTGGGGCTCGCGCCGGCAACCTCGAGAGAAACGGGAATGATAACAACTTCTGTTCCGTTGCCGGGACCGGGATCGGGATCGTTGCTGTCCACACAAAGGTTAGCATTGTAGATCCCGGGAGCCAGTCCTGCGGAATCGAACGAAACAGTTACATTAGTCGATGCTCCTGCAGCCGTTGTGCCGTTCGCCGGAGCCACACTGAGCCAAGGTATCTCTGATTGGCTTCCACATAATGTTCCTGCTTGCCCAAAACCGCGTACCAACCAATTGCCGGCTATGCCGAGGCTATCTATCGTTCCAAATGTCTGGAGCGGAAGCACCGGCGGATTCGGCACGTTCCCTGTCTCTATCCCGATCCACGAACGCAAGTTGCTCGGAGGAGTTTGGTCTATAACGGCCGGAAAATCTCCACTGCCGATGCCCGCAGTGCGGTTGACGATCGCTATCAAAATGTCGCCGGGGCCATTGAAGGTCACCGGTGACGACAGGTTGTAGGTTGACCAGGTTGTGCCGTCCACCGCCTGAACTGCACGGCTCAGATATGAAGCCCTGTGAACGGCTCCATTAGCGGGATTTCCGTCGGCATCTTCGTAAAGGTATATGTCGAACAGATCGCCGACATTCACGCCGGATTGTCCGCCGACATAGCCGAACATGACGTCTACGCGGTCCAGCACCATGGGAAACCCGGAAGCCGCAGGCGTAAATCGGTTCATCCAAAGGATCTGCCCGCCGTTCGATCTTCTAACGCCGCCCTCGCCGGTGCCGTCGTCAACGACAAGCTGAACCAAAGTTTCCGGAGCGGGGACCGCCGCAATTGTTCGATCGATGTCCGATCTCTCTTTTTCTTCTGGGGCCAGCTCGATCCTTGTCGGAGGCGATTGTTCGAGTATCTCCCACGCCAGGCTCTCGGAACCTGTATTTCCAAGGGTCAATGTTTGTGACGTTGTAGTATTCGGCGGCTGAGCAGCCGCCAGGCTGAGCGGAGCGACATCGATATTGGGGCCTGTCAGCACCGGCGGACATACACCTCCATAGCCTGCCTGATACATCGCCGTGACTTCATTCTGTGTGAACGCACGTCCAAAGACCATCGGTTCGTCGATCATGCCGTTGAACCAAACATGCAGATTGTCGTCGCCGCTGATACGCAGATTCGACGTCGAGTTTGCGACCGTTTTCGGCCCGACATTCGTCAGGCCCAGCTGGTCACCGTTAACGAACACCCTGAGGTTCGAATTGTCGTACGTACACACGATGTGCGTCCATTGTCCCGGCGGAACAGAATAGTTTACAAGTACCTGATTCGTAGCCCAGGGTTCGCCGGCGGCGTTGAACTGACAATAGATGAGGCTGGACGTGATGCCCATCTGATATCCGTTGTTGCCGCCGGCACCGCCGACCTTTGACAGCACGGCTCCCTGCTGGCTGGCCTGTGAATCCGCAGGGTTGATCCATGCTCCGAGAGAAAAGTTGTCAGTAACGTCAAGGCTGGAGGAATCGGGTATCACGATAGAGCCGTCCGTTCCGTTAAAGTTGAACGCCTTGCCCACCTTACCGCTCGCGAAGGTAACGCCGCCCTCCTGAGTTCCGTCATTACGGCCGAAAACGTCGGCCGCATTCAGTTGTCCCCGCCACCAGCTAATGGCGCCGCCGGGAAGCGGAGTGCAGGCAGTTTTGCATTTGCCGTCGCTGCCCGCGAAATAGATGTTTTGAATATCGATCTCGGATAGTGCCGCATTGAATATCGTGACCTCGTCAACCTGGCCGTTCCATGCGCCTGCCAATGCGACACCGCGGCCAATGTAATTTGTTGTCGATGCCAAGTTCAGCGGGTCAGAGTAGGTCGTAGTACCGACATTTACCCCATTTACATACAGCGTAAATACGCTGCTGTTTCGGACCAGCGCAAAATGGTGCCAATTGCCGTCCGTGTATTGATTCGGCGTGCCCGCGAGAATGCGGTTGTCCCCGGAGCCGTTCCAATATACCCATAATCCCTGGCCGGGAATATCCGGATCGTTGAAATCAAACACCAGGTTACTTATCGGATAATTCGGCAGGAACGAAAGTGCATCCATCCGCCTTCCCGATTCGGGGCTGCGGGCCCAAAAATCGATTGTGAAATCCGCGGTGCCGAAATTTAGTTCGGGCATCAGCGGCATATTGGCGTGGTCATCGACGCCGTCAAAACTGAACGCCTGTGCTACCTTGCCCGCGGCAAAGCCGGCGCCGTTCAACATAGCGACATCATAGCCGCCGATAATATCGCGCGTGCTGCCGTCGCCGGGGAACCAGTTGATGATCCCTACGGGCGGAGCTATGCAGCCGCCAAGAGGCTGTGAAGTGTATTTAACATCAAAAGCCTCTACGATCGCCGCAGGAGAACTATCGGCACCGATACCGAGATAGCCTTTAAGATCGTCCAAAAAAGAAAAAGCCGCGACGTTGTAGCCCGCGGCTGCGATAACAGCAATGATCGCTGCGAAAACTGTCAAAAATCGTTTCCTCCCTATGAGGGAAACTCGTGGATCACTCTCTCCTAGCATCTCCTTCACCTCCGTAAGCCATAGCTGTCAAGACCATCCCTGACCACAGGTTTCCAGGTGAAAGAGGCGCCGACAGATTCAGACGGTAACCGCGCAGAGATTCTGTCACGTTCTCTTCGGGCATTTTGCGTGCCATCGATCACTTAGAACGGAGCCTACAGTAAGCCTTTTATTGCACGATATTTAGAGTTTCGAGTTCCGCGGGATAAGGTTTTCAACCCGCAGGAAGTGTGGAATTTTTCACAACAGATGCGGATTTTACGCGCGCCAATATCCAAAAAAAGGCGGCCCGTTTTGGGGCCGCCTATAGGTTTTTGGGGCACCGCACGTGTGAGCGTGCGGCACGTCACTATTCTAAGCCGATGAAGTCGATATCGGTCAGGGTATCGAACACCTGAACGACACGCGGCGTGAAGCGGTAGCTGCGTGAGCTGACGCCCATCACATAGCTTTCGCCCACCGTGACGCCCTCGAACCGGTAGAAG
>JAHBSJ010000016.1:0-47500 GCA_019639155.1 Acidobacteriota bacterium | reverse complement strand
CGCTGGCGTCGATGTCCGCCAAACCAAGAATTTCGCTGAGCACGGCGACCTTGTCTGAAACGCCCTGATAGACGAACTCGATGCCGAGTTCTCTTGCCCGCGCCTCGACAGCTTTCGAATTGCGCCCGGAAATGATCCCGGAGCGATTTCCCGCCTTGTGCCACTCGACGATCGCATGGCCGTCGCGAACATGGAACGCTTTCAGCTCCTCTCCGCTGGACGAATAGTACAGCCGTCCGTCCGTCAGAACACCATCACAATCCATCAGCAAGAGTTTTTTATTTGCCATTTGCCGGATCAGCGAACTTCAAAAATCTCTACATTCATCAACCGCCATCCGCTGCCCGCCCGCACAAGACGATAAACCGCGATGCCGGTTTCCTCGTTGCGGCCAAGCAGGCGGACATTCATTTCGGCCTCTGCGAGCACGGTTGCGGCATCGAGCCTGTCGACACGCTTAACGGTCGTTCTCCAACTCTCCGTTGAACCCGAGATACCGCTGAGGAACCGTGTCACTTCACCGGCGAACGCCAAATTGTCCAAGTCGGCCTTTCGGTTCGATGAGGCTGCCCTGTCGAAATCGGTAAAGAACGATCGGATCGACGCATCGACCTCCGAACCGGTATTTATTCTGTTTCGTAAATTTCTTGCCGCCAATCCGGCACCGTAATCAGCGTCTGCCGCGATCACCGCTGAGATCAGTTCGAGAGCTCGGCCGTTATCTCCTGATCTTTGGGCGATGTCGGCAAGACCCAAAAGCGACCAAGCCATGCTCCGTGCCGTCGGCAGAGGGTCGTCAAGAACTGTCTGAAACTCACGCCGTGCCGGATCGGTCTTGTTCTGACCAAGCAGCGACCTTCCGAGGATCACACGCAATTCATCCACGTACGGTGTTCCACGCAGCAGCGTCGCTGCGGTCTTTTCGGCAACGGCAAAATCCTGACGGTCGAAATAACGCTTTGCCGCAAGGATCGGGTCGTTATCTGTGGTTTCACGCGGTGCGACGTCATCCGAATAATCCGTCTGCGGATAGACCTTGTCTGCGTCGATCTCGACACGAACCAATTTGGAGTTGGTCTTGAAAGAAACATCTCCAAAACTCGCGGCACGTATCGTCGCGGACGTGCGCATCGTTTGTCCGTTCTCCAACAAAGCAACTACGTCAACCTCGACCGGAATGCTCCCGGTATTACGAAGTGCGACCTTTGTCTCGCCGCTTTCTACCCTGGGAAGCCCGGCCAACAGATTCACGTCGGTCTGTTTATCAAAAAAGTACTCGATAGTCTCTTTATCGACCGGCAGGCGCCCACGGATCTCACCGAGGTCGGTATGTCCGTCGGACATAGCAGACCGCAGCAGGTCAAAAAATTCCTTTTGTCCGGTGCGACCAGCCATTACACGCCAGATCATAGCTCCCTTGTTCGCAACGACCGGATAGTAAACATCGACCAACGGAGAAATTGTGTTGATTGCCGGAGCCCGACGGCTAATGGCCGCATACGATGCACGCTGGCGAAGCCTCTCGGCATCTGCGGCAGCTCGGCCGAATTTCTCTTCAATAAAAAGGTCGGCGGCGTATCGAACAAGTCCTTCGGTGATCACACCGTAACCGTCGCCATCAACACGGGCCGTACCGCCGATCCAAAGCCGTGCTGCTCCCTCAGCAATGTTGAGTGCGGTCAGCGAGTCGATCTTTGGCCGCCGAAAGACCGCTTCGTCCACGATCAGAGTGCCGCCGCTGCTGAATCCGCCGCCTCGCCGCGAGCTGACGATCCTCAGAGGAACGTCCGGAGCCTTGCCCAGCAGCTCCGACATGAATATTACGGCGTCTGAATACAGTCTTCCGAGTTCCTCAGCACGCGATGACGCATCTGCCGACAAGCCTTGCGGTACATAGACGGCGACCTGCCCGACGGTTTTCTGCTCCCAATTTCCCGAAAGAAAGAACGGCTCGCCGAAAAGCTTGTTCTCATAGCGCCCTGCACTTCCCGAACCTGAGGATAGGGCGGACTGTCCTCCCGTTACCTGAATATTGAATGGGGCTCGATCGGAACCTCGGGGGAAGAACCAGCTATTCGGCGTAGGATACCAAAATGAAAGCGGAAGAAAATGCGAGCTTGAAGGTGACAACGCAGCTAGACCGGAGTTTTCCTTTATCACGAGGCGATAATTCACCTCAGCGGTCACGTTTGCTCCCGCCGCGATCGAAGGCAGTCTCATCACCAACCGCTGCAAACTCAATCCGCCGCCTAGTTTTTCCTCGCTCTTGTTCGGTTCGATCGAAGCTCCGCTGACCTTGACCGATGACACCTCGGCGAACGGCGTAACCCGCAGCGTCAACGACGACGCGGGGCGTCCGGAGATGTTCTTCACCTCAACGATTGCGACAACATCTGCGTTCCGCGATCGATCGTCGGATGGCAAACTGACCCTGATGTCGTATTTCTCAACCTGCCAGGTTGCCGAGAGGCGTGTGTCCGCCTGGGCGAAAAGTGCCGAAGACGCAACAACTGTAAGCAGCGAAGTAAAGCCCCATCGAAAGAAACCTCTCCCGACCAACCTGATTTGCCTAAGGTGTTTTTTCATTTATCAGTTCGTGGATCTTTTTTAGGATCGACAACAGAGATTCAACCCGCGACAACGGGAGTTGATTCGGTCCGTCGCTTGGTGCCTTTGAAGGGTCGTTGTGGACCTCCATAAATACAGCATCGACCCCGCATGCGACTCCCGCTCGTGCAAAATGTTCGATGTATTCCGCTTGTCCGCCAGTTGCTTTCCCTAATCCGCCGGGGAGTTGCAGCGAATGCGTCACATCAAAAACGACCGGTACACCAAATGACCGCATGACCGGGAACGATCGAAGATCCACAACAAGATTGTTATATCCAAAACTCGCCCCGCGTTCGGTCAGCAGTATCTTATCGCAGCCGGCCGCATTCAGTTTTTCGACGATGTTCTTCGCGTCCCAAGGGCTCAAAAACTGCCCCTTCTTAACATTTACGGCTCTTCCCGTTTCGGCAGCAGCGACCAGCAGATCGGTTTGACGGCATAGAAAAGCGGGAATTTGCAGCATATCCGCTACAGCTGCCGTCTTTTCCGCCTGCCACGGCTCGTGGATATCGGTGATCACGGGGACCCCGACCTCGTTTTTCACACGCTCTAATATCTCAAGCCCGCTTTCAAGTCCGCCACCGCGAAAACTCTCGATCGAGCTGCGGTTCGCCTTATCGAATGACGATTTATAAATAAACCCGACGCCGACGCGTTCGCAGATCTCATTGATCGACGAAGCCATCATAGAAGCATGTTCGTACGATTCCACGACGCATGGCCCGAGAATGAAGCTCAGGCCGCCTCTTCCAAATTCCACATTTCCGACAGAAAAAGACTGCATAATCACTTCAACCACAGATAGACACAGATTAGCACAGACAGCCTTTTACCATCGGATATCTGAGTTACGATGATGCTGAAATCAGTCCGCCGCGACCTCTGCTCGTTCAGGCAGTTCCAACGGCTTTTCGCTCGTCACATCATGTTCCAAATTCTCGCTCCTGACCCGATTATTCCACGCGGCTTTCACAAAAGCGTCAAAGAGCGGGTGCACGTCGAGCGGTTTAGACTTGTATTCAGGATGAAACTGGCATGCGATGAAATATGGATGCACGTCGCGCGGCAGTTCGACCATTTCGACGAACTTCCCATCCGGAGAGACGCCGCTGAAAACGAGTCCTTCGCGTTCGAGCACATCGCGAAACTCCGGATTGAATTCGTACCTGTGGCGGTGCCTCTCACTTATAGTATCAGCTCCACGATACACATCACGGGCAAGTGAACCTTCCTTGAGAGAGCAATCCCATGCGCCGAGACGCATCGTACCGCCGTATTCTTCTACATCAACCAGGTCACGCAGCTTGAATATGACCGGGAACGGTGTCTCTTCGTTGAATTCGGTAGAATCGGCGTCGCTCATACCGCAGACGTTGCGAGCGAACTCGATGCAAGCCGTCTGCATTCCCAGGCAAATGCCGAAATAAGGCGTTCCCGAACGGCGAGCGTATTTGATCGCACGGAGCATACCGCCGATACCGCGTTTGCCGAAACCACCGGGAACAAGTATGGCGTCAAAGTCCTGCAGTTCGACCTCATATCCGTCCTTCATCAGATTTTCGGACTCGATCCAAGTGACATTCACGCGAAGGTCATTTGCAACGCCGGCGTGTGTCAGTGCCTCGCGAAGCGATTTGTAAGAATCTTCAAGTTCAACATATTTTCCGACGATCGCGATGCTGACGGCTCCCTCGGACGGTTCCTTGATAGTGGCTACGAGTTCGCGCCAAGGACGAAGTTCGGCTGTCGGGAATTGCTCGTTCAGGTGCAGCGTGTTAACGATCAGGTCGTCGAGTCCTTGATCGTGAAACGCAAGCGGCACTTCGTATATCGTGTCCACATCGAGAGCGGAAATTACGGCATTTTCCTGAACATTGCAGAAAAGAGCGATCTTTCGACGAAGATCAGCGGACAACGGCCTGTCGGAACGGCAAAGCAATACGTCGGGTGCGATACCGATCTCGCGGAGCTCGCGGACGCTGTGCTGCGTCGGTTTCGTTTTTAATTCTCCGGCGGCCGCGATAAAAGGAACAAGGGTGACGTGCACAAATATCGCGTTGTTCCGCCCGACCTCATTGCCGAGCTGTCTGATGGCCTCCATGAACGGCAGCGATTCGATGTCGCCGACGGTTCCGCCGATCTCGACGATCAGAACATCAGGTTCGTGCATTTCTGCGACCTTTCGAACAGCATCCTTTATCTCGTCAGTAATGTGCGGAATGACTTGGATGGTCTTGCCGAGATATTCGCCGCGGCGTTCCTTTTCGATCACGGAAAGATAGATACGGCCGCTGGTCCAGTTATTCGCCTGCGAAAGCTTGGCGTGAGTAAAACGTTCGTAATGTCCCAGATCCAGGTCCGTCTCAGCTCCGTCATCGGTCACAAAGACCTCGCCGTGCTGAAACGGCGACATTGTGCCCGGATCGACATTTATATACGGATCGAGCTTCATCATCTGAACCTTGAGCCCTCGTGCCTCGAGCAAGCATCCGATCGAACTTGCAGCGATACCCTTTCCTAGACTCGAAACAACGCCACCCGTAACAAATATATATTTGGTCATATGATCCTTTCCGCCTCTCCTCCGGTGAACATTCCTCTTACACGTTCAAGATCGGCCTCGTTATCAATGCCGATGGACCTCTCAACAGCATTGACGACCATTATTCGAGCACCGTTCTCTAATGCGCGGAGTTGTTCGAGCATCTCCATTTTCTCCAGTCGCGATTGCGGCATTTTTGTGAATTCAAGCAGATATTCCCGCCTATAAACATATAGCCCCGTATGTTTACGAAACGCAGACAGCAATTGCGGTTCGCTCAGCAAAGCTTTTCGCAGATCGCCGCCATGATGCATCGCGGCGTCGCGCAGGTATGGCACAGGCGATCTCGAAAAATAGACGGCATTACCATCCTCGCCGACCGCTGCCTTCACAATATTGCCGTCAAAAACGTCATCAACGCTATCGATGGGCTCCGATGTGGTGACAATGTCCGCGTCGGAACTCAACATGGCCTCGACTGCACGGTCAATGGTTTCCGGCGAGATCAGCGGCTCGTCGCCCTGCACGTTCACTATGATCGAGCCTGCCGGCAAACGTTCGGCAACCTCCGCGATACGGTCGCTGCCCGACGCATGTTCCGGCGAGGTCATCACCGCTTCAAGGCCATGCGCAGCCGCGGCCGATACGATGCGTTCGTCGTCGGTCGCGACAATAACACGCGTGACCAGACTTGCTTTTATAGCACGCCTTGCGGTTAAAACGACCATCGGTATGCCGTCGATCTCGGCGAGCATCTTGCCGGGCAAACGGGTCGACGAATACCTTGCAGGTATTACCGCAATAACATTTTGTGAGCTGAAATTGCCGTGGTGCTCCACGGGTTTCTAGACTATCGCGAATCGCCTCGCGGTTCAAATTAGAAAGACAAACTTGGCGACTTTGTGTTGATTGGCTAAACTCTCATTCGTGGTAATCGAAGAAAGCAACCTTCCGGCATCTGTCGACATTCAGTCTCCTAATTCCCCGAAATGGTCCGTTGGCGAGGCTATCGGTGTTTGGTTCGCGAGCGTCCTGCTGATAATGCTGATACCTTCATTGTTCTTGCTGCCGTATCTGGCGACGCTCTCCACTCCTATCGTCGATACGGATCAGATACTGGAGTTTGCGAAATCTGACCCAACTTCGATCATTCTCCAACTTGTCGGCATCATTCCGGCCCATTTGTTGACACTCGGCCTCGCTTGGCTGGTAGTCACGCGGATGTCCCGATTCAGATTCCGGGAGTCGCTTGGTTGGGAACGGGGCGGATTCCGCTGGTGGCATTATTTTCTTATCTTGGCGGGTTTTTTCGCTCTGGCCGCGATCGTGGGGCATTACTGCCCCGAACAGGAGAATGAGCTTCTCAGGATCCTGAAGAGCTCACGCGAGGCAGTTTTTGTGATAGCTTTCATCGCGACCGTTACGGCCCCAGTGGTCGAAGAGGTGGTCTATAGGGGCGTCATATATTCGTCGTTTCAGGCAAAATTCGGTATACCTGCAGCATTTGCGTTCACCACGGTCCTTTTCGCCGTAGTTCACGTGCCGCAATATTATCCAAGCTTTTCGACTATCTTTCTGCTTACGCTGCTTAGCGTGATCCTCACTTTCATTCGGATAGTATCCGGCAATCTTTTGCCGTGTATCCTGCTGCATATGTTCTTCAACGGCCTGCAGTCCATCTTCCTCATAGCGGAACCTTATCTTCGAGAGCAGATCCCCGTTGAGGCCGTGGCAACGCTCGCAAAATAAAAAAGGCTGCCTAAATAGGCAGCCTTGTCGAAACCTTCTTAATGAGATCACGGCCGCGTCGGACGTGCCGTGTTAGGTGCCGGCGGAGCCGTTTCCACCATCACCGGAGCAGGCATTCTAACAGTACCCGTCGGTTGCGGACCGTACATCGGCGGTACCTCAGGAGCCACGCGGATCGGCGTATTTCTTCGGTCCGATTCGATCCTCGAGAACGCGGGGGCCGACGGGCGGGTCCTGACCTTTGTGCCGTTCTGTCCGCTCGCGGGTGCGTTCGTTCCTGTCGTTGGATTAGGGGTCGTAGAAATATTCCTGATTATCACCGGCAGGTTATACCAATTGATGCCGTGCCCGTAAAAGAATCCGTAGGGCGAACTCCAGCCGTAGCCGAAAGGCAAGAAACAAAAACCGCCACGACGTATGTCGTAGACCCAAAGCCCGAACGTATCCCACATATTCCAGCGGCCCATGTTGAACGAACTGATCAGCACGTTGCGGACATCCCGATTCCTTAGTGTAGCCGTAGCCTCTGCAAGCGACTTGCCTCGATCCTTGCTCCACTGAGCAAGACCGTCAAGGTTTTTGCGGTCAAATTGTGAAACGGACGAATTACCGGCACTGACGGAAAGGGCCTTGCCGGAACCGGCGGAGACCTTGCTGTCGGACAAAAGGCTTGCCCTGCCGTCAAAAACCTCGACCTTTGTTGAGCCTGCGTTCGAAGCATTAACACGGTAAATGCCGCTGCGCGAAAGGATCACATCGCCGCCGTCCGTTACGACCGAGACGGTGAAATCCTTCGTCGCAAATATCTCGAACATCGCCGCACCGCGGTCAACCCGCAAACGAAGGTTATCAAGAGAATCGTCGATCAGCGAGATTTCCGCGTTGCTTCCGAGACGCACATATGATCCCGGATTCAGCAAAACCTCGGCGCGGGAATTCGCTCCGGTCTGCAGACGTTCGCCTACTTCCAGCCGATCGCCTTTGAATACGCGCGATCCGACACCATCCTGCGACAGCGAAACAACGTTCCCTTCAACATAGTTAACGCCGCCGGCTTTCGCCGAAATAATGTACTTGTCGGCAGTCGACTGTGCGACGGCAGAACCGGCCATCACGGCGACAACTACCACAATTGAGGACACCAACAACTTCGCGGTCTTCATGATCTAATATGCCTCCGAGTCAATTAACACCCTTGATACTAGCTTGATGCCGTCCGGAATGCAATGGTTTTGCTTTGTATTGCGATCCCCAAAATAGCGAACAACCCCAAACACATCAGCCCTATCTAAGTAGATGCGTCCGGCACGATCTGAGGTGCCTGCTGAATATGGCTACATACAAAGATCCCGAATCCTGCTTTGCACCGCTTGAGGTAATTGAGCGGCTTCTGCAGTTTCGGGCTATATCAGGATTTTCGGAGAGCCTTCACCTGGAAAGTTCGAATGAACTTGCCGATCTCCTCGATGCCTTCGGCTTTGACAGCTACGCATTCGCCCGAGGCGGTGATGAAAAAATAAGATACGGCGAATACACCTCGCCGATCGTCCCCGGCGGCGACAGCGTGAGTTCCAGCTTTACCGCACATTGACCATTTCCATGACAACTGAAGGAACGAGGAAGGGCAGACATGCCCGCCTCGTTCCTAAAGACGTTTGACCACAAATAGTGTTCCGTCGTCATCGAGGAATTTACGTTCGGTAAAATCCGCGACGTCCTTTCGGATGTGATCGATCAATTGACGTGCTGTCAGATTGATGCCGGACAAGACCCTCTTTGCGAGCCTGTCCAGTCCGTAATCATCGCCGCCCGGATTTGCGGCTTCCGTAATGCCGTCCGTGTAGATCACCATCACTTCGCCGCGTTCAAAGCGAATAAAATGCTGGTGATAATGGATGTCGTCGAACATTCCCAGTGCCAAATTTCCATATTCGACATAGCGAAACTCGCCGTTGGGTTTGATCAGCAGCGGCGGTGTATGCCCGGCGTTCGAAAAAAGGAAGGTCTTGTTCGTTACGTCCAAAACGCCGTAGATCGCAGTGATGAAGCGGTTGTCTTCTATCGATCCGCGAAGCAGATTACTGACCTTTGCGAAGGCAATATTCGGCGCATATCCGATCTGAACGCATGACCTCAGCGAAGCTCGAAGGAATGCCATCAGCAATGCTGCCGGAATTCCCTTTCCGACAGCGTCCGCCACAATAATGCCGAATTGATCATCAAATATCTTTACCCAATCGTAATAGTCTCCTGAAACCTGCTCAGTCGGGAAGATGTACGCGCTTACGTCAAAACCTTCACACTCGGGATCGCCGGGCGGAAGTAGCTCGAGCTGGACCTGACGTGCGACCTCCAACTGTGCTTGAATGCGCTTTTTCTCGACGACTTGTTCGTGAAGCCGCACCTTTTCGATGATGATCGCCACCTGCGACGCTAGCAGCTGCATCAGAGCCAGGTCGTCCGCACCGTACGCGTTCAACTCGTCGCTCTCGAGGTCGAACACGCCGATGACGCGATCATTAGAAATGATAGGGACAGCCATCTCCGAACGCGTCCTTTCACGTGCTGCGAAATAACGCGGGTCTTTTGAGACATCAGGTGAAATGATGGGCCGCCCCGATTGAGCCACAGTTCCGAGAAAGCCTTCGCCCATTTTCAGTCGCGGTTCGATCAGGTCAAAACTGATCTGATAACCTCGGATGACCTTCGATTTGAAAATATAGGGACTGCCGTCCTCAGGCTTGAACTCGATCAAGTAAATGCCGGCTGCGTCGTAGGTAAGCAGCGAGCCAAGAGTATCCATTACGAGATTCAGAACTTCCTCGAGGTCGAGCGAACGGCTGATCGTCTTTGTGATATCAAGCAGCAGCCGGAGCTTGTCCGTGGCCGTTATCTGTTCGTGCTTTCTTTCGTTTTGGTTCTTCTTGCTCGCCATTATTAACGGTCATCGGCACCACCGCCGCGTTCTTTATACTCGCTCCAAAGCCTCGATATTTTGATCCGAAATTCCACGAGAGCCCGGCTAACATAGAAATGGTTCGCGATCTGGGCCGACGATCTGCCCGCCAACACCATTCTCTTCAATGCAGAATACGGTACCAGGGCCGCGGCACCTGTTCCGTACGCCTCTTCCTCGATCGCCCGATCATATTCTCGAGCATTGATCTTTCCGCTCCGGTCACGGCGTTCAACAGCGAGTTTGCTTGGTTTATGACCGAGGAAAACATGGCTGATCTCCTCCATCAGAGTAGCATTTTGACGGTTGACGCCATGTGTAGGATTCAGGATGATGAGTCGGCTGCCGTCGGGCAGCCTTGTCGACGCGGCACCTCCGGACCAGGAGTTCTTCCCGCTCCCAAGCAAATGCTCCCGCGACTCCGGGCTCAGAGCTCGGACCGCTTCGAACGGAACGACCATGAGCTTTGCAAAGCGGGCCAAACTGTGCGGATCGAGACGTGCGTCGTCGGATCGCAGGCCGGCAAATTCCCGGAGAGCAGCACCTCTGATCTCATGGTGCCTGCCTCTGGGAGTCGGCGGCATGTCGGTAACGTCCACGAATGTGCGGCAGCGAAATGGCTGTAAGTTTCAGACTTCTTTGTATTCGGAATCCACGTCCTCGCTCGACAAGGCGACGCGGTAGTTATTTGACTGTTTCTGCTTTGTGATGAGCAGATCGTCCTTTGTTTTCAGTAGGTCGGCTCGGTTGTAAACCGAGATCTCGAAGTTATAACCATGCGTGATCGCATCTTTCGGACACGCCTCAACGCAAAAACCGCAAAAAATGCAGCGGCCGTAGTCGATGTTGTAGACCTGGGCATATCGCTCATCACGGCCAACCCGCTCGGCGTATGGACGAGGATCGTCAACGGCCTCGATGTAGATACAATCTGAAGGACATGCCGCGGCACACAAATAACAGGCGACGCACTTCTCCTTGCCGTTCTCGTCCACGTGCAGAAGATGCTGGCCGCGATAGCGCGGCTGTACCGTGACCGGGACATCAGGATATTGAACCGTCCATTTCTCACGCGGAATTTCCGAAATGGTTCGCTTCATTCCCTTGAGAACGGCGATGGATGATTGAAGTACGTCCGAAATTATCGACATAAATTTTCTAGCCGGCCATGATATTGGCGCCGACGATCAGAAAAATAAAAGCAAAATACGCGACAAAAGCAAGCAGGACCAATGTGGCCAAAGCTCCCGTGATAATGCCGATCAGGGCAAGGGTCTCACCGCCGTATTCGTCGGGGCTCTGACTGGCTCGCTTGCGTGCCATAAAACCTGTTATCAAAGCGATCGGCCCAGTCAATCCCAGACAGAAGAACAAGCCGACCAGTCCGGAGATCAACGAAACGATCGCTAGCGTCTGGTTCTTGTTCGGATTTGGAACGGGCGACTGAAAACCTCCGTACTGCCCGAATTGCGGTTCCATTTGTCCGCCCATCGGTTCATTGAACATAGGCGGAGGTGCGGGCTGCTCAAATGCCGGAGGCGGTGGCGGAGCCGGTTCCTCAAACATCGGCGGAGGCGGCGGTTGAGCAGGCTCGTCGAAAGTGATGGGCGCTGACTGGATCATCGTCTCCGGTTCGATGTAAGGTTCTGGATCCGACGCTGCAAATGGCGACGGTGGAGGCGACACGCCAAAGCTCGGTGCCGGGACGTCAGGTTCGGTGAAAGCCGGAGGCTCAGGTTCAGCGGGCAGGTCGAGCGGGTCCGGTTCGTCAGCCGCGGTGCCGACCATCACTTCCTGCAGTTCCGCGTCAGACACATACATGGTCTTCAGCGGATCTGCGGACGGCATTTCCAACACATCATCCGGCGGCGTAATGGGCATCGAGCCGATGGTCTGATGCACTTCCGGCTCAGAAACTTCCGATGCCGGCGGGGCCGGATCGTCAGCCGCCGCTTCAGGTTCCGGCGCGATCAGCCCGGAGCCCGGAGTCGCAACGATCGTCGCATACGGATCGAATGCCGGCTCATCGTCAACGAGCGGCGTCCCGTCAAGTTGGCAAAACTTCAAATTATCCTCAAAGGTCTTATCGCACGTTGGGCAGCGTTTCATGTCTTCTCCTTTAGGTTGCTGTATCGACGACCGGGTTTCGTAACGTCTATGCGACGTAAGTTCAAGTTACTCAAACTTTATAACCGCAAGGCTATACCAATTCAAGTTTGCTGAAGAAATAAGCGATCTCGATGGCAGCATTCTCATCGGAATCCGAACCGTGAACCGCATTCTCGCCGATCGACGACGCAAAATCCTTGCGGATCGTTCCTTCAGCAGCTTCGGCCGGATTGGTCGCTCCCATCAATTCGCGCCATGCAGGAACGGCATTCTCTTTTTCCAGCGCCAACACAACACATGGCCCCGACGACATAAAATCACAAAGCTCGTCAAAAAAGCCCTTGCCCGCGTGAACAGCGTAAAATCCTTCAGCCTGCTTTCGGGTCTGATGCACAAGTTTCATTCCGCGGATCTTGAATCCCGCACCTAAAATGCGTGAAATGATCTGCCCCTGTTTCCCTGCCCGAACTGCATCGGGCTTGATAATTCCAAATGTTAAATTGCTCATAATAAGATAAATAAGTTGTTCTATGTTATACGAAGGTCCTCGTCCTGTCCGTCCTTGACCTCTACGTGTCTGCCTTTCTTGATCACTTGGAGAAGGCCGAATGCGAGAGCAAAAAGGCCAAAGATCGCGGCTAAACCATAAATGACCTTCTCAGTTCCGGCGCCCGCCGCGAAACCTCCGTTCACCGCGAACCTCACCACCGCTGCCGCCGCGATTGCTCCTGCAAAAACCAAGAACCACCAAACGCCGCCTTTGCTCATAAGGCTTATCTACAACTGTAAGGCCGACGCACCCGCTCCGAGCAGATCCGCAACCGCCTGGCCGATGTCTGCAGGCGACTGCACCACGCGAATACCTGCAGCTTCCAGGGCTTTCATTTTCTCGCCTGCAGTTCCTTTGCCGCCCGAGATTATCGCGCCTGCATGACCCATACGGCGTCCCGGAGGTGCCGTTTGACCCGCGATGAAGGCTACTATCGGCTTTGTAACATTGTCTTTAGCGTAGGCGGCTGCTTCTTCCTCCGCCGACCCGCCGATCTCGCCGATCATCACTATGGCATCGGTCTCTTCGTCTTCCTGGAACAGCTTCAATGCATCAGTGTGTGTCGTTCCTATGATCGGATCTCCGCCGATTCCGATGGCCGTCGATTGCCCTAGTCCTAACGCGGTCAATTGGCCGACGGCCTCATAGGTCAGCGTGCCCGAACGCGAAACAACGCCCACACGGCCTTCCTTGTGGATATGGCCGGGCATGATGCCGATCTTACATTTTCCGGGCGAGATAATGCCGGGGCAGTTCGGCCCGATCATTCGCGTCTTTCGGGATCGCAGATATTCATTCGCCTTGACCATATCCGCAACGGGAATTCCTTCGGTGATGCAGACGACAAGCGGCAATCCCGAATCCGCGGCTTCCATGATCGCGTCCGCGGCAAATGCCGGCGGCACGTAAATGACGGAAGCATTGGCACCGGTTTCTTTCACGGCGTCCGCGACGGTGTTAAAAACGGGTACGCCTTCGTGCGTTGTCCCGCCCTTACCCGGCGTCACGCCGCCTACGACATTCGTGCCGTAGTCACGCATCTGCAACATATGAAAGGTGCCTTCTTTCCCCGTAATGCCTTGAACGATCAGGCGCGTATTCTTATCTACTAGGACTGCCAAAATGAGTCTCCTTTTTATCTCGAAACTAATAGATCAACAATCGAAAAGTATAACATGGCAGGCCAAAAGCTCCACAAACGAAGAATGGCTGAGATGTCACGAAATAAACAAAAAAAGGCATCGCGGATATTCTCTGCGACGCCTCTACTCCTGGTTGATCAGGCGATCTACTTTACCGGATTTTCCATATAATACATCGCCATCGGTTTGCCGTTCTCCTTACCGTAAATGGAAACGGACAGAACATTCTCCGGCAGCTTGTCGGTCCCGCAGGTTCCCTTTTGCGATGCCCGATAAATGATCATGGTCAGATCCTTGTTGATCTCCATTGCCTTCATAGGGCCGGTCGAAACCGACTCGACCTTGCAAGGCGGGTCGAATGCCCCTTTCAGATATGCTTCACGGTCCATGAAACCGGAACGGCCGTTCGCAAAGAACTTGGCGGAGATATATTCTTCAAAACCCTTCCGATCTTGAGCTTTCCATGAATCCCAAAGCTTTGTTTCCGCTGCAACGATCTCGTCATCTGGTGCGGACAGGCTTGCAAGCTCCTTTTCCTTGTCAACCGGCGTTGAAGGCGGAGCATATTCACCCTTTGCGTCCGCGGCCGGAGTTTCCTGGTAATACATCGCCTTCCATTTGCCGCCTTCATTGGCATAAAGGACGGAGACATTGAGTGTATCCGGCCCTGCCTTACCGTCACACTTCATGTCCCACTTCGCCTGAAATGTAAGCATTGCCACGCCTTCGCCGAATGGGGTCACTTTCTCGTTGGAGAATGCAAGATCCTTCATTTCGCACTTGTGAGTCGTCCAGCTCTTCATCGCATCGTCGCGAACGGTCGCACCGTTGCTCCCGACATTCACGAACTTCGACGCCATGTAGCCTTCCAGTTCCTCACCTTTCCGGGCTGCCCAATCCTGCCAGGCTTTCTTTTCGATCGCCACCAGCTCGTCCTTGGTCGGAACCGCAGGCTTTGCGGCAGAATTCGTATTACCGGCAGCAGCGTTCGACGCATTTGCGTTGCCTGCAGGTTTGTTTGACGGCGCACCGCCGCAGCCTGCAAGCATAAGGGTCGCCGAAATACTGAATATAAATAAAAATTTGATCTTCATTGTTCGATCTCTCCTGTATTTAATAGTTTGAAGTTGTCTTCGGCTGAGATCACTATTTCGGCCGAGCCGGTGGAAAAACAATACGCGGCAACCGAACTATGTCACCGTTGTCGAACTAAAGCAACCCGCCGCTTTTGCTGACGAGATATATCTGAACTTTTTCGCGGCAGCATTCGTTGAAGAGTTTGGAAGCAGGTCCGTATAGCTATCGTTCCAATGAGGCAGCTTTATTCATTTTATTTAGACGCGTTTTGGATCGCCCTTAAATCGATCCTCGAGCATAAGCTCCGGGCTTTTCTGACGCTCATCGGCATCATCATCGGTGTTGCGGCAGTTGTTGTCGTAGGTGCCTCGATCAGCGGCCTTAAGACCTACGTGGTCGATCGGGTCGGGAAGATCCTAGGCTCGAATCACTTCATGATCACGCGGATCGCCTCAACGGGGCGATTGTCGGACGAGGAATTCGAACGGCTCAACCGCCGAAACAAGGAAGTGAAATGGGACGAGTACCTTTACGTGAAGGCAAACTGTCCGAACTGCTCGCACGTAGGTGCTCAGAACAACGCGTCCGCAGAGATCGACCGCGAAGGGATCGAGATGCCCGCGGTCCGCATTATCGGAAACACCGATAACATGTACGAGATCGAGGACAAGACGATGGGCGACGGCCGTTATTTCACCGCCGATGAAGTAACGCGAGCCGCGTCTGTTGCGGTTATCGGTACCGACGTAAAGAAGCGCTTTTTTGAGAACGTTTCTCCCATCGGCAAGACCATCAAGGTTCGCGGCGTTCCTCTCGAAGTGATCGGAGTTGAGGAGGAACGCGGATCGTTCCTCGGAGACTCGCAGGACCGTCACATCTATATCCCTATCACGCTCCATGCCAGAATTTTCAACCGCACCGGCGGCATTCAGGTACACGGTAAGTCAATAAATGACGAGGTATTTAAGGAGTCGATCGAGGACGCGCGTCTCGCATTGAGAAACAAAAGGCAGCTTTCGGGAAATGAAGAGGACAACTTCAGTTTGGTAAACGTCGATGAGTTCAATTCGCAAATGGATCAATTCACGGGTGCCATCGCCGCCGTTGTCGTTCCGATCACAATGATCATTTTGGTGGTCGGCGGCATCGTCGTTATGAATATCATGCTCGTCTCCGTTACAGAACGCACATTCGAGGTCGGCCTTAGGAAGGCTCTAGGTGCTTCGCGTTCGCAAATACTTTTGCAGTTCCTGATCGAATCGGCTCTTCTTTGCGTTTTGGGCGGTGTAATGGGTCTTATCTTGGCTCTAGGCGTCACACAGCTTATATCGGTCCTTGCGGGAATGACAATGACGATAACCATGGGCTACATCATCCTCTCGGTCACTGTATCGAGCATTATAGGGGTCATTGCGGGACTATATCCTGCATGGAAAGCCGCACGTTTGGACCCGATCGTAGCCCTTACACATAACTAGTATGCGCTGGACGACATCTCTGCCTATCGAAGTGGTCAAAATGGCGATCGATTCTATTCGCTCGCACAAATTCCGTTCCTTTCTGACGATACTCGGGATCGTCGTCGGCGTGATCACGGCGATCGTTGTCGCTTCAATTTTGACCGGAATGAGGCAGTCGATCGTTTCCATCGTCGAGGAGTTCGGCACAAACAATATTTACGCCTATCACCTCTCCACAGGACTGGGCCCTCCAAACCGGGACGAGCGTAACCGCAAGCCGCTGAAAGATGAGGACGCCGCCGCGATCCTAAGGCAGGCATCGACGGTGAGCGATGTCACTGTTATCGCCCCAAATATCGGTTCTTTTGGTGGACAGTTCGACGATAATCTGGTGTACGAGGGCAAGAATTATCGCTGGGCGCTGACCGACGGCGTAATGCCGAATTATGCCGAAATGCTTAATCTGAGCCTGCGTGCCGGGCGGTTCATCACCGAGGCAGACGACCTACAGCGTCGAAATGTGCTTGTGGTCGGCGTCAACACAGTTGAAGCATTGTTTCCGGGAAAAGAGGACGAAGCGGTCGGCAAGGTCGTCCGGATGAACGGCACAACGTGGGAAATAATCGGCGTCATCGAAAAACGGAAAGCCGGGTTCTTTGGCGAGAACGAAGAAGATCGTAAAGTGGTGATGCCTTACCGAACCGCACGCAAGGTCGCCCCCGACCGCCCGGAACTTCGTATGGTCGTACAGGCTCAGGAAGGCCGCATCTCCGAGGCAGTCCAAGAGATCGAGACGATTCTTCGTCAGAGGCGGAACGTCGCGGCCGGCGAGCCGAACAACTTCGACATCAAGACCGCCGACAATTTCATAGCACAGTTTGACGGAGTTATCGGCGGCGTCGGTTTGGCTGCGATTGCTATTTCTTGTCTCGGGCTGCTGGTCGGCGGTATCGGCGTCATGAACATCATGCTGGTTTCAGTTACCGAGCGGACAAAGGAGATCGGCATTCGAAAGGCCCTCGGCGCGACAAGGTCGGCGATCGTAATGCAGTTCCTGCTCGAGGCAATGACACTGACACTGATCGGCGGGGTGATCGGGGTGACGGCCGCGATATTGATCAGCGGATTGATAATTCTGTTCATCCCGTCTCTGCCGGCACAGGTTCCGCTGTGGGCGATCATCACCGGCGTTTCGGTTTCCGTCGGGGTCGGCCTCGTTTTCGGAGTTCTCCCGGCCAGAAAAGCCGCTCGACTCGATCCGATCGAATGCCTTCGGTATGAGTGACCCGCAAGCTGCTAGAACCTGGTCAATTCACCTTCGTCGGGTTCGGCTGTTTCCGATGCCGCAGCTTCGAGTTGTTCAACCGTATTCTCGTATGTCCTTGTTTCTTTAGCGGGAGCCCCATGTCCGTCCGAGGAGCTGTCCCCCGCTCGCGGAACAGTGCGCAGGATCAGGTCAACGGGCATTTCGGCTTTGTCGAATTCCAGATGGAATATCTTAGTTTCAGTCCCGTCGCCGGAAGCACCGCTGATATTCCGTATAGTGGCAAGCGTGAAAAATTCGGTATCGGGGATCACAACCTTGACGCGATCCCCGATCTTCGCCGAGATATCAGCCGAGAACGACATTCCGCCTGCGCTTATGTCGCGTGTCAGCACCTCAGACCGGTTACTGGTTCGTGTAGCGTCGTCGCGAACAGTTATGTTTACCTTGAACTTCCGCCAAAACCTGGAATGCTGCCTTGCCTGGAACTGGCTTGCCGCTTCGCTGATGCGCCATAGCCCGTCTTCTCTTACGCCCGTGAGGCGATAGCACTGGGTAGGATCTGCTTTGAATGATTCAGGAAAGACCTTGCCGATAAATGCCAGGCCGACATTGAATTTATCGCCGTCCTCGGCTTGGACCTTAAAGCAATGCTGCACTATGCCAAGCATCGGGTAAATGGGTTCATGATGATCGTACACCCGCAGTTCGGACGGTAGCTGCAGCACCGTCGACACGAGCCGTCCGACCGGAAGTTGACGCGAAAGGATCACCGCAGCGCCATTCTTGGAATAGGTTGTTGTGACAGTACGTTCTTTCCAGATGTCGTCAGCGCTTTCGCGAAACTGAACGATTGCCTCGTAATCTGTATTGACCCGGCTAGTACCACGTTGTTCCGTGACCTCAGGCGGATCCTCAGTGGCTGCTATCTCTATTACAGTTCCCGTGCTTGCCTCTTTTTCGGCTTGAACGGTCAGCTCGTCTTCAGAATTGACAGGGGCGGCACTCTCTGCGCCGCGGGGCTTTTTTCGTCTGGCCATGGTCGGATCTCCTCCTGCGGGAACGCATCCTCATAATTGGAAGCAGTTCATCGACCTGCAGCTCAATTCCTTCGGAATATTGTTCAACGAGTAACTAAACTAGCCGGGAACATCAGGGGGTGGGATGCCGACGGTTTCGAGATTAACCAACTTGTGATGCAATGTCAATGGGAATTTTTTGCGATTTTTTTGATATTGGCCGACGCAGTTTTTGCAGACAATTTTGTACCCGATCGGACGGAAAATGCGATCACTGATCGCCTTCCAAAACCACTGTTTCTTCATACTGCGGGACGACAACGTCCCACCCGAATCGATCTATGATATGATCCGCCATCGCCGTAGCCGCATCGGGCTCACCATGGGTCGTAAATACCTTTTTCGGCGCTGACGGCAATCCTTCCAGCCATCGCAGCACTGCTTTCCAGTCGGCATGGGCCGAAAACCCGTCCACTTTCTCAATGTGACAATTAACGGGCACCATTCCCTTCATTATCTTGACCTCTCGGGCGCCGTCCTGGATCTTCCTACCTGTCGTACCGGCGGCTTGATACCCTACAAAGACAACCGTCGCATTCTCATTCGGCAATATCCGCATCGCATGATGTACGACGCGGCCGCCGGTCAGCATCCCCGAAGCAGAGATAATGATGCGGCTGCCGCGCATATCGTTCAGACGCTTTGACTCCTCTTTCGTCGAAGTGGTCTGCATCGAGCGCGTCCGAAGCGGATGTTTTTTGTGTGCGAGCAGCGATGCATATTCTCGGTCGTGTTCCTCATGCCAGCGGTTGTAAACCTGCGTCGCCTGTGCCGCCATCGGCGAATCAACAATTACCGGCAGAACGGGAATTCTGTTTTGCTCTTCGAGTTCTCGAATCAAATAAAGCACTTCCTGAGTTCTTCCGACCGCAAATGCAGGGATCAATATCGGGCCGCCGCGTTTCGCAGCTTCATTGATTATGCGAACCATTTGATCCGCAGCCGAAACGTCACCGTGCAGTCTGTTTCCATACGTAGATTCAACCATCAGGTAGTCGCACGCGGGCGGTGGCGCCGGGTCTTTGACGATCGGTTGATCGTAGTGGCCAAGGTCGCCCGAGAAGAGAAATCTGATTGGTTCACCGTTCTCTCTTTCCATTTCGACCAACACCAAACTCGCCCCCATTATGTGTCCGGCGACCATAAAACCGGCCGTCACGCCGTCACAAACGGGGCGGGCCCGGCCGTCATTCGGCACAGGCTCCAGCAGTTCGAGGGCCGCCCGCGCGTCCTGCTCGTCATAGAGCGGCAAAGCGGGATGATGCGTTGTCAGCTCGTGCCGGTTGCGATAATCGGCCTCTTCTTCCTGCAGACGGCCCGAATCGGGCAGCAATATCTTTAACAGATCTGCAGTTGCACTCGATGTGAATACGGGGCCATTGAATCCCAGCTTGACCAGTCGCGGCAGCCAGCCGGTATGATCAATGTGCGCATGAGTAATGATGACCGCGTCGATCTCAAGCGGATCGAAAGGCGGGTCCTGCCAGTTCCGCTCACGCAGTTCCTTCAGTCCCTGAAAAAGCCCACAGTCAACCAGGATCTTTTTGCCATTGTGTTCGAGAAGATACTTTGAGCCGGTGACCGTCCCGACGCCGCCATAAAAGGAGATGGAACTCATATTGTGATCACGAACGAACTATAATAGTGCAGTAAACTTTGCGTCAGCTTTCGACCCGGCCTGCAGGCTCCCCGCATGGCCCATTTAGCTCGGCCTCGCGTTCACGCGTCTCGGCAAGCACGAGATAAAGGACACTCGCGCCCTTAGGCCGCGGTCTCATCGGGGTTGGCATTCTGCACAATCCTTTCGCCGATGCATTGGACACCCGATAAGCTTTTGCACCCAGAAGAGAGTTTAAGCCCGTACGGCCCGTTAACAAAGCGTCAAACAGCCGTGTCGTTCGGAAAATCGATTATTCGTACCGGCGGCAGATCACGGCGGGATTCCCTTGTACGCCTTGCAGACTGAAGCAACGTCGCAGGGGTATCGCCGTCTTCACCAAAATGTGCAAACCCTATGTTCAATCTGATCTCAAGCCTATCGCCATCCACGACCTCTATCTTTCGCGTGTAAAATGCACTGTGTATTCTGGCTACTATCTCTGTCGCGATCTCTCGCGTCGCTGTAGGCAACACAATAAGAAACTCGTCGCCGTGTGAGCGGGATATAGTGTCCATCGACCGCAGATGCTCCTTCAGTGTCCCTGAAACGGCCCTCAGGACGCGGTCGCCGGCGGCTCCGCCGTATGCAAGAACTATCGCGTCAAAATCCCGTATGTTCAATGCAACGACAGTGATCGGGCGATCGGCTCCCCGTCGCTGGGACTCCGCGACATGCTGCTCCAACACCAAAAAGAACGCACGCTCATTTGGAACACCTGTCAACTCATCCATCAGTGCGTTTGTCGCATTCTTTTCAAAGGCTAACGACGCTGCTATCACCGGTTCCGATCGGGCAGCGATAGCATCAAAGACGGAACGGTCTATTCTGGCAAGGTTATAACTGGGTTCAAATACCAATTGCAGGATCGCTACAGTCTCCGTCCCTCGTTTCAAAGGCAAAGCTACCGACGGCAATTGCTCAGTTGATTCGAAACCGGATTCCACCCTTCCGCTTTCCCAAGCCCTACCTGCCAAACCGCTGCCTTTGGCTGCTCGCCTGTCAATGAAGGTCTGTTGATGGTCTCCCTCGGTCTCGACCACAAAGATCTTATCGGAACGGTCCCCCTCCAGCCACAATGCGGCTCCTCGAAAATTTGTGACCGATCGCAGTCTTGCTACTATGATCCGAAACGTATCCGGGACGCGCAGCGAACTCGCCAGAGCGGTTTCCCGTTCGCCAAGAACGGATTCGATCTCGTCGAGGATTTCAACATGATGTTCTTCGTTCCGAGTGGGCGGGCGATCGGTTTCTCTGAGTTGCAGGAAGGTCAAACTGGTCGAGGCGGCTGCGATCAGAATGAAAATGACAATGCGCGTACCGGGATCTATCTCTGCTATACCTATCGCAAAAGCACCGAAAGCGGCTATGAAAGTCGTCGCTGCGGCCGAGGGAAATCTTATTTCAGACATGATCAAATGGTGGCACGAAGCGCGGTCTCAAGGAAGAAAAGATGAAGGCCCGAAGAGGCGGGGACGGGCTTTGAAAGCCCACAAATTAGGATAATTTCTCAACGCCGAGTGCGTCAAGTTCTTTTTCTTAGGTTGAGGCAAAAATTGCTACAAAAAATATTTTCAAAAGGCCGCGTTTTTCTGTTGACAAAAGCATCAGCAATCTCTATCTTAACGTTTGCTCTGAGAAAGAAAGAGCTTGGAGCAAAAGGCCGTGTTCGATCGGCCAAGTTCTCGGAAACGGGAAAATACTTTGAGAAGAAATAGGAGTCTTAATAAAGAAATGAAAAAGGTAATCGCACTTTCAACTGTCCTCGGCCTTAGCGCTCTCGGCATGGCCTGCGGCGGCGACGCTCCGGCTAACAACGCAAACAAGCCGGCTAACAACGCAAACGCGGTCAAGCCGGCAAACACACCGGCAACCAACATGCCTGCTGCTGAAACAGCACCCGCTTCGAACGCCACCAACACGGCAACTTCGAACACGGCTGCTAAGCCTGCCGCTAACGATGCAAAACCGGCAACGAACACGGCAGCCAATGCTGCTAAGCCGGCAAACACCGACAAGAAATAACCTCTTTTCGGAACCAAACTTGAGCCTCGCCTTCGAGCGAGGCTTTTTCATTTGTCAGTGGTATGATGGCCCTTTTTCGCTTTTTAGCCACTTGACAACCCACTACGACAAAACTATATTGTCGGTTGTTCCGCACTTTGTCGTTTTTTGACGTCAAGGAACAAAGGTCATGCTTGCGTGGCCTGAGTTTAAATTAGATCTAATCTTTGAGAAGAACAGGAGAATATTCTTGCTATGAAAAAAATTATTGCCCTTACAGGCGTTCTCGCACTCGGTGCACTCGGTATGGCTTGCGGCGACAACACCGCAACCAATGCAAACAAGGCTGCTGCTAACGCGATGAATGCTGCCGCTAACGCAATGCAGACCGCTGCTAATGCTGCTCAGACGGCTGCCAATTCGGCTGCTAATGCTGCTCAGACCGCTGCTAATGCTGTTTCGAACGCTGCTAATACGGCTTCGAACACTGCTGCTAATGCTGCGAAAACGGATGACAAGAAAGACGAGAAGAAGGACGACAAGAAATAGTTCGTCGCTTCTTGGAAGCAATTCAAGGCCCGATCGCATAAGGCGTTCGGGCCTTTTTACTATTTCGATTTCAGTAATTCCGCCAACTCGCCGGCACTGGATATCGGGCGTTCGCAAACCATTTCCTTACAGACGTACACCTTAGCATCGCCTCCTTCGCGTCCCTCAAATATCGGCAGCCTTTGCGCACCATTTCCATCGCGGAGCTTTGCGATGACGGCATTTGGAAGATATGCCGTATCGACCATATTTTCGAGCTCATTTCCGGCGGGTCCCGTTAGGATTATCTCGCTGCTTCCTGCGATGAAGAACTCCATGGCGGATAAGGCACGCCCGAAAGCCTGCGGATGCCGGGCCGCCTTCCCGGCGGCTAACCGTAGTATCGACACAGCGTACCCCTCATATTTTCCTTCGCCGGTCAGCCGCTCCAGTTTTAAGAAAACATCGGCAGCGACCGAGTTTCCCGACGGCGTCGCGTTGTCGTAAAAGTCCTTGTTTCGGACGATAAGTTCCTCATGATCGTCTGACGTAAAGAACAAACCGCCCTCATCATCGTCCCAGAAATGCTCGATCATCGCGTCGGCTAACGAGCGTGCGGCATCCAGATATCTAAGTTCGCCAGTCGCCTGAAATAATTCCAGGAGCCCATCCGCCAGATTTGCGTAGTCCTCAACATAGCCGTTCAGTTTTGCCTCGCCGTCTTTCCAAGTCCGCAGCAAACGTCCGTTCTCGGACAATTGCGATAGGAGAAAATCGGCATTCGATCGGGCAATTTGAAGATATCGCGTCTCGCCAAAGACCCTTCCGCTTTCCGCAAACCCAGCCAACATCAGCCCGTTCCATGCTGTCAGCACCTTATCATCACGCAGCGGCTTAACCCGCTTTTCCCTTTCTGCAAAGAGCTTTGCCCGCATTTCAGTAAACATTTCGCGGTACGGGGTGATCTCTTCATCTGAACTGCGTCTGAGGTTTAGTATATTATTTCCCTCAAAGTTCCCTGATACCGTAACATTATATGGTTTGTTGAATTTAGCAGCTTTCTCTTCACCTAACACATCAGCCACTTGCTCCGGCGTCCATACGAAAAACTTCCCTTCCTCGCCCTCGCTGTCGGCATCCTGAGCAGAGTAAAATCCGCCTTTCTCGTCGAGCATTTCGCGAATGACATATTCGATGGTTTCGACGGCAACGCTCCGAAACTCTTCATCTCCCGTTATCTGAAACAAATGAACGTACAGCCTGATCAACTGAGCGTTGTCATAAAGCATCTTCTCAAAATGAGGTACTAGCCAGATCGAATCGACCGCGTATCGGTGAAAGCCGCCGCCGAGCTGGTCATATATTCCGCCGCGAGCCATCTTTTTCGCAGTAAAGCTGACCATATCAAGAGCCTTCTGTTCGCCTGTGCGATACCAATACCGAAGCAGGAAATCCATAGACATCGCCTGCGGGAACTTCGGAGCGCCGCCCCAACCGCCATTGGTCGCGTCGAATGAACGTACAAAGCTTTGAAAGGCCAGATCGAGAAGTTCGGAGTTCACGGGGGAAGAGCCGGCCGTCTGCGTCATTCGCCGCAACTCGCCGAGAATATCGTCCGCTGATCGCATCAGTTCATCACGTCTTTCGTTCCAGGCCTCTGAAATACTCAGTAAGATCTGCCGCCACGACGGCATTCCGTATCGCGGCGACGGCGGGAAATATGTACCTCCAAAGAACGGCAGCTTGTCGGGCGTAACGAAAACATTCATCGGCCAACCGCCGCGGCCCGTCGTCAATTGCACGAAACTCATGTATATCTGATCGACATCGGGCCGTTCCTCCATATCGACCTTTATGTTTATGAATCGATCATTCATGATCTCCGCAGTTTCCTCGTCTTCGAAACTTTCGTGCTCCATCACATGGCACCAATGGCACGCCGAATATCCGATGCTGACTATCACCGGCTTATCGTCAGCCTTTGCCCGCTCAAATGCTTCATCGCACCACGGATACCAATCTACAGGGTTATTGGCGTGCTGCAGCAGATACGGACTTGTTTCGCTAGCGAGACGGTTCACAAAACGCGGTTCATTACTCATACAATGATTCTTTCACGCTGATTTTGCCAATGCAAAACTGTTCGCAGGGACGGATAACTGTGAGAAAATCAGATCCGAGGAGAATTTCATGTATATCCTGCGCGGATTCGTTGTTTGGTTTATCATCATCGCTTTGGAAACCGTGCACGGCATCCTGCGTGAGGCTCTGCTCTCACCGATCGTCGGCGGTTTTACTGCCCGCCGTATCGCTTTCTTCATTGGACTTGGGCTTATATTTGCCGTTTCCCTGGTATTTATTCGATGGATCAACGCCAGGACGGTCAGTCAGCTTCTCGCCGTTGGGGCGATGTGGATGGTCCTTACTTTCTCTTTCGAACTGGGATTAGGTTTTTTGCTCGGACTCAGCAGCGAGCGGATTCTTGAGGACTACGATGTCACGCGCGGCGGATTCATGGCATTTGGGATGCTCTTCCTTCTCTTCGCACCTCTGCTGGCGTCCCGCTTCCGCAATGCAAATGCCAACGTTTCAGAATGATCGTGTGGATCGATTTCTCGAAACGCTCGCAGCCTTGCCTCCATCTTGTCGGACCATAAGCAGCCGGACTGCCTCCTGGTGTTACCTTCTTAGAATTGCCGTCGGCTTCAGCCGACGGTTCACATGCACGATTGAAATGTGGGCTTTAACCCTACAGATCATTTGGGCTGAAGCCCACGTTATTGTGAACAACAAAAACCCCGCTCTAAAGAGCGGGGCAATTGAGTCGGACCGCAGGCTGCCTGCGTCACGGCGGACAACCACCCTGGCAGCCTGCGCCCCGACGATTCACTCCAGCCCAACGAAATCAACATCCGTCATATTGTCGAGGACGTTGACGACGCGTGGGACGAAGCGGTAGCTGCGTGAGTTGACGGTCATCACGAACGAATCGCCCACAGGCACGCCTTCGAATCGGTAGTAGCCGAAGCTCGATGTGACGGCTGTGCGTGTGACGCCGTTCGAGTCTGTCATCGTCACCGCGGCGTTACGCAATCCGCGGCCGTCGGGCGTCATCACACGCCCCGACACTTCGACGCCTGCGGCAGTAGGAGGGAGAAGTTGTAAGCCCCAACCGCCGAGGAATTCACCTATCACGGTCTCAGGAGCGAACGGCGGCGGACTGTTGTCGCGTATAAAGAGCCGCCACGTACCGTTCCCGTTAGCAAGCCCAAATGATCCGAACATAGCCTGTCCGATGGGACGCGAAACCGAGCATCCGGGCTCTACATACGGACCGGCAGGTGCCGGGGCCGGGAATGATGAAACGGGCGTTGCACACGTTGTCGGCAAATATTCGCCCGTAACGGGTGCGGTGCTGTCGGCCAATGCCTGTGGGGCGGCATCCGTGAATGTTAGGGTAACCGGATTCGATGGCGGCATCGGCACAGATCCGCCCGTTGCGGCCATCAGCACATACTTCGCACCGTTCGGCCCGACCAACAGAACGGTCGCTCCATCGGGCATGACATTGTAGTAATCGTAAAGCGTCACGCGGATCGAACCGACCGCAAAGGGACCGTCCGTAACGACGATCTCCGACGGATATGGCGATGCCGTTGACAGGAACGGCAGGCTGATCGGTGCCGAATTTCGAAACTGCGTCGCTGTGTCGTTGATGCTCAGAACTGCCGTACTCGGGCTGCCGATGTCGGCGTTGACGTTGTTGGTCAGAGACAGGTTGACCGTCTCAGTTCCTTCGTTGATCAGATCCCCGCACAGAGGCACGCTGAACGACTCCGAATCGTCATTGATCGCGAAGTTCAGCGTCACAGGCCCGGTGTAAACATAGTCCACGCCCGACGTCGAGCAGTCTGCACCGCCCGTCGCCGTCCCGTCCGCCAGCAGGACATCTACGCTCGACGTACCCGCCAAACTGCCCGACCTCGTCACCGTGATCACCGCAGACTGCGATTCATCATCCATATAACTCGCCGATGAGAACTGCACCTCCGGCGTCGGTGTCGGCGTAGGTGTCGGTGTTGGCGTCGGACAAACGGCGTCGGTAGTGATAGCGATCTTCCAGCCGCCGGAGATGGTTCCGGTGTCGCCGCTAGCGTCATCAACTACGAAAAGGCTCCACATCCCATTAGGATCACTGCCGTTGAATGCAGATGCCAAAGTATCAGTGCCAACCGGGGCCGAACTCAAATATGGCGCAGTAGGAGCGGGTGCCGGGAAAGCATCGCCGGTAGCCGTATGATTCGTCGGGCGGAACGATCCGGAAGCAGGTGGGGTTCCACTCGACGGCAAAGCGGCCGCAGCAGCATCTATGATCGTATAGGTTTGGCCGGTCCAGTCCGACCCGCCTATGACATCCGATACAAGTATAAATTTCGCCCCATTCGGACCGACCAACAGAATATCAACGTCGCCGGGGAATGTATGGTTCAAACCGATTAGCGTTACAGCGACATTCGTCGTATTTCCCGACAACCCCGATACGATGATCGCTGATGGATACGGGTTTGCGGGAGCCCCGCCCACCTCACCGGTACCTGTGGCAGGTATCTGGATCGGAGTCGCGTTCTCAAACTCTCCGAAGACACAACCGGGCGTCGGCGATGGTGATGGGGTTGGCGTGGGCGACGGCGTCGGCGTTGGTGTCGGGGTCGGTGTAGGCGTCGGGGTCGGCGACGGGAAATTGCACGACGACGGACTCAATGACGTCGTCAGCGTATAGGTGCCGCCACCGGTATTTTTACTGTCCACCACGATCAATGCACTGCGCGGATAAGGTACGAGATTTTCGAAAACCGCCGTGTGGCTGTCCGATGGAACAGCGGAATCTGCACCGGCATAAGCAAATTGCGAAAATGTGAACGGAAGGTCGCGCGAATAGTCCGCCACGATATAGATCATGCCGTCAAACGGATCGTCAGGGTTCAGCGTGACGCTCAGTATCTCGCCCGCGGGCACGGTCATCCTGTAATAATGCTCGTTCCCGATGCCGGCAAAACCGGTCCACGCAGCGGGTGACGTGAAACGATTCCTGAAACCCGCTGAGGTCTCCGTCGAACCGGCGACCGTTCCTATCGATAGAAGGTCGGCATTTCTCGGCATCGAGCCCGCGACGATGTCTTCCAGCTGCAGATCCAGGTCGAACGGGCCGCCTGTGTCGCCGACCGTCGGGCTGTCAACGATGACCAATACAGTCTTCGAGATCGATGAAAGATTGGAGAACGAGGCAGTTTCAGATCCGCCGGGACCGGTGTCGTTCGCTCCGCCGATACAGGGATTCGCAATGTACTCTGGGTTACGCAGTTCGATCGTCGGGTCGTAACTTCCGGACGTTGAATTGACCGTCGCTGTCAGAGTTTTGCCGGTCGGAACGACGACAGAATAAACGCGGTCCCTTCCTGGCCGTGTATGCGCTCCTGCAAAGCAGCTATTGCTGTCGCGGTTATTGAACGATGCGGTGCTCTGTCCCGTGTGGGTTCCAATGGCGAGCGGTTCAGGTTTTGCAGTAATGTCGCCGGTCGGCACAGGTGTAACCCCCGAGAGCGAGACCGAGAAATCTCCTGAAAACACATTTGGTGAATCGACCGCGAATACGTAGGTACCGACGTTTGCCGATACGGTACCGTCGATGGTTACGGTCTCGGGCACTCCGACACCGCCGGCGTTGGCGTTAGCAAAGCAGCTGAAAGCCCCGCCTGAATAGAACAGACCCACGGTTTCGGCCTTGATAGCGTTGATCCTAGGATCAAACGTCGGGCTCGGATCGACAGTGAATGTAGCTGTCTCTCCCGGTCCGACGAAAGCCGAATAGAACCTGTCAGCTCCGCCAATATTCGTAGCGCATCCAGTTAAGGAGCCGAACATCGAATTTGAAAAGCCGGCGATGGTTTGGCCCGTGAGCGTGCCGGCTTCGATATATGTCGGCGATATGCCGGTATCACCCGGCGATACAGCATCGACCAGAATTACTAATTCATAGTTGCCTGTCGAAGACGTACTAAAGGTGTCAACCACGACAAGGAAAGACCGCTCTGCAGCCTCACCATTTATCGCCTGAACGACGTTCTGCGTTGCTGAAGTGCCACTATCGTCGCTGGCTAGACAGGCCGGCGTTGTAAGTGGAATATTCGATTCGCGCACAAGCTGGATCGAGGGATCGAAACCCGCAGTAAGGGGCGACACTGCAGCTCGTAATCGGTGTCCCTCCGGCACATTAACGATATAAGCACGGTCGGCCCCGGCTGTGCCGGTGCACCCTAATGCACTGCCGGACGTGAAGTTATTCGTATAACCGATGGTGCTGTGCACATATGTTCCCGGACCAACGCTCTCAGCCCTTAAGGGAGTATTTCCAATAGGCGAACCGTCGCACGTAGGCGATGGTATAGGTGACGGCGTCGGTGTGGGCGTCGGCGAAGGAGAAGGCGTTGGGCTCGGTGTCGGACTAGGCGTCGGAGTCGGTGTCGGTGTCGGCGTAGGCGTTGGGCCGCCGATCACTTGGACGGTTGTGGTACGGCATGAGCTCTGTGAACCACACGACGAAGTATTCCAATGAGCGTAAAGCGTTCCGGTGAATGTATTTGCAAATTCGAGCGGCGACGGCCCAAAAGCTAACACCGTTCCGGATGGCGAACCGCTGCGGATGGTAATAATATCTGTAGCGTTGCTGTTGGTAAACCTCAGAACCTGACCCGCAACGGCTCCGTTAATGGTCGAATATTCTCCCGCATAGACACAAGTATTTATGGAAACCAGGCCTCCGAGCGGGTCTATAGTTGCTGTCCCAAATGGTGTCGTATTCGCGGGGCATGCGACCGGCGAGGGCGACGGTGAAGGCGTAGGTGTAGGAGACGGCGTCGGCATCACATCCGATGTATCTATACGCAGTTCGACAGCCGCGATGGAGCCCGTGTCGCCTGAGACAATATCACTGATATTGAGCGTCCATATTCCGTTCGCGGCCTCGGGGGACAATTCGTTGAAAACCTCCAGCCGATCGCGCTCAGTGTCGTAGCTGCCCGGCCTTGCAGCCATGGTGAATATCGCGTCGAGAAAAACGATCTCTCCGGGCGTTGTAAGGCATCGTGTTGCCTGATAGTCACCCGCCGGCACAGGGTTGCCGCTTCTAGTATGGAAGTTTGGTGACGCAGAAAAGGCGTCCCCGAATGTGTATGGTCCGGCGAGGGCAGCAGAACTCCCAAACCCGGATCCGCATGAAGTGCGGCCCCTACGCTCATGTATAGTGGCGCTGGGCGAGCCGCCCGGAGCCGACAGCCTTACAATCACATCGCCGCCATAGGTGTGCTGGGGAGCCCAAAGCATGTTCTGTACGCGGACGCCGATGACTCCTCCTGTCAGTCCCGAAACCGTGAAGGGTATCGAAACGCCTGCGGGATTATTGTCGGGTACGGCTGCGGGCATCGTCACGTCCGGCTGCCACTTCGTGGTTCCCGGCGGTAATGGGGTCGGAGTAGGTGACGGGGCCGGCGTCGGTGTCGACGCCGGAGTTGGCGTCGGCGTCGCTGCCGGTGTTGGCGTTGGTGTCGCTGCCGCGCATACACCGGTAAATACATTTACCGCACGATTAGGTTGTGAGCGAACCAGAGCAATGTCTTGGACGCCGTCTCCATTAAAATCGGTGATACTTGCCCGTATTCCGGGCAACTGAATGCCTCCGGCTCCGCCAAACGGAAATCCTGCGGACACCGAAAAGCCGCCTGCACCGTTCCCGAGACCGATCTTGAAAAAATCGTTTGCGTCAGCGGCGAAGAGATCGTCTTTCCCGTCGTTGTTAAAATCGCCCGACAGCAACACCCTTTGGTTCATTTCGAAGAATGCAGGCGAACCGCCGTTAAAATTACCGGTGCCGTTGCCCAGCAATGCGGTTACCCACAAGGAATCGAGCGGTGCCAGCGAGCCGGGCGTTACCAGGTCAGCGATGCCGTCCTGATTGAAATCACCAAGCACAAGAGAATTGGCGAGGGAGATCGGCACAGATATTCCTGAGTCTGTTGCTCCGCCGTTCCCGTCTCCGAAATAGATCCGGAGCGAGCTGACCGGGAACATGATGGTGTTCTGGTTAGCTACAGCTATGTCCTTAAACCCGTCTCCGTTGAAATCGTCCGCTGCGATCCTGAGCGGATTTCCACTGGATTCGACTTCCGCACTGACCGAAAAGGTTCCGTCCCCGGCTCCAAGGAGTATTGCCGCCCTGCTCGGGTTGTTCCCGGCTGTAACGAGATCGGGAATCCCGTCATCGTTCATGTCCGCAACCCTCAGGCCGGCGGGAGTGAATGCGACCGAGGCCGCTGATCCGGTGGTGAATGTTCCGTCGCCGTTGCCCAAAAGGATGCGGATCCTCGAGTTAGAAAAATCATTACCGGCGAGATCTTGAAATCCGTCTCCATTAAAGTCCGCAACCTCGATAATTTCAAAAGGCGCGTCATGTTGTGTGGAACCTAAATAGCTAAAGCCGCCGTTCCCATTACCCGCGTGAACCTCAACGAACCGTCCGACGAATGCAACGAACACGTCCGTGAGAATTATGTCCGCGTTGCCGTCGTTATTGAAATCGCCGGTTGCAAGATTGTAGCCATCATTAGAATTAAATGGCTGAAAGATGGCTCCTGCAGCGAAATTAGGTGTCCCTGCGCAGGGTGTTCCGGCTAAGACGGTTAGGTTGAAGGTCTCAACCGTCGTGCCGGAATTTCCGGTCATTGTCACTCTGATAGGATAAGTGCCTGCAGGGTAAGCATTTGTCGCGTATACTCGGCCGGTCGAAGGATCTGCATGCAGGATCCCTTTGAATCTCGTCGGAGATGTAACGTGAATGCGGGTAGCACCTACAGGCGGGATCACCGGATCTATGACAGCGTTCGCACTTAAAGAAACAGTGGAATCAGAATAAACCGTCGATCCGAGTCTGCTCTCTTCTACTAAGTGTGTCTCGGAAAAAACACCGCTATGTTGCCTGGACGAAGCGCCCGGCGTATTTTCACTTATCGACGACTCCCGGCCGGTATCGGCGGAGTGTTCGCCCGATGCGAAGGCCAGACGCAGACTCCCGTAATCACCTAAAGCAAAGATCGATGTGCACAGGGCTATAACACCCACAACAAAAATTAGTGATCCTTTCATCGATTGGGTGCCGCGTGTTCTATTAGCTGTCATTTGTTCTCCTGTTCCGCTTGACTGTTTACGGTATCCGAAAAGGGCCGACGCAATGGCTTTTAAGTTCGCTTGCCGCCACCCTCAATTCGCACGGAAACATTTGGGCGGAAGTTGATCCGTCACGTCCGTGACCGTCTTTATCTTGAGCAACGATTGAAAAGCGAACTGTTATTTTCAGTTTCGATGTTGAGAGGTTAGCAGCTCTGACCTTTAAACATCGCTGCGATATTCGAAACTGAGGTTCTATTGATTACTTCGCAATATTACCAGTTATTGAATCAAAACAACAAACTCCTTTGTTGTAGACATTGCTGTTTTCATCGTGTACGAGGGAGCCGCATGACTTATCAAACGGCCCCCAAGTTGTTTCTGACAGTTATTCCAGCCCGATGAAATCGACATCCGTCATATTGTCGAGGACGTTGACGACGCGTGGGACGAATCGGTAGCTGCGTGAGTTGACCGTCATCACGAACGAATCGCCCACGGGCACGCCTTCGAAGCGGTAATATCCGAAGCTCGACGTGACGGCGTTTCGGACGACGCCGTTAGCATCGGTCATCGTCACAGTTGCGTTGCGAAGTCCGCGTCCGTCGGGCGTCATCACACGCCCTGACACTTCGACGCCCGCGTTCGTAGGCACGAGCACCGAGATGCTGCCGTTGGTCTTTGAGCTCTGCGGATCGTTCTCGTTGAACATAAAGCCGACGAAATTCAGCGGCGTCGATGTGCCCGGAGCACCGACGACGTCGAACCGCAGGTTCAGCAGAGTTCCCTCGCCGACAATGTCCTCGGTGCCGTAAACCGCCACGCGTAGAATGCCCGGCGTATCCGTATTCGAGACGACGAGCAACTCGCCGCTGAGCGTGCCGGCCTTTTCAACCGGAACCGCGTTCGGCACGGCGACCGCGGGGTTGTACGACACCTCGAACTGATGCGATATCACGCCGCGTGCCGTTACGTCGCCGGTCGTGATCGGCACCAGAACGGTCGTCGATGTGCCCGATGAAACATTGGGCAACGACACGCTGATCGGCGGGACGCCCTCTGTGAGCGGTTCCGGCGGCGGAGCGACG
This sequence comes from Acidobacteriota bacterium, assembly GCA_019639155.1. Lineage (GTDB taxonomy): Bacteria > Acidobacteriota > Blastocatellia > Pyrinomonadales > Pyrinomonadaceae > OLB17. The sequence goes on along the minus strand of JAHBSJ010000016.1, from coordinate 14,469 downwards.
GCCCAGTTGCCCGATACCTCGCCCATCAGCAACGCAACGTGATCCTGTGCGGCGATGTGGCCGTTTACGGCCGCGTAATTGCGGCTCGGCGGCGTAAACCGCCACGTTCCGGCCGTGCCCGTGTTCGGGTTGCCGACAGCAAAACGTGCGATCTGCGATGCGTCGAACGACGAGATAGTGCCGTTATTGCTGACATCGGCGACCGTCTGCTGGGTCGCGTTCAGAATTACGGTGCCGATCACGTGGCGTGCGGTTATAGCAGCGTCAAACGCCGTGATCGCAGCGGTATGGCCGGTCTTCGAAGGCGTCAGAGTATATGCGCCCGCACCGAAACCGGTCAGTTCGTACAAACCGTCCGCGTCCGTTATGGTGCTGACGTTCGGCGAGCCCGAACCGCTGATCGTGACGTTCGGAACTGCCGGCGGCGTCAGCGAATTTCCGTAAGTGACTAGGCCCGTGACGCGTCGGTTCTCAGAACACGCCTCGCCGTCCTCCGTCACGACGCATGGCGTGCCTTCGTTGAATTCGAACACCGCCAGATGCAAAGTGCTGCACGAAGACGTAGTCGCTGTGATGTCGAATTGCAGCTTAAGCAGCACGCCCGCTCCCGTCAGGTCGTCCACACCGAAACCGGACACGACGAGCGTTCCGGCGATCGGTTCGTTGACCTGGACGAGGTAGTTGCTGCTCAGCGTGCCCGCGATGCTCTCACCCGTGAATTCCAACACCGCCGGGTCATAGGTCAGCGTAAAGTCATACGCCGTCGCACCGCGGCCCGTAATATCCGTGACATTGACGGGCACCGTGAGCGAAGTTCCCGGTGCGCCTGTCAGGCCGCTTGTCGGGATCGAAACGGTGGGACAGCTCGCCGCCTGCGTTACAGTGAACGTCTCGCCCGCGACCGTGATAGAACCCGTTCGCACGTCCCCTGTATTCGCCGTGACAGAGTATTCGACCGTGCCGTTCCCACTACCCGAAGCACCCGACGTAACCGTGATCCACGCGTCATTACTGACCGCCGTCCAATCGCATTGAGAGTCGTTCGCAGTAACGGCGATCGAACCGGAACCGCCTGCGTTCGTGTAATTCTGCAGTGTAGGATCGATGCTGAATAGGCAATCGCCGTCAGTTGTGAAATCGACATTCGGCCTATCGCCAATTAGCGTATCGATGATTTTGGGATTATTCGCCAGATCGACGTCTTCTTTCGTCGCCGAAACCACGTATGGCGCGTCAGCAGGAAGCCCTGCGATAGAGTAATTTCCATCCGCATCGGTCATCGTCGCTGCGTTCGAGCCGCCGCCGACGTTGATCTCGACGTTCGGAATGCCCGTTCCGTTACCGTCGTACGCACGTCCTGAGATCGTGTAGGTCGTCGCAGTGCCGGTAAAGAACATCGTCTGATCGCCGGTCAACGATTCTATGCCGTCCGAAGATGGACCGAAGATATAGCCCGGCAGTTTTGGCGTAACGATATAGCTTCCATCTTCAGTGAGGTTAACAAAGTTGAAAACGCCATTGCTGTCTGTGAATGTCGAACGCTCATCCGTGCCGGAGAGCAGCATCTGCACGCCTGCCATCGGCTCGCCGTTCGGGTCCTGGACAACGCCCGAGACCGTCGGGAGCGATGAGTCGATCTCTTCCGCGATCACAAAGGGTGAAAGCGAATTCACCGTCGCACAGATCGTGCGGGTCGCGAATGTCCGAGACGTCGTCCTGTTCACCAACACGCCGTTCTCGTTGTGCATTATGTTCAGGCTGTTGAACTGCGCCTGACCCACATACGTGGGCAAAGTGAAACACAGGTTGATCGGCGGCGTGACATTCGCCGTCGTCGATATCTCCCAAGCTCCAAACTCACCGATAGAGAATCCGCCCGGCGTTGTTCCGGCAGAATTTGGCGGTATCGGCAGTATTGTCGTGTCGCCCGATGATGTTACGCTGCTGAAGGTCATGCTAACGCCGCCGGATTGGACATTGACGTTCGATCCAACAGGCGTGACAGGCTCGAACGTCGGCCCCCAATGCGGCCGATTGTGTCGGCGATCTGTTTGAACGCGACCCGTGCCGTCAGCATTGACCGTATTCCAAATTCCCCCGGATTCAGTGAATCCGATCTTTTGGCTGTCAGGCGACCAGGTCAGAGTTGTGACCTGGACTGCCGGCAACAATGACGTCGCGCCGGTTCCGTCTGCATTTGCTACACGCAGCGTCGTGCCTTGGATAAAGGCAACTTTTTGACCGTTCGGTGAGAACGCTGCCATTTTTGCACCGACCGGCAGGAAATTGACCGTGGTTCCATCGGCGACGCTCACACGTTTTGTTCGGATCGTGCCGCTCTGTTCCGAGGTCACCACTATCGACAGCCCGTCCGGAGCCCACGATGTCGAGGACAGCGTCTCTTTGGCATTCGCCGTATAGATCGTCGTCACGCCGGCACCAGTCGCATTAACAACCCGAAGCCGTTTGTCCGCAATATATGCGATCTTTGTTCCGTCCGCCGACCACGACACACCTTCCATCGTACTTGCCACAGACTCTGTGGGGTTTACTCCCGATGCATTTGCGGTGATTCGACCTGATCCGTCGTGGTTAGCTATAAAGAGATAACCCAACGGAACTGCACCCTGTGGGGTTATGACCCTGCATCCAGCAGCGATCTTTCGTCCATCCGGAGAGATCGATGCGCTTAAACAAAGATGATTGAAGGTGATGCGAGCAATTTCGGTGTAATCCAATACCGGCGTAGCGGAGCTTCCGTCAGCATTGAACGAAAAGGCCGCGTATGGCGCAGCTCCGGCGGAAACATCGATCAGCCTTCCCGCATCGGCCGGAACTGCAGTGCCGTTGAAACTGGTAGTTTGATCCGTTGTCAGATTCACATTTTGCGAATTTGGTGTGAACACATAGCCATTTCTCGAGACCGAAACTGCATAGTTCCCTGCCGTCACACCATTGAATATCGCGTTGCCGTTGACGTCGGTCGTCGCGGTCCTATTCGCACCGCCCGTCAGTTGGACCGATACGTTATCGAGCGGCATCACCGAGCCGTTCAATGCTCTGTTGACCTTGACGCTCAGCACCAGATCGGTTCGAGCAGCGGAGAAATTCTGCTCCGTCACGTCGCCCGTCAGGTTCGTCACCTGAATAGACGCAGGCGTGAACACATGATTTGGGCTGATCGGCGTGATCGTGTAATTAGCCAATTGCGTCAGACCGGTGATGGTGTATTCTCCCGAGACATTCGTTACGGCCGTTTTACCTGTAACGGTCTCTCGGACGGTCAGGTTAGGGATCGGGGTTACACCGTTCTCGAGAATTCGTCCCGATACATTCGAAACTCCGGGAACCGGGAATCTGCAAGGGCTGATCTCTGAAGTGTTTCCGAGCGAGTCAACAATGATCGCCGACACACCCTCATTGAACGGTATTGCGGTTTGCAGCGTAAACAGCAGGTTGCTCTTGAAGGGCGAATTACCAAACAAGGAGAAGTTTTTAGACTCGATGAAATTCTGAGCAGACCTGCCGGTGATCGTCGAACAGTTTGTATTTGAATAAAAATCAACCCGGTAATTGTCTCCCTCCGTTTTCTTAAAGAACCCGCCGCGGATCTCAGTCGTTCCGCCCGAGACCGCAACCGAGGTAATCTCTAGAGAATTTAGTTTGTCATTTGGGCCGACATCGACGTCGCCTTGATCATTCGGCGTTTGGCTAAGGGGATTCGATAGAGCGATGCCCAGCCCGCCATTTAGAAAGATCGAATTGAATTGAAAACGTCCTCGAGAATAGTAGTTACTGGACGCTGTCGTCGATGCGTCGATACCGGCCCTTGTGTTGCCGGCGACAATGTTGTTTTCAATGAGATCCGCACCCGGAGTTAAGCCGCCGGTGAGTAACACGCCGGACTGCAACGCGATGCCTGTCAAATTTGGAATGTTCGCGGTATTTGCAGCGTTTCGACCGATCGTATTCCCTCGGATCAAATTTGAGCGGCCGCGCAATATCAGTCCCTCTTGGGTATTGCCTGAAATTATATTTCCGGAGCCCGGCGCATTCCCGCCGATGATATTGTTTGTGCCTTCGACGCGCAATCCTACGACATTGGCGATACTCACGGTCCCGGCGGGATTCGTTCCGATCTTATTGCCGATGACCGTATTCGTTGTGCTGTTAAATGTGATGAACAATCCGGTCGAATTCCCGCTGATCACATTGCCCAGTGCCGGATCAGTTCCGCCGATCACGGCAGCACTTCCATTTATCTGTATCCCGACGTTGTTCCCGCCGGCTACACCGCCGGGTGTGACACCTACATAATTTGAAACTACGGTCACATTCGGGGACGCGAATCCTGAGGGACCAAGAAAGATACCGGCGGCCATCGCCGGAGACGTATGCTTAAAATTGGTGATCGATAATCCGCGCACCTCAGAAAACGATCCTGGCGCGCCGACATTTAGCCCAATATTAGGCGTTATCGAGTTCAATGGCAGGTTAGAACCGGTGATCTGTACCCGAGGTATTCCGGTATAACCGGGCTGTGATGTTCCGTCGATCAAGGTTCTCGCCGTTGTTACCGGAAGAACTGTCAAGGGGGCTATCGTATGCGGGCCTGCTCCTGGGATATCAAATCGAATGGTCCTTGCCAGTTGCGGGAAGTTCGACCCTGCGTTGGAATTCAAAATCGCCTGCCGCAACGATCCGGGACCGCTGTCATTCGTATTTGTCACTGTGAAAATGGCATCTACGTTGAACTGATCGCTCAATTCCAATGGTAAACCGCTCGAAGTGGCACTCAGCCTGCGGCCAGTTCCGAATGTCGGCACACTCACATTATTGAAGATCGCGACGCCGTTCACCGTGGTCCTGAAGGTTGTGCCTGCAAGTGTGCCAAATCCTGAAATGCCGAGAGATATAGACCTTGCCGGAGCGACCACCGTGTTTCCACCCGCGTCCTGAACCGCAACCTGGATAGGCTGAAACTGGGTGTTTGGCACGGTGTCGGCGGGCTGAGTCAAGAACGTAAGCTTTGTGGCCGCACCTACGATGATATTGAAAGCATTGCTGGTTGCCGAAGCCAACGAACCGGAGCTTGCCAAGAGCGTATATCCCGCTCCGGCTTTATTTATACTGAGATCGTTGAATGTGGCAATTCCATTTACGGCGTTTCGGGTGACCGTGCCGGAAAGCACACCTCCGCCCGGATTATCTGCTATGGAAAGCGTGACCGGAGCGGTCGAATTAGTTAGGGTCGTACCGGCCGCGTCCTGAACTGCGACGGTTATCGTGTTCAATATTGCGCCGCCCGTTGTCGAGACAGGCTGCGAAGTAAATGCGACCTGCGTCGGCGGCCCAAACACGGTGACCGATGCGTCGATCGTCGAGCCGATACCATCAGTCACTCGGACGGTATCTGTCGTTCCCGGTGCAGATCCCGCCGTGTAAAACCCTGTCGTCGGATTGATCGAACCGCCGGAATTATTGACTGCAAGACTAAATGTTCGCGTGCCGAAACCGCCTGACGCCGTGAACTGCTGCGTCGCCGCTGTCTGCACCGTTGCCGTAGTCGGAGAGAGGCTCAATGCTTCCGGGCAGCCGGAATTGAATATCCAGGTAGCATTATTATTGCCGCTATTCGTACCGCTGAAAACATTCTTATTGCCGGTACCGCCCATTCGTTCGACATCGACATCAACAAGCCTGTATATGCCGGTTCCTGTCCACGTTCGCTGCGTGGTGTTGTTTGAGCGGATCAGGATCGTATCGTTCTCAGGACAAGCCGCGCCGCCGCCCTGCAGATCGATGATGCCGTTGTTAATGACATTGCCGAATAAGGTGATAGTTGTTGAAGAATCGTTGACCAGCGAACCGGCCGCGTTGAGGGTCAGATTTCTGACACGCAAGTTGCTTTCGTTATTGAGATACAATCGTCCCGATTGGATCGAGAGGTCGTTCCCTTGGCGATTTGAAAACCCGTCGAGATACGTAAGGTCCAGATCGCCCGAGGAAATGACGCTGCCCGACGGCTTGTTTATGAAATACGACCCGCCGGGAAACTCTGCAGTACCCGAGCGGCTGACATTTTGGTCGCCTGTGCCGACGAATCTTATATTCGGAACGCTAAATCCGCCCGCGCTGACGGCCGTTCCGTTCACCGAGAGATCGCCAAATAATTCTAAGTTCGGCAATGCTCCGCTCCCGATCTGGCCAAGCTGCCCTTTCGACAAGGTGAAGTTCCCTCTGACTCTGATCGTATCTCCCCCACCGAATAAGGCCGAAAAGGTGTTCGGGTTGTTTACATCATCATCACAGACAACATTGTTAACATCCAACGTTCCCGGTTGACTGCCATTGACCTCAATTCCCGATTGAGATGAGAAAACAGGCGGATCAGTACTTGAGATGCGGCCGAGTTTCAACGTGCCGTTATTGTGAAGGAATGTTCCGCCGTTGACGTTTAGCGGCGGTACCCCGCCGATCAGCCCGAACAAATTCATTGTCGCCGCCGGTGCCGTGAATAGGCCGCCTGTCAGGTCAAGCCTTGAAAAAAGGAGGCTCATTTCCGACGCGGCAGAACAATCAAAGATCCCACCCGTCATCACCAATACGGACTGCCTTCCGGTGACCGTGCCGGTACCGCAATTAAAGGTTCCTCCCGAAATACTGCTTGACGAATATGGAAACTGATTTCCGTATCCAAATTCGGTTACCCCAGTGTTGATAGTGCCTTGGATCAGGTCAACCTTATAAAATCTAAGCTCGCCGTTTCCCGTCGCGTTGACGATCGTATTCGGTGCATCAACGACCATTGCGTTGAATGTTCCAACAAGACCACTTGGTATCTCTACAGTCCTGGCGGAATTACCGAGCAGCTTAACAGTGGCGTCACCGGTATCGCCGGTTGCGTTGCCCCAGTTCGGCGAGACGACGACCGGTCCAAATGCGTGAATGGCAGTATTTCCGTTTGACGAGTTGGGATTCAACATCCTGAGATCCCCGTCCAGGAGCGACAATGTCCCGTTCGCGACCAGGACGTCCTGATCTGAAAGCGTCAACTGTCCGCTGGCCAGAGAGTTATCCAAATTCAAGTTGTTCAATGCCATTTGCCCGGCCAATGCACCATCGATATTGAGCGTCACGCAGCAGCTGAATCCATTCGGCCCATCATAACCGCGAAATGCAACGGTCCCGTTGTTGTGAGAAAAACTCGCGCTCGCGATATTAACGACGCCGCCATTGAACGATAGAGTTCCCGCGGGCGCGGTGAACGTACCGCCATTTAGGCTGAATGCCTGCGAGGTTGCGCGGACGATCATCGATGATGCGGCACTGCAATCAAACGTGCCGCCGCTGAAGGTCACGATACTGCTCTCGAATGTTACGGGAGCCGAACTGCAAACAAAATTACCTGAAGACTGAGTAAAGAAAGGGGCATTAAAATTGAACAGTACCGACACGCTCGACGACGGCCCTTGCGTTATCGTGCCGGTATATCCGGCATTGATCTGCCAGCGGTTAACGGTAATGTTCGTGTCAATAAAAGCATCTTTGGTACTTGTCCCGTCGAAAATGACAAGATCTGTATTCGCCGGGACCTGATCGCAAGTCCAATTTGCGGGTTCTGACCAATTATTGGTCAGACCTTCGCCGTCCCAGGTCTTCTGACCCGCAACGCAATCTGCAGGTGCGGCCGAATGCAGGTCAGCCCGAGATTCCACATTTCCGAAACCATTGTCGGGGATTTCGGCAACCTCCGCGCCGTTCACTATCGGCGCGAGTATGCCCTCAGCATCTGCCAGAAGCCGATAGATGCCAATGCCTTGCTCAAGAGCAACTGCTGCCATCGAAATGCTGACGACCGCAATGCCGGCCAAAACGTTGTATTTATAGACTTTCATGATGATTATCTCTGAAACTTCAGGTCTTTTTACCAGATCTCGGACAACTCGAATGACCAAATTTATGTAGGAACTTCGGCGATTTGTTGCTATTATTTGTTTTGTAAACCCCCAAAGTCTTGAGGAAACCGTGAGGAAACTCTGAGTTTTTATGTGGAACCCTGAGGAAGTGCAAAATTCAGAGGTTTATTCCTTCCAAGGTTTCGTATTCGAACCTTCCGCGGGGAATCTTTACCATAAAGGCCAATTGGTTGAACTCGCGCCTAAGATCGCCGATTGCCTGGCCTATCTGGTGCAAAACCATGATCGACTGGTCACTAAGGACGAATTGATCAGCGAGATATGGAAAGACACTTTTGTCGAGGACAATGCCCTTTCGTACTCTATTTCGCAGCTCAGAAAAGCACTGGCGGCCATTGAGCCGGACACAGAATTCATTAAGACCGTTCCGCGTCGCGGTTTTCGCTTCCTCCCAAGTGTCCAAACCCTGCGTCCGGGCGTAGTACTCCCGTTCGGTGAAGTGCCCGGGCCCAAGAACGGCGATCCGAATTCACAGGCCGTTGAGGATGCAGGCGATGTTCACTCATCTTCGCTGCACCTCGTAAACGCCTCGCAACCCGTCGCGGTAAGACACGAAAGATTTCGCACTATAGTCGCCAAGGGTTCGGTATTGGCACTTCTTATGATTGCTTTGGCAGCGTCAATAGCCGTGGTCGGATGGCGGACCTTTGGGACAACCGACGCGGATAACATTGACTCAGTCGCGGTACTGCCATTCAGATCATTCTCTGAAAATGCAGAGGATCGTGAACTCAGACTTCGCATTGCCGACTCAGTGATAACCAGGCTCGGCAATTTGTCTCACGTGGTCGTAAGGCCGACCAATTCCGTCGTAAAGTTCGCCGATAGCGCCGAGGACGCTGTGGAGTTAGGAAGACAATTGGGCGTGGACGCTGTCCTGGACGGCAGGCTCCAGTCCGAGAACGGCAAGCTGCGTGCTACGGTTCAGCTGATCTCTGTAAAGACAGGCGATCAAGTATGGTCTGCAAAATTCGACGGCACCACGGATCGGTTGATCGCGTTACAGGACCAAATAGCGGAAGGTTTACTGGCGCGGCTTATCGAGCTCCAGCCCGTTGCGGGCAGCTCAACGCTCACCAAGGTCTCTACTACGAACGCGGAGGCCTATGATAATTATCTTCGCGGCCGATATTTCTTTGATCTGCGTGCCGCTGATTTTGACGGTTCGCTGAAAAAGGCACGCGGCTATTTCGAAAAAGCGCTTGAGATAGACCCACATTTCACCTCGGCAACGGCGGAATTGGCAAACGTCATTAACCTACAGACAAGTTCCGGTACACACAAACGCGACGCAGGATACAGCCTCGCACGTGAACTTGCCCTCAAAGCTCTGAGTGAGAACCCAAACCTTGCGGAAGCACACGTCGCCCTCGGTTGGGTATATCAAAAATACGATTACAATTTTGCTGAGGCAGAACGGTCATTTAAGCGTGCGATCGAGTTGAATCCTAATTATCTCCTTGCGAACCTGTGGCTAAATATCAATTATGCGTTGCAGGGCGATTTCGAAAACGCTAAGAAATATGTCGATAACGCACTAACTATCGATCCTGCAAACGCCAGCGCCCATAACGAGATCATGAATATTCTGGTTCGCACAAAAGCGTGTGATGAAGCAATGGAATATATGCCCAGAGTACTGGATTTTCAGCCGGATCCCGCTCGAAGGTCGCTCGCTCAGGGGGAATATGAAGCTCTTTGCGGCCGATTTGATACTGCTATCGCTCACATGGAGAACGGTGTCAGGGAATTGGAGGCTCGCGGACAAAAACCTTCACGACCTTATGTAGTTCTGGGCTTTGCGTATGCTGCCGCGGGCAACCGAGCCAAAGCTGGCGAGGTCATCCAAAGACTGGAAGCAATGAAAGGAAACCGAAATGTCGGATCAGGACTCGTTGCTGCCTACGCCCATCTTGGCGAAAAGGAGAAAATGCACCGAGCACTAGACGAACTATACGAATCTGGCGACGAACGATTGCTCCAAATGAAGGTCGATCCGCGTTACGACATCATCCGCAATTACCCGAAGTTCCAAGAGATTTTGCGCAAGGTAAACCTACTCTGATCATCGCGATCGAAACGCATCTTAGTAAAACGTCAGAACCACCTGCCGCAGTTGCCGGTTTCGGCAACATTGGCACGTTTTTTGTGCCAGAACCGGGTGGTTGCACGCCGGACCGCGGGCTGCCAGCCTGCATCCGGTTTCCAGGAATTGCCGTCGGCTTTAGCCGACGGTTTGCGTGTATAAATGAAGTTCGGGCTTTAGCCCGCAGATCATTTGGGCTGAAGCCCGCACAATTATTGGCATTTCGGACCGTCGGCTAAAGCCGACGGCAATTCGGCGGTGTGCAGGCAAGGCTGCCTGCGGTCCGGCGGCGAGTCCCGTCGATGTCTCCGCGTGTTCCGGAGATGTCTCCGCGAGTCCCGGAGAAGTCTCCGCGAGTCCCGTAGAGGTCTCCGCGACGTCCGTAGATGTCTCCGCGACGTCCGGAGAAGTCTCCGCGAGTTCCGGAGATGTCTCCGCGACGTCCGTAGATGTCTCCGCGACGTCCGTCAATGTCTCCGCGAGTGCCGGAGAAGTCTCCGCGACGTCCGTAGATGTCTCCGCGAGTCCCGTAGATGTCTCCGCGACGTCCGGAGAGGTCTCCGCGACGTCCGTAGATGTCTCCGCGACCTCCGTCAATGTCTCCGCGACCTCCGTAGATGTCTCCGCGACGTCCGTAGATGTCTCCGCGACGTACGGAGAAGTCTCCGTTTGCCGGAATGGAGTTTGCCGCCGAGACTCCGACTGCCAGCCTGCGGTCCGGCTGATCACTCGATCCCAACGAAATCAACATCGGTCAGCGTGTCTGTCACTACCACAACACGCGGGACGAAGCGATACATGCGCGAATTCACGCTCATCACGAACGAATCGCCCACGGGCACGCCGTCGAAGCGGTAATAACCGAAGCTCGACGTAACTGCAGACCGCGTAACGCCGTGTCCGTCGGTCATCGTCACTGTGGCGTTACGCAATCCGCGTCCGTCGGGCGTCATCACACGCCCCGACACTTCAACACCGGCGTTAGTCGGTGCCAGAACGGTAGCACTACCGTCGGTGACGGTGCTGATGTCAACATTCTCATTGAACATAAAGTTGACGAACCGCAGTTCGCTCACCGAGCCCGACGCCCCAACACCGACGAAACGCAGATTTACCAAGGTTCCCTCGCCCGCGAGGTCGTTGATGCCGTAGATCCCGACCCGGAGCAGTCCGGGCGTCGCGGCGTTGTATGCCAGGTTGAAGCCGCTGCTGAGCGTTCCCGTAAGGTCGACCGGGACAACGTCGGGCATGATCACGGTTGGATCGTATGCGATCTCGAATTGATGAGCGATCAGTCCGCGGCCCGTCAGATCGCCGACAGTCATCGGTATATTCACCGCGGCACCGATGCCGAATGTAGTATGTGGAAGCGAAACAGCGACAGGCTCCGTTCCCTCCGAGTTGATGCGGTTCTGACGCTGGCTGCCCACATCTTCCGGTGTCCAGTCGCCGGAAACCTCACCCATTAGAAATGCATCATAATTCTCCTGGAAAAGCGAGATCGAGGACGGTGGATAATTGCGTTGGACAGGGTCAAACCGCCATTGGCCGGTAGCACCGGTGTTTGGATTGCCGACAACGAAGCGGGCGATCTGCGCCGCGTCGAATGACGTGATAACGCCATTGCCGCTGACATCAGCCACTATCGTCTGCACCGGAGTGAATGCGGTCATCCCGACCACGCGTTGAACAACCAGTGAAGCGTCGAAAGCGGTTATGCCCGCATTATCACCCGACTTTGTCGGGGTTATTGTGTACGCCCCCGGGCCTAACACGAAGAACTGGTAAGATCCAAATTCATTAGTGCCAACCTGATTTGACGGGCTGCCGGCTGCGGTCATTGTTACCTCCGGCACTCCTATCGGCTCTTCCTTGTTCGCATAGAAGACGGTCCCAAAAATGCGGCGGTCAAGGGCGCAGGCCTCGCCGTTCGAAGTTATGGAACACGGCGTACCTTCGTTAAAGTCGAACGCGGTCAGATCCAGCGTCGAACATGAACCCGGATCGCCGGCAACCGTAAATGTCAGGTTGAGCAGTACGCCGGAGCCGGTCAGGTCGGTCGTGCCGAATCCCGAAACCACCAGTTGCCCCGTCGTCTGCTCGAAAGTCGTGATCATGTATCCGCTGCTCACCGTTCCGGTGTTCGACGCTCCAACGAACGTGAGCTTATTCGAGTCGTATTCGAGCGTGAAGTCGAACGACGTAACCTCACGTCCCGTCAGATCGCTGACCGTGACCGGAACCGTGATGTTCGTCCCCGGCAGCCCCGTTACAGGCGAACTCGGCAGCGACACCGTAACGCAATCCCCGGGCGTCGGTGTGGGACTCGGCTCAGGCGTCGGCGTTGGTGTAGGCTCCGGAGTCGGTGTCGGTGTAGGCGTCTGAGTGCCACCAAACTCTGAGTACATTCCGAAGTTGAACGAATCTCGACACCCGGCTGTGGTGAACTCACCACCGACGTAAACATTAGATCCTGAGAGGCCGATAGTGTATATGGGACCGTTCGTTCCGGTGCTGAGCGCCGACCATGACGAGCCATTCCACTTGGCGATATTGTTAACCATAACACCACCTACAGTCGTGAAAACTCCTCCAACGTAAACATTGGCCCCCGAGACGACAACGGAGCCAACCACATTATCAGCCCCTCCTCCTAGAGCGGACCATGATGAACCACTCCATCTGGCAACTCGATTAACTGTGACACCGCCCGCAGTCGTGAAATTCCCGACAACATAGATATTTGGTGTTGAGACAGCGATGCCCCTAACCTCACCACTCGTTCCTGAGCCCAAGGCCAACCAGATCGAGCCTGTCCATCGAGCGATCCGGTTGGCAGGAAGGCCGCCGGCCTGGGTGAAATTGCCCCCTACGTAAATGTCAGAGGATCCGAATACGGCAATCGTATAAACCGTGTCATTCAATCCGACGCCCAAAGCCGACCAAGTGGTGCCGTTCCACCTTGCAATTTTATTGGCGGGCACTCCGCCGGCCTCGATGAACTCGCCCCCAACGTAAACGTCCACCCCCGATACCGCAATTGCCCATACACCGTTGGTAACTCCAGACCCCATAGCCGACCACGACGACCCACCCCAGCGGGCGATCCGGTTTACTGTTATTCCCCCGGCAGTCTGGAAATAGCCGCCCGCGTAAACCACGCTTCCCGATACTGCAAGGGAAAGCACAATATTATCCGTACCCGTACCAAGAGCTGACCACGAACTTCCGTCCCATTTTGCGATATTGTTCGCCGAAACCCCGCCGACAGACGAAAAGAATCCCCCAACATAAACCTCAGTGCCGGAAACAGCAACCGCATGAACTGAGCCATTAACCCCTTCGACCGCGAATCTATCGTCCCATTTGTCTGAACATCCGTCGCCGTCAAATAACATAAGCGGTTCGTTATTCGGGCCCAATTCCAGTCTGTACCCTTTCGGATCAAAACTCCCCGCGGTGCCATCCTTGATTGTCCCATCGGAATTCAGGATCTCGCTGATCGAAAGAAGGTCGACTTTTGCGGCCGCGGTAATTGCCTTTTCATCCCGGATTTTCGTTGTGCGCGGTACAGAGTCCGATGAGGTCGACGCCGCAACGGCCTTGCGAGGCGAAATTGCAGACGTACTGTCCGTCACGAACGCGGCGGTTACCGCGATAGCAACAAGGGCAAATATTGTTACAACGAGTCGGGTTCGGGTCAACATGATATTTCAATTCTCCTTTAACCGCTCAGCCGTTGGCGCGTGCAGAGCAAATGGCTAGCGGGCTTCCAAAGGCATCCGCCATCACTGATGGACGCCGCCGCATTCTTTAGACAGGCTTGTTTCTCACTCCAGCCCGACGAAATCAACGTCCGTCAGCGTGTCGCTTACAAGTACGACGCGCGGTGTGAAGCGATAGAGTCTAGAGTTGACGTTCATCACGTAGTTATCGCCGGCGGTGACACCCTCGAACTTGTAGTAGCCGAACGAGGAAGTGACAGCGGACCGCGTAACGCCTTGTCCGTCGGTCATCGTTACTGTGGCGTTACGCAATCCGCGTCCGTCGGGCGTCATCACACGCCCGGACACTTCGACTCCTGCCGCGGTTGGCGGGAGCAATTGCAGGCCCCAGCCGCCGAGTATCTCGCCCATGAGCGTGTCAGGTGCGAGCGGCGTTCCGGCGTCGTCGCGTATGAAGAGGCTCCAGACGCCGTTGCCGTTCACCAGGCCGAACTGGCCGAACATCGTTTGCTCGACGGGCCTGATCAGCGAGCAGCCCGGTTCCGTATAAGGCAGTCCCGGTGCCGGCGGTGCGAATGCCAATACAGGCGTCTCGCAGTTCGTCGGTTTGTAGTTGCCGGTCGTCGGTGCCGAGCTGTCCGGAATGGTCTGTGCTGCCGTATCCGAGAACGTCAGCGTG